>NZ_JBVIGS010000024.1:78775-95019 GCF_055570675.1 Streptomyces sp. NPDC031111
CTACGGTCCCGGCGCAGGGCGCGCCCGTACCCGCACATGGTGCCCCCGTACCGGCGCAGGGCGCCGCCGTACCCGCACAGGGCGCCGCGATCCCGGCCCAGGGAGCCCCCGTACCCGCACACGGCACCGCGGCCCCGGCCCAGGGCGCCCCCGCGCCCGCCCAGGGCCAGGTGCCCGGTGTCGCTCCGGCGCTGCCCGCCGCGCAGCCGCTGCCCGCCGAGGCCGCCGCCGCGGCCGGGCAGGGCGCCCCCGGTCCCCAGCAGTGGCCCGCCGCCGCTGACACCTCCGGCGCCGGTACGCCCGTAGCCCCGGCGCCGACGCCCGCGTCCGGTACGCCGCTGCCGCCCGAGGGCGCGCCGGCACAGCGGGCCGCTCAGCCGTTGCCCGCCGAGGCGGCGGTGGACCCGAACTCCACGCAGGGGCGGGCGATCAGCGTACGAACGCTGGGCCAGGGCGTGCCGTTCAACCGGCAGGCCGCCCAGGTGCAGCAGCCGCTGCCGTCGGCGACACCGCCCCCGCACCAGCCGGGCGGCTCCGGCCGCCGCCGCAAGCTCGGTACGCGTCCCGACCCGGCCGCGGGCAACGAGCAGGGCGCGCGCCCGCACCCGTCGGCCGAGCCCGTACCGGCGAACGCCCAGGCACCGGCGGCGGCGCAGTCCCGGCTCGCGTCGGCGGCCGAGGGTGCCGGACGTTCGTACGCCATAGGGGCGCCCGACGCGGACGCCGCCGAGGGACCCGAGCCGCTGGACGGTCCGGGAGGCGCCGTCGAGGTGGCGGACCCGCCGCGTCCGCAGCCGATGGACGACGAACTGCCGCCGGAGCCGCTGGACAACCCGCGCCGGCTGCTGGTGTGGCCCGCGCCCGACGTGACCACGCAGCAGGCGCTGAGCGACCGCGGCTACCGGCCGGTGATCGTGCACTCGCGCGAGGAGGTCGACGCGCAGATCGCGGCCTTCCCCGCCGCGCTGTTCGTGGACCCGCTGACCGGGCCGATCACCCGTACGGCGCTCCAGTCGCTGCGCCAGGCGGCGGTGGCCGCCGAGGTGCCGGTGCTGGTCACGGCCGGGCTCGGACAGGCCTCGCGCGACGCCGCCTACGGTGCCGACCCCGCCGTACTGCTGAAGGCACTCGCGCCGCGCGACAGCGAACAGCACCCCCCGCGCGTGCTGCTGATCGAGGAGCACGCGGAGATCGCGCTGGCGCTGACCGGCACGCTGGAGCGGCGCGGGATGCAGGTCGCGCGGGCCGCGAGCGACGCCGACGCGGTGACGCTGGCGGGGCAGTTCCGGCCGAACCTCGTGGTGATGGACCTGATGCAGGTGCAGCGGCGCCGGGCCGGCTCCGCCGGGATCGTCGACTGGCTGCGGGCGAACGGACAGCTCAACCGCACCCCACTGGTCGTCTACACGGCCGCGGTCGACCAGGCGGACCTGCCGCGGCTGGCCTCGGGCGAGACGGTGCTGTTCCTGGCGGAGCGGTCCACCAGCGACGAGGTGCAGGAGGGGATCGTCGACCTGCTGTCGCGGATCGGGACCAACTGACCCGCTCCGCCGTCAGCGGGTGACGAGGCGGCGGGCGGCCTCCTTGACCGACGCGCGCAGCCGGGCACGGTCCTCCGCGTCGTCTCCGACCAGGATGCGGCGCATCTGCGGGACGACGGCCGTCCAGTTGGCCAGTGCGGTCAGCAGGAACAGCAGGTCGCCCGGCGGGATGGCGTCGGTGACGACCCCGCGCTCCTGACCGTCCCGGAGCAGGGCGACCTTGCGGACGTAGTGCTCCTGGCGTTCGCCCTCGTGGGGCAGCTCGTCCGTGCCGTACTCCAGGCCCTCCCAGAAGAGCAGGCGCAGCAGTTCGGGGTGGGCGGCGTGGTAGTCCATCAGCCGGTCGACCCAGCCCTCGATGTCGTCCGGGTCGACCGGAACGGACTCGGCGAGGTCCAGCATCTTGCGCTCCAGGACGATGGCGAAGAGCTCCGCCTTGTTGCCGAAGTACGCGTAGATCAGCTGCTTGTTGGCCTTCGCCTCGGTGGCGATGCGGTCGATGCGCGCACCGGCGATGCCGTGCCGGGCGAACTCGGTGACCGCCGCCGCGAAGATCCGGGCCTTGGTGGCCTCGGGGTCCCTGACTGCCATGGGCCCAGGGTAGCGCGGCAAGTAACCAACCGTTTGGTTGACAGGGAATCGAACCGAGGCGCAGACTGTTCGACCTATTAGCCAACCAACCAGTTAGTTGTTAGAGCAGGCTCCAAGGAGTACTCCGTCCATGCCGTCAGCGCCCGTCCCCCGCACCGCCCAACAGGCCCGCAGGCCACCCGCCACCGCACAGGGTCAGGGCCGGTCCCTCGGATCCGGCACCTTCCTCGCGCTCATCGCCGTCTGCACCGCGGTCACGGCCGCCAACATCTACCTCGCCGCACCGCTGCTCTCCCTGATCGCCCGCGACTTCGGCTCCACCTCGTCCGCCGTGGCCTGGATCGCCTCGGTCGCCCAGCTCGGATACGCCGTCGGGCTGCTCTTCTTCGCCCCGCTCGGCGACACCGCCAACCGGCGCCGGCTGGTCACCGTGCTCACCCTGGTCACCACCGCCGCCCTGATCGCCAGTGCGGCCGCCCCCGGCACCGGCGCGCTGGCCGTCGCCGTGTTCGTCGCCTCGGCCGGCACGGTCGTGCCGCAGCTGCTCGTCCCGCTGGTCGCCGAGCGGGCCCCCGCCTCCCGCCGCGCCCGCCATGTCGCCGCCGTGATCGCCGGTCTGTTCACCGGCATCGTCGCGGCCCGGGTCCTCGGCGGCCTCGCCGGACAGGCCTTCGGCTGGCGGTGGGTGTTCGCGGGCGCGGCCGTGCTCACGCTCGCCCTCGGGCTCGCCACCGCCGCCGTCCTGCCGTCCGAGCGCCGGCACCGCGACGGCTCGCTGTTCGGCGCCCTCGCCGCGCTGCCCGGACTGCTGCGCCGCTCGCCCGATCTGTGGCGCGCGTCGGTGCGCCAGGCGGGGATGTTCGGTGCGTGGAGCGCCCTGTGGACGTCTCTCGCCCTGCTGCTGACCGGCCCCGCCTACGACCTGTCCACGGCCACCGCCGGCCTGTTCGGCCTCTTCGGGCTCGCCGCGAGCGCGGTGGCACCGCTGGCGGGCGGGCTGGTCGACCGGTTCGGCGCCGCCCGGGTCGTCCGGGGCGCCTATCTGCTCGCGGCCGTCGCCGTGCCGCTGTTCTGGCTGGGTGGGCAGGTGATCTGGGCGCTGTTCGCCGCCGCGATCGCGATCCACGCGGCCCTGGTGGCCTCCCACGTCGCCAACCAGACCCTCGCCCTCACCACCACGTCGAGCCCGGCCGTCGCCAACACCGCCTACGTCGTCTCCGGCTTCGCCGGCGGCGCCACCGCCTCCGCCCTCGCGGGCACCGCCTTCACCCACTTCGGCTGGAACGGGGTGTCGGCGGTGGCGGCGGTCTGGCTGGCGCTGGGCTGGGGGATCACCGCCGTACGACGGTGATCCGTACGCCGGGCGGTGCGACGACGCACCGCCCGGCGCCTGCCCTACGTGTCTCAGAGCCGGGTGACGTCCAGCTCCCCCTCGGCGTACTGCCTGCGCAGCACCTTCTTGTCGAACTTGCCGACGCTGGTCTTCGGCACCGACTCGATCACCGTCCAGCGCTCCGGGAGCTGCCACTTGGCGATCTTTCCCTCCTCCTGGAGGAAGGCGCGCAGGGTGGTGAAGTCGGCGGTGGAACCCTCCTTGAGGACGACCGTGGCCAGCGGGCGCTCGCCCCACTTGTCGTCCGGGACGGCGACCACGGCGGCCTCGGTGACGTCCGGGTGGGCCATCAGCGCGTTCTCCAGCTCGACCGAGGAGATCCACTCGCCGCCGGACTTGATGACGTCCTTGGCGCGGTCGGTGAGGGTGAGGAAGCCGTCGGGGGAGATCGTCCCGACGTCGCCCGTCTTCAGCCAGCCGTCCTCGCTGAACTTGTCGGCGGGGCGCAGCGGCTCGGCGTCGGGGCCGTTGTAGTAGGCGCCCGCGATCCAGGGGCCGCGCACCTCCAGCTCGCCCGCGGACTCGCCGTCCCAGGGGAGGCGCTCGCCGCCGGGACCGGTGAGGCGGGCCTCGACACCGGACGGGAAGCGGCCCTGGGTCAGGCGGTAGGCGAACTCGGCCTCGGTGCCGACGGCCGCCGCCGGCGGGCGGGCGATGGTGCCGAGCGGGGAGGTCTCCGTCATGCCCCAGGCGTGGCAGACCCGCATGCCCAGCTTGTCGAACGCCTCCATCAGGGACGGCGGACAGGCGGAGCCGCCGATGGTGACCTGGGTGAGGGAGGAGACGTCGCGGGGCTTGGCGGTCAGCTCGGCGAGCAGGCCCTGCCAGATGGTGGGGACCGCGGCGGCGTGGGTCGGCTTCTCGCTCTCGATCATCTCGGCGAGCGGGGCGGGCTGGAGGAAAAGGTCCGGCATCAGCATGTTGACGCCGGTCATGAAGGTGGCGTGCGGCAGGCCCCACGCGTTGACGTGGAACTGCGGGACCACCACCAGCGAGGTGTCCTGGTCGGTCAGGCCCATCGACTGCGCCATGTTGACCTGCATGGAGTGCAGATAGATCGAACGGTGGCTGTAGACCACGCCCTTGGGGTCGCCGGTGGTGCCGGAGGTGTAGCACATGGCGGCGGCGGCACGCTCGTCCAGCTCCGGCCAGTCGTAGGCGACGGGCTGTCCGGCGAGCAGGTCCTCGTACTCGTGCACCTGGGCGGTGGCGTCCGCCAGGGCGGCACGGTCGCCGGGTCCGGAGACGACCACGTGTTCGACGGTCTTCAGGTGCGGCAGCAGCGGGGCGAGCAGGGGGATCAGCGAACCGTTGACGAGGATCACCCGGTCGGCGGCGTGGTTGACGATCCACGCGAGCTGCTCGGCCGGCAGGCGGAGGTTCAGCGTGTGGAGGACCGCGCCCATGGAGGGGATCGCGAAGTACGCCTCGACGTGTTCGGCGTTGTTCCACATGAGGGTGGCGACCCGGTCGTCGCCGGAGACACCGAGGTCGTCGCGCAGGGCGTGGGCCAGCTGGGCCGCCCGGGCGCCGATCTCCGCGTAGGAACGGCGGTGCGGTTCGCCCTCGCCGGTCCAGGTGGTCACCTGTGAGGTGCCGTGGATCGTCGACCCGTGGGTCAGGATCCTCGAGATCAGCAGCGGTACGTCCTGCATGGTGCTCAGCACGGCGTCCTCCTGTGGCGACATTGCCTACGCGGCGGTAAGGGTTGCGCTGATTCTGCGCACATACCGCGCGGTATGTCACTAGGGGAGCGGATGATCGATCACGCCGCGCCGGGGGATTTATGCCTCAATTCCGGACAAGCCCCAGTTCGGCGTCCTCGCGGAGCTTGCCGAGGGCCCGCGACACGGCCGACTTCACCGTGCCCACCGATACGCCGAGCACCTCGGCCGTCTGGACCTCGCTGAGGTCCTCGTAGTACCGCAGCACGACCATCGCCCGCTGCCGCGCGGGGAGCCGCATGATCGCCCGCCACATCGCGTCGCGCAGCGCCTGCTGCTCGGCCGGGTCGTCGCCGCCGGGCACCGGTTCGGGCTCGGGCAGCTCGTCGCAGGCGAACTCGTCGACCTTGCGCTTGCGCCACTGCGAGGTCCTCGTGTTCAGCAGGGCCCTGCGGACATAGCCGTCGAGCGCGCGGTGGTCCTCTATGCGCTCCCAGGCGACGTAGGTCTTGGTCAATGCGGTCTGCAGCAGGTCCTCCGCGTCGCTCGGATTCCCGGTCAGCGACCGGGCGGTACGCAGAAGCACCGGCTGGCGGGCCCTCATGTACGACGAGAACGACGGGTACGGGAGGGTCTGCGACGCTGTCGCCGGAGAGGCGGCTTTCGAAGCCCTTGTGCAGACGGGTGTGGTCATGGCTCAACGCTATGAGCGGGGCCGGTCCGGCGGATCGCCCGCAGGTCCCGAAGGCGGGTCCCCCTCAGGTTGTAGGGGTGGGGTTTGCCGCACCTCCTGAAGGTGGACGAGAGGGTGAGGGGTACTGCGGGTCGACCCTGAGGGACGGCTCCGGGAAACGCCCGCGCGGCGGTACCGAAGTACCGCCGCGCGGACGCCTCGCACCCCACGAAGCACACCCGGCCGTCAGATCGCCGGCCTCGTCACCACAGCGGGGTGAAGACGATGGCCACGTTGTCGTCACCCTGGTTGACGGCCGTGAAGGCGGATCCGTTGACCTGGGCGCTGTTGCTCGTGTTCGAGGCGCCGAAGCCGGTGGCCTGCTGCTGCGAGGTGGCCGAGTTGCCGAAGTTGTCGCCGCCGACGCCGCTGCCGAGGGCGTCGGCCTGGGAGCTGGTGGCCGTCGCGATCGATCCGTCGTCCGCCAGGGAGCCGCTGTCCGCCGCCGCGACGCCGGTGAAGAGGGCGGCCGCGAGCGGAAGGGCGGAGACCGCGGCGATGACGCGGGCGGTACGGATGCTTGCCATGTTGTGTTCCCTCCAGAACAAGGACGCACCGGCTTATGGCCGTGTGTGCGTGAAATACGGCTGCCACCGGGGAAGTTCCCCCCGCCCCGGTGCTGTGGACGACGTCGCGAGATCAGAGTTGCCCACGGAACCGCGCCGAACCACCCCGGACCCCGCTCTTCCCACGCAAGCGTGACGACAGGCCGATAAACCCCATCCCGCCTCCTGAACCCCGCTCCGCCCGGAGGAGGACACCTGAACCCCGGTCCGCGCAAGGAGTGAACCGTTCCACCACTTTTCCCGCGAACGCCTCCACCTCGGCGCGTCGCACCCCCTCCCCCTTCCCTTCTTCGAACATGTGTACGAACATGGAGTCATGGCCACCACCGACCGGCAGGCCACGACGCTGGCCCTCGCACACGCCCTGTCAGCCGCCGAACGCGGACTGGCCGTCATCCCCCTGTCCCGGACGAAGCTCCCGGCCCTGCGCTCCCCCCACCGCGACACCCAGGAACCGGCGGGGCCGCCCTGCCACGGCGAGTGCGGCCGCTTCGGACACGGTGTCCACGACGCCTCCACCGATCCCGCCCGCATCCGCGCGCTGTTCGCCGCCGCGCCCCGCGCGACCGGCTACGGCATCGCCTGCGGACTGCCCCCGCACCACCTCATCGGCGTCGACCTGGACACGAAGGCCGGCACGGACTCCTCCGCCGCCCTGCGCGAACTGGCGTTGCGCCATCTGTTCACGATCCCCGCCACGGTGGTCGTGCTGACCCCGAGCGGCGGCCGCCATCTGTGGCTGAGCGGCCCACCGGACGTCGTCGTCCCCAACTCCGCGGGCCGGCTCGCCCCCGGCATCGACATCCGGGGCGCCGGCGGCTACCTCGTCGGACCCGGCTCCCGTACGGAACGCGGCACGTACGCCACCGCCCCGGGCACCGCGCACCTGCCCCCGGCGCCCTGCCCGCCCGCACTCCTCCGCCTGCTCCTTCCCCCGCCCCGCGCCCACCACCCGACCCCGCCGTCGACCGGCGGACACGGCCAGGGCCTGGTCCAGTTCGTCCTCGCGGCACACGAGGGCCAGCGCAACACCCGCCTGTTCTGGGCGGCCTGCCGCGCCTACGAGGACGGCATCGGCCCCGACCTGGTGGAGCCGCTCGTCACCGCCGCCCTCAGCACCGGCCTGTCCGAACGCGAGGCCCGCGCGACGATCGCGTCGGCCGCACGCATGACGGCCCACCGCTCCTGACGTCCGTCCCCGTCAATTTCCGCTCCCCCGAAAATCGAAAGCCCCCGATGCACCACCGCCCTAGAGTGCCGACCATGGCACTCGCCCGCGTCGTCCTCGCCTCCGGCCGCCCGGTCGACCTCTCCGAACTGCGCATGTCGTCGACGTACGGCGGCCTCCTCGAGGGCTACCCGTGCAAGCCGCTCAACGACGCGAGGATCAGCGGAGTGCTGCACTCCGCCGAACGGGCCTTCCCCGGAGCCCCGGTCCATCTGATCCCGCCCCCGCGCGAGTACCCCGACCAGTACGCGGGCGCCTTCGGCCCGGTGGAGGTCCTGCCCTCCGTGACCTGCGTCGGCAGCTTCCGCTCCACGGCCCTGGACCCGGCCCACGACCGCGCCCTGTACCGCTCACGCCTCACCGTCATCTGGTTCCAGCCCACCCCCCACGTCCCGTCCGGCTACGACGCGGAACCCGACCTGCGGGACGTGCCGTGGGAGCGACTGGCGACGGACGAGGAACTCTGACCCACGTACCGCCCCACAGAAGGCCCCCGCATGCCCACTTCCCTGCTGCGCTGGCAGTTCGAGCTGACCTGGTCACTGTTCGAGTACCACCTGGAGCGCCTGGAGCCGGACGACTTCCTGTGGGAACCCACGCCCCACTGCTGGACGGTGCGCCGGTCACCCGACGGAACCTGGGTCCCCGACTGGGCGGAGACCGAGCCCGACCCGGTGCCCGTGCCCACCATCGCCTGGATCAGCTGGCACATCGGCTGGTGGTGGAGCGTGACGACGGACCACGCGCGGGGACGCCGCCCCCGCGAGCGGACCGAGATCGTCTGGCCGGGCGAAGGCCGGCCAACGGTGGACTGGCTGCGCGCCCTTCGCGACGAATGGCTCACGGTCCTCGACGACCTCACCGAAGCGGACCTGAACGCCACGGCGCCCTTCCCCTGGCCGAACGACCCGGCGCACACCAAGGCGCACATGGTCGCCTGGGTGAACGCCGAGCTGATGAAGAACGTGGCGGAGATCGGCCAGTTGCGCCTCCTGCGCGCGGCGTCCTGAGACGACCCCGGCTCAGTCGGCCGCGTACGCGAAGTCGTACACCCCCCAGTCTGTGAGAGCGCGGTAACCCAGGCGCTGGTAGAGCGCGTTGCTCGTCGGATTGGACTGATCGGCGAAGAGCACGACATCCCTCGCCCCCGCCGCCAGCGCGGCCCGGCTCACCTCCGCCGTCACGGCGCCCGCGTAGCCGCGGCCCCGGAGGTGAGCGGGGGTGTAGACGATGTCGACCTGGATCTGACCGCCGATCAACGGGTTCATGCCCGCGACGGAGACGGGCGTGCCGTCCGGGGTCTCCCAGAGCGTGTAGCGCTTGTCGGCGAAGCGGGTGCCGGCCCACGTACCGGCGTCGATGGAGACGTCCTCCCCGACGGCCTTGGCGAACTCCCCGCACCAGAACATGACTTCCTCGAGGTCCTCCTCCCCCAGGACCCTGCCCCGCCCCGCCGGCATCGGCTCCGGCGGGGTGAGCGTCCCGAGTCCGTACAGCCGGACCCGGGTGTCGCGCGGTTCCGGCGCCGCCCCGCTGCGCCGCTGCCACGCCTCGGCGAACGCGGTCGCGGTGGCGTCGTCCGCGCTCACGCGGCTCGGGAGGTGTCCGAGGGCGACCAGGCGGGCGGCGAGCGAGTCGGCCTGCTCGGGTGTGAGCGGGGAGAGCCCCAAGGCCCGGGGCGGAAGCCGATAGAAGGTGGCCTGCACCTCCCCGGCCCGCTCCAGCACCCCAAAGAGGGGCGCTTCACCACCGAACGCCCCCGCCCCGCGCGCCCTTACCCGCTCGGCCCACGTCAACTGCATGACATGCGCCCCGGGCCGCGCACGCAGGAAGCCCCCGGCCCGCCCCAGAAACTCGTCGACGTCTTCGGTGAGGAACCAGTCATCCGATCGCATGCCTCATCCTGTACCACCCCACCCGCCCGCACCCACGATCCCGACGAACGGTGACATCGCCGCCACGACGGTTTCAGGACCGCTCGGCCTTACGTCGCCGACTGCATTCCACCTGCTGCTCGTTGCCTTCCAGAGCGGCCGAGGAGGGGGCTCGAGAGCGTGAAATCCCGCTTCCTCCAGGCACCGTCCCATCGCCACCCATCGCTACCCTTCCGCCATACTTTCCCGCCACCCTCCCAAAGCTCTGACCTGCGGCAACAGGTAGCGACACAACATTCGCCAGGCCCCTCGCCACCTCCCGCCAGACTTTCCGCCACCTACCCTGACCTGCGGAAACGCCGCTGACGTGCCAGGGCCGCCTGTACTATCGAGACTCTGGCAGGGCGTCTTGCCGGACGTGTCCGACCAACGGCGGCCGACGACATCCTGTCCTCCGCGGACAGCCCCATGGCTCCCGCGCTCCAACACAAAGACCTGACCCGGGGGCTATCCGAGGTCAGGTCTTATGCGCGGGGTACGTGAGCCCGGCCGACTAAGACGCGGCCGGGCTCACTGCTGCCCGTCCGTACCGGCCGACTTCACGAGCTCATGACTGATCAGTGCATGAACCGTTCAACACACCCCGCAATGGCAGTGACCGCTCCGAGAGTCACCACCGCCAACTCGACCCAATCTCTGGTCAGGCGTCGGCGGCGCTTCCTCTGCTTGGGTCGCACCATCGTTTCGGCTCCCATCTGTTGTTGCTTCCGACCGGTCGAGGTACGAACCAGCCGGCTCCCCGCTCAGGATGAGCAGGGCGCCTAGGCATGACAGGGCCGAACTACCCCGAACCTAGCGGGCACTTCGAGGCGAACGACGTTTGAACGACCAATCGCCACGGTCCGCCATGCCTAGCCACTACAAGAGCCACGGATCCGCTTGTGCTCCGTCGCTGGCCGACGCTCTCCGATGCTGTGGGCGGGTGCCGGTGCCGGAGCGGAACGTCCCAGCGTCACAACGTCGGCACGGGCACGCGCCCCGTCGGACACCGGCCCGCGCGCAATGCGAGGCAGGCAGTGGGCGACTTATGGCAATTGAATCGTTTGTGCACAAACCTCCACCCCCCTGGGTCCTGAAGACGCAGGAACGTGCGGCATACGTCGGCTTCTGGAGAGGCGTATCGATGCCCATGATGGATATCAATGCAGGCGCCCGCCCGACCGGACAGGCTTGGCGGCAGGATCGGCGGGGCGGGCGACGAGGAAGCGGCACGAACGCCGGCACCCGGATCGATGGGCCCTTCAGCGGCAGTTGCACCCGCAGAGTGACGCACGTCACAGCCACTGATCGGGGTGAGCCAATCGGCGACAGGAAAAAGGGGATCGAATTTGCGAACAGCCGATCTCGGCTCACAATGAGCCCGTCAAGCCACGAAAAACCCGCCCTTGCCGAACAGGTTCCTAGGCGTGCACGGCAGGGCGGGTCTCCGAACCTCTAGGAGGCTCAAGATGAGTTTGTCGCCTACCCCTCAGGGGATGTCAATTCCGATCACCCCTGAGCGGCTGATCATGGTCATCATTCTGATCGTGCTCGTCACTGCACCCGGCGCCGAGATCGCCAACGCCTACGCAGACGCAGCCGCGTTGGTGACCTTGCTCATTGGAGGTTGCGGCGCAGCAGTGACGTACAGCAACCACGGCAACTGATTCCCGCTCCCGTGTCCCACCCGTGCCCGATCGAGCGGGGGATCACGGGGAACGCCGGACAAACGTGGCGCCCGATCACGCAAGGCGACCCCTGCCCGGATCTCCGGGTCAGGGGTCGTTTCCGCTGCTCTCAGCGCGGAGGCGGTGGGATTTGAACCCACGGTGACATCGCTGCCACGACGGTTTTCAAGACCGTTCCCTTCGGCCGCTCGGGCACGCCTCCCCGCGCCGGTCCGTGATCGGCGGCGCGGGGACAAGGGTAACGGGTGCGGGGCTCTCGGGTGAGGTCAGCTGTCGCCCACGCGGGAGCCCAGGGTGAGTTCCGTGGTGCGCTCCTTGCCGTCGCGCTCGTAGGTGATCGTGACCTCGTCGCCCGGCTTGTGGGTCCAGATCTCGCCGATCAGCGTCGGGCCGGAGTCGATGACCCGGTCGTCGAGCTTGGTGATGACGTCACCGGGCTGGAGGCCGGCCTTGTCGGCGGGGCCGCCCGGGTCGACCGGTTCGGAGCCGCCCGCGCCCTGATCGGTGATCTTCGCGCCGCCCGTCGTCTCCTCCAGGGAGACCGACGCGCCGATCTTGGCGTACACCGGCTTGCCGGTCTCGATCAGCTCCTGGGCGACGTACTTGGCCTGGTTGATCGGGATGGCGAAGCCCAGCCCGATCGAGCCGGCCTGCCCCGTGCCGAAGCCGCCGTTGCTGGTGGACTGGATCGCGGAGTTGATGCCGATCACGTTGCCCTGTGCGTCCAGCAGGGGGCCGCCGGAGTTGCCCGGGTTGATGGACGCGTCGGTCTGGAGGGCGCTCATGTACGAGGCCTGGCTGCCGGTGCCGTCGCTGGAGGCCACCGGGCGGTTCTTCGCGCTGATGATGCCCGTCGTCACCGTGTTGGACAGGCCGAAGGGCGCGCCGATGGCGATCGTCGAGTCGCCCACGGCCACGTCGTCGGAGTTGCCGAGGGTGAGGGGCTTGAGGTCCGAGGGGGCGTTCTTCAGCTTGATGACCGCGACGTCGTAGCCCTGGGCGTGGCCGACCACCTCGGCGTCGTACTTCTTGCCGCTCGGGAAGGTCGCCGAGACCTTGCCGCCGTCGACGGCGTCCGCCACGACGTGGTTGTTGGTGACGATGTGGCCCTGCTTGTCGAAGACGAAGCCCGTGCCGGTGCCGCCCTCGCCGCTGCTGCTCTCGGCCTCGATGGTGACGGTGCTCGGCAGCGCCTTCGCGGCCACGCCGGCGACCGTGCCCGGGTCCCGCTTGACGTTGCCGCCGCTGGTGGAGGACGAGACGGTCGTCGAGCCGTTGCTGTCGTTCTCCTTGGCCAGCGTGTAGCCGAGGCCGCCGCCCAGGCCGCCCGCGACCAGCGCGGCGACCAGGACCGCGGCGACCATGCCACCGCGCCCCCGGCCGTTCTTCGGCGGCGGCTGCTGCTGGTACGAGGAGCCCCAGCCGCCCGAGCCGTGCCCGGCACCGCCGTCGCCGTACGACGGGGTGGACGGCGGCGGGGGCGGCGGCCAGGAGGCGTCGGGGGCGGAGGGGGAGTGCGGGGAGTGCGGGCCGGCCGGGTTGCCGCCGCCCTGGGGGTCCTGTGCCGCGTGGGCGGCGGGCGGGCCGTAGGGGTTCTCGGCGCCCGCGGGGCCCTGCGGGGCGGTGCCGTAGCCCTGGCCGGGATCCGGAGCGGGTCCCGGGGCCGGGTGCCCCTGGTGTGCCGAAGCAGCGGGAGCGTCCACCGGCGCGGGCGGCGGTGCGGACGGCGCCGGGGGTACCGCGGTGCCCTCGTTCTCGGTGCTCACAGCTTCTCTCCTCGATCCACGGCTGTTGTTCTCGGTCGCACTCGGTCACGCTCGTTCAAGCTCTTCCACGAGCCCGGCGCGATGCAGCTGTGCATGTCTCTTTGTATGACGTCAGCTTTTCCCACGGGCCGTCAGGGCACCATAAGCCGTTCCTGTGGGTCCGGGGCCATTCTTTATATAGGGCATTACTCACGTAAGGCGCGCCACTCGATGCCTCCGACCGGACGGCGAGACCGTTCACTCGACTCCGCGCCCACGTCCACCCGTGCGCGGTGGCACCATGACGCGGTGACCCACGCACGACAGCACCCGACCCAAGTCGTCGCGCACCGCGGGGCCTCCGAGGACGCCCCCGAGCACACTCTCGCCGCGTATCGCAAGGCGATCGAGGACGGTGCGGACGCGCTCGAATGCGATGTACGTCTGACCGCCGACGGCCATCTCGTATGTGTTCACGACCGTCGCATCAACCGTACGTCCAACGGCAGGGGTGCGGTGTCGGCGCTCGAGCTCTCGGACCTGGCGGCCCTGGACTTCGGCTCCTGGAAGAGCCGCGACGCCTTCGGAGGGCCGCGCGTCGAGGAGCCCGACTGGGAGCACCGCCCCGAGGACCGGGAGGCCACCTCCGTCCTCACCCTGGAGCGGCTGCTGGAGCTGGTCTCCGACGCCGGGCGCCGGGTCGAGCTGGCGATCGAGACCAAGCACCCCACGCGATGGGCGGGACAGGTCGAGGAGCGGCTGCTGCTCCTGCTCAAGCGGTTCGGGCTGGACGCGCCGGCCAACGCCGAGGAATCGCCGGTGCGTGTGATGAGTTTCTCCGCGCGGTCGCTGCACCGCGTGCGTGCCGCGTCCCCGACGCTGCCCACGGTCTACCTGACGCAGTTCGTCTCACCCCGGCTGCGCGACGGACGGCTGCCCACCGGCGTGCGGATCGCGGGGCCCTCGATCCGCATCGTGCGCAGCCACCCCGCGTACATCGAGCGGCTGAAGCAGTCCGGCCACCAGGTTCACGTGTGGACCGTGAACGAGCCCGAGGACGTGGATCTCTGTGTACGCCTCGGTGTGGACGCCATCATCACCAACCGCCCCCGCGCGGTGCTCGACCAGCTCGGCCGCTGACGGCGCGGACCTCATCATCATCACCAATCGCCCCATCGGCCCCAATCGGTACACGCAGGAGTCTTGACCCCGCGACCCGGCCCGGCGCATCCTCACATCTCGGCCACAGCGACCAAATCCAGCCACACGGCTACAGGGAGTGCTCCGGCGCGTTCGTTGCGTATTCGTTCTTTTCGAGTGCGTCACCGCTCGCGGATTGGCCGGTTTCCGGTTCAGGCCAATGGGGCATCCACACCGTGGCGTGGGGCGAAGGAGGTCTCGGGGGTGGCGTTGGTGGTGGCACAGGAGGTGCCCACGTCGTCGAGCATGGCCGTACCCCATGGCCCTGCGGGCGTGGGGAAGGCGAGGCGCCGTATGCGCGCGCAACTGCGCGACGGGGGCGTGGCGGATTCGGTCATCGACGATGCCGTACTGATCCTTTCCGAACTGTTGAGCAACGCGTGCAAACACGGCCGGCCTCTCGGCGACGCCCTGGCCGGCGACGGGGACGTGCGCGCGGCCTGGCAGGTGGATCCGCGCGGCCGGCTGGTCGTCGAGGTCACGGACGGCGGCGGCCCGACCCGCCCGGCGCCGGCCACCCCGTCGGTCACGGCGCACGGCGGCCGGGGGCTGAACATCATCACCGCGCTGGCCGACGACTGGGGCGTACGCGACGAGGTGCCCGGCGAGGTCACGGTGTGGGTCGTCGTCCATGACGACGTGTACGACCCGGACGCGGGAGCGGGGCACCGGCGCGAGGACTTCGCGGCGCGGGTGACGGCCCCCTCGGTCTCCCGCATACCCGGGCTCGACTTCGCGGACGTCTTCGACGACCTGGACTGAGGGCGCCCCCGGCCGGGGAGAACGCGCCGGCACGGTCGGGTGTCCGCGGTGTCCACAGGTCGGCACGTCGTCCACAGGATCCCGTCGGCCGTGGCATGAACGGCTAGGCTCGCGCCCGTACGAGTAGAGCCGTAACCGGGAGACACCCACGATGGCCAAGAAGCGACCCCAGACGAAGGCCAAGCGCCCGCAGCCCACGGACGGGCAGATCCCGGTCGTCGGTGCCCGCGAGCCCTGCCCGTGCGGCAGCGGCCGCCGCTACAAGGCCTGTCACGGCCGTGCCGCCGCGCACGCGGCGACCGAGCTGGTGCACCGGCCGTTCGAGGGCCTGCCGGGCGAGTGCGACTGGGTGGCGCTGCGCGAACTGGTGCCGGCCGCCACCGTCGAGCTGACGCTCAAGGGCGGCCTGCCCGAGGGCGTCCCCTCGGTGACGCTGGCCACGGTGCTGCCGATGGCCTGGCCCGCCCTGCGCCGCGACGACGGCTCGGTCCTGCTCGGCCTCCAGAACGACACGTCCTCCGGCGACATCAGCCGCGACCTCGCCGACACCCTCCAGCGCGCGCTCACCGCCGACCCGGGTACGCCGGTGCAGTCCCGGCGCGCTCCCGCCGACGGTCCGCGGCTCCAGGACCTGCTCGACCCCGAGGGCGCGTTCGAGCCGGTCGTGCACAGCGGGTTCGAGTTCTGGGTCCCGGACCCGGAGAACGCCACGCCGGACGTCACCGCGTCCCTGGAGCGGGCCAACGCCGCGGCCATCCCGACCGTCAAGCTGTCGGGCGTGGACGCCGCGTACTGGTGCGAGACGCCCGAGAAGAACCATCTGCGGTGGGTCATGCCGCACCCCGAGGAGCAGCTTCTGGACGCTCTCGCGCGGCTGCACGCGGCGGGTGGGTCCTCGCTCGGCGAGGGCACCCGACTCGTGGGTTCCTTCCGCGCTCACGGGCTCACCGTGCCGGTCTGGGACCTGCCCAGCGGGATCGGCGCCCAGGACGTGGAGAAGCCGGCGGCCGAGTTCGCCGAGCGGCTCGCCGCCGCGCTGGCCACGGACGCGCCGCTGACCGCCGACGAGCGCCGGGCGCGCGGCGGCCTGACGAACCGCCAGGTCACGCTGAGCTGACGTACCGGGGTTCCGCCGGCCTTGATCTCTGGACACACAACTTCATGCACCTCCCGGTGCGCGGGCGACGGCTCCTTCGTTGTGATCGAATCCAGGCCGCCGC
>NZ_JBVIGS010000025.1:0-94512 GCF_055570675.1 Streptomyces sp. NPDC031111
TATGCCTTAAGAACGATCTTGGGGGGAAGATGTGTGGGACCACTGTGAGGGGGAATTCTGTGTGTTTGTGGACTTTCGGGGGAGGGGTGACCGGGGGATGGTCACGCTCCCGCCTCAGTACACACTCAGGCCGTACGCCGCCAGCCACTCGGGCACCGGCTGGTAGTAGGTGAAGCCCCCTGAACTGCAGTTCCCGCTGCCGCCGACGATGATGCCGAGGGCCGTTCCGCCCGAGAAGGCCGGACCGCCGGTGTCCCCCGGCTCGGAGCAGATGTTGGACCGGAACAGTCCGAAGACGGCTCCCCCGCCGTAGTTGACGGTGATGTTCACGGCCTGGACGATCCCGCAGCGGTATCCGGTGGTCCGCCCGACGTGGCAGATCGACTGACCGACGACCGGGTTCGCCGCGTCGGTGATGTCCCGGACGCCGGCGCCGCTACCCAGGGAGACCTCGCCCGGGTAGGCGACCTGCGTATTCGTGTACCGAACGCTCGCGTAGTCGTTGCCCGGGTAGCTCACTCCCGCGGTGACACCGACGACGATGGTCAGGGCGGCGTCGGCGTACCAGGTCTGGGCTCCCTGGGCGCACCGGCCCGAGACGAGTGCGTACAGCGTGGAGCCGGAGCGGGCGTTGAAGCCCACGGTGCAGCGGGCGCCGGTGCTGTAGAGGGTGTCACCGCCACGCACCGCGATGGCCGCCTGGTGCCCCGCCCGCTCCTCCGCGTGGGCGGCCGATCCGACAGTGGCGGACAAGCCCATGAGCAGCATCAGTACGACGACGACCCGGGCAACAGTGTGGCGGGATCTCTCGGAAGGCAGGGGACTCACGGCGCGACCTCCTTGTGGCATGCACCTGGCATTGTGCGCCTCCCCGGCTCGGACGGTCAGGCCGAAAGCCGCCAACCACAAACGCGATGAGCGCCCCAGCACCACATACTGCATCGCGCCTCCTCCGCGGCCATCGGGGCACGGCGGCGTGAGCCGGCTGACCGCCGGACGCGACCGGCGATCGGTGGGCGGCACGGCGTATCCTGCGCGTGTGGGGCTACGGTTCGAGACGCGCGGGTCCGACTCTCCGTGGGTCGACACCGTGTGGACGTGTACGAGTGAGCAGGTCGCGGCGATGACGTCCGTCGCGGGGGTGCGGCTGGGCCTGGTGTTCTGGGAGCAGGACGGGCAGGCGCACGCGGGCGTCACCGGTCCCGAGACCCGGAGCGGGACGGCGCCGGTGCCGGAGGGTGCGACGTTCACGGGCATCGAGTTCGCCGTGGGCACGTCGTTGCGGGCCGTGCCCACGCCGGCGCTGGTCGACGGCGGCATCGGGCTCCCCGACACCTCCCGCCGTTCGTTCCGGCTGGACGGCGCGCGCTGGGAGACACCCGGGCCCGACGACGCCGAGGCGCTGGTCGAGCGGCTCGTCCGGGCCGGGGCCGTGGTCCGTGACCCGCTCGTCACCGAGGTGCTGCGAGGACAGTGCCCGGCCGTCTCCGGGCGCACGGTCGAGCGCCGGTTCCGTGCCGCGACCGGGCTGACGCGGGGCGCGGTCAGGCAGATCGAGCGGGCGCGCACGGCGGCGGAGCTGCTGGCGGCCGGCGAGCAGGCCGCCGACGTCGTCGCCAAGCTCGACTACTTCGACGAGCCGCATCTGGCCAGGGCGCTGCGCTCCTATGTCGGACGCACCGCCGGGCAGCTGCGCGACGGCGCAGGCGGTGCGATCGCCCTCGACACGGGTCAGCGCTCGACGTCGTAGACCAGCTTGAGGATCCCGTTCGAGTAGGTCTCCGACTCCCTCAGCCTCAGCATCTGCTTGTCCCGGTCGGCCCGGCCGAACAGGCTCTTGCCGGCGCCGAGCAGCACGGGGAAGACGAGCAGGTTGTACTGGTCGATCAGGCCCGCGTCCGACAGCCGCCGGGCCAGCTCCGCGCTCCCGTGGATGAAGATCGCGCCGCCCTCGCCCTCCTTCAGCGCGGCGACGTCCTCGGTCGAGCGCAGGATCGTCGTCGGCCCCCACCCGTCGACGAGGGCGTCCTCGGACAGGCTCCCCGACACCACGTACTTGGGCAGCTCCTTGTACGCGGCGTGGTCCTCCGATCCCGGCCAGACCGGTGCGAACGCCTCGTAGCTGCGGCGGCCGAACATCAGCGCCGTCGTGTCGGCGAGCTCCTCGCCCTTCAGCGACCAGGCTTCCTCGACGAACTCGAGGTCCTTGAACACCCAGCCGCCGCTGCGGTGCCCCTCCCCCGGACCGCCGGGCGAGTCCACGACGCCGTCGAGCGACATGAAACCGGTGTAGACCAGGTCACGCATGCTGTTCTCCTCCTGCTGGGGCAAGCCGTCGGGTTCACCGTAGACCGCGCCACGGCAGCCGTCTTGGACGGAAACGACACGCGCCCCCGGCGCCGCGCGGGAGTCGGTACGTACGACACTTCGACTCCCCGTGGAGGACGGCAGGGCCCTGGACCTCTTCGCCGGCATCCCCGTCACCGGGATCCGGAGGGCAACGAGATCAGCCTCGGCGGCGGGCCGGGCTGACGACGATCGCCCCGGACCGCCGGCGGAGGGTTGCTGCCACCATGGCAGTGCCATCGCCCGGCGCGGCCCCGGCAGACGAACGGAAGCACACGGATGACCACCCCGGATCATGAGTACCTCGCGGACGACCGCTGGATCATCGACGCGAACCTGCGGCCCCTGTGCGAGTCGGTGGGAGCCTTCGCCGGCTACGAGTTCGGCGACTCCGACTGGCAGGCCGTCGAGACCGCGCTGCCCACGACGGATGTCGAGCGAGACGCCTGGTACGACTACCCTCTGCTCGGCCGGGTGCCTCTGACCCTGTTCGTCGCAGCCGATCCGGGGTCGTCCGTGGTGTTCGTGAGAATCGCGGGGGTGTCCGACGAGCGCACCGCGGCGCAGATCGGGGCGGCGTTGCACATCTTCGCGACATGGGAGGTGGCCTGATGGTCGCCTCCCTGCCGCTCGTGCCGGTGCGGTCGCGTCAGGCGACGGCGGTGGCCTCGACCTCGACCATCAGGGTGGGGATCGCCAGGCGTGTCACGCCGAGCATCGTGGTGGTCGGCGCAACTCCCGCGGCGCCCAGCCGCGACGCCAGCACACCGTAGTGCCGGAAGAGCAGGTCGACGTCGGTGGTGTAGACGTTGAGCCTGACGAGGTTCGCCAGGGTCATGTCGGCCTGGCCGAGGACGGCCTCCAGGTTGTCGAGGCTGAGTGCCAACTGCGCAGCCATGTCACCGTCGTGCAGCGGTTCGCCGTCGCCGCTCATCGCGGTCTGTCCGGCGCAGTACAGGGTCCGGGTGTGCCCGGTGACGACTTCGCCCTGGTTGTAGCCCAGCTCCGCCGACCACGTCCACGGGTTGACCGTCGTTCGCTCCATGGCCACATGTCTCCAATCGATTCATCGACAGTACGAACGTCCATCGGCTCGGCAGCCGTTCACCTCTGACGTCGTGCGGAGAGCCTCGCAGCGAAAGCATGACACCTTGTGTCATGTATTTCGGTAGAGTTTTCGAATGCGCGCCAACCGGTTGGTCTCGCTCGTGCTGTTGCTGCGTCGGCACGGCCGGCTGTCCGCGGCCACGCTGGCCCGCGAGCTTGAGGTGTCCACCCGCACCGTGCTGCGCGACATGGAGGCGCTGTCCGCAGCGGGCGTCCCGGTCTACGCCGAACGCGGCCGGAACGGCGGCTTCGCGTTGTTGCCCGGCTTCCGGACCGAGCTCACCGGGCTGAACCACGACGAGGCGCTCGCCCTGCTGGTCGCCGGTTCACGGCGCGGCGGGCAGGTGCTCGGCCTCGGCTCGGCGCTCGCCTCGGCCATGCTCAAGGTGGTGGACGCGCTGCCCGAGAGCCATCGGGACACGGCGGCCGACGCGACGCGGCGGCTGCTCATCGACCCGGAGACCGACCTCCTCGCGCGCCGCACGGTCGCCGAGGAGGTGCCCGACGCCATAGCGGCCGAGGTCCGGCGCGCGGTGCTCGCCGGACACAGGCTGCGCATCCACTACGCGGCCGCGGACCAGGCCCCGAAGTGGCGCACGGTGGACCCGATCGGCCTGGTCACCGTACGCGACCAGGGCTACTTGCTGGCCACGAGGTCCGGCGCGGACCGAACGTACCGGCTGTCCCGGGTGCTGGCCGCCGAGGAGCTCGACGAACCCGCGCAGCGGCCGGACCGGGTCGATCTGGACCGGGCCTGGCAGGAGCGCAGCACCCGGTTTCGGGCCGGCGGTGACCAAGTCGCCGTGCTGGTACGGGTGGACCCGGCGCGGCGGGAGGACCTGGTGGGCACCGCGCTGGCCGTCCTCTCGGAAGAGGCCGACGCGGACGGCCGGCTGCGGCTGGAGGTGACCTTCCAGGATGCACGGCACGCCGAATGGGCGCTGTGGCAGCTCGCCACGCACGCGGAAGCCCTGGCCCCGCAGTGGTTGCGCACCTCCCTGCGCAACCGCGCCGCCGCGATGGCCACTTGGTACGGGGTGTCGTCCTGAAATCGCGAAAACCTGCCGCACCCTTGATCGACACGGTCCCGGCACCGGGCCGACTGATCACCGCAACCCACTCCCCGTAGCCTGCGCTACGACAGTCGGCGGGCCGTGAGGGCCACGTGCCGGGGCGGGCGGCCGGCCATGTGCCAAGATGCGGTGAACTGGCGTTCGGGGGCGATGGGTTCAGCGGGGGGACGGGATGGAGCATGGGCACCGGAGGGTGCACGGGGCGGTCGTCGCCGCCGGAGTCGTCGGGGCGCTGACCCTGGCCGCGCTCGCGCTGCGGCCCGCCGAGGGGCTGCTGCGCTCCGGCGAGGGACCGCTCGGCCACTGGAGCCTCGTGGCGATCGGACTGTCCGTCGCCTGGACGGTCGGAGTCACCCTGGCCGTCCGGCGTCTTGGCCCCCGGATCGGGGCCGACCGCACCGTGCTGTCCCCGGGTGAGGAGCGGCTGCGGGACGCCGCCGCCCCTCTGCTGGTCACCGGGCCGGTCGTCATCGGTGTCCTGACCCTGGTCCTGCACCGGTTCCCCCCTGACAGCGATCCGCCCGACCGACCGGTGAACCCCCCTGCGCTGCCCTCCGCGCCGCCGGACCTCAACCCGGGCACGGCCGAGGAGAGTTCGGGACCCGACCTGTCCCTGCCGCTGTACCTCCTGCTCGGTCTGCTGGCCGCGGTCGCCGTCGTGGTCGTCACGGTGGCCGTCGCGCGCCGGCTACGACGGCACCGGCTGGCCATGCCGCGGCGCCCCGGCCCCGCGGGCACTCCGGCGGAGGACGACGACGCGCGCCTGCTCCTGTCCGCCGTGCACTCGGGCCGCCGTGCTCTGGCCGACGCCGGCGACGCCCGTACGGCCGTCATCGCCTGTTACGCCGCGATGGAGGACGCCCTCGTCGCGTCCGGCGTGCCGCGGCGCGCCTCCGACAGCCCCGCCGACCTGCTCCTGCGAGCCGCCGGGGCGGGCCTCGCCCCGGGCCCGGCCGCGCCGCGTCTCACCGCGCTGTTCCGCGAGGCGCGCTACTCCTCGCACCCGATGGGCGCCGCGCACCGCGAGGCCGCGGCCGACGCGCTGGAGGAGATCGCCTCGCTGCTCCGAACCGCGGAGGCGGGACGGTGAACCGGCTCGCGGAGAGTGCCTCGGGGCGGGACATGCTCAGCCTGCGCCGACTCGGGTTGCTGGGCGGCTCGGTCGCCGGCTCCGGTGTCCTGCTCGTCCTGCTCCTCGACGGACTCCGGGCGGCCGGTGCCGTCGTGGCCCTGCTCGTCGTCGTCGGGCTCGTCGTCGCCCGGTACGTCGCCGGGGCGGGCGCCCTCGACTCCGCGCGCCGGGACGAGGTGCGGCTGCTGGGGACCCGGGCGCCGGGCATGGGCGAGTGGCGACGGAACGTACGGACCGCCACGGGGCCCGACGGCGCCCTCTACTACCGCGCGGTGCTCCGGCCCGAACTGCGCCGTCTGTACGCCGCCGCGCTCGCCGAGCACCACCATGTGTCGCTCGACCACCAGCCGCTGCGTGCCGCCGAGTTGATCGGTCCCGAACTGTGGGCGTGGCTGGGGAGCGAGCCGCCCCCCACCGGGCCCGACGGCGACGTACCCGTCGAGGTCCTGCGCCGCCTCGTCGACCGCCTCGAAACGCTCGGCGCGCCCCGCACCCCTACCCCCCGTACTCGTAAGGAAAGAGCCACGTGACGACTCCCTCCACGCCCCGTCCCCGCACCGCCGAACAGGTCGGCGAGCAGGCCGGTGCCGTACTGCGCGAGATCGGCCGTGCCGTCGTCGGCAAGTCGGAGGCCCTCGAACTCGTGATGCTGGGCGTGCTGGCCGGCGGGCACGTCCTCGTCGAGGACCTGCCGGGGCTCGGCAAGACACTCCTCGCGCGGTCCTTCGCCACCACGCTCGGCCTGGACTTCCGCCGGATCCAGTTCACGCCCGACCTGCTGCCGTCGGACGTCACCGGTGCGCGGCTGTACGACCAGCGGAGCGGCGAGTTGGTGTTCCACCGCGGCCCGGTCTTCACGCACCTCCTGCTCGCCGACGAGATCAACCGGACCCCGCCCAAGACACAGGCCGCGCTGCTGGAGGCGATGGCCGAGTCGCAGGTGACCGTGGACGGCGAGACGCGGCCGCTCGCCGACCCGTTCCTGGTGATCGCGACCGCCAATCCGGTGGAGTACGAGGGCACGTACTCCCTGCCCGAGGCCCAGCTCGACCGGTTCCAGCTGCGGGTGCGGATGGGATATCCGGCCGCCCGGGAGGAGCTGGCGATCCTGCGGGCCCGGATCGACCGGGCCTCGCCCGAGGCCGTGCTCGACACCCTCGCGGAGCCGGCCGACGTGGTGGCGTGGCGGGCCGTCGTGGAGCGCGTCGAGATCGACGACGACCTGCTGGAGTACGCCGTCGCGCTCGTCGGCGCGACCCGCGACCACCCCCAGATCAGCATCGGCGCCTCGCCGCGCGGCGGCCTGGCCCTCGTCCAACTCGCGCGGGCCCGTGCCGTGTTGGACGGCCGCGACTATGTCGTCCCGGAGGACGTCAAGACCCTCGCGGTGCCCGCGCTGGCCCACCGGGTCTCCCTGCGGCCCGAGTTGTGGGTGCGCGAGGTGTCCACGGACGACGTGCTGCGGGAGATCGTCGGCAGTGTCGGCACGCCGACGACGCGGCGTACGGCCGCCGTGTCGTCGTGACCACGCCCGCACCCGAGCCGCGGCCGAGCGCCGCCGTCGTCCGTGCTCTGGAGGGACGCACCTCCCCCGCGCAACCGCCGCCCCCGCCGCCCGGTGGGCCGCGCCCGGGACAGCGGACGCTGCGGCTGCTGACCGTCGCCGTCGTCGCGCTGTCCGCCGCGCTGCTCACGGGGCGGGCATGGCTGCTCGCGCTCGCGGCGGCACCGCTGGTCCTGCTCGCGCTCGCCCTGCCACGTGCCCACGCCCGTCGTATCGAGACGTCGGCCACCGTCGAACCGGGTCGCTGCTTCGAGGGCGACACCGTCACCGTCCGCATCTCGGTGGCCCATGACGGCGGCGCCGTCCGGCTCGACCCCGGCCTCACGCTCGGACCGGGCCTGCGGCTGGACGAGGTCGTCGTCGGCCGGTCCACGGTGACGCTTCACCACACCGCGCTGACCTGGGGCCGCTGGTCGCTCGGCCCGGTGGACCTCGACGTGTACGACGCCGGGGGCACCGTACGCCGTACCGTGCGGGTCGAGGCGGCCGAGGTGTCCGTGTTCCCGCACGCCGCTCAGTCCCGGTTCACGCCGATCCCGGCGCGGCTGCCGCAGCGGCTCGGCGAGCACGCCTCACCGCAGGCCGGGGAAGGGGTCGAGGTCATCGGAGTGGGGCCCTGGGTGCCCGGGGAACGGCAGCGGCGCATCCACTGGCCGTCGACGACCCGGCGCGGGGCCGTGCAGCTGCACCGGTTCGCGGCCGAGCGGGCCGCCGACACGGTGATGCTGCTCGACGCGTTCGGGGACGTCGTCGACCCGACGACCGGGGCGTCGTCCCTGGACGAGACGGTGCGTGCCGCCACCGGACTCGCCCGGGCGTATCTGCGCACCCACGACCGGGTGGGGGTCGTCTCCACCGGAGGCGCCACACGATGGCTGGCGCCGGGCACCGGGGACGCGGCGTTCTACCGCATCGTCGAAAGCGTCCTCGACGTGCGCAAGGACCGGCGGTTCGACGGGCCCGGACTCGAGCGGGTGCCACCGCCCGCGCTGCCGGAGGGGGCACTCGTGTATGTGTTCACGCCGTTGAGCGACGCACGGATGCTGAAGGTGCTGCGGGATCTTCAGGCGCGGGGGCGCAGACCGGTCGTCGTGGAGATCCCCAGCGGCGACCCCCAGGTCGAACCCGGCGATGTGGCGGGCGAGTTGGGGCTGCGGCTGTGGCACGCGGACCGGGACGCGATGCGCTTCGCCCTGCGGGACAGCGGGGTGCCGGTGCTGCGGCACGTCGTGGGTGAGTCATTGGATCCGGCACTGGCGCCGCTGTTGTCGGGGCGGGTCGGCGGGAACGGGCGGGTGCGATGACGACGGTCGAGGCGCGGGCCGGCTTCCGGGAGTACGTGGGGTACTGGGTCCGCACCGCGCCGGTGCGGGTGCTGGGGGTGGCGGCCGTCGTGGCGGCGTGGCGGCCGTGGGTGACGGTGGGCGGGGGGCGGGGAGCGGTGCTGCTCGGATGCGCGGTCGCCTTCGCGGTGTGGGCGGCACCGGCGGTGGACCGACGGCCGTCGCTGGAGTTGGCGCGGTGGTCCCACGTGCTGCGTCAGCACCGTACGACCGTGCTGGCGGGGGGCGTTGTGGTGATCGCGGCGTTCGGGGATCCGGCGTGGTGGGAGGGTGCCTGTGTGGTGGGGCTGCTGGTCGCCTATCTGGTGACGAGCGAGACGTGGCCGTGGAGGTGGGGGCGAGGGGTCGCGCGGGTGTGGGGAGAGGCGGTGGCGGCCTGTGCGGGGGCCGGCGTGGTGCTGGCTGCCGCGGTGGTTCCGGTGAGCGGGGCCGGCTTCGGGTTGGGGCGCGTGATCGCCGCCGGGGTGATGGTGGGCTTGGCGGTGGTCGGTGGCGGGGTGCTGGGCGCTCGGTGGTGGGGGCGGAGGTAGGTGGGGCGTCGGCCGAGGGCCTGGGTGGGGGGCGGGTGGTGTGCCACTCGCCCCCGCCCACGCGCAATCCGGGGATCAACGGCCTTGCAGTGACCTCACGTTGTCGCCGAACGTCCAGTTCCTCGAGCCGTCCCAGTTGATCGACCAGGTCATCAAGCCCTTGAGCGAGGTGCCGTAGTGCCGCCAGGCCTGGGCGACGAGGGACGGTGACATGTAACCGCCGCCCGCGCCCTGTTGGGCGGGCAGGCCCGGAACCTGCTTGTCGTACGGCACCTTGATCGTCGTACCCTGCACCACCAGGCCCTTGTTGAGGCAGTCCGTCTGTGCGACGAAGCCCGCCACGGTGCCGGCGGAGTAGGAGTCGCCGGAGCAGCCGTACATGCTGCCGTTGTAGTACTGCATGTTCAGCCACCACAGACGGCCGTTGTCGGCGTACTTCTTGATGATGGGGAGGTACGCGCCCCAGATCGAGCCGTAGACCACGCTGCCGCCGGTGACGTACGCCGTCTCCGGGGCCATCGTCAGGCCGAAGTTGGACGGCATCCGGGCGAGGACCCCGTCGATGATGCGGATCAGGTTGGACTGGGACGGGGACAGTTGGCTGATGTTGCCGCTGCCGATCAGGCCCGTCTCGATGTCTATGTCGATGCCGTCGAAGTTGTACTTCTTCAGGATCGGGACGATCGTGTCGACGAACTTGTCCGCCACGGCGGTGGAGTTGAGGTCGATGCCGGCCGTCGCGCCGCCGATCGAGAGCAGGATCGTCTGGCCGGCGGCCTTCGCCGCGCACATCTCGGCGGGAGTGGCCACCTTGACCCCGACGTCCATGCCGTCCTCCCACAGGGCGGTTCCGTCGCTGCGGATGACCGGGAAGGCCGCGTTGATCACGTTGTAGCCGTGGGCCGCCATGCGGGAGTCGGTGATCGGGGTCCAGCCGAAGGGCGGGTGGACCCCGTTGGCGGCGCCGTCCCAGTTCTCCCAGTATCCCTGGAGCACCTTGCCGGACGGCTTCGACTTCACCGCGCAGGTGTCGGCGGCCGAGGCGGTGGTGGCAGCGGGGAGCTGGGTGAGGCAGGCGGTCGCCAACGCGGTGGCGAGCAGGCGCAGGGCGCGGCGGAGCATGCGGTCCTCCCGGTGGGGGTGCGGTGAGGTGTCGTAGGCATGACAGTGCTCTGGTCCAGACCTTACGTCAATAGGTCTGGACCAATCCGCAGTTTGGGGAGCGTGGCCGAGGGGACTCGGCACACCATGATCCGGCCACGTGCCGGGTACGTCACCGCAGGATGTTCAGGGCACCACCATGACAGCTCGCGTCCATACGATCGGGCACTCGACACGCGGCTTCGACGAGGTGCTCGACCTGTTGCGCGGGAACGGCGTCACCTGCCTGGTCGACGTCCGGTCGTTCCCTTCGTCGAGGAAGCACCCGCAGTGGAACCAGTCGGCCGTCGTCGACGCCCTGCCACCGGACATCGGGTACCGCTGGATCCGCGAACTGGGAGGCCGACGGCACACGCCCAGAGGCGTGGCGAGCGCGAACGGGGCCTGGCGGGTCAAGGCCTTCCGTGACTACGCCGACTACATGAGCACCGACGCGTTCACGGAAGGCCTTGCCGCACTGCTGGAACTGGCCGAACACGAACGGCCGGCGATCATGTGCAGCGAAGCCGTGCCGTGGCGGTGCCATCGGCGGCTGATCAGCGACGCGCTGATCGTCGCCGGCGTGGAGGTCGTGCACATCCTGTCGAGCACATCGGCGCAGCCGGCCGTCCTGAACGAGCACGCGCGCGTCAGGGACGGATCACTGATCTACCCCCCTCCCCCCGGCCCCGCCGATGTGTGACATGGACTCAGGTCGTCAGTGGCCGGCGCCCGGGTCGTCCGGCCGGATGCGTCCGCGCCAGCCCCCGGTGCTGCCGCCGCTCTCCACGTAGTCCTTGAAGCGGCTCAGGTCTCCCTCGACCCGTCGGCCGATGACGCCGAGGGCGTCGGCACTCTTCTCGGCGACGCCGGTCGGCTCGACCTCCATCGTGAGCTCCACGCGGGTGTGCGTGTCGTCCAGCGGCTCGAACCGGACGGAACCGCGCTGCTGGGTCTCGCCGCCGATGGACCGCCAGGTGATCCGGTCGTCCACGAGCTGGTCGACGATCTCCGTGTCGAACTCGCGCCGGACCCCGCCGATACTGGTGGTCCAGTGGTTGTGCCGATCGTCGAGCTGCGTGACCTCGTCGACGCCTTCCATGAAGCGGGGGAAGTCCTCGAACTGGGTCCACTGGTCGTAGGCCCTGCGCAGCGGGACGTCCACGTCGACCGCCTGCTTGACCGTGCTCATTGATCCCTCCTGGTGGGCTCCTCACGGGGCCGGCCACGCGGAGCGGGCCGGCCTTCTGTGTGTGCGGGGTGGCGGGTACCCGACTTGCCCGAGGTGAAAGATCTCCGTCCGGCTCAAGGTGTTCAGTTGCCGACGGCCTCGGCGCCGGCCCGGGCGAACTTCTCGTCCAGCTCGCCGGACGGCGCGCCCGCGACGCCGATGCCGGCGATCGGCGTGTTCCTGGCGGTGACCGGGACGCCGCCGCCGAGGAACAGGGTGCCCGGGATGTCCTTGAGGTTCGGGGCGTTCTTCAGCCGCTCGGCCAGCTCGGACGTGGGCGCGTTCCAGGAGACGGCGGTGTACGCCTTGCGCTCGGCCGACTCGTAGGACTGCGGGCCCGCACCGTCCCCGCGCAGCGTGACGATCGTGTTGCCGTTGCGGTCGACGACGGCGACGGTGATCCGCTGGTTCTCCTTCTCGGCGGCGTCCAGTGCCGCCCGGGCCGCCCGGGTGGCGGCGTCGACGGTCAGGTGCGTGGTGGTGGTCGTGGCGGCGGGCCGTGCGGAGGTCCCGGGGGCGGCGGGCGAGGCGGGGGCCGCGGCGTTCGCGGACACCGCGCCCATGGCTCCCGCGGCGACGGCGGCGAGGACGGCACCGCCGGTGGCGACGCGGGCACGACGGGACATGTTCTTGATCACGGGACTGCTCCTCGGAGTTCTGTGCGCTCTCGGCGGACATGGGCGGGGAGGCGGAACGTCGTGGTCCCGCCGTCCCCCGCTTTCAGCCTGGGCCCGGCAGCCAGTCCGCACGGTCGGCGTTCCGGCTGCTCGTGCGCCGCGGAACGGACGACGGCCGGGTCATCCGATCGGTTGACCCGGCCCCCGGCGGGCGATGGCGACAATGGAGGTTCACGGCCCGCCACGGGGTCAGGGGAAGGAAGCACGCCTGTATGCCGAAGCCGTACGACCCGGACGCCCGGTGGCTCGGCGCCGTGATGCACGCGGCGTTCTTCCTCCTGCTCGGCGGGGCCCTGGCCCGGTTCCTGATCAATCACCCGGGTGAGCCGCGCACTCCGTGGATCGTCGCCCTGTCGGTCGCCCTGGCCCTGTTGCAGCTCCTCCAGCCGATGCTCGGCGAACCGGGAGCCGGGCTCGCCCGCCGGCGCGCGGTCCGGCTGGGGCTGGTCGTCGTGGTGTGGATGGTGCTCGTCGTGCTCGCGCCCAGCTTCTCCTGGTGCGCGGTACCGCTCTTCTACACCGGTCTGCGCATGCTGCCGACCCGGGCGGCGCTCGTCCTGGTCACGGTGCTGACGGCGCTCGTCGTCGCGGCGCAGTTGCGGCTGGCCGGGAGTTTCGACCCGAATCTGCTGCTGGCACCGCCGGCTGTCGCCGCCATCGCGGCGGGTGTGTTCCTGCGGTCCGAGCGGCAGGCGGAGCGGCAACGCGTCCTGATCGACGACCTGATCCGCACCCGCCGCCAACTCGCCGCCGCCGAGCGCCGCGAGGGCACGCTGGCCGAACGGCAGCGGCTCGCCATGGAGATCCACGACGCCCTGGCGCAGGGGCTGTCCAGCCAGCGCATGCTGCTTCAGGCGGCCGAACGGGTGTGGGAGTCCGATCCCGGCAAGGCGCGCGGCCACGTCCGGTCCGCCGCGTCCGTCGCCGAGCACAACCTCGCCGAGGCCCGCCGCTTCGTGCACGACCTCGCGCCGACCGACCTCGTCCGCGGCGGCGGTCTGGAGGCTGCACTGCGCGCGCTGGCCGAGCGGGAGAGCGGTGAGCACCTCGCCGTCCGCGTCCACGTCGACGACGGCGGGCGGGCTCCGCGGCTGCCGGACCGCGTCCAGTCGGCGCTGCTGCGCATCGCCCAGGGCGCCCTGGCCAACATCCGCGAGCACGCGTCCGCCGACACGGCCATCCTCACGCTGACCGTCCTCGACGACGAGGTCCTGCTGGACGTGAGGGACGACGGCCGCGGCTTCGACCCGGCGGCGCCGCCCCGCCGCCCGGCCGGGTTGCGGGGCCACGGTCTGCCCGCGATGCGGGCCCGCCTGCGGCAGCTCGGCGGCACGCTGACGGTGGAGTCCGCGCCGGGCGAGGGCACCGTCCTGTCCGCCGCCGTACCCCTGGAGGACCCACGATGACCGTCCCCGAATCCGCCCCGGGCTCCCCCGCGGTGCGCATCCTGGTCTGTGACGACCACGCCGTCGTCCGGGCCGGGCTGCTCGCCCTGCTGGACAGCGCTCCCGGCATCGACGTGGTCGGTGAGGCGGGTACCGGGGAGGAGGCCCTGGCACTGGCGGCCAAGCTCCGGCCGGACGTGGTGCTGATGGATCTCCAGCTCGGCGAGGGCCTCGACGGAGTGGAGACCACCCGCCGCCTCACCGCCGGGCCCGGCCCGCGCGTGCTGGTGCTGACGACGTACGACACGGACGCCGACATCACCCGCGCGATCGAGGCCGGCGCCACCGGCTACCTGCTGAAGGCGGAGCGTCCCGAGGAACTGTTCGCCGCCATCCACGCCGCCGCGCTGGGCCGCACCGTGCTCTCACCACCGGTCGCCAGCCGTGTCATGGCCAACCTGCGCAGCCCACGGCCCTCCCTCACCGCACGCGAGCGCGACATCCTCGCCCACCTCGCCCGCGGCCTCGGCAACCAGGAGATCGCCCGGGCCCTGTTCATCAGCGAGGCCACGGTCAAGACCCATCTGCGCCGGATCTACGACAAGCTGGGCGTCGACACCCGGGCGGGCGCGGTCGCGGTGGCGAAGGAGCAGCGGCTGCTGCCCTGACCCCGCCCCGAGCCGGAGTACGGGCCTGCGAGAGGACTCCATGTGACTGCGTCGGCGTCAGGGGCGGGCGACCGGGACCCCGGTGCCCGGGATGACGAGTACCGGCCGGATCCACGCCGGTGGCGGGCCCTGTGGGTCACCCTGGTGGCCGGCTTCATGAGCCTGCTGGACGTCACGATCGTGGCGGTCGCGCTGCCCACCGTCCAGAACGACCTGCACGCCTCTCCCGCGCAGGTGCAGTGGGTGGTGTCCGGCTACACCCTCACCTTCGCCCTCGCTCTCGTCACCGCCGGCCGGCTCGGTGACGCCCTGGACCGCCGCCGGATCTTCCTGCTCGCCCTCGGCGGCTTCGTGCTCTTCAGCGCGGCCTGCGGGGCCGCTCCCGACATCACCCTGCTGGTCGTGGCCCGCCTCGCCCAGGGGGTGGCGGCGGGCTTCATGGCGCCCCAGAACTCGGCGCTCATCCAGCAGTTGTTCCGCGGCGGCGAACGCGGCCGTGCCTTCGGCTACTTCGGCGCCACCGTCGGTATCTCCTCCGCCTCGGGCCCCCTCGTCGGCGGCGCGATCCTCGCGCTGGCCGATCATCCGCAGGGCTGGCGCTGGATCTTCTACGTCAACGTCCCCATCGGCATCCTCGCCGTCCTGCTCGGACGCCGTCTGCTGCCCCGTACCCGGCGGTCCGGCCGGGGACATGTGGACGTGCCCGGGGTCCTGCTCCTCGGCCTCGGCGTCCTCGCGCTCATGTATCCGCTGGTCCAGGCGGAGTCCGGCGGATTGAGCCGGCTGTGGTGGATGTTCCCGGCGGGCGCCTTGGTCCTCACCGTCTTCGTCCGCCGGCAGCGCCGCCTCGTCGCCCGTGGGATCGGACCGCTGCTCGACCCGCGCCTGTTCACCACGGTGCGCGGCTACGCCGTCGGCGCCGGCGTCGGCACCCTCTACTTCGTCGGCTTCAGCGGCGTCTGGCTGGTCTTCGCCCTCTTCTACCAGCACGGGCTGGGCTTCTCGCCCCTCCGGTCCGGCCTCGCCGTCACCCCGTTCGCCCTCGGCTCGGCGGGTGCGGCCGTGATCGCGGGCCGGCTGGTGGACCGGCTCGGGCGCCTGCTCACCGTGTGGGGGCTCGTGGGTGTGATCGTCGGCCTGGCCGGCACCGCTCTGCTGCTGCGCTTCGCGCCCCTGGACATCGCCCCCTGGATCGCCGCCCCCGTCCTGTTCCTCGGCGGTGTCGGCGGAGGGTTCGTGGTCTCCCCCAACATCACCATGACCCTTCGGGACGTACCCGTGCGGATGGCGGGCGCGGCAGGTGGCGCCCTTCAGACCGGGCAGCGGCTCGGCGCGGCGGTGGGCACCGCCGCCCTGCCGGGGCTCTTCTACCTGGTACTCGCCGGGAGCGACGACTACCGGGGCGCCGTTGTCGTCGCGCTGAGCGCCGCCCTTGTGGCGATGCTGGCGTCGCTGGCCCTGGCGGCGTTCGACTGGCGGCGCGACCGGCGAGCGCGCGAGCCCCACCGGAAGTGCCCGGAGGAGGTCGCGAACAACCCGGTGCACGCCCGGCAGAGCTGACCGGGCCCACTGTCGGAGTACCGGCGACGACGCGGACAACCGCTGCGGGTGCTGGACGTAACCGGCGCGGCTAGTGTCGAGGAGCCGTACCACCACTGACAGCACGATCTCGGGCGCGGGCCCCGACCGGAAAGAAGGAGCGTGGTCGCCGTGGCCCGCAATCGCCGCCTGATCCTCAGCTCGCCGTCCAAGGTCTGGGGCCTGCTGTCCGACGGTCACCGCTACGGGGAATGGGTCTCGGGCACCCAACAGGTCATCACCGCGGATCCGCACTGGCCGAGCGAAGGGGCGCGTCTGCGCGTGCGAGTCGGCGTCGGCCCGCTGGCCCTCGACGACACCTGCGTCGTACGCATCTGCGAGCCGCAACGCCGTCTGGAACTGGAGGCGAAGGCAGATCCCTTCGGCGCCGCGCGCATCGCCATGCACTTGATTCCCTGGGGCGGGAACACTCTCTTCCTTCTCGAATGGCACCCCCTGCGTGGCCCCGGCACCCGGATGCACGGGCTGCCCGTGGACTACATCGTCTCGATCCGCAACGGCATGATGCTGACGAAACTGGCGAGGATCGCGGTACGCGAGAACGGCGACGCCGAGTCCTGACCACCTCGAACACTCCGCGACCGGGCACGCGACGGACCGGGTGTCAGCGGGAGCCCCTGCGGCGCCGACCCACGAGGACGACGGCGCCCAGCAGCAGGGCTCCGACGCCGACGGTGGTGACGAGCGCCACGGGAGCCGCCGGACCCGTGGCGGACGGCGCTGTCGCGGTCGCCGTGCGGAAGGCGAAGGTCGTGCTGTCGTTGGAGGCGTCCGGGTCGTTGAGGGGGAAGCCGGCCGGGCCGGGGCGCACGGTCGCCGTGCCCTTGCCGCCGTCGTAGTCCTCGGACGGCTTCACCCACAGCTTGAACAACTGGCTCTGCCCGGCGGCGACACCGAACGGTACGGGGCACACGTAATGGCGGTGACCGGCCTCGAACGGTGCCGTCTCGTCACTGCTGACCCGGAGGAGGCAGCGGCCGTAGGGGCTCTCCTCCCCCTCGATGTAGGCGGTGCCGGTCGCGACCGTGCCCTTGGGCAGGACGACGTCGACCAGGGCGACGGCCTTGTCGTCGACGCCGTGGGCGGAGGCAGGGCCGTGGTTCACGGCGTTGATGTCCAGGGTCCATCCGCGCGGCCCCCGGCCCGGCCTCACCGTGGCGGTGGCCGCGAGATCCGCGGAATTGTCGGCCGCGACGGTGAACCGGCCCTCGCCCTCCTGCTCGAACCCGCCTCCCGCTCCGGACACCGGCACCAGGCCGAGCGCCGGTCCGGTGCCCTGCCGGCCCTCGCCGGGTCGTACGCCCGGCTTCAGCAAGCCCGCCGAGTAGTCGACCACGCCGGTCAGGACGCGCTTGCCGACCGTGGCGGTCAGGGGGCTGCTCAGCTCCACGGTGGCACCGGCGGCCACGGGCGCTGAGAAGACGCAGGTGACGGATACCCGGCTGCCCGGTTCGGCGGGCTCGCCGCCCGAACCGTACGTGCAGTTGGAGAACTTCCGGTCGAAGACCAGGCCGCCGACGGATTCCCAGCGCAGCATGATGCGCCGGTCCGTGGCCAGAGGCCCCGTGTTACGGAGCCGGAGCGGGATGTCGATCCGGGACCCGACGGCGGCGTGCGTCACGTCCGGCACCTTGCCGACGACCAGCTTCGGGACACCGACGACCACCTTCGCCGTTGCCGTGGTGCCGGTGGCGCGCCCGGCGGTGACGGTGTAGGTGATCGTGCCGCTGTCGCCGAGCGTGGCGCCCGCGACCCCGCGCAGGGTGAACTCGACGGACCGGCTCTGCGCGGGCTCCTTGTTCACGCAGGTGATGACCTGCCCGTCGGCCTCGCACCTCGGGTCGTGGACCGTGACGTTCGCGGTGCCGGTCAGATCGCGCGCGTCGATGACGAGCGTTTCGTCGGTGGGAATGGGAACCTGAGCCCCGCCGTCCCAGAAGGTCCAGGCCACACCGACCGACTGGGCCTCCGGCCCCACGTTGATCCGCTGGTCGGCGGTGATCGCCGCCTGTGCCCGTGTCGGCAGAGGGGACGGATCGGCGGCCGCGGCCGTCGCACCGGCCGTCAGGGCGAGCACCACGGCGGTCGGCGCCGCCCCACACACCGTGCGCCTGGAGTTCATACACATTCGATGCGCGAGGCGCTCCGAAGGTTGCCCGTGTCAGGACGGGGCGAGGACGCAGAACTCGTGGCCCTCCGGGTCGGTCAGGCACGTCCACGGGACGTCGCCCTGGCCGAGGTCGAGGTCGGTGGCGCCGAGGGCCCGCAGCCGGGCCACCTCCGCCGCCTTGTCGTCACCGGGGTACGGCAGCAGGTCGAGATGGACGCGGTCCGGCACGGTCTTCGCGCCGGGGGTGCGGAGGAATTCCAGGTACGGGCCGACGCCCTTGGCGGAGCGCAGCACCGCCTGGTCGTCGTTCACCTCGTGCGGGGTCCAGTCCAACGCCTCGCCCCAGAAACGGGCCATGGCCCGAGGATCCGCGCAGTCGACCACCACCGCGGCGATCGGCCCGGTGTCCCGGTAGATCTCCCGAGGCTCCAGCACACAGAACTCGTTGCCCTCGGGGTCGGCGAGCACCGTCCACGGCACTGAGCCCTGGCCCACATGGGCGGGCGTCGCACCGAGAGCCCGGAGGCGCGCGACCAACTCCGCCTGATGGGCCGCGGAGGTGGTGGCGAGATCGAGGTGCACACGGTTCTTCGTCGTCGTCTTCGGTTCCGGGACGGGAACGACGTCGACACAGACGGCGACCGGGTCCGGCCACACGAGGCCGCCGCCGGGTCCCACATACGTGGTCACGCCGGGATGGTAGGCAGTCCAGCCGAGCGCCTCCGCCCAGAACCGGCCGACCGCCGCGGCGTCGAGGGCCTTGATGTTCACCTGAACCGGTCGCAGAGGCATGCCGACGATCCTATGCACGATCGGACGGCGGCCTAGAGCCGCGAGTCCCGCTTCCAGTCCTGGGCGAGGAGCCCGAGCAGCACCTCGTCCAGGAACTCGCCCAGCACCCAGGCGGAGGAGCGCAGCACGCCCTCGCGGACGAAGCCGTTGCGCTCGGCGGCGCGCAGCATCGCGGCGTTGTCGGACAGCGTCTCGATCTGAAGCCGCTGCATGCCGCGCACGACGAATCCGTAGTGGCACAGCACCGCGACCACGTCGGTGCCGTAGCCCTTCCCGCGGGAGGACGGGAGCAGTCCGAGGCCGATGTGCGCGGACCTGTTGTGGTTGTCGATGCCCCAGAGATTCGCGGTGCCGACCAGCGTGCCGCCGTCCAGCTCCACGACGGAGAAGGGCACGTGCCCCTGTTCCTTGTCGTCCACCACGAGGCGCGGGTCCTTCGAGCCAGGGGTGATCGGCCGCCACGGCCCGCCCTCGGCCCGCGAGGCGTTGACCACGTCGTCGTAGAGCTCGGCCCGCAGGATCGGGATGTCGTCCTCGTGCCGGGCCCGGAGCCCCACCTTGCCGCCTTTGAGCATGTGATCTTCCTATCGGCCCGGACGGGCCGACGGCAAGCGAATATGCCCGCGCAACGCCTCTCCACCTGGACGTTGCGGCCGGCCGACAGGAATCCGCACATCCCATTTATCACCATTAGTCCCGTATGCCACTTCGAACTAAGGTGGACAGGGAACACCCAGCGAAGACGCACCGACGATCGCGAGGTGACCGTCATGACCGAGACCTCGAACCGTACCGACCCGAAGGCGAAGTCCCTGGGCGAGAGGGAGACGACACTGCAGGGACGCAGGGGGGCCGACGTCCCTCCGGGCATCCGCGGGAACACCACCGTGGCCGACGCCGTCGTGGCGAAGATCGCGGGCACGGCCGCCCGTGAGATTCCCGAGATCCACAACCTCGGGGGCGGGATGGCCCGGGCGTTCGGAGCCATGCGCGAGCGCGTGCCCGGCCGGGGAAGCGGTGTCAGCCAGGGAGTCAGTGTGGAGGTCGGGGAACGCCAGGCGGCGGTCGACCTGCGCGTGGTCGTCGAGTACGGAGCCTCGATCACGGACACGGCCGGGGACGTGCGTGCCAACGTCATCGAGGCCGTGGAGCGGATGACCGGCCTGGAAGTCGTGGAGGTGGACATCGCGGTGGACGACGTCCACCTGCCGGACGAGGAGGAGCCGGAGGAGGAACAGCGGCGCGTGACCTGACCGACGGATCCGGGGCCGGCGGGGACAACCGGTGGAGGACGCCCCCGGCCGGCTCCGGGGCACGTACGTCATGGCCCGGACGTGTCATCGAAGCCCGGGCGCTAGAGTGTGCGTGTGCGTTGATCCCGTGGGCGGCGGCCGTGTGCCGCCGCGGACCGTGCAGGACGCCTCGTCACGAGGGCCGTCCCGGCAGGCGTGCCCTCATCACCCCACGGAGATCCACACCATGACTGCCCAGCAGCCGCTCACCTATGACGCGTTCGTCGAACTGGCCGTCGCCGATCCGGCCGTCGTCGGGCTCGTCCTCAAGGGCTCCCGCGCCCATGACGACATGATCACCGAGCACTCCGACCACGACCTGTACGTGGTCCTCGCCGACGGCACCACGACCGGACTCACCCGGTTCGCGGGCCACCGCACGGCCGAGCTCGACCTCGTCGTCGTCACGCTCACCGAGTTCCGTGCGGCCGGGATGCCCGGTTTCGAACGCTACGCACTCGCCCGCGCCCGGACCGTGCTCGACAGGCTCGACGGAGGCATCGCGCGCATCCTCGCCGACAAGGCCCGTCTGGCCGCCGACGAGGCGTTCCGGGTCTCCGGTGAATGGCTCGACGCCTACGCCAACTCCCTCTACCGCTCCGTCAAGAATCACCGCGACGGCCACGCCCTCGCCGCTCGCCTCGACGCCGCCGACAGCATGCGGTTTCTCCTCGAGCTGCTCTTCGCTCTCGACCGTCGCCCCCGCCCCTACAACAAGTACCTGGAGTGGGAACTCGCCCGGCATCCACTGCCGGGCTGGGAGACCGACGTGTTGCTCCGTGCCGTGGCCGACATCTCGGCCACGGGCGAAGTGTCCCGGCAACGGCGAGTCTTCGCCCTCGTCGAGGCGGCGGCCCGCGAGGCCGGACACGGTGAGGTGCTGGACGCCTGGGGCGAGGACCTTGCCCTGATGCGTCCGCGATAGAGGTGCCCGCTGGATCACGCCGGACCGGTGCCGGCGCGAGTGCGGGCCTGCGGAGCCTCCTTCCGGTCGGGGTCCGCCGCCGGGTCGGCCGGTCCCGGCAGGCCCGCCGGACCCAGTCCGGGTGCATCGTCGCCGACGGCCGGATCGGCGCTCTCACCGAGGAAGCCGCCCGACTGGTGCTGCCACAGCTTGGCGTAGGCGCCGTCCGCGGCGAGCAGTTCCCCGTGAGTGCCCTGCTCGACGACCGTTCCCCGGTCGAGGACGACGAGACGGTCCATGCCGGCGACGGTGCTCAGGCGGTGGGCGACGACAAGGGCCGTGCGACCGTCCATCAGCCGCCACAGGGCGTCCTGGACGAGGATCTCACTCTCCGAGTCCAGGGCGCTGGTCGCCTCGTCCAGCAGCAGGATCGGGGCGTCGCGAAGGACCGCCCTGGCGAGGGCGACCCGCTGGCGCTGACCGCCCGACAGCTTCACTCCCCTCTCCCCCACCAGGGTGGCGAAACCGTCGGGGAGTTGGTCGGCGAACTCCGTGACGTGCGCGGCCTCGGCCGCCGCGTGGATCTCCTCGTCGGTGGCGCCGGGCCGGGCGAAGGCGATGTTGTCCCGCAGGCTGCGATGGAACATGGCGGGCTCCTGCGGAACGTACGCGATCAGTGAGCGCAGGTCGGTCTGGCGCAGTCGGGCGATGTCCTGACCACCGATCAGGATGCGTCCGTCGTCGAGGTCCGACATCCGCAGCAGAAGCCGGGTGAGCGTGGTCTTGCCGCCGCCGGACCTGCCGACCAGACCGATCCGTGCGCCCGCCGGCACGTCCAGGTCGAGGCCCTGGAAGATCGGCTTCGCACCGTTGTGGGCGAAGGTCACCGCCTCGAAGCGGATGCCGGTGTCCCGAGGCGCGAGCGGTTCGGGCCGCTCGGGGTCGAGCACGGTGGGCGGGTCCAGCAGCAGCTCAGTGAACTGCGCGGCCTCGGTCATCGAGCTTTCCAGACGCCGGTAGATCTGGTTGAACTCGAACATGATCTGGGTCGCGTTGGAGTAGTAGGTGAAGGCGACGACGATCTCCTCCACTCCCTGGCCCGAGCCCCCGAAGGCGATGGCGACCAGCAGGCCGAGGACGTTGGTCAGTACGGACATGGGGGCGATCAGGGTGTCGACGCGCAAGTTGCCGTAGTCCCACGACCTCAGCGTCAGGCGCCGGGAGTCCGCGACGCGCCTGCGGTGTTCCTCGGCCTCCCGGCGCTCGGCCGCGAAGGCCCGGATGGTCTCCATGTTCATGAGGCTGTCGGCGACATGGCCGGAGACCCGGGCGATCGCCGCCTCGCGGTCGTTGACGAGTCGCTGCCGGCGACGGATCAGCGGCGTCGCGGCCACCACGGTCAGCGCGATCATCACGAGGAGGCCGACGACGAGCAGCGGTTCGTAGCTCCACAGCACCACGGCGCCGAACACCAGGGGGACGAGGCTGCCCACGATCCGGTACGTCAGCGTGTCGACGAAGTCCTCGAAGCGCTTGCCGAAGCTGAGCACCCGCTTGGTCAGGGAGCCGGCGAAGTTGTCGTGGAAGAACGCCGCGTCCTTGGCGAGGAGTTCATCCATGCCGCTGACGTACAGGTGTTCCATGCCGAGGGCGTCCACGCGGTTCAGGCAGTGCTGCCCGATCCGCCACACGGCCTCGGCGAGCAGCAGCGTCGCGCCGAAGCCCAGCACGTACGGCAGCGCCGAGGCGAGGGTGAGACCACCGTCGTCGTCGGCGGCCTGTCCCGCCAGTTTCGCGATCAGCAGGGGGGCGACGTAGCGGATGCCGATGTTGCCCACGGCCGGTAACAGCAGCGCGGGCAGGGCCAGCCGTCGTAGTCGTAGGAGTTCCCGGCCATAGCGGCGAAGTGCGAGAACGACCGCGCTCCTGCCCGGCGTCGGCCCTCGCGTATCTGTTGTCCCCATCACACTCCCGAGGTCGGAACTCGGAAGTCTTCCGGCAGGAGACGGCGCCGGTCCAGGCATTTACCGCGGATGGGCGATAACCGGACACCGCTGCCCTTGTCCGAGCCTGCGCCGGTGGAATCGGCGTCACGCCCCTCGTACCCTCTTTCCGTGCCGGACCCCCGTCTTCACCGCGTCGCCGTCCTGGTGCTGGAGGGCGCGAAGCCGCTCGACGTCGGCATCCCCGCACAGGTGTTCACGACCCGCGCGAGCATGCCGTACGAGGTGCGGGTCTGCGGGGCGGCACCCGGTCCCGTGGCGGGCGGCGACGGTCTGTCCTACGACGTCGCCCATGGCCTGGACACGCTCGCGTGGGCGGACATCGTCTTCATCCCCGGCTACCGGTTCCCCGACCGCGACGACCCGCCGCGGGCCGTCCTCGACGCGTTGACCGCCGCGCACGACCGGGGCACGCGGCTCGCCGCCATCTCCACGGGCGCGTTCGCGCTCGCCGCCACCGGGCTGCTCGACGGCAGGCGGGCCACCACCCACTGGCACTACACACGGGCGCTGGCGACGAAGCATCCGCTCGTCCGGGTCGACGAGAACGTTCTGTTCGTCGACGAGGGCAGCGTGCTGACGTCGGCCGGCGCCGCGTCGGGCATCGACCTGTGCCTGCACATTCTGCGCGGCGACCTCGGGGTCGCCGCGTCGAACCACGCGGCCCGGCGCCTGGTGGCGGCACCCTACCGCAGCGGCGGACAGGCGCAGTACGTGCCGCGCAGCGTGCCCGAGCCGCTCGGCGAGCGGTTCGCGGCCACCCGCGAGTGGGCGCTGCACCGGCTCGGCGAGCCCCTCACCCTCGAGGTGCTGGCCCGGCACGCGGCGGTCTCGCCGCGCACGTTCTCGCGGCGCTTCGTCGAGGACACCGGCTACACGCCGATGCAGTGGGTCATGCGCGCCCGCCTCGACCTGGCCCGTGAGCTGCTCGAACGTTCACAGCGGAGCGTCGAGCGGATCGCCGCCGACGTCGGCCTCGGCACCGGAGCCAATCTGCGGCTGCACTTCCAGCGCATCCTCGGCACCACGCCGAGCGAGTACCGGCGCACCTTCGCCCAGGGCGAGTAGCCCGCCACGCGCATGGCGCGATCCTTTTGAACCGTGGCGATCACGCCGCTGTCCCCGGTGGTTGCCGCGGGCGACGCTGGTGGCGAACCGAAGGGACACCACTCATGACTCGTATCGCGATCAACGGATTCGGCCGCATCGGACGCAATGTGCTGCGCGCACTGCTCGAACGCGACAGCGACCTCGACGTCGTCGCCGTCAACGACCTCACGGAGCCCTCCACCCTCGCCCGGCTGCTCGCCTTCGACACGACGGCCGGCCGGCTCGGTCGCCCGGTGACCGTCGACGGGAACGCCCTCGTCGTCGACGGCCGCCGCATCACGGTGCTAGCCGAGCGCGAACCGGCCCGGCTGCCCTGGGCCGAACTCGGCGTGGACGTCGTGCTCGAGGCGACCGGCCGTTTCACCAAGGCCGAGGCCGCCCGTGCGCACCTCACCGCCGGAGCGAAGAAGGTGCTGGTCAGCGCGCCGTCGGAGGGTGCCGACGTCACGCTCGCCTTCGGGGTCAACACCGACGCGTACGACCCGGCCGCGCACACCGTCGTCTCGAACGCCTCCTGCACGACCAACGCGCTCGCGCCGCTGGCCGCGGTGCTCGACGAACTCGCCGGCATCGAGCACGGCTTCATGACGACCGTGCACGCCTACACGCAGGAGCAGAACCTCCAGGACGGTCCGCACCGCGACGCCCGCCGTGCCCGCGCCGCCGCCGTCAACATCGTGCCGACCACGACGGGCGCCGCCAAGGCGATCGGTCTCGTGCTGCCGAACCTCGACGGCAAGCTGTCGGGCGACTCGATCCGGGTGCCGGTTCCGGTGGGCTCGATCGTCGAGCTCAACACGACGGTCGCCCGTGAGGTGACGCGCGACGACGTGCTGGCGGCGTACCGCGCCGCGGCGGAGGGGCCGCTCGCCGGTGTCCTCGAGTACTCGGACGACCCCCTGGTGTCGTCCGACATCACGGGCAACCCGGCTTCGTCGATCTTCGACTCGGCCCTCACCCGCGTCGACGGCCGTCATGTCAAGGTGGTCGCCTGGTACGACAACGAGTGGGGCTTCTCGAACCGTGTGATCGACACGCTGGAGCTCCTCGCCGCCCGCTGACCGACCGGGCTCCCGGCCACACGGAGTGCGCGTGTGGAACACTGCGGGCGTGCCAACCTGGATAACTCCGCGCCGTCTGGGCGCTGTTGCGATGCTGTACGCCGTGTTCGTCGGCGGCTGGTATCTCGGTCAGCCGCTCCCTCTCGTCGGCTGCTCCACCTCCCCGACGGTGCCCACCCACGATGTGGCGGTGATCGGGGAACCCGGCGACGTGTCCGACGATCTGTCCCGGTCGGTCGTGCAGCTCGAGCAGGTCTTCACGACCGACATCGTCTCCACCGAGGCCTTCTTGCCGTGCGACCCGTATACGGGCCGCCCTCGCCTCGTCGCCTGGCTCATCGGCGACTGGCGCTGAGGGGGTCGCCGCGGGCCGCGGTGTGTCGCGTGGCCGGTCTCAGCCGTGCAGGGTGGGCCGGTAGACGAGCTCCTGGATGTGGCCGTCGAGGGTGCGGTGCTCGATCAGTTCGAGGTCGAAGTCGGCCGCGCCCCGGAAGATCGGGTCCAGTCCGGTCCGGCCGGTGATCACGGGGAAGAGTGTCACCTGGACGCGGTCGACCAGACCGGCCCCCATCAGCGCCCGGTTCATCGACAGGCTGCCGTGGGAGCGCAGCGGTACCTCGGACTCCTCCTTGAGCCGGGCGACGACCTCGACGGCGTCACCGCTCACCACGCTCGCGTCCGGCCAGTCGAGGGGGCCTTCCAGGGTGGTCGACACCACCGTGGCCGGCAGGTTCCTCATCCGGGTGACCCATGGGTCACGTACGTCGGACCCCTCGGTGCTCGCGGCCACCATCTCGGCGAACATCCGATAGGTGCGGGCCCCGAAGACCATCCGCTGCTCCTCGCGGTACAGGGCGAGGCGCCGGTCGAGCAGCTCGGGGCCCTGCTTGCCCCAGTAGCCGGTCCAGTCGCCACCGGCGGCGCCGAAGCCGTCGACGCTGGAGAAGACGTCGAAGGTGTAGGTGGTGGTCACGGTGCTCTCCTCGGGTCGATGGGTATGCGTGTGGGTTCCCCGTCCGCTGCGGTGCCTGCGGCACCCGGGGACGTTCTCACTGCAACGGCGTCATCGGAGGAGCCGGACCGGGCCTACGGCGTGCCGGGGAGCCGGACCGTGACGAGGAGGCCGCCGTCGGGGCGGGGGGCGAGGTCGAGGGTGCCGTCGTGGGCGCGGACGACGCTGTGCACGATGGCCAGGCCGAGGCCGACTCCGGCGTGCTCGTCGGTGCGTACGCGTTCCGTTCCGCGCCGGAAGGGTTCGGTGAGGGTCGGTACCAGTTCCGGTGGGAGCGGACGACCCGTGTTCTCGACCCGCACCACACTCGTGTCGCCCCGCGTCCCGGTGTGGACCGTCACGGTGCCGCCGGCGGGCAGATTGTGGACGACGGCGTTCTGGACGAGGTTCGTCACCATCCGCAGCAGCAGCTCGGCGGAGCCGCTGGTCCGTGCCGCTCCGCCGGTGACGTCGAGCGTGATCCCGCGCTGTTCGGCGAGGGGGAGCAGGGTTTCGGCGGCCTCTTCGGCGACGAGGGAGAGATCGACGCTCTCGCGGGTGACGTTCCCGCGGTCGCTGCGGCTGAGCAGGAGAAGGGCCTCGGTGAGATCGATCGCCCGTGTATTGACTCTGTGCAGCCGCTCGATGAGTTCCCCCCGGTCCCGCGTGGGGTCCTTGCGGGCGACGTCGAGGAGTGTCCGTGAGATCGCCAGCGGGGTGCGCAGCTCGTGGGAGGCGTTCGCGGCGAACCTCTGCTGCTCGCCGACGTGGGACTCCAGTTGTTCGAGCATCGCGTCGAACGCGTCGGAGAGTTCACGGAATTCGTCCCGGCGGCCCTTCATTCGGATCCGGTGGGACAGTGATCCGTTCCCGGCCCTCCGTGCCGCGGCCGTGATCCGGGTGAGCGGTGCGAGCATCCGGCCGGCGAGGATCCAACCCCCGACGAGGCCGAACACGAGCAGGAAGGCCATCGCCAGGGCCGCGGCGGGGGCGAAGGTGCGCACGAGGAGGTAGCGGTTGGGTGCGATGCCGAGAAGGCCCTTGGGGCTGTCGGGGACGTAGCGCAGCACGAACAGCCACACGACGGCCAGCAGGAGACCGCCGGCTACGGCGAGGAACCCGGCGTAGCTGAGGGTGAGTTTCAGTCGGACGCTGAGCCCTGGGCTTCTATGCATGGGTACTGACGGGGCCGGTGTCGATGCGGTAGCCCACGCCCGGCACGGTGGCGATGATCCACGGTTCGCCGAGCCGTTTACGGAGGGCGGAGACGGTGATGCGCACGGCGTTGGTGAGGGGGTCGGCGTTCTCGTCCCAGGCCCGCTCCAGCAGTTCTTCGGCGCTGACGACCCCGCCCTCAGCGGCGACGAGGACTTCCAGCACGGCGAACTGTTTGCGGGTGAGGGCGACGTAGCGTCCGTCGCGGAAGACCTCCCGGCGGAACGGGTCGAGCCGCAGGCCCGCGATCTCGCGGACCGGGGGGCGGGCATGCGCGCGTCGGCGGTCGAGCGCCCTGAGCCGCAGCACGAGCTCTCGCAGCTCGAACGGTTTGGTGAGGTAGTCGTCGGCGCCGAGCTCGAAGCCGGACGCCTTGTCGTCGATCCGGTCGGCCGCGGTGAGCATGAGGATCGGCATGCCGCTGCCCGAGGCGACGATGCGCCGGGCGACCTCGTCGCCGGAGGGGCCGGGGATGTCGCGGTCGAGGACCGCGAGGTCGTAGGAGTGGACGCCGAGCAGTTCCAGGGCGGAGTCCCCGTCGCCGGCGATGTCGGCGGCGATCGCCTCCAGCCGCAGGCCGTCACGGACTGCTTCTGCCAGGTAGGGCTCGTCCTCCACGATCAGTACGCGCATGTCCGAAGCCTAAGCAGCACGACGTATCGCCGACGTATGCGGAGACCCGCGCACACCGGACGCACGGCTCAGCTCACCGGTACCGGCGTGGGCGGCGCGGGGTCCGACGGCGCGTCCGCCCCGGTACGCCACCAGCGGCGCGACGCCAGCGCGGCAAGCACGGCGCCGGTGGCGTTGAGGAGTACGTCGTCCACGGAGGACACCCGGTCCAGCCGCAGGACGTACTGGGCGGTTTCGACCAGGATCGAACAGCCCGCCCCGAGCGCCAGGATCCGCGGTACGGAGGCGAGCGCGGCGAACCGTATCGGGGCGAAGAATCCCAGCGCCGCGAAGATCAGCAGGTTGCCCATGATCCCCAACGACCCCATCGTGGGCAGATCCCGCAGCGGCACCAGGCTCACCCGGGCGGGAGCCGTGCCGGGCTCGGCGCCCGGCATCATGGTCAACCACACGAGCGGCACCGTCCCGTGGACCATGCCCACCTCGGCCAGCGACAGCCGCCACGCCGATGTGCCACCGGCGGCCCGGCGCCGGCGCGCCAGCGCCCACACCACCAGCCCGGCCGGCGGCAGCGCGACCAACGTCATGAGCACCACGCCGTTGAACGTGTCGAAGCAGCCGTGCCACCGCCCGGCCATGCATCTCGGGGCGGACATCATCAGCGGCCGCCGCACGACGTACAGGGCGCCCGCCACGCCCAGGACCGCCAGGCCGAGGAACACGATCCCGCGCGTGCGGCGGGGCGGCCCTGACAGGGATGCGTTGTGGCTCATGCCCCCATTGGAGCCGGAGGGCCGTTGCGGCGCCGTATGCGGATTTCGATACGCCCGCGATATACGGAGTCCCGGGCCGTCAGGCTTGCGGCTCCTGCGGTTTGACGTCGAGCTCGCGCAGGTTCTCGTCCCTGAGTTCGGTGCGGGCCTCCGTGCGATGGCCACGGGCGATGTAGTCCCGCACGACCAGTTCGATCGCGTCCTGGGGTGAGCCCACCCCGGCCAGGACCATCACTTCCACCACGAGTTCGGCGTCGAGACTGATATTGACCTTGGCCACCATGCCCCCTCATCACGTCGCCCCCGCACTCTAGCCGCCGAATCGGTCCGTCCCCACCCGGCCCGGGGAGTCCGGGAGTTGGGCCGTCACCGGCGGGCTCCCCCGGGCAACATGAGCGTCCCCTCCTTTGCGCGTACACCACCCGTCTGCAAGCATCGATAACAGGAAGCACTTGACGAACAGCAGCGCGCCGTACACCCTTCCGCGCGCGTTCCCGGCAGAGCCGACGCCCTCCCGGACGCCGTCCCGCCTGCCCCCCAGAAGAACCGTGTCCCAGACACCACCGCCACCATCCGTACAGGCCAGGAGGCGCATCATGGCCACGGCGGAACTCGCTGCCGAACGAGAGTCGGACTATCTGTCACAGCTGACGATGGCCGCGGCACGCTATGCGAACCGAACCGAACGACGGGAGAGGAACCGATCCGTCCTCGCGACGCGCGGTCCGCTGTACGCGGACACACCCGAGCGGGTGGAGAAGCGGCTGGCACGTCTCGGCGCCGACTGGGCCATGGTCCGGGCGATCGAGCGGACGCCGACGACACCCGCCAGCAGCGCGGGAAGCACGCTGCAACTGCCCCCGGAGAGCTTCACCAGCGAAGTGCTGGGACTGGAGCGCATCATCGGGCGCAACAACCTGACCCCCGTCGCGTTCCTGGAGAAGGGCGTCCAGGCCTCCCGCTCGGTCGGCCGCGTCACCATCAGCGGGCCGGGGGGCGGGCACGGCACCGGCTTCATGGTGTCCCCCTCCCTGCTGCTCACCAACAACCACGTACTGCGCGGCCCGGGGGAGGCGAACCGCAGCAAGGTCGCGTTCGCGTTCCAGGACGGCATCGACGGGAGCCCGCTCGTGCCGGCGGTCTTCGAGCTGGATCCGCTCCGGTTCTTCGTCACCGACCGGGCGCTGGACTACAGCCTCGTCGCGGTGGCTCCGCGCGGGACTCAGGGCGAGGCGCTGTCGTCGTTCGGCCGGTTGGTCCTCAGCGAGGCCGAGGGGAAGGTCCTCGTCGGGGAGTTCGTCAACATCATCCAGCATCCCCGGGGCGAGCCCAAGCAGATCGCCCTGCGCGAGAACCAGATCGTCGACGTGCTGGAGCGGTTCCTGCACTACGAGTCCGACACCCGCGAGGGTTCGTCGGGTTCCGCCGTCTTCAACGATCAGTGGGAGGTCGTGGCGCTCCACCACTCGGCGGTCCCGAAGACCGACGCCGAGGGCCGGCCGCTGAGCGTCGACGGCACGGTGTGGCGGCCCGAGATGGGCGAGCAGCAGCTGGCCTGGAGGGCCAACGAAGGGGTGCGGATCAGCCGTGTGCTGCGGGCTCTGCACGAGGTGCCGCTGTCCGGTGAGGCCGCCCGGCTGCGGGACGAGGTGTTCACCACGGGGCTCGCTCCGTCCCCCACGGAGAGCGCCCCCGCCATGCCGTCCATCAACGGTGAGGCCCTCCGGCCCGTGACCGGCGGCCCACCGGCTCCGGCACCGGAACGGACGCGGGTGGCCGACGAGACCGTCGAGCTCACCGTCCCGGTGCGGATCACCGTCGGCTTCGACACCTCCTCGTCCTCGCGGGCCGCGCCCTTCGCCCGGCCCTCCGCGCTCGCACCGCCGCCGGAGACGGCAGTTCAGCCGTCACCGACAGGGCGAGCGGACATCGTGTCCGCGGTGGAGAAGGACGTCGAGGCGGCCCTGGTCCAGCACCGGCTCACGCGGACCCGGCCCTACTACGACCGGACCGCCGACATCGCCGCACGCGACGCGTACTACGCGGGCGTCGACACCGGCGACGGTGACGCGCTGCGCCGCGAGCTGACCGCACTGCTGACGGAGACCCACGAACCCCGCCCCGGGTACAAGCCGATGAGGCTGGTCTACCCGTGGGTCGACCTGCACAAGGACGGCCGGCTGCGCAGCATCTACTCGGGCAAGGGCTTCTCCGCCGAGGAGCTCATACGTGCCGACGCCGCCGTGGCGGAGGCCCGGCTCGCCCTGGTGCAGGAACTGCTGTTGCAGGAGAGCACGGCGGGGCCGGCCGAGTTCCGGGCGGAGTTCGAGGCCCTGGAGGCGTCCCTGCCGTTCAACTGCGAGCACGTGGTGCCGCAGTCGTGGTTCAGGGAGCGCGAGCCGATGCGGGGCGACCTGCACCATCTGTTCGCGTGCGAGGTGGGCTGCAACAGCTTCCGCGGCAACCTCCCCTACGACGACCACCCCGGCTACCCCGACTTCGAGGAAGTGATCCGGGACGCCTGCGGGATGCGCGAGAGCACGGGATTCGAACCGGAGGTCGGCAAGGGCGCGGTCGCCCGCGCCACCCTGTACTTCCTGCTCCGCTACCCGGGCCAGGTCGGCGACGCGGCGCGCGAGTTCCCCGAGGAACGGCTGCCGGTCCTGCTGCGGTGGCACGAGAGCGAGGCGGTCGGCGAGTACGAGCTGCACCGCAACGCGGCCATCGCGGAGATCCAGGGCAACCGGAACCCGCTCATCGACCATCCCGAGTGGGCACGCGACATCGACTTCTCGGGCGTATGGCCCTGAGGCCGCTCACTGAAACTCACTGAAACCATCCTCGAAGGCAGTCACGGCGAGGCAGGTCCCGGCTTCGGGGCCTGCCTCGCCGGGAGAGGTGTTCGGGGAGCATCCGGGCGAACCTTGGCGAGGGCGCGACGCCCAGTTCCTTGTTCAACAACCTGCGGAACGCTTCGTAGTGGCGCACCGCTTCGCTGATGTTGCCCTCCGCGAGGTGTGCCGACACGATGGCCCGATGCGCGCTCTCCCGCAGGGGCTCGGCGCGTACGCCGGCCCAGGCGGCCTCCATCCCCAGGGCCGGGCTGCCCTGCCGTACCAGGGCCTCGGCCAGCGTGTCGAGCGCGTGCAGCCGCAGTTGCCGCAGGCGTTCACGCTCCACCAGCACCCAGTCCTCGTCCCAGCCCGGCAGCAGGTCCTCCCCCGTCAGGAGCTCCAGGGGTGGCAGGCTGGGGCAAGGCGGGGCACGGTCCTCCAGGACGTCGAGCGCGGTTCGTGTGAGGGTGTGGACGTCGACGCGCAGGGCCGGGGCGACCAGCAGTGAGTCGCCGCAGCACCCGATGAGGGGATGATCGCCGCGCGGCAGCTTCCACAAGGCGGTGCGCAGGCTGCCCCGGGCGTGTTCCTCGGTTGCCTCGGGCCACAGCGTTCCGGCCAGGACCGTGCGGGACACCCGGCCGCTCAACCCCATGAATGCCAGCAACCGCTGGGCGTTGCGGCACAGTTCGACGGTCTCGGTGCCGAGTTCCAGCCGGAACTGGCCGAGCAACCGCAGCTGGGCGCCAGGCACCAACCTCATCGCCTCGCTCACCGTGTGTCGCGTGAGCGCACCCTCCGAGGGGGCCGTCAGTACCAGTTTCTGTCCCTCGTCGGCCCTCTGCAACCGCTGTTCTCCGAGCGCGTCCCCGGAGTCGATGACGCCAGGGTGACGGTGCGTTGACAGGGGTTCCGTAGCGTCGGACACGACAGCTGCGTCGATGACGGCCGACGCGGGCTACTGGCACGGAGGAACATCATGACGGACCTCGCCGAAGACCGGACACCCGATTTCATCCGGGACGCCGCGGAACCGGTCCGCTCCCACCTGGCCGCCTCGCTTCCGTTGAGCAGCTTCCTCGAAGGCGCGGGCACGCTGACCCTGGAGGAGCGCCGCCTCATCGTCGATCAGGCACTCGTCCTGCTGGATCAGAACTACGTGCATCTGCCGCTCAAGACGGCGATGCACGCCGTGAACCCTGTCCAGCGCCTACGGGTGCTGCGCGGGCGCCTGGAGCGGCAGACACGGCAGACGATGCCTCCGGAGTGGCTCTTCCACGCCGAGATGTCGGAGATCTTCCACTCGGTCAGGGACCTGCACACCAACTACCTGCTCCCCGAGCCGTTCACGGGCCGGATCGCCTTCCTGCCGTTCCTCGTCGAGCAGTACACCGACGCGCAGGGCCCGCACTTCATGGTCACTCATGTGGCCGAGGGCTTCACCGCGCCCGGTTTCGCACCCGGCGTCGAGATCACCCACTGGAGCGGCATTCCCATCTCGGCGGCCGTGGACCTGAACGCGGCCCGGTTCGCCGGCAGCAACGCTCCCGCCCGGCGCAGCCGCGGCATCCAGTCGCTGACGGTACGGCCGCTGCGCATCCACCTGCCTCCTTTCGAGGAGTGGGTGACGGTCAGCTACATCGACGCCGACGGCACACCGCGTGAGCTGCGCGAGAACTGGCGGATCGTGGAGAACCTGCCGCCCATGGTGGACGCGGACGCGATCAGCACCGCCGCCCTGGCCCAGGGCCTGGACCTGGACGCGGACGAGGCCGGGCGGGCCAAGGTGCTGCTCTTCGCCCCTCGCGTCGTCAGCCAGGAAGAGGCGGTGCGGGCCGACGAACCGGTACCAGGGCTGCGCCGGGGCGAGATCGCCACGACGATGCCCAAGGTGTTCAAGGCCCAGGAGGTGACGACGTCCTCCGGACGGTTCGGCCACATCCGCATCTTCACCTTCAGCGTGGACGACCCGGTGGCGTTCCTCCGGGAGTTCGTGCGGCTTCTCGGGCAACTGCCCCAGAACGGACTCATCGTGGACGTCCGGGACAACGGCGGAGGCCACATCCACGCCGCCGAGTTCGCCCTTCAGGTCCTCACCCCCCGCCGGATCGTCCCCGAGCCGGTGCAGTTCATCAACACTCCGCTCAACCTGCGCATCTGCCGCAGGCACCAGGGCACCTCCGGTCTGAACCTGGGCGCCTGGGTTCCCTCCATGGAGCAGGCCGTCGAGACGGGGGCCACCTTCTCGAGTGCCATCCCCCTCAGCCCCGAGGACGGCGCGAACGCGATCGGGCAGCAGTACTTCGGGCCGGTGGTTCTCATCACCAACGCCCGCTGCTATTCGGCCACCGACATCTTCGCCGCCGGTTTCCAGGACCACCGGATCGGCCCCGTGCTGGGCACCGACGAGAACACCGGCGCCGGCGGGGCCAACGTCTGGACCCACAAACTCCTCTCCGACCTCCTCGCGGGCGACCGGGCGACGCCGTACGCGCCGCTGCCGAAGGGAGCCGGCATGCGGGTGTCCATCCGGCGCACCCTCCGGGTCGGTGCCCTGTCCGGCACTCCCGTGGAGGACCTCGGCGTCGTCCCCGACGAACGGCACCGGATGACCCGCCGGGACCTCCTGGAGGACAACACCGATCTCTTCGACCGGGCGGGCATGCTCCTGAAGGAACGGTTGCCGCACACCGTGTCCGTCACGGACGCGGTTCCGGTCGACGGCTCCCTGAAGCTCAAGGTGAAGGCGGCGAACGTCGATCGCGTGGACGTCTACGTCGACCAGCGGCCGTACTCCTCGGTCGATCTCACCGGCGATCAGGCCGATGTGACGGTCCCCGCCTCCGCGGCGGCGGCTCGGACGGCCCGCCTCGACGGCTACGAGGCCGGCCAGTTGGTCGCCAGCAAGATGGAACGGCTGCCCTGAGAGCACCTCGGGGTCCGCGGAGGATCCGCCCTCACCGCCGGTGGGGGTCGGTGCGCACGTGGGCGCGCACCCCTTGCAGGCCGAAGAGGATGAGGAGTTCCACCACGCCGCCGTCGGCACTGCCCAGCCAGTGCGGCATGGAGGTGTCGAACTCCGCCGCCTCACCGGGCGGCAGGGTCAGGTCGCGCTCGCCGAGCACGAGACGGAGGCGGCCGTTGAGCACGTACAGCCATTCGAAGCCTTCGTGGGTCTGCGGGGTCGGTTCCAGTGGCTCCGGCCGGGCCGGGATGATCATCTTGAACGCGTGCACCCCGCCCGGCCGCCGGGACAGCGGTACGAAGGTCATCCCGAACCGTGTGATCGGCTTGAGGTGGATCCGGGGGTCGCCGGTCCGCGGAGCACCGACGAGGTCGTCCAGCGGCACGTCGTAGGTGCGGGCCAGTGGCAGCAGCAGCTCCAGGGTCGCCCGGCGCTGCCCGCTCTCCAGCCGGGACAGGGTGCTCTCCGACACTCCGGTCGTCGCCGCGAGGTCGGCGAGGGTGATTCCGCGCTCGCGGCGCAGCGCACGGAGCCGTGGTCCCACGGCGTCCAGCACGTCGTCGTCCGTCCTGTGGTCCATCGGGCCACCTTGCCATAACCGCAAGATTCCGTGCCAAGCCGTGACGTGTCTGCCGAGACTGGGGGCCTGCCCACAGAAGGAGTCCTGATGACCAGTACCGATGCGGTCGCGTTCTGGGACGGCGTCCACGCGGCCCGGCCGGCAGCCGGCGGCCCGCGGCCCAATGCCCGTCTCACCGAGACGGTGACCGGCCTGCCGCCCGGTGACGCGCTGGATCTCGGCTGCGGCAACGGCGGCGACGCGCTGTGGCTGGCCCGCCAGGGGTGGCACGTCACCGCCGTCGACATATCGGCCGTGGCGGTGGAGCGGCTCTCCGCCCTCGCCCGGTCGCACGGCCTGGACGAGCGCGTCGACGCCCTGCGGTACGACCTGCACGCGTCGTTCCCGCCCGGCGGCTTCGACCTCGTCTGCGCCCACTACCTGCACACCCCCTTCGACCTGGACCGGGCAGGCGTCCTGCGTTCGGCCGCGCACGCCCTGCGCCCGGGTGGGCGGCTGCTGGTCGTCGACCACGGGTCGACGGCGCCGTGGTCCTGGAACCAGGACCCCGACATCCGGTACCCGAGCCCGCACGAGGTCGCCGCGGGCATCGGTCTGGACGCGTCGGCATGGACGGTCGAGCGGGCCGACGCGCCGCGCCGGATCGCGACCGGGCCGGACGGACAGACCGCCGAGGTCACCGACCACGTCCTCATCGTTCGCCGCGCCTCCTGACTCGCGGCGCAGGAAGGAGAGCACTGTGACCGGCACCCGGCGCCGCGGCCGTCGCGGCGACACACCGCCGCCCCGGACCGGTGGCGGCGAGACCGAGGTCCTGCGCGGCTTCCTCGACTATCTGCGGACATCGGTCGCCGCGAAGGTCGAGGACGCGCCCGAACCGCACGTACGCACAGCCGCGGTGCCGTCGGGCACGAACCTCCTCGGCCTGCTCAACCATCTGACGTTCGTCGAGCGGTCGATGTTCCTCGGGGACACGGTGACCGACTGGCAGGCGACGTTCCGGGCGGCGCCGACGGACAGCGTGGCCGACGTCGTGGCCCGTTACCGGGAGACGGTCGAGCGCGCGAACGACGTGCTGGACCGGTGCGCCGATCCGGAAGCCCCGGTCCCCCGTCCGCGGCCCGGCCGCCCCGCTCCCAGCGTCCGCTGGGCACTCACCCACATGATCGAGGAGACGGGCCGTCACGCGGGCCACGCGGACATCCTCCGCGAACTCCTCGACGGCACGACGGGCCGCTGATCCGCCTCGCCCCGGCTCAGCCCGCCGGGCGCGGCGGGCCGGCGGGCGGCGGTGACAACGCGGGAGCCATGAGGGCGTCGAGCAGACGGTCCGCCGGCAGGGCCCGCACCGTCCGTCCGCCGAAGCCGGTGGTGGTCCTCGCGGCGAGCAGGGAGTTGAGCACCGCCTCCTCGACCGCGTCGAGAACCGCTTCGAAAAGGGGCCCCAGTTCGGCATCGGCCACGGGCACGCCGCCGTCCGGACGGGTGCCGAAGGCCACCGCGTAGTCGCCGCTGCCGTGGTCGTAGGCCGCGCCGGTGCGGGCCAGGGCGAATACCGCGCGCCGCGCCACACGGGTGAGCCGGCGGGCGTCGAGAGGGGCGTCCGTGGCCACCACGATCATGCAGGATCCGGTGTCTCCGCCCGGCGCCGTGTCGTCGGCGTCGAGGCCCATGGCCGCGGGTGTGACGGTGCGTCCCAGAACGCGCAGTGTGCCGCCGAAGTTCGCCTGCACCAGGACGCCCACGGTGCAGCGTCGGCCGCCCAGGGACGGCGTGCGTGAGGAGGTCCCGATACCGGCCTTGAACCCCAGGGCCACCGTACCGGTCCCCGCGCCGACGCAGCCCTCGGCGACCGGCCCGCCGGATGCCGTGTCGAGGGCGGCGCGGACGTGTTCCTCGCGCACGGGCCGTGCGCGGATGTCGGACAGGAGGCCGTCGTTGCACTCCCCCACGACCGGGTTGAGGCTCCGCACCTCCTCGCAGCCGGGCCGTTCCAGCATCCAGCCGACGAGGGCGTCGGCGACGCGGAAGGCGGACAGCGTGGAGGTGAGCAGCACCGGCGTCTCCAGCGTGCCGAGTTCGGCGAGTTGGGTGGTGCCGATGAGCTTTCCGTAGCCGTTGCCGGTGAACACCCCCGCGGGCAGCGGTGTGCGGGGGCCGACGGCGTCGGGGACGACGGCGGTGACGCCGCTGTGCACGTCGGTGGACCGGCGGACGGTGGTGTGGCCGACTCGGACGCCCGGCACGTCGGTGATCGCGTTACGGGGTCCGGTGGCGACGCGTCCGATGACGAGGCCGAGGTCACGGGCCCGGTGGGTGGTCACCCGTCGGTGGACGCCGCCAGGGACCGGGGGCGCAGATCGGTCCAGTGGGCCTCGATGTGGTCCAGGCACGCCTGCCGGGTGTTCTCCTCGAAGACGGTCGTCCATCCTCCGGGGACCTCGGCGAAGGACGGCCAGAGGGAGTACTGGCCCTCGTCGTTCACCAGGACCAGGAAGCGGCCGTCGGCGTCGTCGAAGGGATTGGTGCTCATGTCGAGTGCCTCCCGGGAATGCCAAGTTTAGGTTAGGCTCGCCTAATTGATTGAGCGTAGCTTCTCTCGTTCCCCCTCACAAGGAGACGTTCATGCGGGGCCTCACGGCCGACGGGGAGGGCGCCTTCGTCGCGTTCGGACTGCCCGGCGCACCCGGCACCGACGCGTTCTGGGCGGGAGCGAGGGCGCCCGTCTCGATACCTGCCGCCGACGGCGGCTGGACGACCCTGTTCCTGTGGCGCGGGTCCGCGGCGAGCATCGGCTTCGAGAGCTGGTCGGAGCCGGTACCCCTGCGCCGGTGGGGTGACACCGACTGCTGGTACGCCGAGGTGCCCATGCCCGCGCGGCTGCGGGTGACCTACCAGTTCCTGGTGGGCGACGTGGCGTGCGCCGACCCGTTCAACCCGGTCGGTGCGGGCGGCGACCGGTCCATCGCGGCGACACCGGACGCCCCGGCCCAGCCGCACTGGCCGGCCGTCGGCGCCGACGACGTGCTGCCCCTCCCGCGCACCCGGATCCGCTGGGCCGGCGGACGGCTCGGCGGGCGGCGCACCGTGCGCGTCCACCCGGCCGGCGGCGGTGGGCCGGTGGTGCTGCTGCTGGACGGGGACGACTGGCTGTATCTGCACCCGGCCATGACCGCGTTCGACTCGGCCGTCGCCCGTGGTGAGATGCCCCCGGTCACCCTGGTCTTCCTGCCCGCCAAGGACAGGCAGACCGAGTTCGCGTGCCGGCCCGAGCTGTGGGAGGCGGTCCGGGACGAACTGCTGCCGCTGGTGGCGGAGTCCGGCGTGCCCGCCGACCGGGACCGGCTGGTGGTGGCCGGACAGAGCCTCGGGGGGCTGAGCGCCCTGTACGCGGCCCTGGAGTTCCCGGAGCTGGTGTCGCGCGTCGCCTGCCAGTCGGGGGCGTTCTGGTGGACGCCCGACGCCCCGGACCGGGCGGACCCGTTGGCCGGCCCGTGCGGCGGCACCATCGCCGCGCGGCTGCGGGAACGCCCCGGCCTGGCCGGTCTGCGGGTCGCGTTCGACGTGGGGGAACACGAGAGCCGGATGCTGCCCCACTGCGAGCTGACCGAGACCCTCGCCGAACAGGCCGGCGCGACCGTGCGCGTGTCACGCTCCGCGTCGGGCCACGACCGGGCGGGCTGGCGGGGCGCCCTGCTCCGGGATGTCGCCTGGGCACTCGCCCAGACCGCTTCCGGCCGGACCGCCGACCCGGTCACCGGGCCACCGCCAGGCAGTAGTCCTCGTCGGCGGCGAGGAGGTTGCGATGGGTGTCCTCGGCCGTGATGACGCCGTCGTCCAGGACGAGCACCCGGTCGGCGACGTCCAGGAGGGCCGGGCTGCTGGTGAGCACGACGGTGGTGCGGCCCCGGCGCAGTTCGGCGACCTTGCGCGCGATGAGCTGCTCGGTGACCGCGTCGACGGCCGTCGTCGGGTCGTGGAGCACGAGGACGTCGGTGTCCGCGGCGAGCGCCCGGGCCAGGGACAGCCGCTGGCGCTGCCCCCCGGAGAGGTTCGCGCCGCGGTCGCGGACGCCGTAGTCGAGTCCTTCGCGGTGGAGGGCGACGACATCGGTCAGCATGGACGCCTCGACGGCCTCGGCGACCGTCCGGCTGGTACCCGAGGGGTCGATGTTCGTGCGGAGGGTGCCCGCGAAGATCTCGCCGTCGTACGGGTTCACCAGCATGAGCTCACGGACCGCCTCGACCGACAGGTCCTCGAGGTCCTTGCCGCCGACCCGGACCACACCCTCGTACGCGTCGGGTGGGACGTTCACGGCGAGGATCGACGCGAGGTCGGCGGCCGCACGCGGCTGGTAGGCGGCGATCGCCACGAACTCGCCGGCCGGCACCCGGAACCTCAGCTTGCGCAGGGACCCGTGCCGGACGCCGTCGACCTCCAGGTCCCCGCCCGCCGCGGGGCGCTCCTGCCCTGGCGTCGTCACCGGTGGCGCGGTGAGCACGAGCGCCATCCGCTCGGCCGACGCGCGCGCGATCATCACGTACTTGGGCATCTCCGAGAACAGCTTGAGCGGTTCCATGATGAACTGCGCCAGGCCCACGGCCATGACGAGCTCTCCGATGCTGATGCGGCCGTTGAACGCCAGCCAGCCCGCCATCAGCGTCACCGCGCCGGCCAGGACCGCGTTGAGTGCGAGCGCGGTGCCCGCGTACGCGCCGTTCACCTTGGCGACGGTGACGGCCTGGAGCCTCGCCTCGGTGCTGACCTTCCGATAGGACCGGAACGCCGCGTGGTTGCCGCCGAATCCGTGCAGCGGGCGCAGGCCGGTGATCAGGTCGGCGACCTTCGCGCCCGCCCGCGCCACCCGGGCCTGCTGTTCCTGGGTACTGGTGCCGATCCGCCGGGACAGCACGCTCAGGACCGACAGGATCGCGACCGTTCCCACGATCACCAGCAGGCCGAGCCTGAGGTCGGCCAGGCCCAGCGCCACGGCCGCCACCACCACCGCGACCAGCGAACTGACCAGCAGCGGCACCACCTCGATGATGTCGGCGGTCTGGTCGGCGTCCTCGGTGGCGATGGTCAGCACCTCGCCGGACTTGAGGCCGGCGTCCCTGGCCACCGGCTGGAGCCCGCAGGCCGCGACCCGCACCCGCCAGCGGTGCGCCTCCGTCGTGTTGGCCTTCTGGAGGATGCGCATCCCGAACCGCCAGGACAGCGACACGGTCGTGATGATCACCGCCAGGGCGGCGATGGACAGGCCCAGCGCCGCGGGACTCCGGTCCCGCAGCGTGTGTTCGACGATCAGGCCGAGGGCGATCGGGAAGGCCGTCTCACCGGCCTGGTACATGCCCATGAGGACGGTGCCCCCGGCCATGGCACCGATGTTGCGGCGCAGTGCGGTGCGCAGGATGTCGGACCCGGTGCGGGGTCGTCGCGTGTCAGGAGTTGTCATCGATGTGGCGGGCAATCGCTTCCGGGGTGCGCAGGGTGAACAGGTCGCGGATCGTGATCACAGGGCCGTACTCTCGGCGGAGCAGCCCGTTCAGCCGCACCGCCAGCATGGAGTGTCCGCCGAGGGACACGAAGTCGCTCACGGCGCTCACCTCGTCGTCGTCCAGGTCCAGTGCCTCGGCGAAGAACTCGCACACCACGGTCTCGGTCTCCGTCTCGGGCCCCCGCTCCCCCGCCGTGGTCAGCGCGCCGAGGGGCCTGGCCTCCGGCAACGCCTTCGTGTCGGCCTTGCCGTTGACCGTCAGCGGGATGCCGTCGACCCGGGCGTAGTGGGTGGGGCGCATGAAGTCCGGGAGTCCGGCGCCGACTTCGGCGGCGACCGCCGCCAGTTCGGCGCCCTCCAGGACCAGGTACGCGGCCAGCCGGTACGCCCCGTCGACCCCCGGGTCGGGCTGGGCGACCGCGGCGGCGAACCGCACCGCCGGGTGTGCCGCGAACACGGCCTCCACCTCGCCCAGTTCGACCCGGTGCCCCCGGATCTTGACCTGCTGGTCGGTGCGGCCCAGGTACGCCAGGTTGCCGTCGGGCCGCCGGACCACCAGGTCCCCGGTGCGGTACATGCGCTCGCCGGGTTCGCCGAACGGGCAGGCGACGAACCGGTGCGCGGTCTGGGCGGGCTGCCCGAGGTAGCCGCGCGCGATGCCGATGCCCGAGACGTACAGTTCGCCGGGGACTCCGTCCGGCAGGGGCCGCAGCCACGGGTCCAGCACGTACACATCGGTGTTGTCGATCGCCACGCCCACCACCGGGTCCTGGCATTCGAAGGTGCCGACGCCGAGGGTGTTGATGGTGTACTCGGTGGGTCCGTACAGGTTGTAGCCGACCGTCCCCTCGGTCTCGGCCAGCCGCCGCCACAGCGTGGGGGTGACGGCCTCGCCGCCCAGCAGCACCAGGGCCGGCCGCCGTTCCGGGTCGTCGAGGAGACCTTCCGCCACGAGTTGCTGCGCGTAGGTGGGGGTCACGTTGACGACGTCGATCCCGTGTTCCAGGCAGTAGGCGACCAGCCGGGGCGCGTCACGGCGCAACTCCTCGTCGCAGATGTGCACTTCGTGCCCGTCGGCGAGCCAGAGCAGTTCCTCCCACGACATGTCGAACGCGAACGACACGGTGTGCGCGATCCGGAAGACCCGGTGGCCGTGCTCCGCCAGCACGGGTTCGAAGATCCGGCGCTGGTGGTTGATCAGCATGTTGGTGAGCCCGGCGTACTCGGTCACGACACCCTTGGGCTTCCCGGTCGATCCGGAGGTGTAGATCGTGTACGCGGGGTGCCGCAGGCGGTTGGGGTCGTCGGGCGCGAACGTCACGAACGGCTCGGCGGCGGGCAGTGGCCGGTCCAGCTCGATCAGGTCGGCGGTCAGCCCGGCCAGCCGGGGCGACACGGTGCTGACGGTGAGGACGACGGCCGGGCGGGCGTCGTCGACGATGGCGCCGATGCGCTCGTCCGGGTGGTCCAGCTCCAGCGGCACGTACGCGGCACCGACGCGCAGCACGGCGAAGAGCGCCACGATCGAGTCGAGCGAGCGCGGTATCGCAAGGCCCACCGTCGTCTCGGGTCCGATGCCGCGCGCGGCGAGCACGCCCGCCACCGCGCGGCTGCGGTCCCGCAGTTGGGCGAAGGTCAGCGTGGCGCCGTCGGCGACGAGCGCGACGCGTGCCGGGGCGCGGTCGGCCGCCCGGTCGAAGCGGTCGACGACGGTGTCCGTGCCGACGTCGGTGCGTTCGGCGGGCTCGGGTTCCGGGCCCGGGCCGGGCAGCGCGCCCACCGGTCCGGTGGAGCGGGTCAGGTCTTCGAGTACGCGCAGGTAGTCGTCGAGGAGACGGCGGGCGTGCCCGGTGTCGTCGTCGCGGTACTCCAGTTTGACCGTGAGCCGGTCTCCGGGCGTGACGACCCAGGTGAACGGGTAGTGCGTGGAGTCGTCGGCCTTGACCGAGGTGATGCCGTGCCGGGCGTACATCTCGTCGAACGCGTCCAGATCCAGGAAGTTCTGGAGGACGAACAGGTTGTCGAACAGGATGTCGTGACCGCCGGCCCGCTGGATCTCCCCGAGTCCGAGGTGCTCGTGCTCCATCGCCGCGACACGGGCCGCCTGCACGGCGGACAGGTACTCCCCGACCGTGTGGTCCGGCCGGGGCCGCGTCCACAGGGGCACGGTGTTGAGCAGCACGCCCACGATGTCGGAGAGCCCCTCGCCCTCCCGGCCGGAGACGGTCACGCCGAACACGGCGTCGCCGCGGCCGGTGCGGGCGCCCAGCATGAGGCCGAACGCCCCGGTCAGCACCGAGTTCAGCGTGACGCCGTGCGCCTTTGCCGCGTCCCGGAGCAGATCGGACTGTTCGGCGGACAGGGTGTGCACGAGCGCGCGGGGCAGGTCGTCCGACAGGGACGGTGCCGGTCCGGCGAGCAGCGTCGGGCCGGGGAGGCCGGCCAGGTGCTCCGCCCAGAAGCGTTCCGCTCCGGCGGTGTCCCTGGCCGCGAGCGCGCGGGCGTGGTCCTCGAAGCTCGGCGTGGCCGGGGCCGGGTCGAGCGGTTCGCCCGCGAGGACGGCCCGGTAGGCGTCGAACAGGTCGCGCAGGACGATCTCGCGGGACCAGCCGTCCCACAGCAGCAGGTGGTAGCTGAGCAGCAGGCCGTCGCGGTCGTCGGGCAGACGCACCACGGTCAGCCGGATCAGCGGAGGGTCCGCCGGGTCGAATCCGGTGTCGCGGTCCCGGGCGCGCAGGGCCTCGACGTCCGCGTCCGTGGCCAGGTCGACCGTGCGGACGTCGACGCGTCGGCCCGCCTTGAGGACCTGGACCGGGTTGCCGTCGTCGTCGGTGGCGAAGCCGGCGCCCACGACCGGGTGCCGCGCCATCACGTACGCCATGGCCTCGGACAGCGCGCCGGTGTCCAGGCGCCGGTCGAAGGTGAACCAGCTCTGCGCGACGTAGTGTCCGGCCGTGCCCGCCAGCTGGGCCTGGAAGAACAGGCCCCGCTGGAGGGGGGTCACCGGTGCGGTGCGCTCGGCCGTCGCGGCGGTGTCCGCGACGGCTTCCAGCGCGGTCAGCCAGTGCTCGGTGATCGTGTCGGGGATGCCCTCGGCGAGGGTGAAGGCGGCGTGGAGGCTGCCGGTGGAGTCGTCGAGCCACGCGTTGACCTCGACGGCGTACGGGCTGTTCCGATCGCCGCCGGTGATGCGCAGCGCCTGGGACTCGCTGCCCCGGCCGAGGTAGTTGAACAGCACCTGTGGGCGGGTGTTCAGCAGCGGCGCGGTCTGCGGGTTGAGATGGCGGAGTCGACCGTAGTCGATGTGCGCGCTCTCGTCCGGTCGGCGCTCGGCGACCTCGCGGGCCGCCGCGACCGGGTCGGTGTGTGCCGTGAGGCGCACGGGCGCGATGGCGGTGAACCAGCCGACCGTGCGGGTGTAGTCGTGGTGCGGGAGGAGCGGGACCCGGCCGTGCAGTTCCAGTTCGATCGCGAGATCGCCGGGCGTCCGCTGGATACGGGTGAGCGCGGTGCGCAGGGCGCCGCACAGCAATTCGGTGAGTCCGATGCCGAGTGCGGCGGGCGCGGTGCGGGTCACGCGGTCGGTCACGTCGGGTGGGAGGACGGCCGAGGTCTCGCGCTGCCGCTCGACGGCGGGCAGCAGGGCGGGGGCGCGGAGCGTGGTGAGCCAGTGGCCGAGGCCGTCGACCGCCTCGGCGGAGTGGAGGGTCAGCGCCTCGGCGTACTCGGCGTAGGACGTGGTGGGCGGGGGCAGGGGCTCCCCGCGCAGGGCGGTGGTCAGGTCGTCCAGCAGGATCAGCCAGGACACCGAGTCCACGGCGAGGTGGTGGACGGTGACCACCAGGGTCGTGGAGGCCTCCAGCCAGGTGAACGCGACGACGTTCCCGGACTCGGGGTCGAGCCGTCCGGCGGCGGCGTCGGCCGCCGTGGTCGCGTCGGGGTCGTCCGTCCGTACGACGGTGACCTCGCGGGCCGGCTCGGTGCTCAGGGTCCACACACCGTGCTCGACGCGCAGCCGCAGCCGGAGGGCGGGGTGCGCGGCCACCACGGCGTTCGCCGCGCGCTCGGCGTCGGCGAACCCGGCGCCCTCGGGGGCTGCCAGCGTCCTGGCCTGGGCGAAGCCCGTGAGCGGTCCGCCCAGTTCGCGTTGGCGCAGGATGATCGGCGTCGGAGTGATCGGGCCGTCGGCGCGGCGGGCGGGCGCGGGTGTCGCCGTGGCCCGCGGTGCGGTGGTCCGCAGGTGCTCGGCGAGCGCGCGGGGGGTCCGGAGCAGGAACAGGTCCCGGGGTGCGATCGTCAGGCCGCGTGCCCTGGCGCGGTTGACCACGGTGATGGCGACGATGCTGTCGCCTCCCGCGCCGAAGAAGTCGGTGTCGGCGTCCACCGCGGCGACGGGCAGGGTCCCGTCGAAGATGTCGACCAGTGCTTCGAGCGCGGAGTCGCCGGTGTCCGGGGAGTCGGCCACGGCGGCGCGTTCGGCGAGGGCCTTGCGGTCCAGTTTGCCGTTGACCGTCAAGGGCAGCGCGTCGACCGGGAGCACCCTGCCCGGCACCATGTGCGGGGGCAGCTTGGCGGAGAGCCGTTCGGTGAGGTCGCCGGGCGTCGGGCCCACGACATGCGCGACCAGGTGGTCGCCGCCGTCCGCCACGGTGACCGCCGCGTCGACCACCCCGTCGAGCTCCCTTATCGCGGCCTCCACTTCGCCCAACTCGACACGGAAGCCCTTGAGTTGAACCTGGTCGTCGGCGCGTCCGACGAACTCCAGCTCGCCGTCGAGGGTGCGGCGGGCGAGGTCGCCCGTGTGGTACATGCGGGAACCGTCGTCCGCGAACGGGTTCGCCACGAACCGGCCCGCCGTGAGCCCAGGCCTGCCCAGGTAGCCGAGGGACACCTGGTCACCGGCGACGTAGATGGCGCCCACCCGGCCCGGCGGCACCGGCTGGAGCCGGTCGTCGAGCAGATGGGTGACCAGGCCGGGAATCGGGCCGCCGATCGGACTGGTGTCGCGGTCGGTGCGGAAGTCCTCGCCGGTCAGCACCCGGTGGGTGACGTGGACGGTGGTCTCGGTGATGCCGTACATGTTGACCAGCTCGGGCGAGGCCGTGCCGTGCCGCTCGATCCAGCCGCGCAGCCGCCGGGGATCGAGCGCCTCGCCGCCGAAGATGATCCGGCGCAGTGCGGGCAGGGGCTCACCGGCGTGCCGGTCCGCCTCGATGAACTGGTAGAACGCCGACGGGGTCTGGTTGAGCACGGTCACTCCGCGCTCGCGGACCAGGCGGTGGAAGTCGACCGGGGAACGGGTCAGCCCGTACTCCGGGACCAGGAGCTCACCACCGTGCGCCAGCGCGCCCCAGAGCTCCCAGACCGCGAAGTCGAAGGAGAAGGAGTGGAACTGCACCCAGACGTCGTCCGGGCCGAAGCGCAGGTCGGGCCGGGTGTTGGCGAGCAGGGTGACCACGCTGGAGTGCGGGACGACGACGCCCTTGGGGCGGCCCGTCGATCCGGACGTGTAGATCACGTACGCGGGGTCGTGCCAGCTCGTCCGCGGGCCGGCCTCCGCCGGCGACGGCTCGCCGTCCGGCCGGATCTCCTCCCCTTGGACGAGGACACGGGCCGGGACGCCTGACGCGGCCAGCAGCCGCGTGAAGCGGTCCCGCTGTTCACGGTCCACGAGGACGGCCTGTGGGACGGCGTCGGCGAGGATGTACTCCAGCCGCTCGTCCGGGTACGCCGGGTCCAGCGGAACGTACGCGCCGCCCGCGCTGACGACGGCGACCAGGGCGACGACCTGCTCGACCGAGCGCGGGACGGCGACGGCGACCCGCTTGCCCGGCCCGACCCCAGCCGTACGCAGGGCGGCGGCCAACTCGTCCTTCGCTTCGGCCAGTTCGCCGTACGTCAGGGACCGGGTGCCGCCGTCGAGTCGGCACTGGGTGACGGCGGTGGCGGCCGGGTCGTGACGCGCGGCGGCGTCGAGCAGTCCGGCCAGCGTGGTGGGGGTGATCCGCGCGGGCGGCCGGGAGCCCTGCGGGGCGAGGTCCTCGACCGTGGCTTCCGGCCGGGTGAGCAGGCCGGTCAGCGTCCCGGTGAACGCCCGCAGGATCGCCTCTGCGCGCGGTTCGCCCAGCACGTCACGGTCGTGGATCAGGTTGAAGCGCGGACGGCCGCCGGGCGTGCGCTCCACGACCAGGGTCAACGGGTAGTGCGGGGCGCCCTCGTTGAGGATGGCGCCGATGGACAGCGTGTCGCCGGGCCGGCGCAGGGCGTCCACGTCGGCCGCCACGTCGAACACCACCAGGGTGTCGAACAGGGAGCCGGCGCCGGCCAGGCGGCCGATCCGCGACAGCGACACGTGCTGGTGCGGCAGCACCGCGCTCTGGTGCTCCCGCATCGAGGTGAGCAGGTCGCGCGCGGTGGTGGTCACGGACCAACGGCCGCGTACGGGGATGGTGTTGATGAAGAGCCCGACCATGTCCTCGATGCCGGGCACGTCCGCGTCCCGCCCGGACACCGTGGAACCGAACACCACGTCCCCGGTGTGCAGGATGCCGCCCAGTGTCACGGCCCAGGCGCTGTGCACCGCGACGCTCAGCGGCACCCCGGCCGATCGGGCCGCCGCGTCGATGTCCGCCTCCGGCACCAGGGCGGTGTCGGCGAACCGGTCGGACGGGGTGTGCCCCTCGGCGATCAGCGACGGGCCCGGCAGCCCGGCGAGCTCGTCGCGCCACACGCGGTCGCTCTCCTCGTCGTCGCGCCCGGCGAGCCGTCGCGCGTGGTCGGCGAATCCGCCGAGCGGGTACCTGGACCCCGGCGCGTGGTACTCGGCCAGCAGCGCGCGGAGCATCGGCGGCACCGACCAGCCGTCGGCGACGATGTGGTGCACCGTCTGCACCAGGACGTTACGGCCGGGGCCCCCGCGGACGAGCGTGTACCGCATCAGCGGCCCGGTGGCCAGGTCGAACCCGGCGCGGCGGTCCCGGGCGGCGTACTCGCGTATCTCCTCGTCGGTGATGCCGGGGCGGTCCAGCGTGGTGAAGGGTGCCTCCACCCCGCTCTCCAGGACGGAGACGACACGGCCGTCGGCGAGGGCGACGAAGCGGGCCGCCAGATTCGGGTAGAGGGTGAGCAACCGGGTGGCCGCCGCCGCGAGCCGGCCGTGGTCCACCTCGCCGTCCAGCGTGAGGAGTTGCTGCTCGACGTAGGCTCCCGGCGAGTCGTCGTCGAAGACCGAGTGGAAGTACAGGCCCTCCTGCAACGGGGTCAGCGGCAGGATGTCCCGCAGCGCCGGGCCGTCCAGGGCGTCCACGTCGTCCTGGGTGAGCGGCACTTGGGCGAAGTCGCTCGGAGAGTGGCCGCCCCGGTCGAGGGCGGCGAGTCCGGCCAGGGCCGCCCGGAAGTACTCGGCGAGGGTGGCGATGTCCTCGTCGGTGAACATGGCCTCGGGCCAGGAGATCGTGGTGACGAGTTCGTAGGCGCCGGCCGGGGCGGGTTCGGCGATCGCGTTGAACTCCAGTGGACGCGGCAGGCGCATCCGCGGGTCGCGCCGTTCGCCCAGCTGTCCCGTGGTGCGGGCCAGTTGCCAGTCCTCGGAGGAGCCCGCGTCGAACCGGCCGAGGTAGTTGAACAGCACCTGCGGTGCGGGCGTGTCGAACTCGGTGCGGGTCAGGTGGCGCAGGGCGCCGTACGAGACGCCGTTGTCCGGGAGCCGGGCGAGGTCCTCCTTCACCGCCTTGAGCGCCGCGGTCAGGTACTCGGGGGCGGTGAAGTCGGCCGCCGCGCCGGGGTCGACGACCACCGGGGCCAGGGTGGTGAACCAGCCCACGGTCCGGGACAGGTCGGGCTCGAAGCCGGCGGTGTCGGCGACGAACCGTCCTTCGCGGCCGTGGCCCTCGAGTTCGATGTGTGCGAACGTCTGGTCCTGGCCGAGGTCGCGGCGCCACCGGGCGAGGGCGACGGCGAGACCGGTGAGCAGTACGTCGTTGACGCCCGCGTGGAACTTCGCGGGCGTGGCGCCCAGCAGTTCGGCCGTGACCTCGGGGCCGACCGAGACGGTCCGCAGGCGTTCCGTCGCGACGGTGTCGGCCGGGGACAGCGCCCGCCTGCCCAGCGGCTGGTCCTCCGCGGGCAGGGGACGCCAGTAGGGTGAGCTGTCGGCGTCGAACGCGGCACGCTCCAGCAGCTGGGTCCAGCGCCGGAACGACGTGCCCACCGGGGGCAGTTCGACGGGCGCGCCCGAGGCGAACCGCCTGTGGGCGGTGGACAGGTCGTCCATCAGGATCCGCCAGGACACACCGTCGATCACCACGTGATGGGCGACCAGGACGAGCTGTCGTGCGGCGCGGCGCCACACGGCACGCAGCATCACTCCGCCGTCCGGGTCGAGACCCTCGGTGGCGAGCGCGACGCACTCGTCGAGTGGACGGTCGCTCTCCTGCCACGCGGCGACGGCCAGGTCCGCCTCCGGGATGTCGAAGCTCCAGCGGTCTCCGCGCACCAGCCTGGCCCGCAGCATGGGGTGGTGCCGGACGACGGCGGTGAGGATCGCGTCGAGGGCGTCGGCGGTGAGGTCCGCCGGGGTGTTGAGCACGACGGACTGGACGAAACCGTCGATCGCGTCCGTGGTCTCCCCGAGCCACTGCACGATGGGCGATCCCACGACGGACCCGGTCGGGATGTCGCGGTGGTCCACGACGGAGACGTCCTCGCGGCTCGCCACGGCGGCCAGCGCCCCCACGGTGCCGTGGGTGAAGATCTGCCGTGCCGTGACGTGCAGTCCCGCGTCGCGCAGGGCGGCGAGGAGCGAGATGGCGAGGATGCTGTCCCCGCCGAGCTGGAAGAAGTCCTGGTCGACACCGACCTCTTCGAGCCGCAGCACCGCGGCGACCGCGGCGCAGACCGCGCGCTCGTTGTCGGTGGTGGGCCGTGCGAGCGGGCCCGTCGCGACCGTGGGCTCGGGCAGTGCGTTCCGGTCCAGCTTGCCGTTGGCGGTGAGCGGGAACTCCTTCATCACGACGATGTGGGCGGGCACCATGTACTCCACCATGTGCCCGGCGGCCCACGCCTTGACCTCGTCCGCCCGGAGGTCCTCGTGGCCGGTGGCCGGGATGACGTAGCCCACCAGGTAGGTGCCGCCCGCCGTGTTCTTCCTCGCGACGACACAGGTGTGCCGTACGCCGGGGTGCTCCGCGAGACCGACCTCGACGTCCTCGATCTCCAGCCGCATTCCGCGGATCTTGATCTGGTTGTCGGCGCGGCCCAGGAAGTCCAGCGACCCGTCCGGGGCGAAGCGCGCGAGGTCACCCGTGCGGTACAGCCGTGACCCGTCGCCCGCGAAGGGGTTGGCCACGAACCGTGACGCCGTCAGTCCGGGCGCGCCCACGTATCCGCGCCCCAGGAGGAACCCGCCCACATAGAGTTCCCCGCCGACGCCGACCGGGACCGGGCGCAGTTCGTCGTCCAGCACGTACAGCTGCGTGTTGGGGTTGGCCCTGCCGATCGACGTCGACAGGCGCTCCGCCGCGCCCCGGTAGATGACGTGCGAGACGCCGATCGTGGTCTCGGCCGGGCCGTAGCCGTGGTACATGGGGATGTCCAGCTTGGTGCGGAACCGCTCGTACAGCTCCGGGGTCAGCACCTCGCCACCGCACCACACGTGCCGCAGGCAGGCCAGCCGCCCCGAGTCGCCCGCGATCTCCAGCAGCACGTCCAGCATGGAGGACACCAGGTACGTGAAGGTGACGCGCTGCTCGGCGATCACGCTCAGCAGGTGGTGCGGGTCCCGTTCGCCGCCGGGCCGCAGCACCACCAGCCGGGCGCCCGACACCAGCGGCAGGAATATCTCGTTGATGGAGATGTCGAAGGACAGGGGCGCCTTGAACAGCGACGCGTCGTCGTGGCCGAAGCCCAGGATCTCGTCGACCTGCCACAGGAGGCGTTCGCTGATCGCCTCGTGCCGGATCATCGCGCCCTTGGGCCGCCCGGTCGAACCGGATGTGAAGATCACATAGGCCAGGGCGTTGCCGGGGACGGTGATCCCGGTCCCCTCGGTGGGGTGGGAGCCGTACCGCCAGTCGCCGAGGTCCACGGCCACAGCTTCCGGTTCGGCCGGGTCGTGCTCGCCCGAGTCGTTGAGCTGCGCCACGACGCGGGCGTCCTCGATGACGACGGCCCGGCGCGCGGCGGGCCACTGTGGATCGAGCGGCACGAAGGCGCACCCCGCCTGGAGCACGGCGAGCAGCCCGATCACCATGTCGGCCGAGCGGCCCAGCGAGATGCCGACGACCTGTTCGGAGGTGAGTCCCCGTTCGATGAGATGGTGAGCCAACTGGGCCGACAGCTCGGCCGCTTGACGATAGGTCAGTGTGCGGTGCTCGTCGACGATCGCCACGGCGTCCGGCCTGGTCCGCGCCTGCTCCCGGAACATCTCCACGACGGTCGGCCGGACCCGGTCGGCGCGGGTGTCGTTCCACCGGGCCAGGAGGTCGAGCCGCGCCGCCACCCCGGACGGGGCGATGGTGCCGAGAGGCCGGTCCGGGAAGTCGGCCAGGTCGTCCAGTGCGAGCTGCGCGTCGGCCGGCGCGACACCGTCCGGGACGGTGATGCTCCGGCCGTCGGGGCCGGTCTCCCAACCGTCGGGCGGGGCACCGCCGTTGTCGACCCAGCCGAGAACGTCGGCGAACAGGGTGGCAGGGGTGAGGTCGATGCCGTCGGGGCCCCGGCCCGTCGCCCAGTAGGCGAGTCCGATCGCGCACGCTTCGGTGATGGTCCTGTCGGAGTAGTCGCCGGTCCGCCGGCGCACATCGGCCAGACGGGTGGGGGAAAGCCGTACGAGACGAGCGCTCGGTTCCATCGAAGACTCAGCACCCTTTCCAAGGACATGAGAGCAAGCGATCTGACTTAGGCTTACCTAACTACCCTCTCGCCATGCCTGCCAGAGGCGCGCGTACCGGCCGTCCAGAGCCACCAGCTCCTCGTGCCGTCCCTGCTCGACGACGCGTCCCGCGTCCAGCACGGCGATCCGGTCCGCCGCCATGGCCTGGGTCAGCCGGTGCGCGACGAACAGCGTGGTCCGGCCGGAGCACGCGGCCAGCACGGCACGCTCCAGCTCGGCGGCACCCTCACTGCCCGCCTCCGCGGTCGACTCGTCGAGCACCACCACCGGCGACCGGCTCAACACCAGCCGGGCCAGGGCGATCTGGGTGACCTTGGTGACGTCCAGGCGCTCGCCGCCCTCGCCGACCATGGTGCCCAGGCCGTCGGGCAGGGCCTCGACCCACTCGGCGGCGCCCACCGTGCGCAGCGCGTCCATCAGGGCGGCGTCGGTGGCCTCCGGCGCCGCCAGTCGCAGGTCGTCGGCGAGCGGACCGGAGAACACGTGCGTCTCCTGCGTCAGGATGCTCACCAGGGCCCGCGCCCCGGCCTCGTCCAGACCGGCGAGGTCGGTCGACCCGACGCGCACCGACCCCGCCTGAGGCGTCCCGATGCCCGCGATCAGTGCCGCCAGGGTGGTCTTGCCCGCGCCCGTCGCCCCCACCAGCGCGAGCGAGCCGCCGGCCGGGATCGTCAGGTCGACGTCCCTGAGCACGGGCTCCTCGCCGCCGGGATAGCGGAACGTCAGCCCTTCCACCGTCACCGGCAACGGTGCGCGCTCCGCCGGCGCGGCGGCCGCGTCGCCCACCAGCCGGCCCTCCGTGGGCTCCCCCAGCACCCCGACCAGGCGGGTCAGGCTCGCCCCCGACTTCTGCGCCTCGTCGAAGGTGAACATGATGAGGCCCAGCGGGGTGAACAGCCGGTGGAACAGGAGCGGGGCCGCCGACACCTCGCCCAGGCTGGCGGCATCGGCCTCCAGCAGGGCGTACCCCACCACGATGATCAGGACGAGTCCGATGAACTCGGCGCGGTTCTCCCTGCCCACGAAGCGGCCGAAGAACCGGAAGACGTCGATACCGAGATTTCGCACCCGCCACGACTCATGGGTCACCTTCTCGCGGAAGGCCCCCTCCAGGCGGTACGCCCGGACGGTGTCGATTCCGTTCAGGCCACTGATCAACGCCTGCGCGCGGTCGGCCTGGGCGATGCGCTGCTCCCGGTAGAGCGGGGCCGACCGGGGCAGGTACCAGCGCAGGGCGAGAGCGTACGCGGGCAGGGCGCCGGCGCCCGCCAGGCCGAGCCGCCAGTCCAGTCCGAACATGCCGAACGTGGCGATGGCGACGAGCACTCCCGCCGAGAAGATGGTGGGGACGGCCGTGCGAATGCCGCGGGAGACGACGGCGACGTCGTCACCGACCCTGGACAGTACGTCGCCCCGGCCGACCTGCTCGATGCGCGCGCTCGGCATCCCCAGGACCGCCCGGACGGCGCCCTCGCGCAGCCGCGCGAGAAGATCCGCGCCCAGCCGTCCGATCAGGTAGGTCGACACCGCGGTGGCCGCCGCGCCGAGCAGTGCGGCGGCCCCCATCAGCACCCCGACGGTGACGAGGACCGAGCGCGATTCGCCCTCGACGACCCCGTCGACGACCCGGCCGAGCAGCAGTACGGGGAGCACTTGGAGCGCCGCCCCGGCCACCGTGGTGAGCGCGGTCGCGAGAGTCAGCCAGGGCGTCTCGCGGCAGTGCTCCGCGACCCATCGGGTGGCCTCGCGTCCGGTCGCCGTGCGCAGCGTTTCCGGGGCGGTACGCGTGCCGGTCGTGCTCACACGGCGCCCCGGGCGGGCCGGGGACGACGGGTGCCGTTCGTCGTCGTCACTGTGCCGCCGACTTGACGAGTTCGTCGATGGCGTACGGCATGGACAGCAGGGTGCCCTGGGAGATGGCCGCGCCGACGGCCGGGCCCTCGCTGTCCAGCAGGTAGGACACGTTGCCCTTCTTCACGGCGTCGAGGTTGGCGAAGAGCTTGAACTTCTTCAGGGCTTCCGTGTCCGCCTTGTCGTTGATGACGAAGATGTGGTCCACGTCGACGAGGTCGATGCGCTCGGGGGAGAGCTTGGTGTAGAAGCTGCCGTCGGCGACCTTGTCGATCTCGGTCTGGTAGTCGAAGCCGATGCCGGTCACCAGTCGTCCGCGTACGTCGGTGGAGGTGAACGGCGCCACCGAGTTCTCGTACCAGGACAGCGCGACGGCGGTCCGGCCGGCGAACTCGGGGTGTTCCTTCTTGGCCGCGTCGAGCTTGCCCTGGATGTCCTGCACCATCTTCTCGCCCTCCTCGGCCTTGCCGAGGGCCTTGGCGATGTGCAGGGCGTTGTCCTGCCAGGGAGCGCTGAAGGGCTCCTTCTCGGCCTTGGTGCGGCCCACCGTCGGGGCGATCTTCGACAGCTTGTCGTAGCCGGCCTGGTCGATCTCGGAGTAGACGGCGATGATCAGGTCCGGGCGCAGGGCGGCGATCTTCTCGTAGTTGGGGCCCGCGTCACCGTTCTTCATGATGACCTCGGGCCGGGTGTCGCCCCACTTGTCCTTCACCCAGGGCCACTGGGTGTTGATGTCGGGGGTCTGCCCCGTGGGGTTGGGGTACTGGTCGGTCATGCCGACCGGCTTGATGCCGAAGGCCAGGATGGTCTGGTCGTCGGTGTAGCCGACGGAGACGACCCGCTGGGGTGCTTCCTTGACCGTCGTGGATCCGAACGCGTGCTCAACGGTGACCGGGAAGGCGCCGGCCGCGGCGGTCGAGCCGGTGTCGGCGGCCTTGTCCGACGTGTCCGAGTCGGAGCCGCATCCCGCGAGGAGACCGACGCCGAGCGCCGCCGCGGACAGGATCGCCGCCACCCGGCGCCATGGTTTCCTACGCGTCGTTCCCTGGAGGAGCATTCGGTATCCCCTTGCTCTCGCGCTGTCCGCAACCCCCCTGGCTGAGGGCAGGCAAACCGTATCGCATGGAGATAAGGCAAGCCTAGCCTAACTCCTATAACTTTGTTGGGAACTAGGAGAGTTGAACGTGCGTGCGACCGATGGGCACGATCAGCGGCCGGTCGCCCACCGGATCGTCGATCACCTTGGCCCGCAGTCCGAACGCCTCGTGCAGCAGCTCGGCGGTGACCACGTCACGCGGGTGCCCCTGCGCGAGAATCGACCCCTCGCGCATCACCACGAGGTTGTCGCTGTAGCGCGTGGCCAGATTGAGGTCGTGCAGCACCATGACCACGGTGCAGCCCGATTCGTGCAGGTCGTTCACCAGATCGAGGACGTCGACCGCGTGCGCCAGGTCGAGGTAGGTGGTCGGCTCGTCCAGCAGCAGCAGATCGGTGCCCTGCGCCAGGGTCATCGAGATCCAGACGCGCTGGCGCTGTCCACCGGAGAGCGTGTCGACCGGGCGGTCGGCCAGGTCGGACACCCCGGTCATGGCCAGAGCGCGTTCCACCACCTCGGCGTCGTCCGACGACCACTGCCGCAGCCAGCTCTGGTGCGGATGGCGGCCTCTCGCGACCAGGTCGGCCACCGTCAGGCCCTCGGGCGCCACCGGCGCCTGAGGCAGCAGGCCGAGTTTTCGCGCCACGTCCCTGGTCCTGAGCCCGGCGATGTCCTCGCCGTCCAGTACGACCGTTCCCCGGGCCGGTTTGAGCAGGCGCGCCAGCGTCCGCAACAGGGTCGACTTGCCACAGCCGTTGGGGCCGATGATGGTGGTGACCACGCCTGGCGGTATCGCCACGTCGAGGTCGTCGATGACGGTGCGCGCGCCGTACCCGACCGTGACGCCGCTGGCTGCCAGCCGCGAGGCGTCATCGACCCGCGACGCGATCCCGGTGATGGACTGAGTGACCACAGGGCCCCCTTCTCTAGGCTTGCCCGACTTCTGTACCGGCTATCTGCGGAGGTTGGCACGCACCAGCAGATGGACGAGGAAGGGGCCGCCGATCGCCGCGGTGACCACGCCGACCGGAAGACTGACGGGCAGTGCCGTGCGCGCGACCAGGTCCGAGCCGATCAGCAGCAGGGCACCCACCAGGGCGGAGGCCGCCAAGGGCGGCGTGGGACAGCGCGCCAGACGCATCGCCACCTGCGGCGCGACCAGCGCGACGAACGGGACGGGACCCGCCGCGCTCACCGCCACGCCGGCCAGCAGGACCGCGCACAGCAGGAGAACCGCCCGCACCGCCGAGTAGCGCACGCCCAGGCCCGCGGCGACGTCGTCCCCGAGGTGCAGCGGCTTGAACTGGAACGCCACGCACGTCACGACGATCAGCAGGGCGAGCGTGCCCCAGAGCGCCACCCCGACCTCGTCCCACGACCGGTCGTCGAGCGAGCCGACCAGCCATGCCTGGGCCTGCGCCACGTCCCTGATGTCGGCCGTGACCAGCAGCCAGGACGTGATCGCCTCCGTCACGGCGCTCACCGAGACGCCGATGAGGATGAGCCGGAAGCCGTCGATCCCGCGCCGCCAGGCCAGGAAGTACACCAGCAGACCCGTGCCCAGGCCGCCCATGAGCGCCGCCGCGGAGAGGCCGACGGAGTCGACGACCGCCGCGGCGGTGCCGCCCGACACCGTGACCAGGAAGACCGCGGTCGCGCTGGCGCCGCCGGTGATCCCGAGAACGTCCGGACTCGCCAGCGGATTGCGCGCGATGGACTGGGTGATCGCCCCGGACACGCCCAGCGCGACCCCCACGACGAGCCCGGCCAGGGCGCGCGGCATCCGCAGGTCCATGACGACGAACTCGTCGACCTGCTCACCCCGGCCGAGCAGCGTCGCGATCACCTGGGACAGGCCGAGGGGGAAGTCCCCGACGGCGATGGACACACAGAACACCAGGAACGTCACGGCCGCCACCAGCAGCGTGACGAGGACGAGCCAGGGCCGCCATACGAACGACACCCGGCCGAGCCGCACGCCCGGTGTCAACGACGGCTTCCGGTCCGTCTCGTTCACCTTCACCTCGGCCCCGTTCACGCGTTCCTGAACTTTCCGCGCCACACCAGGACCGCGAAGAACGGGGCGCCCAGCAGGGCGACCAGGATGCCCGCGTCCAGCTCGCTCGGTCGCACCACCACGCGCCCCACGATGTCGCAGACCAGCAGGACGACGGCGCCGAGCAGACCCGCGTACGGCACCAGCCAGCGATAGTCCGGACCGGTGAGGTACCGGGCCACATGGGCCACCATGAGCCCGACGAACGCGATGGGGCCGCACGCCGCCGTGGCCGCGCCCGCCAGCAGCGTGATGGCGGCGATGCCGACGGTCCGGCTCAGCGCGATGTTCACACCCAGCCCCCGCGCGACGTCGTCGCCCAGGTTGAGCAGGTTGACGGTCGGCAGTGTGATCACGGCCAGCACCAGTCCGACCACGATGAACGCGGTCACCGGCCAGATGACGTCGAATCCGACCCCGGCCACGGAGCCCGCGTTCCAGAACCGCAGCGCGTTGAGGGACTTCTGGTCCGAGAGCGCCACCGCCGTCGTCATCGCCGCGAGGAAGACGGTGACCCCCTGCCCGGCCAGCGCGAGCGTCAGCGGGTTGCCGGCGCCCCGGCCGATGCTCGCCAGCCCGAACACCACGACCCCGGCGACCGCGGCCCCCAGGAAGGCGAACCAGATGTACTGGAACGGGTTGGTGAGCCCGAACAGGGCGATCGCCGAGACCACGGCGAACGACCCACCGGAGTTCACGCCCAGCAGGCCCGTGTCGGCGATCGGGTTGCGGGTGTACCCCTGGATCAGCGCACCACCGACCCCCAGGGCGATGCCCGCCACGATCGCGAGCACCGTACGGGGCACCCGTACGGTCCGCACGATGAGCCTGATCTCGGTGAGCCGCTGGTCGGGGTCCGGTGCCGCGAACAGTCCGTGCCACACCTCCGCGGGACTCAAGGCGCGCGCACCGACGGCCAATGACACCGCCCCCGTGATCGCGAGGACCACCGTCAGCATGACCAGGCCCACAACCCGCCGCCGACGGGCGCGAGTTGTGACCCCGGCCGGGGGGTGCTCCAGTGCAGTCGTGCCCATGTCGACGTACGTTATCCCCTTGTTCGGTGCCACCGCCGGGCGGAACGGGTGGCCGGGTTACCGGGCGGTGCCGTCGGCGACCGTACGGGCCTCGCCGGAGCCGGACTTGAGACCCCGGTCGAGGAGCGAGTCGAGGATCTCCCCGACCCTGATCGCGGTGTTGGACAGGAGGGACGACGTGATGCCGTGCGTGTGCTCGGTGCCGCCCTGAAGGTAGATGCCGCAGCGCAGTCCGGGGTCCGTGGCGATGCGGTAGTCCCGTTCGACGCGGACCCGGCCCTCGTCGTCGCGGAGGCAGCGGTCCGCGACCTCGCCGAGCAGCCCGACGGGGTCGGCGGGGCTGTAGCCGGTGGCGAAGACCAGGACGTCGGCTTCCAGGAGCGTGCTCTCACCGGTGACCATCGACGTGACCGTGGCATGGACCTTGTCCGGGGTCTCCTTGACGTCGCTGAGCCGGGAGACGTTGAGGAAGCGCAGGCGTTCGGTGCCGAGGACCTTCTCCTGGTACTGCTGCCGGTACAGGTCGTCGATGAGGTCGATGTCCACCACGGAGTAGTTGGTGTTGCCGTGGTAGTCCATCAGGCGGCGCTTCACGTCCTCCGGTGCGGTGAAGTACTCGTCGACCGCGGCGGGGTCGAAGATCCGGTTGGCGAAGCCGCTGTCGTCGGCCGGGCTGTAGCCGTAGCGGGAGAAGACGGCGCAGACCTCGGCCCCCGGAAAGCGCCGGTGGAGGTAGGCGACGTTCTCGGCGGCGCTCTGGCCGGCGCCCACGACGATGAACCGGGACGGCGCGGTGCCCTCCAGTTCACCTACGTTCGCCAGCAGTTCGGAGTTGTGCCAGACCCGGTCGGTGCGCTCGACGCCCTCCGGCATGAGGGGGCGCAGCCCCGTGCCGATGACGAGGTTGCGGGCCCGGTGGACCGCCAGCCCCTCGCCGGACCGGACGGTCACGTCCAGGTACTCGACGTCGTCGTCGCCGGCGACCGGCATGACGCCGACGACCTCGTGGCCGTACGAGACCAGGTCGTCGACCTTGTCGGCGGCCCACTCGAAGTAGTCGTGGAACTCCACCCGCAGGGGGAAGAGGTTCTTGTGGTTGATGAAGTCGATCAGCCGTCCCCTGCTCTTGAGGTAGCAGAGGAAGCTGTACTCGCTGGAGGGGTTCCGGAGCGTCACCAGGTCCTTGAGGAAGGACACTTGCATGGTCGCGTCGTCGATCAGCATGCCTCGGTGCCAGCCGAAGCGCGGCTGCTGCTCGAAGAAGTGAGCGGTGACCGCCTCCTCCCCGGCGACGCCTGCGTTGTGCTCGCTGAGCGCGATCGCCATGGCCACGTTGGACGGCCCGAAGCCGATGCCAATGATGTCGTGGACCAAAGGGGCGTCGCCGGGACGAGCCTCTGCCATGTCACTCCCATCGTGCGGACGGCCGCCGCGCGGGGCGGGCAGCCGTTGTTCGAGCATCGGGAAGTACGGGAAATGGGCGCGCCGGAGAACACGGCCCAAAACTTAGGTAAGGCTAAGCTCAGCATGCGGAGCTGTCCATAGACGGGACGAACACCAGAGGGCGCGAACCCTCAACACGCCCCTCAATAAGCCCCGTTGACCGCTTAGGTAAGCCTTGCTTTACTGACCACGGCCCATCTCTGCCGCAAGGAGGAACCACATGCGCGTCGTCATGTTCGGTTACCAGACCTGGGGGCATCGCACCCTGCAAGCCCTGCTGGACTCCGAGCACGACGTGGTCCTGGTGGTGACGCATCCCAAGAGCGAGCACGCGTACGAGAAGATCTGGAGCGACTCGGTCGCGGACCTCGCCGAGGAGAACGGCGTACCGGTCGTGATACGCAACCGCCCGGACGACGACGAGCTGTTCGAGCGCCTCAAGGAGGCCGACCCGGACATCATCGTGGCCAACAACTGGCGTACGTGGATTCCGCCACGCATCTTCGACCTGCCCCGTCACGGCACGCTGAACGTGCACGACTCGCTGCTGCCGAAGTACGCCGGCTTCTCCCCGCTGATCTGGGCCCTGATCAACGGCGAGCCCGAAGTGGGCGTCACCGCGCACATGATGAACGACGAGCTCGACGCCGGCGACATCGTCCGGCAGGAGGCGGTGCCGGTGGGGCCGACGGACACGGCCACCGACCTCTTCCACAAGACCGTCGACCTCATCGCCCCGGTCACCATCGGCGCGCTCGGTCTCATCGCCTCGGGGCAGACGGAGTTCACCAAGCAGGACCGTTCCCTGGCGAGCTTCTTCCACAAGCGGTCCATCGAGGACAGCCGCATCGACTGGACCTGGCCGGCGGAGGACCTGGAGCGCCTGGTACGCGCCCAGTCCGAGCCCTACCCCAGCGCCTTCACCTTCCACAAGGGCAGGCGACTCGAGGTCCTGGCGGCCGTCGTCTCCACGGGGCGCTACGGCGGCACACCCGGCCGTGTCTTCTACCGCGAGGGCGACGGCGTGGTGATCGTCGCGGGAGCGGACGCCCGCACCGGACGCAACCACGGCCTGGCCATCACGCGCGTACGGACCGAGGACGGCCGGGAGTTGCCGGCCACCGAGTACTTCACCTCGATGGGCGGCTATCTGACCAACCGCCCCTGACCGGTCCGCCCCCGTGACCGGCCGGGCGTTGTCGGTGGCGGGTGGCAGCATCGGGCCCATGACGGACACCACAGGTTTCGACTGGCGGTCCTTCCTGCTCAAGTGGAGCGGGGAGTGGGCGGATTCGCGGGCCGACGACGAGACACGGAGCGAGGACGACGACGCGGCGCGGCGGGAGCGGTGGCTGGGGTTCCCGCCCGCCTCCGAGGACCTGATCGCGGCCACGGAGAAACGCCTGGGACGGCGGATGCCCCCGTCGTACCGGGAGTTCCTCGCGGTCAGCGACGGATGGCGGCACGCGGGCGGCTTCGTGTGGACGCTGGCGGGCACCGAGGACGTGCGCCGGCACGACGACGAGTCGGGGCTCGCGGACGTGTTCGAGGAGCATCTGGACGAGGACTCGGAGCCCGAGGAGTGGCGGGAGGCCGACCTCTGGCGCCGGGGTCTTCAGCTCGACGTGGAGTCCGACGCGACCTACGTCCTCATGGATCCGGAGGACGTGGACGAGAACGGCGAGTGGGCGGTGTACACCTGGGCGGGCTGGCGGGCCGCGCCACCCGAGCGGTACGCCGATTTCCGCACGTTCATGCGGGAGATGCACCGGGAGTTCCACAGCCTGCGGGCGCACCCGCGTGACGGGGAGCCGGTGTTCGTCAACGACACGACGCGGCACCTGGACGCGCTGGTGGAGGAGGCCCGGCTGGAGGCGCTGAGCGGCGGCTGGGAGCGGGCCGTGAAGGCGCTGGACGAGGCGAAGGGGTACGGCAGGCCGCGGGCCGCCGGGCTGGGAGACCAGATACGCTGCCTGCTCGGGCAGACCTCCATGGGGTACTTCGAGGGCCTGGTGACGGAGCCGCGGTACGCATCCGAGCTGCTGCCACCGCTGGTGGCCGAGCACGCGGCGCACTCGTACCGGGACGACTCCACGCTGAGGTACTCGCTGCGGGGCGCCGACGAGGACCTGATGGCACTCGCGCACGCGACGCTGGAACGGCTGCGCGGCGGCACGTACCGGTACACGGCGGCCGGACCGTTCGGCGAGGCGGTCGAGCGGGCGCGGGAGTCGGCGCGGTGGGGTGACACCGACGGGGCCTGGCGGACGCTCCTGAGCGCGCTGCCCGAGTGGGAGCCGCCGGGGCCGGACCTCCTGGCGCCGCTGGGGTGGCTCGCCGACCCCGTGCTCGGTCCGCTGCTGACCCCGGAGCGGGGACGTGAGCTGCTGTCCACGCCACGCGGCGGACAGAGCGGACAGAAGGGGGAGGCACCCGCGCCGGCGGCCGGGATCGGTCCGGGCGGTCTGGCGTGGCTCGCGGACGCGGACCCCGGCAACAACCGCACGTCCTACCGGTTCGTCCTGGTGCGGGGGGTGGAGCCGGAGGAGCTGCCCGGACGTCTCGCCGACGGGGACGGCGCCGTGCTGAACGAACCCATGACGCTGTGGGAGGCGCGCCGGAAGTCGCTGCACGGCCGCACCGAGTTCTCGTCCTACGACGACAGGGCCCTCGTGGCCGTGGGCCGGGCCGGTACCGGTTGGAGCTTCGCCTTCGACGGCGAGCCCGCCACGTTCGACCCGCGGCGGTTCGTCTCCCCCGCGCCGGCCGCCAGTGACGGCACCCGCGCGGTGGTGGTGTGGAGCGGCCTGAGGGAGTGGCGCGGGGAGCCGTTCTTCCACCTTTCGGTGGCGGAGGACGGTATCGAGGAGTACGCGTTCACGTACGCGGGCGGAGAGGTGCGGCGGAGCGGGCGGATACCGCGGGCGTTGGACCCGAGCCGGTTCTTCGGCGATCCGGCGGACGATGCCGAGGCGGAGCGGTCGGTGCTGGAGGCGGTGGCCGAGGAGTTCGGGGCCCGTCTCCCGCGTCACGCGATCGAGAGCGGGCGGCTGCACACGTTCACCACCCGCTCCTGGACCCGGCCGCCGGGGAACGGGGAGACGTACGCGGTGATCACGATGCAGCACTGAGTGCGAATCCCCGCCCGCCCACCGCTGTCCGCCGCGTCAGTGCCGGTGGTCGCCGTCCCGCCGGGGACGACCATGATCATCGTGGTCGCGGTCCCGCCGGGGGCGATCACGGTCATCGTGGTCGCCGTCGCGCCGGGGGCGATCACGATCGTCATGGTCACCGTCCCGCCGGGGGCCTCCGTCCAGGGGCACGGTGTCGCAGTACACCACCCGCCCCGGCGTGGTGGGCGGGGTGGCCCCGTCGGGCGGTATGCCGTCGGTCTCCATGACCAGCAGCCGCAGCCGGTCCCGCCGCGCGTCCGGGGGAATCGGGACCTGTCCGATGTAGGACGGGGTCCGTGTGGAAGCCGCGTCGATCGAGGTCAGTGTCACCGTCGTGTCCGGGAGCGTCACCCAGGCGAGGTCCTCGTCGGCGACGGCGCTCCGGCGCTGCACGGTGGCCGTGATCCGGGGCGGCGGGGAGTCGACCGGGTCGTACGACGGGCCGGTGACGCTGACGGTCGTCAGGTCGTCCGGTGTCACCCGCAGTTCACGGTCGGGCAGGGTCTGCACCAGGTCGGTGACCACGACCGGTGAGATCTCCTCCCCCGGGATCGAGTCGGGCTGGTAGCGGACCAGGGCCAGCCGCAGGAAGGGCAGGTAGGTGTCCCCGGTGTCCAGGTCCAGGTCGCAGAACCAGCGGTTCCCCTCCCGGTCGAACCGCGGGGCGAAACCCACGACGGTGACGGTGGGCGACGGCCCCGCGGGCGTCGCCGGAGTGAGTCCCTCGGCGTGCCGCACCGCGTTGGTGAACGTCGACACCGTCGGGGCGACGACTTCCGCGGAGCGGTGTATGGGGTCACGTCCCATCAGGGTCACCCCCAGGACGTCCGTGGCGGGTGTGCCGGCGGACGGTGCGGGTCCGAGGACCACGCCGAGGAGTTCGCCGTCCCCGGAGGAGTACCAGGGACGTTGCAGGAACACCCGGATGCCGCGCCCGCGGCGGCGCCGGACGACGGTGCCGGGCGGGCCCTCGACGGACTCGTGGGACAGCGTGGGTACGCAGTACAGCACCCTGGGGGCGGTGGGCCGGGCGCTGCTCGGTATCGAGTGCTCGACGGCCGCGCCCTCCACGGTCAGCGCGCTCGCGTCCCGCTCGACGAGGTGCGGCGGGAAGCAGTCGCCGAACCTGGTGCCCGCCACCGGCCGGTAGCGCACCCTGCGGTGCTTGGTGTCGCCGAACTCGTGCTTCTTCGGTTCCGTCCTGGTCGGTTTCACCGCCTCCGGCACGGCAGGCTCCTCGGCGATCCGGGTGTCGAAGGTCAGCGTGCCGCCCTGAAGGGTGGCCGGTTCGGGGCGGGCGGGGTCGGGCGCGGGCACCCTGGCCGTGAGGAGATCGAAGACCGGCGTGGTCATCGCACGCTCGGCGCGGCCCTCGTCCCCTTCGTCGACCACTTCCGTCCACCTCGCGAGGAGGACGACCCGACCGGTGCTGTCCTGGTCCAGCCCGATCGTTCCGGCGAGGTGCTCGGCCGTGGCGCCCGACGGGCGCCGCGCCGTGAGCCGCAGGTCCAGGACGGGTTGCCGCAGGGGCCGCTGGACCGCGTGCACGAGGGTCAGTTCCTGCCAGGGCGTGAACATCCAGTGGCGCCCCGCGGCGGCCAGGTCCAGCGCGGTCGACGCCATCTGCCGCTCCTCCTCGGCCAGCAGCGCCGCCCGCTCCGCTTCCTCCGGCGCGGCTTCCGGTGGCGGAGGAGGGCCGGGCCGCTCCCGGCACCAGGAGGCGAGGCCCAGCAGCGACTCGTCGAAACGGATCGCGGAACACACCCGCACGGTGGCCACCCGGGCCTTGGGCAGCGAGACGGTCAGCACGCGTGACGACTCGTCGAAGCGGGGCGGGGCGCTGCCCTCCGCCAGCCTCAGCCGGAACGAGCGGGGCCGGTGCCAGACGCTGCCTCCCCACGGGACCTCGAACGGCTCACCGTCCGGCATGCCCGGCAGGTCGAGCAGCAGGGCACCGGTGGCCATGGGTTCGCGGAGGTAGGGCAGTTCGACCTGTTCCCCTCGGTGCCGGGCGGTCACGACGGCGTGCTGCGCGTCCGTGGCGGGCGAGTCGACCGGCTTCACCTCCACGTCGGGAGCCGGATCGTTGAGCGATCCACTCTCCCGGGACGCCAGTGCGTAGCCGTCGTCCCTGGCCGACCGGTCCCGCGAACCGATGGCCCCGTCGAGCAGTCCGTGCCGCTCGACGCACTGGAGGGATGCCTTCGGGGCCACCAGGTGCCGTTCGTCGACCCCGCTGAACGGCGTGTGGTCGCCTCCTGTGACCAGCGGCGAGCCGTTGAGGTGCGCGGCGTACTGTTCGGCGGTCCGGGCCGGTTCCGCGTCCTCGCGGGGCACTCCGCCCACCGTGCCGGGGGTGCCGGCGGCGGCGTCGCAGTCGACGGCGAAACCGCTCTTGCGGCCGAGTTCGGTGAGGGACCGGCAGCCGGGGATGCCGTCGGCGTCCCGGCCGCTGAATCCCTGCTCGCGCTGTTCGGCGGCGTAGGCCTGCGCGGTCTGTGGGCCGAAGTGCCCCGTCGCACCCGCGGGAATGGGGTGGTCGCGATCGATCAGGGCCTGCTGGACCAGGCGTACGTCGTCGTTGGTGTTCCCGGGCCGCACGTTGGCCAGCGCGACGATCCGGGTCCCGGGGCCGGGGGCCGCGCCGCCGGCCGGGCCCGGTGCGCTGCCCGGGGTGCTCCGGATGACCATGCGGGACACCGAGGCCCCCTCGTCGAGGGTGAGCCTGGGTACCAGGGCCGGGGCCGGCACGGACTCGAACCTCCGGAACACGAGCGGCCCGTCCCCGGGGAGGGCCCAGTCGCCGTCGTCCCGGTCCACCAGGGCGTCGGCCTCCTTCAGGGTGAGGCCGTTGCCCGCCAGGTCGACGGTCCGCAGGCGTATCCGGTATCCGCGGCCGAACCTCAGGCGGGGCAGTGAGCCCTGCTGCACTCCGATGCCGATCTCCAGCGGGAGGTGGGTCCGCGCCTCGTTGGTGGGTTCGACGACCTCGTCGGGCGCCCCTTCCCCGATGCCCAGGACCCGGCCGGGACGGGGAGCGGACAGGGACCAGCCCTCCCAGGTCATGAGCCGTTCCGGTACGTACAGGGCGTCGCTGTCGGCGTCGTCCGGCGGGGACACGAGGTTGACCTGGAAGAAGCCTTCGTCGGCCACGGTGAGGAAGGGCTCGCCACCTCCCGGGGCGCGGTATTCGACGGTGCGCGCGTGCAAGGAGTACCAGCGTTCCCGGGTGTTGTCCCAGACGTCCATCCGGTGACCGCGGACCAGGTCCTCCACACAGAGCTCGGGCATGAGCGGCGGATCCGGCTGATCCGCGTTCTGTCCGTCCCCTGTCGGCTGTGCCTGCTTCAGCGCGGCGACGGCCGTGTCGTTGGTCCGGGCCGCGTCCGCGAAGTCGGCGGTGAGCACCTCTTTGCGTCCGTCCCGGACCAGGGAGATCCCCTGGGTTCGGACCGGAGCCAGCCCTTGGGTCTCCAGGGGGCGCTCCGCCGGATCGGGTGCGGCGCCACCGCCCTCGGCCGGGCCCCGGGCGAGGTCGGCCAGCTTCAGCGCGGCACTGTCGATGTCCGCCTGCTCGAGGGAGAAGTCCGCCTCGGGCAGCGCCACCAGGCCGAGTGCCGGCGGGCCCAGTGGATCGGCCGCGTTCTTCCGGGACGCGGCGACGAACAGCTTCCGGTCGGGAAGGAGGACGTAACGGGTGCGCGGGGTCAGGTTCCGTGAGGCCGGTCCGAGGTCGGACACCCAGTTCGGCAGCACACTGATGTGCTGGTCGCCCGAGGAGACGGGGATCCGTTCGACCGGCAGGAGGAAGTCCAGGATCAGTCCGAGGCGGCGGAGCAGCGCCGGGTGGTCACCGAGTGAGGTGAGCATCTGGTGGAAGTCCGGCTCCGGCTTCTCGGGCGGCGGAGGCTGTGGCTGTTCGCCGTTCGCGAGGGTCGGCACGTTCCGGACCGGAGGCCGGTGGAAACCCTCCAGTTCGTCGAGGCTCTGCCGCATGGCCTGGCCGTCGGAGGAGCCTCCGGGGCCCTTGAGCATCATCCGCCGCATGACCGAGCGCATGTCGGGGGGCTGTTCGGGGGACTCCCGCGCCGCCCGTCCGTAGGCGATCCGGGTCGCGTCGCTGACGCGCCTGGCCGAGTAGGTGTGGCCCGCTTCTGCCCGCGCGGCCATGCTCTCGAAGACGTACGGCTCCAGCGGGATGTCTGCGTCGAAGAGCGCGGTCCACAGTGTGTTGTCGGGAGCAGGGCCGGACGGATGGGCCGGGCCGCCGAAGGAGGGCGAGACGCGGTCTCCCGGCCCGAACTCGTAGGCCGCGTTCTTGATTTTGTCCGGCCAGGCGAGGAAGTCACCGAACGGCCGCAGTGTGCCGCGTTCCCGTTCCTCCCGCGGCCCGGTCGCCGGATCCGTGTCCGGAACGCCCAGCCGGGGAGAGACGAGGACCGAGATCCTCACCTGGGTGCCGTCCTCCGACAGTCCCGCCGGGAGCACCGTCCACACCACTCGCTGTTCGAACTTCATGATCACTTCCCACCGGGTCTACGGGTCGCCGTCGAAGCTCAGGCAGTAGTCCTCCCAGTGCGTCTCCCGGTCGAAGCAGTCGACGAAGGTGGGGTCGCCCGGCGCGCCCGAGAAGCTCCGCTCGAGGCTGAGGGACACGGACTTGCTGAAGAAGGCGATCCGCACGCTCACCGTGAGCGTTCCCCTGCCCCGGACCACGGACTCGTTGCCGTGCTTCTCGTACGTGAGCTCCAGGTAGAACTCGACGGAGACGGTGACGATGCCGAGCACGCTCAGGAAGCCGTTGCAGCGCAGGTAGCCGCCCACCTTCACGCTGTCGTCCCTGATCTCGAAGCGGACGCCGGCCATGACCGACACTCCGCCGCTCGCCACGCCCAGGTTCAGTGCCGCCGCCCCACCGAACTCGATGGCGCCCTCGGCCTCCCTGATGCCCTTCTCCGCGTCGACCAGCAGGGAGAAGTAGCCACCCCCGCCGAACAGCGAGACGGTGACGTTGAAGGGGCGCTGCCGCTCGGAGACCGAGAAGCGGAAGGAGATGGCCTTGCCGGGCTCGAAGGGGATGGACAGTTCCGCCTTCAGGGACACGTTCGCCAGCGAGAAGACGCCGATGCCGATGGCCGGCAGGGCCAGCGCGTACCCCGTGCGGATGCCGGAGGGCTGGACGTCCACGTACGCGCCGGAGCCGAAGGCGTCGGCGGGCAGGGCGCTGCGCAGTGTGTCGATGAACCGGAGCTCTCCCAGGAACTTGAGTTCCAGGCCGGATGCCGACACGTCCGGTTTGCTGCCGGGGACGGCCCGGAACCTCAGGTCGGCGATCTCGACCCGGGCGACGCCGGCGATCTCCAGGGCCACGTCGCGCAGCCTGCCCTCGATCGACGTCTTCTGCGCGGCGTCCTTCGAGACGACCGTCCGCGCGTCCAGGGTCAGCACCGCGCGGGACACGTCCAACGGGAACGGGTCCGGCCGCGGCTGCGGCGGTACCAGGCCGGTCTTCCACACGTAGCGCAGTTCCTTGCCGGCCCCGTCGACGAGGTCCCGGACGCGCAGCACCGGGGCGGGGAGGGTGCCGCCCGCATCGTCCAGGAGGGCCTGGATCTCGTTGTCCCCGAGTTGCCTCAGGCGGTCGAGGTGCTGTCCGACGATGGGCGCCACCAGTGCGCCCAGGTCGATGAAGCCGAGCAGTTTGGCGGCTCCGAGGGCCTTCCTGATCTCCGCGGTGGGGTCGGTCCCGAACATGTCGGGTACGACGCCGGCCTGACTGGTGATCACCTTGACCGCGGCATTGGGCTGGGCGAGTCCACCGACCTTGTCCGCGGCGAAGGCGAGGTCGACCGGGGCGGCCAGGTCGAGGTAGGCACGTGCGGGGTGCGCCGCCATGCCCGTCTCGCGATAGACCTTGTTGAACTCGACGGGCACGTCCCCGGCCTTCGGGGTGAACGGCTCCAGGGCGGGGACCCGCACGGCGCCTCCGGACACGACGAGCGTGCCGGCCAGCGGATGTTCGCCTCCGGCCGTCTTCCGGGTCATCGCGAAGGCCAGCGTGCCCACGGCGTGACTGGTGCTGCCGGGTGCGTCGGCGGGCGGCTTCGCCATCGCCATCACCTGCCCGCCCAGCCGCCGCTTGACGCGGTCCCGCTGGCCGGTCTCGCTCTCCGTGTAACAGGCCAGAAGTTCGTCCCAGTTGTCGGCCCGTGAGGCGGGCACGAACACCAGCGGCGTGGTGAAGCTGACCTCGCGTCCCTCGTGGTCGGTCGCGAGAACGGTGAACTGATGGTCGTGCGCGCCGTCCTCGAGCTCGACCCAGAACGCCTTCGGGGCTTCCAGCTCCCCCTTGTCGTTCCGGGACCAGGCGGTCTTGAGCAGGGGGGTGACCCGGTCGGTGACGCGCAGCACGGGGAAGGGCATCTCGCGTCCCTGATGCGCGAAACCGGTGGTCTCCCCGTAGCGCACTTCGGGTTCGCGCAGGATGATGCGGTCCTCCTGTCGCAGCTGGGCCACGATGCCGCCGTCCCGGTGGGCGACGAACAGTCGCTTGAACTCGCTGACCAGGAGCGCCGGGTGCCCGGTGGAGAGGAAGCCGCGGGTGACGACCCTGACGTACTGGTCGCGTCCCAGACCGGTGATGTGGTCGTACGCCGCCAGGTCCGGACGGTCCCTGCCGATCGTCCGGAGCTGCGTGACGGCGTCCGTGGACACCTTGTCCCAGGCGCCGTGCAGATGGGCGGAGGCGCCCAGGGGCGTCGTGATGAACTGCTCGGCACGCAGCGGGGCACTGGGCAGCACGATGGGCGCGCCCGCGGCGTCGATCAGCTCGGCCCGGCTGGTGAGCGTGACCAGGTCCCTCAGGTTCCTTTCGCTCAGCGGGAATTGCACGGTGACGGGAGCCCGGTCGTCGACCCTCCTGAGGGCCCGCAGCAGTGCGTCGCCGCCCCGTTCGCCGCGCAGCAGGGCGTGCCACAGCCCGGTGCGGCCGTCGGCGCCGTCGGGCTCGGGCGGGCACATCCAGGTGACGGGTTCGTCGTAGGTGAGGAGGAGCCGGGTGGGGAACTCCAGGACGCTTCCGGGGAGCGCGGTGGGTGTGCCGCCCGGTTGAACGACCGGCACGGTCATCGGCACCAGCCGCTTCCAGTCGAGCAGGGAGTCCAAGGACAGCTCCAGGCCGTCCACCTCGGGCGGCACCGCGAAGACCAGCTGGGAGGCGCCGGAGGTGAAGGCCTTCGTGGAGCCGGGTGGGGCGGCCCCGGGGCCGGGTGTCGGGGACACCTCCTCCATGACGTGCTGTGGTGGCAGCCCGACCACGATCAGCGTCGGCGCGGCCGGCTCCCGCCGCACCAGGCGGCGCCCGTCGAACCGGAGGTTCACCAGGCTGATGTCGGCCACGAGCATGTCCGCCGGGCGCACGACCCGGAACGGTCCCACCGCACCGTCGTCACCGGGGCGGTCGGGGCGGCCTCCGTCCGGTCGCCCGGGGCCACCACCGCCGGGGCGGTCGGGGCGGCCCCCGCCCCCCGGCCGGTCGGGACGGCCCCCACCACCGGGCCGGTCAGGACGATCGCCACCGCCGGGGCGGTCCGGACGGCCTCCCCCGCCCGGACGCTCGGGCCGACCACCGCCTCCGGGACGGTGGGGACGACCACCACCGGGACGCCCGGGCCGGCCGCCACCGCCGAATCGGCTCTCGGGTCGACGCCGGCCCATCTCCCGCCGGAGTTCCGGAGGAACGTCGGGAGGACGGCTGTGGGAAGCCATGAGGAACCCCCTCGTACGAGGGAAGGGAAGACGGGCCCCCGGTCCGAGGCCACTCGCCTCTCCATTCCCATGGTGCTCCGCAGGCCACAACATCACCAGTGAGCACGTGGCACGGCACCCCCGACGGTGCGACCCTGGAAGTGGTGCTGTGCGCCGTGCCGCGCTCTCGTGAGGAGGGATGGTCATGGCCAAGCGTCTCGTCGTCTGCTGCGACGGCACATGGAACTTCGCGGACCAGCCGAGCAAGACCAACGTCGCCAAGGTGGCGCTGTCCGTGCTCCCGGGGTCCGCAGCCGGGGTGGAGCAGCGTGTCTACTACCACAGCGGTGTCGGCACCCACCGGCGGGAGCGACTGCGCGGCGGCGCGTTCGGTGTGGGGCTGTCCCGGAACATCCTGGACGCCTACCGGTTCCTCGTCGAGACGTACGAGCCCGACGACGAGCTGTTCCTCTTCGGCTTCAGCCGGGGTGCGTTCACCGCCCGCAGCCTCGTGGGCCTCGTGCGCAACAGCGGCATTCTGCGCCGGGACCACCTCGACCGTGTCCCGGAGGCGTGGGCGCTGTACCGGGACCGGATCGAGCAACCGAACGGCGCGGCCGCGACGTTGTTCCGGCGCTCGTACGCCCGCGATTCGGAGATCAGGTTCGTGGGGGTGTGGGACACGGTCGGTGCCCTGGGCATCCCGGTCTCGGACACGCCGTGGCTGCGGCCGGCGGCGAACCGGTTCAACCGCCGCTGGGCGTTCCACGACACCGAGTTGAGCAGCTGGGTCAAGGCCGCGTTCCACGCCCTGGCCGCCGACGAGCAGCGCTCGGCGTTCCGGCCGACGCTGTGGCACCGGCGTCCCGGCGCGCGGGACCAGGAACTGAAGCAGGTGTGGTTCGCCGGGGTGCACTGCGACGTCGGGGGCGGCTACAAGGAGACGGGACTGTCCGACATCGCCCTGCTGTGGATGGTCGACCAGGCCCGCCGCCACGGGCTGGAGTTCGACGCCGACGCTCTGAGCACGGAAGGGCCCCAGGTGATGAAGCCTCAGGAGAGCGTCGGCTTCCGGGTACGGCCCGACGGTTCGGGTCCGCTCCACGACTCGCGGACGGGCATGTACCGTCTGGCCGGGCCGCTGCACCGGCCGCTGGGCGCGGCCGTGAACGACGACGGTGAGCCCGACGGCAACGAGTTCCTGGCGGTGCCCGCCAAGGAGCGCTACGACCGGAACTCGGGCTACCGGCCCCCGGAGATGGAGCGCTATCTGGGCAGTCAGGAGCGGGTGCGGCTGGAGCCCGTCCTGCTGCCGGGCCTCTCCGCGGGCCTGCCGCCCATGCCGCCGGCCGTGCCCGGGCCGGAAGCGGCGCCCGACAGGCACGACGGACTCCACGGCGCCACATGACACGTACGCGGAACGGTGCCCGGCCGCGCCGGGGGACCGGGCCGCATATCCCTTTGCGCGGTGATCGGCCACGTGGTTGGCTCACGCCCATGACCTGGCTGCCGCAAGACTTCGTCCATCCCCTCCACGTCGACATACCCGACGGCGGAGGCCACCGCCTGCGTCCGATCAGCGGTGCGGACGCACCGCTGGACTACCCGACGGTGATGGGTTCCCGTGAGCGGCTGTGGTCGATCTTCGGCCCCGCGTGGGGCTGGCCGTCGGCCACGATGTCGTACGAGGCGAATCTGGCCGATCTGGAGCGGCACGCCGCGGAGATCGAGGCCCACGAATCGTTCAACTACACGATCGAGAACGCGGACCGCACCGCCCTGCGCGGATGCGTCTACATCGACCCGCCCGAGAAGCAGGGGGCGGACGCCGAGATCTCGTGGTGGGTGGTGGACGACGAAGTGGGCGGTGCGCTCGAGCGGGCGCTGGACGTGTTCGTGCCCCGCTGGATCGCCGAGGACTGGCCGTTCGAACGGCCGCGCTTCATCGGCCGGGACGTGACCTGGGACGAGTGGCTCAAGCTGCCGGACCATTCGTGACCCGGCGCCGGGGTCAGGCAGCCGCCTCCTCGTCGGCGCGGCCCACGCCCGCCATGTAACGCCAGACGAGGGCGTGGGCCAGGACGATGAGGACGATCAGCATCAGTGCCTCGGTCTGGATGGGGCGCAGCCGGACGTGGCGGGCGAGTTCGGGGAAGGCGCCGACGACGGCGATCAGGGCGTAGAGCAGTGCGGCGGCCGCCTGTTGCCAGGTGATGAAGTGGTCGCCGCGGGAGCGTGCCAGCAGCCGCACGGTGCACACGCAGCCGATCACGGACAGGGCGATGAAGGCGCCCCGCCAGATCCCCGGCTGTTCGGTGCCGCCGACCTGGGCGAACAGACCCATCACGGCGGGCAGCAGGAACGAGAGGTAGATCCCGCCGACGATGCGGCGCAGGGCGGGGTCCCGCATCCAGTCCGCATGGCTCTGAACGACGTTCCACCACAGCCCGACCAGGGTGAAGCAGGTGGTGGAGAAGAGCGCGTAGAAGGTACTGACATCCATGGACGACGAGAGTGGCAGCCCTTCCGGCTCCGGCGGACGCCACACGCCGCTACGCCTACCAGGTGGGTGACACGTCGGATCCGAAGCCGCCACGGGCCGGACGCTTCTCGAAGTGGAGATGGGGACCGGTGGCGTTCCCCGTACTGCCGACTTCTCCGATCTTCTGGCCGGCCTTGACGGAACCCTGTGTCACCGTCTGCTCGGAGAGGTGGCAGTACCAGTAGTCGAATCCGCCGGAGCGCAGCACGAGGAAGTTGCCGAAACTCTTGTCGAATCCGTGGCGGGCGATGGACCCGTCGAGCACCGCGACGCACCGCGCCCCCTTCGGGGCGGCGTAGTCCGCGCCGGTGTGACGGCCGAGGCTCCAGTGGGGTCCCTTCACCCCGTGGCGGGTGGTGACCCCGTGTCCCGGTACGGGAGACTCGACGCGCCCACGAGTTGCCGGCGGCTTCGGGACGTGGAGACGTTCCCAGGAGGTCTTACCCGGGATGCCGTTGGCATCGGCACCCTCGAATCCGATCTTGCGCTGCCATGCGGCGTACGACTCCTTGTCGACGTCCGTCCACTCGGGGCCGGGACCTGTCCGGTACTTGCCGCACTTCTCCTCCACCAGGCGTTTGCCCATGGAGGCGATCACGGGACTGTGTTGTCCCTTGTGGAAGAACCCCGCTCCCGGGAATGGCGCCAATGCAGGCATGACCCACTCCTTTCAGTGATTCAGTAGGGGGCCGGAACACTCTCGCACCGTCCGACTGGACCGGGCCTGTCGCGTTCACATCGTCCTGGTTCACCGCGTTGGGCCGGTAGGACGACTCGCGGTGGACCGCGATCAGTTCCGTCTGAACGGCCTCGACGTCATCGTTGCGCTATGCCGAATCGCACGTGGGAGAGAGCAACCATCGTGCCTCCTCGGGTGCGTGGAGGCCGCCGGTTGAGCCGTACCGCTGCCGGTCGGTCACAGTCGCTCTACTTCCACGATGCGCCCGTTGCACGTCGCACGCAACCAGGAATCGTGCGGTCTCCCAGGTCTTCTGACGCCCAGTCCGCCGACGTGTGACGGCCGAGTTCGGGCGCCTTGACCGGAGGGCGTCAGACGCTGGGGACCTCCAGCCTGTCCCAGCTGAACCTGCCGGGGACGCCGTCGGCGGAATCTCCCTCGAAACCCAGCTTCTGCTGCCAGGCGGTGTACGACCTGACATCGCCGGCTCCCCACACGTCGATCCCGGTCTCGGACGTGTAGCGGTCGCAGTCCACGGCGACGAGCCGGCCGTGCATCGCCGCGATGACGGGCGACCTGCGTCCCGACTGGAAGAACGACGCACCGGGGAACGGCTCGAACCGGGCCTCCGGCGGGGACGGTTCGGTCGGCCCGGACACGAACGGCGGCCAGGACCCGGGGTCGACGTGGTCGTTCTCCGGAACCTGGGCGTGGGCGTACCACCCGCCCCGCGCCCTCCACTTGTCCACCGGACAGGTGTTGCGGGACAGGGAGGTGGGGCGACCCATGGGCCAGTCGTCCGGTACGCCCCAGGAGCTGACCCACGCGTGGAGCTCGGCCCAGCCCTTGCACGGAGTGTCGACCAGCCTTGCGAACACCGTGTTGTCGACGCGGCAGTGCGGGAAGAACAGGGCCTCGATCTGGATGACGACCGTGCCCGCCCGGTTGGTACGCGTTCCACTGGGGGCGTCGGCCAGGGCCTTGCTGCGAGAAGTGGCGGGGAAGAACTGGGCGAAGGTCCCGTGGAAGGGGTCCCAGAGGATGTGCGGAGCGCTGCCCTTGCCGGTGCCGGTGAAGTAGCTCTTGAGTCGGGCGAAGGGGAGCAGGTTCTCGGGGGATTCGGCGGTGGCCTTCAGGTCCGCCGTGATGTGCGCGATCGCCCTTGCCGGGAACCCGGGGTCACACGGCGCATGGTCTCCGATGTCCGCCTTGAGGGCTTGGGGCATCCATGGGTGGGGCATGGTGAGATCCTTCCCTCCGTGGGAAGCGGGCGCCGGACGGACAACGGGCACGTGCGGCGGATCCTCCCCCACTTCCTACGATGCGTCGGGTGGGTCACCGCGGCAAACCGTGCGTCACCGTGTGCGCCACGAGGCGCTGGTGTGGCCCGCGGGGCCTGCCTCGGAGGACCGGTTTCCGCACGTCACCGCGCTTGCCGCCCCCTCCATGGCGTCGTAGCGTTGGGGGTGAGAAGGACCTGGTGTCACCATAGTCCGTATCGAGCGGGGACACACGCGGGGTTCTCGCCTTCGCTCCCCTCGATCCAGTCCGTCGTCCACCCTCGTGTGGTCTGGAACCGTCATGGCCACTTTCTCCCGGCGACATGTCTTTCACGCGGCCGGCGCGTCTCTTCTGAGCGCGGCCCTCGCGTTCCCCGCAGGACTGACGATTGCCGCGGCGGATTCCCAGAGCCTCAACGGGGGCGCTGCCGGGGCACCGGCTCAGACCCCGGAGCCTCCGCCGTCTCCCGCTCCCGAGCCGGACGATCCGCCGGAACCCAACACTCCCCCACCGCCACCGGAAACCGAACCACCGACCGAACCGACCGACACGCCGGAGGAACCCACGACGTCTCCCACCACCGCGCCGGACGAAACTCCGGACGGGACAACGGACGAGACGCAGGACGAGACACCTGACGGCAATGACACGGGGCCGCCGACGGACTCCGAGGAAACGGACGGACAGACGTCCGATCCCCCGCCTGAGCAGACGGTGGAGATCGAGGAGGCGACGACGACTCTGAACGAGGAGAAGGAACAGGTTCCCGAGGAACTCGCGGGGACCGTGGACAAGCTGATCACCCTCGTCGGCACGCTCGACAGTCCTGAGACGTTGCCGCAGGACCGTCAGGGAGTCATCGAGGCCGCGGAGAACCTGTCCACCGCGCTGGCGGCCATCAACGACCCGAGCACCCCTCCCGAGCTGCGGAAGGAATTGACCGCCATCGTGAAGCAGGTGACCTCCGCACTCGAGGCGTTCAACGATCCCCGGATACCGGCCGATGAACGGTCCATGCTCATCCTGGTGGTCAAACGCACGACGTCCACCCTCGACATCATCTGCGATCCCAGGACGCCGCAGGACGTGCGGAAACCGATGATCGCCATGATCAACGACACCAACCACGCCGCGAGGAACCACTCCGTGGCACAGTCCGACACGACGGACGCAACCCAGGATCCCCCTCCGAGCCCCGGCCCCGAGGAGGATGCTTGGAACGCGGTGGTGCAGTCGGGCGCCTCCGCGGAGCTCATGGCCGACCGGAGGACCACGCCGAAGGACCGGAAGCAGCTGGCGGAGATCACACAACAGGTCAGCGCGCTGGCGAAGAAGATCAGCGATCCCGCGACTTCACAGGAGGATCGGTCCGAGGCCAGGGATCAGCTGGAGGACAAGACCTCGCGCCTGAAGGACGAGCAGGAGGAAGCCGCCTCCGCCCAGAAGCGCCCGAAGGAGTCGCTCGGCAAGGCTGCCGCGGTCTGCACCAGCGCCATCTTCGAGACCAAGCGGGAGTCCGTCCTCATGGGCGGGTTGAGGAATCTGGTTCCCGCGCAGTGGGAGGACGAGGGGGTCAAGGACTTCTGGCGGGCGGTGGAGAAGAGCAACGACATGCTCGACGTCCACGCCCAGTTGCGGAACAACGAACAGGCCCAGGGCCCGTTCGAGGTCGTGCCGCTCATCACCGCACTCGCCAAGCTGGTGCCGCGCGACCAGCTGTTCGGCACCATGAGCGGCTCCGCCATGTCCTGCGTGCAGACCGCCAAGTACCTGGACAAGGAGGGCGTCACCGTGGGCACCTGGCTGTCCAGGGGCGGCGGGTGATCGGATCAGACCCCGGCGGATCTCAGCAGTTCGGCCGCGGAGATCTCCGCATCCGCCCGGGCGTCCGCGGCCCCGTATCTCTCCAGCTCCCTCCTTTCCTCCAGATAGTCACCCTGCGCCTGGAAATTGAAGGGGACGGAGGAGATCGAGGAGAAGAACGGTTCTCCGGGGGACCAGACAGCCGTCACATACCGCGGTTTGCGCGTCACATTGATGAGATTGTTGTTGTGCCGCACCCTACCGCGATATATGAGGAGTGCTCCGCAGACCACCGGGTCGCAGTGGAAGGGCTCGGCGCTGTCCCACGAAGGGTGGGGGGACTTGAACTCCCGCACGTCGATCTTCCCGCGATCCTTTCTCATGTATGAGATCTGCAATTCGACACTCACCGTGTCGTACCCGACGTTCCTGGGAAGCTGGAAAACACGCTTCATCGAGTATTCCTGCCCCACGTCCAACGAGTTGCCGATGTCGTAGAATCTTCCACTGCTTATCGTGGTGTACTCGAGGTCGTCGACGTAGAGTTCGGCCTCTCCCGCGCGTGGTCCCAGTTCTTCCACACTCTCCTGCCACTCAGTCAGCGGGTCTCCCGTCCCCCGGGAGTACTGGGCGATCCTGCCGCGGACCGTGTAGATGTCGTTGACGATGTACACCGGGATCCCTCCGGTGTTCTTCATGTACAGCGTCAGCGGGACGTGCACGTAAGGCAGCTTGCTGTCCTCCCACGCCTTACCGAATTCTGCCTTCAGGGTGAAGTGCATAGGGGCGGCCGCAGGCTGGTACATGGTGGAATAGGCGAGACTGACAGCCGTCAGGAGTGCCGTGGCGACCACCCCGGCCGCGAATTTCTTGGGCTGCGGCATTCCCTTCCATGATTTTTCGCGCACCAGAAGAAAAACTGCCCATATGGACCAGCACAACGCGGACAGAAAGACGAGCAGATGCCGCGTGTACTCCCTCTCCTCGAGCCAGAGAAGGAGAAGCAGACTGTCGGTGGCCAGCACCATGAGGGCCCCGAGCAGGACGATCGCTCCGGACGCCTTGAACTGCCGTCTCCCCCAGTAGTCGACTGCCGCGACCGCCGCGATTCCCAGAACCGCGCCCGACAGGACGAACAGCACGCCCGTGATGCGCTGCGCGAACGTCAGGGCTCCCGAGGCGTCCGGCCATCCGATGACCATGGCGAAGACCGCGGAAGCGAGCAGCCCGGCCACCATGAGGAACATGACCGAGCGCCGTCTCCAGGGGCGGTCCGCCCAGGACCCGCTGTCACCCCCGCGCCAGCACACGGATGCCGGATCGTCCAGATCGAAGTCCTCCGGGTAGCCGAGGCGGCCGAGCAACTTGCGCAGCCCGGCCGGCGACCAGGCACTGCCGACCGTTTCGCCACCGATGGTGACGCGGCGAAGACCACGACTGTCGGGCGGCTCCACAACGACCCAGGGACGGAGGCTCATGCCCACAGATTCGAACCTGGGCCGACATCGTGCACGTGGAGCTACCCCGTTTGCCCCCGTGAGCGCGGGCTGTTGACGAACTTGGCTAATCCGATTAGCTTATAGCTAACGAAGTTAGCCAAGCTCGCCCGACTGGGGGATGTCATGACCGAGTACCTCGCCGTCGACGGCGGCGTGATCGCTTACGAGGTGGCCGGGTCCGGCCCGCTGATCGTCCTCGCGCACGGCATGGGCGACAGCCGCGACGCGTACCGCGCCGTGATCCCGAAGTTGGTGGCGGCGGGCCACCGGGTGGCCGCGGTCGATCTGCGCGGCTGCGGGGAGTCCAGCACCGACTGGCCGGACTGGAGCCGTACCGCCGTCGCCGGCGATCTGCTCGCCGTCATCCGCCACTTGGGCGGTCCGGCCGTGCTCGTCGGTCACTCGTTCGCCGGCGGCGCCGCCACCGTCGCCGCGGCGCGGGAACCCGCTCTGGTCACCTCGGTGGTGGAGCTGGCGCCGTTCACCCGCAAGCAGTCGGTCCGCCTCGGCGACCTGCGGGTCAAGCGCTTCAGGCGGGGCATGCTGCGACTGCTCGGCACGGGGATGTTCGGCAGCGTACCGATGTGGCGCTCGTACCTCGACGTGGCCTACCCCGGCCCGAGGCCGGCCGACTGGGGCGAGCGGCTCGACCGCATCGACTCCCTGCTGCGCGAGCCGGGCCGGATGAAGGCCCTGCGGAGCATGGGCCGCAGCGCCCCGACGGACGCCGGCGCGCACCTCGCGGACGTCCGCTGCCCGGTCCTCGTCGTGATGGGCACGCTCGACCCCGACTGGGCCGACCCGCGCGCCGAGGGATCGGCGATCGTCGACGCCCTGCCGTCCGGTCTCGGGCGCCTGGAGATGATCGAGGGCGCCGGGCACTATCCGCACGACCAGTTCCCCGACGAGGTGGTCTCGCTCGTGCTCGCCTTCCTCCGATCGGACGCCGCCCGTGGCTAGGGCCGGCCTGGACCCGGCCGCCGTGGTCGCGGCCGGTGCCGCCCTCGCGGACGAAGTGGGCCTCGCCCATCTGACGATGGGTCTGCTGGCCGAACGGCTGGGAGTGCGGACGCCGTCCCTGTACAAGCACGTCGGTGGCCAGGACGACCTCATCCGGCGCATCGCGGTCCTGGCGTTGGAGGAGGCCGCCGACGCCGTCGGCGGCGCGGTGCGTGGGTATGCGGGCCGCGACGCCCTGGCAGCCGCGGCCCGCGCTTTCCGTGCCTTCGTCCTCGAGCACCCCGGCCGGTACGCCGCGACGATCGGCCTGGAACCCTCCGGCCCGCACGATCCCCTGGCCACCGCGAGCCACCGTCTGCTCTCCGCGTTCATGGCCGTCCTGCACGGCTACGAGATCGAGGAGCCCGACGTGAACCACGCCCTGCGCATGCTCCGCAGCCTCTGCCACGGCTTCGCCACCCTCCAGGCGGCAGGCGGTTTCCAGTGGAGCACCGACATCGACGAGAGCTTCGAGTGGCTGATCGCCTTCGCCGACCGCGGCCTGCGCGGCTAGTACGAAGGCGTCGGCCGTGCCGTGTCGGAGCCGTGGGCCGGGGCCGGCCGGGACTCGACGGGCACCGGTGACACCGACGGTGTGGGCCGCGTGGGCGTGGCGGAGGGGCTGCTCACGGGAGGCGGGGCGAGGGGCACCGTCGGGGACGTCGGCCGGTCGGGAATCGCCGAACGCACGGGCAGCGCGATGAGGACGGCGACGGCGCACGTCAGCCCGACCCCGGCCACGGTGCGGGCCAGCCGGCGGCGCGCCGCGCCGCGGCGGATCGCCTCGTACCGCCCCGGAGGCGGGGCGAGGTAGTCGGCGCCGGGGCCGAGGAGGACGGCGAGGGGGTCGTCCGGTTCCCTCTCCGGGCCCTCGTCAGAGTGTGTGATCAAAGCTTCTCCTCAGGTGGGCGCGGAGCAGTTCGCGGGCCGCGTGGAGGTCGGCCTTGACGGTTCCTTCCTTGCGTCCGGTCAGCGCGGACACCTCCCGGATCGGCATGTCGGCGTAGTAGTGCAGCAGGATCGGGACGCGCAACCGTTCCGGCAGCGACTGCACGAGCAGGCGTACGGACGGGTCGGCCTGTTCGGTGGGCGGTCGGACGGCCGTTTCGGCGGTGACGCGGTGGACGGCCTTGCGTTCGCGCTCCAGTGTGCGCCAGTGGTCCCGGACGAGGTTGGCCGCGGTGACGTAGAGGAAGCCCCGGGGCTCCGCCACCGACGTCCAGCGGGCCCACAGCCGGGTGAACGCCTCGGAGGCGATCTCGTGGGCCGTCCCGTCGTCGTCGACGAGACGGCGGCACCAGCCGGCGAGGCGCGGGTAGAGGGCGGCGAAGAGTTCCGACGCTGCCTGCTCTCGGGACCGTTTCAACGCTCTCCATGGTCGGGGCCGGAGGCCGGCGCGGCGAAGACGATGACGTTGTCGCGGTACTCGTCACCGGTGCGCGGGCCGCCGCACGTGATGAGCCTCAGTTCCGGACGGTCGACCTTCCCGTAGACGGCGTCCGTCGGGAAGTCCGCCTTGGCGACCGTCCGGATCGAGTCGACGGCGAACACCGCCGCCGAGCCGTTCTCCAGGCGCGCCACGATCCGGTCGCCCCGGCGCAGCCGCGCGAGGTGACGGAAGACGCCGTCCCCGTGGGCTCCGACCGTGACGTGCCCGAGCATCACCGACGGGCCGACCTGGCCCGGTGTCGGTGAGTGCCGGTACCAGCCCGCCGGGTCGTGCGCCCTGATCGGAGGCACCTCGACGGTGTGGTCCGGGGCGAGTCCGAGTCGTATGACCGGGGTGTCGACGCCGATGGCCGGTATCTCCAGTCCGACCGGGACCGAACGCCCCAGTGGGCGCGCGGACGGTGTCGTACGCCTGCGGCTCTCGGACGTGGCCCCGTCGGTCCCCCGACCGCCGCCGCAGCCGGCGAGGAGGGAGGCCGTCGCCGCGGTGACGAAGGCGCGCCTGGAGAACGAGGTCATCGTGCGGTGGCCCGCCGGCGACGTACGAGGAGGACCGCCGCGCCACCGGCCGCGAGCGCCGCCGCGGCACCCCCGCCGATCAGCGTGCCGTCGGCTCCGGACTGTGCCGCCGCGGGGGCAACCCCGGTGTCGGGCGCACCACTTGGTACGACGGTGACCTCACCGGGGGCCGCCGCCGAGGTCGGTGCGTCGCTCTCGGCCGGGACCGGGCTCGGGTCCGTGTCGGCCGGGACCGGCGACGCGCTGGGGGTCACCGCGGTGTCGGGGACGGGGGACGGCCCGTCGGCGAACGCGGGCACCGCGCTCGCCAGCACGGCGGTGCAGGCGAGTGCCGCGGCACTCAGGAGGGTTCGGCGCATGGACAGCTCTCTTTCGTCGGTCCGCCCGCACGGTGATCCGGCGGGCTGGGTCATGGATCGTGCGAAGAGACGGGAGAGCGACAGCGCGGGTTGTAAAGGGAAGGCAAAGTCCGTCGGGGGCGGTCGTGGTGCACCGCCCCGGACGGTCAGGCGTCCTCGACCGTCACGGTGACGGGCGTCCCGGTCTCGACCGTGCGGCTGACCGTGCAGAGGCGATCGTGCGATGCCGTGACCGCGCGGGGAAGGATCGCGCGGGCACGGTCCGCGCCCTCGCCGTCGGGGAACGTGACGCGGAAGCGGACGACGAGGTCGGTCATGCGGTTGCCCAGTTCGTCGCTGATCCTGTCGCCGGTCACCGAGACCGAGAACGCGTCGGGTGCCGCGTGGCGGCTGGTGGCCACGTCGACGTCCACGGCCGTGCAGCCCCCGATCGCGGCGAGCAGCAGTTCGACCGGGGTGAACTCGGTGTCCGGGCCGTCGCCGGAGGCGGTACCGAAGTGGAGGGTGCCACCACGGGCGTTGACGGCCACGAAGTGGCCGGCGCCGGTTCGTTCGACGACAACGGAACGCTGGGTGTCTTCGCTCATACGCCGACAGTAGTGCGGGGACCGGCGGACCGCGGGTCCCCGCACCGGGCTCCGACGGAGGGTCAGATGAGTTCCAGGCCGCCGTCGACGGTGATCACCTGACCGGTCGCGTGCCGCCCTGCCGGTTCGGCCAGCCGAAGGATCCAGTGGGCCATCTCGTCGGCGCTCGCGATGTGGTGCGTGGGAATGCGTTCCCGCTCGTAGGCGTACATGTCGTTGGCCGCCTCGGGGCTGAGACCGGCGTGCAGCATGACGTCGGTCCGGGTGGGTCCGGGGGCCACGCAGTTGACCCGTACGCCCTCGCCCGCGAGTTCCAGCGCCCAGCTCCGGGTCAGCTGCTCGATGGCCGCCTTGGTCGCCGCGTAGTGGGCGCCGCCGGGCATGGGCCGGTGGCCGTAGGTGCTGGAGAGGTTGATGATGGTGCCGGACGTCTTGCGCAGGTGCGGCAGGGCCTCGTGGGCCAGCAGGCTCGGAGCCACGACGTTGAGGGCGAGCAGGTCCTGGATCGCCTGCTCGTCCGTCTCGGCCAGCGGCATGACCGCTGTCGCGCCGGCGTTGTTGATCAGGTGGTCGAGGCGCCCCCAGCGTCGCACGGCCTCGCCGACGACCCGGGCGGGTGCTCCGTCCTCGCAGATGTCGACGGCCAGGACGTCGATGTTGTCATGGATCGCCGCCGTCTCCTTCAACGGCTCCTCTCGGCGGCCCACCCCGAGCACATGCGCGCCGGCCTGGGCGAACGCGACGGCGGCGGCCCGGCCGATGCCGGATCCCGCGCCGGTGACGATGGCGACGTGCCCGGAGACGGTTCGGTCGGCGGAGTTCACGGTCATGAGACCTTCTTCGTTCGAAGTCCAAGTTCGTTGCATATTGAACATTAGAAATGTTGTGCCAACGTTGTCAAATTGCACACAACGTTGGCACCTGCCGGCCGGCCGGACGGCACCCGAAGAGGTACCGAAGGCTTAGTCGCGGTGCAGGTGGGAACTCCGGGTTGAGCAGTGCCGCCGTTCGTCTCCGGCAGGAGGGTTCTTGGACCGAGGCAAACAGGTGTCCGTCCGTCACTGTGAGGAGTCGTCGTGACCGTTCGCATCGGCGTGGAGGAGGAGTTCCATCTCGTGCAGGTGGAGACCGGCCTGCCGGCACCATGTGCCGACCGGGTGCTCGAAGGACTTCCCCGGCAGACCTTCACGACCGAGTTGCAGCAGGCAGCCGTGGAGTCCAACAGCGCCGTGCACACGTCCCTGGACGGTCTGTACGCCGATCTGGTCGGTACGAGACGACGGCTGGACACGGCCGCCTCCGCCCACGGGCTCGCCGTGGTGGCCGCGGGCACGGTGCCGCTGGCCCGCCCGGGAGGCGTGCCTCCCACGGCCGGTGCCCGGTACCACCACATGGTCGAGGAGTACCGCAGGGTCGCCGACGAGCAGCTGATCTGCGGCGCCCACGTGCACGTCGACATCCCCGACCGCGACACCGCGGTACGGATCATGTGCGAGGTGTCACCGTGGCTGCCCGCGCTGCTCGCCCTGTCCGCGAGCTCCCCGTTCTGGCTGGGCTCCGACACCGGCTACGCGAGCTGGCGCACGATGCTCTGGCAGCGGTGGCCCACCGCGGGGCCGGTCGGCTGCTTCGCGAACGCCGCCGAGTACGACGCGGCCGTGCGGGGGCTCATCGACTCGGGCGTCATCAGCGACGCGGGGATGATCTACTACGACATCCGGCCCTCCGCCCATCAGCAGACCCTCGAACTGCGCATCAGCGACTCCTGCCCGCGTGCGGAGACGGTGGTGCTCGTCGCGGGACTGTTCCGGGCGCTCGTCGTCGAGGCGCGTCGGCGGCTGGAGGGTCCGGCGGCCACCCGTTGCGCCGCCCGTCACGAGTGGCTGCGCGCCGCCACCTGGCGGGCCGCCAGGTCCGGCCTGGAGGGATGTCTGGTCGACCCGGACACCCGTCGCGAGGCGCCGGCGGCGCATGTCGTCGGTGGTCTGCTGAGGAAGGTGCGTCCGGTGCTCGAGGCGAACGGCGACTGGCATGCCGTCCGGGCCCTGGCGGAACAGACCCTGGCGGACGGCGGCGCCGCGCGCCGCATTCGCCGCACCGCCCACGGCGAGGACCTTCTGACCTGCACGGACCTGCTGATCGCCGAGACCCGGGGCGGCAGCCGCAGGCGCCGCCGGCTCACCGATCCCCCGGCCCGGGGACTGCCGTCCGGCCAGGTGGAGGCGGGCGCCCCCGGAAACCGCCCGGCCAGGATGCCCGGCCGCTGAGAAGGGCGCGTGCCGAACCCGCCGCGCCCACGGCGGCTCGCGCCCCTGCCCACCCCCGTCCCGAGGGAGAAGGAGACCCATGTCGACCAGTCCGGCCCAGGTTCCGGCCGACGGACCCGCGCACACCCCTCGGGGGTGTCCGACCGCCGACGCGCACCGGGGAGGTGACACCCGATGTGCGGTCTGAGCGGGGAAATACGCTTCGACGGCGGGCGGCCCGACATCACGGCCGTACGGCGCATGAGCGACCGGCTGGCCGCCCGCGGTCCCGACGGTCACGGGATCTGGTCACGGGGCGGTGTGGCACTGGCCCATCGACGGCTGAAGATCATCGACCTCTCCGATCACGGGGCCCAGCCGATGACGGACGCCGAGCAGGAGGTCACCGGCGTCTTCAACGGCTGCGTCTACAACTACCAGGAGCTGCGCGAGGAGCTGCTGGGCCTCGGCCACCGCTTCACGTCGACCTCCGACACCGAGGTCATCCTCAAGGCGTACCGGCAGTGGGGCACCGCCTGCGTCGACCGCTTCCTCGGCATGTTCGCCTTCGCCCTCGCCGAACACCGCACCGGCCGGCTGATCCTGGGCCGCGACCGGCTCGGTATCAAGCCGCTGTACCTGGCGGGGACCTCCGGGCGGCTGCGGTTCGCCTCGTCGCTTCCGGCTCTCCTCGCGGCCGGGGACGTCGACACCTCGCTGGATCCGGCGGCCCTCCACCAGTACCTCAGCTGGCACGGGACCGTCGTGGCGCCCCGCACCGTCCTGGCCGGCGTGCGCAAGCTCCCTCCCGCCACCGTGCGCGTGGTCGAGCCGGACGGCAGCCACCGGGACCACCGCTACTGGCAGCCGTCGTACACACGCCGCCCCGAGTACGCGGACATGGGCCCGAGCGAGTGGCGCGACGCGGTCCTGGACGCGCTGCGCACCGCCGTACGCCGCCGGATGGTCGCGGACGTGCCCGTGGGCGTGCTGCTCTCGGGGGGTCTGGACTCCAGTCTGATCGTGTCCCTGCTGGCCGACGAGGGACAGCGGGACGTGGCGACGTTCAGCGTGGGCTTCGAGTCGGAGGGCGGCGACGAGGGGGACGAGTTCCAGTACTCCGATCTGGTCGCGCGGGAGTTCGCGACCGACCACCACCGGTTGATGGTCCCGTCCGAGCGGGTGTCCACGGCGCTGGACGCGGCGGTCGCGGCGATGAGCGAGCCGATGATCAGCCATGACGTGGTCGCCTTCCATCTGCTGTCCGAGCAGGTGGCGAAGGAGGTGAAGGTCGTCCAGAGCGGGCAGGGCGCCGACGAGGTGTTCGCCGGCTACCACTGGTATCCGCGGCTGGCCTCCGTCGCCCGTGAGCGGGAGCCCGACCGGTACGCCGAGACGTACTTCGACCGGCCGCACGCCGATGTCGCCAGGATGCTGCGACCCGGCGTACGCGCACCGGACGACGTCTCCGGCGGTTTCGTCCGGGAGCACATGGCCGCACCGGGCGCCGAGACCGCCCTGGACGCGGCACTGCGGCTGGACACCCACGTCATGCTCGTGGACGATCCGGTGAAACGGGTCGACAACATGACCATGGACTGGGGCCTGGAGGCCCGGGTGCCCTTCCTCGACCACGAACTGGTGGAGCTGGCCGCCGCCTGTCCGCCGGACCTCAAGCTGGCCGACGGCGGCAAGGGCGTGCTCAAGGAGGCCGGCCGCAAGCTGCTCCCGCAGGACGTGGTGGACCGCCCGAAGGGGTACTTCCCGGTCCCCGCGATCACTCATATGGCCGGTCCCGTCCTGGAACGGGTCCGCGAGGCGCTCCGCGCCCCGGAGGCGAGACGGCGCGGGCTGTTCGACGACTCCTATGTCGACGGCCTTCTGGCGGCTCCCGACGCACACCGCACGAAACGCGGGGCGAACGCCCTGTGGCAAGTGGCTCTGTTGGAGATATGGCTTCAGACACACGGGATATGACCGACGGACCCGCCCCTCACGGAGCGGACGGCACCGGCACGGCGGCAGCCGGACGGCCCGCCGTACCCCGTTGGGCACAGGGCCCCGGCCCGGCGGCCCGCGAGGCTGACGACCACGCGTCCCCGCACGCCGCCCCCGCCCGGGTCCCGCTGCCCGACACCTCCGGCCCGCGTGACGCCACGACGCGGCTCACGGCCCACGGCTGCTGGTACCCCTCGGCCGACCCCGCCGGAGCGCGGGTGGCGTTCATCTGCGACCGCGGGGGCGTGCCCCAGCTGTGGGCCGGGCCCGTCGACGGCGCCGGGGTGCGGCTCCTCGACTCCGCGCCGGACCCCGTCCGGGAGGTGTCCTGGTCGCCCGACGGCCGCTGGATCGCGTACACCACGGCCCCGGGCGGCGGCGAGCACCAGCGGGTGCTGTGCGTACGGCCCGACGGCACCGGCCGCCACGTCCTGGCGGGCGCCGAGCCCGGCACCTCGGCCTATCTGGGCTGCTGGGCGCACGACGGCTCGGCCGTGGCGGTCACGGTCGCCGTCCCGACCGTCCCGACCGCGGCTCCGGACGCCGTCGACCTCCCGGACGAAGCCGGGGAGGACGCCGGCCGGCTGCCGGGCACCGGCTGGTCCGGCCGTGACGGTGAGGCCGTACTCCTCGGCCCGCCCGCGGTCGGCGGTGGGACGCGGGTCACCGCGTCCCTCTCCGTCACGGCCGGGATCACGGCGTCCGGCGACCGGACGCCCTCGACGGCCGGCTTCGGGGACGGGCTGTCCGCCTACCTGATCGATCCCGACGGGCCGACCGCGCCGGTCCTCCTCGCCGCCGAGTCGGACGCCGCGACGCTGCGCGTGTGCGATCTCAGCCGCGACGGCCGGCTCGCGCTGCTGCGCCGCGGCCCCCGCGGCCGGCGCGAGGCAGTGGTCGTCCGCACCACCGACTTCACCACCACCTGCGTCGTACCGGTGGCCGACGCCGATCCGTGGATCGGCAGGTTCTCGCCCCGGGGGGACACCGTATGGCTGCGGAGCGACGCCGACCGCGAGTTCGCCGCACTGATCGCCGCCCGTCTCGACGGCGAAGGGCGGCCCCAGGGACGGTCCGTCGCGGCCGAACGGGAGGGCTGCGACCTCGAACTGCTGCGCTTCGCGGACGACGGCCGCACCGCCGTCCTGGCGTGGAACGTCCGCGGCGCGAGCGAGCTGGAGGTCGTCGACACGTTCCCGCCCGGTGCGGCCGAGGCCCTCACCGGGCCCGCGCGTCCCGTGCCCCTGCCCCACGAAGTCGTCACCCGGATCGTGCCGGCGGGCCCGGGGCGGCTGGTGCTGGCCCTGTCGGGCTCGCAGCGCCGCCCCGGCGTGTGGTGGCTCTCCGAGGGCGGGTCCCTGCTGCGCACCCCGTGGTCGTCGAAGGACGAGGACGCCGTCCCCCCTGGCCCTCCACCCGTACGGCCGGTTCCGCTCGGTCCGACCGCGCGGGACGGGCTGCCCCTGAGCGGCTGGTACTACCGTGCGCCGGGGCGCGGCCCGGCGGAGCCGGCCCCTTGCGTGATCCATCTGCACGGTGGCCCGGAGGAACAGGAACGCCCCGTCTTCAACCCGCTCTACCACGAGATCCTGGGGAGAGGGCTGGACATCTTCGCGCCCGACGTCCGCGGTTCGTCCGGCCACGGGCGGTCGTTCGTCGACGCCGACCTGGGCGCCGGCCGGTTCGGCGCGCTCGACGACGTGGCGGACTGCGCCGGCCACGCGGTACTGGCCGGCCCGGCCGATCCGTCACGGCTGGCGGTCATGGGCCGCTCGTACGGCGGCTATCTCACCTTCGCCTCGCTCGTCCGGCACCCCGACCTGTTCCGTACCGGGGTGGCGGTCTGCGGCATGTCGGACTTCGCGACGTTCTTCGAGGGCACCGAACCGTGGATCGCGCAGTCCGCGGCGCACAAGTACGGCCATCCCGAACGCGACCGCGAACTGCTGCGCGCCCTCTCCCCCATGACCCGGATCGACGCGCTGCGCGTCCCGCTGCTCGCCGTGCACGGGGAACACGACACCAACGTCCCGCCGCGCGAGTCCGAACAGTTCGTCAGGGCCGCGCGCGAACGCGGCCACACCGCCGAGCTGCTCACCCTGCGCGACGAGGGACACGACTTCCTGCGGGCGGACAACAGGCGGCTGTTCCGCCGTGCCGCGGCGGACTGGCTGCAACGGCATCTCACCGGCTGAACCGCCGGTCCGGGCGCGGCTCCCGGTCGCCGGGTCATGCGCCGGGAGCGATGAGGAGCAGGGCGATGTCGTCGTCGGGGGCGGGCGCGTGCCGGACCAGGCAGTCGGCCATGCCGTCGAGGTCGCCCGGGTCCTCGTGTTCGAGGAGCCCCGACAGGGCCGCGATGGCGTCGTCGAAGTCGACTCCGGGGGCTTCCACGAGTCCGTCCGTGAACAGGGCGAGCACACAGCCGGGGGGCAGCCGGAATTCCAGCGCCGGGTAGTGCGTGTCCGGTTCGATGCCGAGCAGCAGTCCGGGTGGGACCGGCAGGAGTTCGGTGCGTCCGTCGGCATGACGCAGGATCGGCGGCGGATGCCCCGCGACGGCCACGCAGGCGCGGCGCGTCGCCAGGTCGAGGTGGACATAGGCACAGCTGGTGAAGCGTCCGGGATCGAGGTCGGTGAGCAGGCGGTTGGTGCGGCCCAGGACGGCGCCCGGCGACGCGCCCGCGGTGGCGTGGGCGTGGACGGCGGTGCGGACCTGCCCCATGAGGGCCGCGGCGTCCACGTCGTGGCCCTGTACGTCACCGATGGCCGCGCCGACCGTGTGCCCGTCGAGGCGGACGAGGTCGTAGAAGTCGCCGCCGATGTCCAGGCCGCGGGCGGACGGCAGATAGCGGGCGGCGACCGTCAGTCCCGGGATCCGCGGCAGCGTGCGCGGCAGGAGGGACGTCTGGAGGCGGTGGGCGAGGTGGTCCTTGGCGTCGTAGAGCCGGGCGCGGTCCAGGGCCTGCCCAATCAGCCCGGCCAGGGACGTCAGCACGGCGCGTTCGCCGGGCGGGAAGGGGTGGGGCCGGGCGTAGGCCAGCATCAGGGAACCGATGGTGCGGCCGGACGCGATCAGCGGCAGGAAGGCCCAGGAGGCCATCCCGTCCTCGTGCACCATGTCCGGGTAGGCGCGCCGGAGGTCGGCGTAGGTCGTGAAGAAGTCCGGGACCCCGGTGGTCAGGACCTCGCTGCCGGGCACGGCCGGGCTCAGCGGGATGGTGTCGAAGCGCTCCGCGATATCGGCGCGGTAGCCCTGGTGGCCGAGGATTCTCAGGCGCCCGTCCTCGGCGGCCATCAGCACCATGGCCTGCGCGCCGAGAGCGGGCAGCAACTGGTCGGCGGTCTGTTCCACGACGTTCTGCACACCGACGGCCTCGGTCAGGGTGGCCGCCATGTGCATCAGGTGGTAGAGCAGGGCGGCGCGGCTGGGGCCGGGGCTCGGCCCGGATGTCGAGGCGCGGGCGTCCTCGGCCGAGTCGCCCGGCAGGATGCGGACGCTGATGCCGGAGGAGTCCGGGTGGAGCTCGAAGGCCAGCCAGGTGTCCGGGGGGCGCAGCACGGTGAACGCCTGGGGCCGACGGCTGATCATCGCCGCGCGGTAGCGGTCCTCTACCTGGGGCACGTCCATCCAGGGCAGCGCTTCCCAGGGCAGGGCGCCCAGCAGGTCGGCCTCGTCGACGCCGAGGAGGCCGGCGGCGGCCGGGGTGATGAAGGTGATGCGGCCGTTCACGTCCAGGGCGCAGGATCCGCCCGGCAGACGGTCGACGAAGGACGCGACCGCTGTCGCCTCGGCAGGGGTGACGTCACGCCCGGTGGGCGGCGGCGGGGTCCGCGGCCGGCCGGGGGGCGGCAGCGGATCGCCGCGGTCGGCGGCCCGCCGCAGTTCACCGCCCAGGCGCCGGCAGCCCGACTCGATGGCGTCACGCTCCCGGGCGCTCAGCCGCGCCGGATGGGTCCCGGGCCACAGCAGCACCAGCCCGCCCAGGGTCTCCGTGCCGCAGGTGACCGGGGCGGCCGACAGCGCGAAGTCGTACGGCAGCACGAGCGCCGGCCGTGGGTACCGGCGTGCCATCTCCTGCTGGGTGCCGACCCAAACCAGGCTCCCCTCCCGCACGGCGTCGGCCACCGGCATGGGGTCGGTCAACGCCACCCGGCGCCACGGAGCCGCGAACTCGTACGGGACCCCGGCCACCGACACCAGCCACAGGGCGTCCGCGTCGGGCGGCAGCACGTACAGCAGCGCGCCGTAGGCGCCACTCTCCCGCAGCACGGCGGCCATCGCGGTGTCCATCACGGGTCCCGTCGGACCCGCGGCGGAATCGGGCGCTCCCCCGCCCGCCGACGGCTGTCGCGCGCCGTCGACGCCGGCCGGGCCGCATCGCGCCGGGCCACACCGAGCGTCGCCCATAGAACGGACAGTACGCCCAACTCGCCGGGGTGGCATCCAGGATCCGGTCCCCGTCCGCGAGCGGACACACTGTGACACGATTTCATGTGACAGTGAACGCGCCCACACTTGTGGAACGAGGTGGTCACCATGGCCGACGAAAGCGTGCTGCACCCCGGGCTGATCGTCCCGGTCGGGCACGTCGAGCCCGTGCCCCGGCGCGTCCGGGGGACGGTCGGCGGCCACGTGGTCTTCGACACCCGGCGCGCGCTGTACGTGTGGGAGTGGCGTGCCTATCCGCAGTTCAGCATCCCGGTCGAGGACCTGGTCGAGGGAGTGCTGACCGACGAAGGCCATGTCGAACCCCGGGGCGCGGGGCCCGCCCGGCGCCACACCCTGCGGGTCGGCTCCGAGGTCCGCGAGGGCGCGGCCTGGGTCTGGGAGGACGGCGCCCCGGAGCCTCTGCACGGCACCGTCCGTTTCGAGTGGGCGGCGCTGGACTCCTGGTTCGAGGAGGACGAACCGGTCTTCGTCCACCCCAGGAGCCCCTACTCCCGGGTGGACGCGCTGCGCTCCTCCAGCAGTGTCCGCGTGGAGCTGGACGGGGTCGTGCTGGCGGACGCGCCCCACTGCGTGAAGCTGTTCGAGACCGGTTTGCCGACCCGCTACTACCTCGACCGCACGCATGTCGATCTGACCCGGCTGCGCCGCTCCGACACGGTGACCCGCTGTCCGTACAAGGGGACGACCAGCGACTACTGGTCGTTCGACGGCGCGAGCGGCGCCCACGAGGACATCGCCTGGGCGTACGACTTCCCGACGGTCCACGCCAACCGCATCGCGGGCATGGTGGCGTTCTACGACGAGCGCGTCGACCTCCACGTCGACGGCACCCTGCTGCCCCGGCCCACCGGCCCACGGCGGGCGGCGACCCCCTGAGACTCCGCGGAGGGGCGCCCTCCGCACGTCGTGCGCGGGCCGACCGGTAGACTCGGCGCACGTGGCGGACACCCAGTACGAAGACCTGTTGCGGCTCGTGCTCACTTCCGGGACGGCCAAGGCCGACCGGACGGGCACCGGTACCCGAAGTGTCTTCGGGCACCAACTGCGTTACGACCTCTCGCAGGGGTTTCCGCTGGTCACGACCAAGAAGGTGCACCTCAAGTCCATCGTCTACGAGCTGCTGTGGTTCCTGCGCGGCGACTCGAACGTGCGCTGGCTCCAGGAGCACGGCGTCACCATCTGGGACGAGTGGGCCGACGACAACGGTGACCTGGGCCCGGTCTACGGCGCACAGTGGCGCTCCTGGCCCACCCCGGACGGCAGGCACATCGACCAGATCGCCGAGGTCCTCGACACACTGCGCCGCGACCCGGACTCCCGGCGGATGATCGTGTCCGCCTGGAACGTCTCGGAGCTGACCAGGATGGCGCTGGCACCGTGCCACGCCTTCTTCCAGTTCTACGTCGCCGACGGCAGGCTCTCCTGCCAGCTGTACCAGCGCAGCGCGGACCTGTTCCTCGGTGTCCCGTTCAACATCGCCAGCTACGCCCTGCTCACCCACATGGTGGCGCAGCAGGTGGGCCTGGATCCGGGTGACTTCATCTGGACCGGCGGGGACTGTCATATCTACGACAACCATGTCGAGCAGGTGACCGAGCAGTTGTCGCGCGCTCCCTACGAGTTCCCGACGCTGGAGCTGCGCCGGGCGGACTCGCTCTTCGACTACGCCTACTCCGACGTGCGGGTGCTCGACTACCGGCACCACCCGGCCATCAAGGCTCCGGTGGCGGTGTGAACGTCGGGCTGATCTGGGCGCAGACCGTTGACGGTGTGATCGGCGCGGACAACGCGATTCCGTGGCGGTTGCCGGAGGACATGGCGCACTTCAAGGCCGTCACCCTCGGGCATCCGGTGGTGATGGGGCGCAGGACCTGGGATTCGCTCCCTCCGCGGTTCCGCCCTCTGCCCGGCCGGCGCAACATCGTGGTGACGCGTGATCCGGGGTGGCGCGGCGACGGCGCGGACCGTGCCGGATCCATCACCGAGGCGTTGGAGTCGGCAGCGCCCGAGGCGACCTGGGTGATCGGAGGCGGCGAGATCTACCGTGCCGCCCTGCCGTACGCCACGACGCTCTCGGTGACCGAGGTCGACGCGCCGGTGAACGGCGACACCTTCGCCCCGGTGCCGGACGCGAGCTGGACAGTAGCCGAGGACGGGGGCTGGCAGCTCTCCACGTCCGGGCTCCGGTACCGCATCCGCAGGTACACGCTGGGCTGACGGGTGCGGCCGCACCCGTGATGTGCTCCGCACCGCCGGCCGGCCGACGGTGCGGAGCGCGGGGTCCGGCGTTCAGGCCGTGTGGCCTGCGCCGCCTCGTTGATCAGCCGGGCGACGTCACCGGGACGCGAGACGCCGACCGCGTGGGAGGCGGGGACGCTCACGACCGTCGCCTGCGCGCGCTCGGCCATGAAGGTCTGCGCCTGCGGCGGAATGTTGCGGTTCACTCATGGCGTGCTCCTTCAGAGCCGGTGGTTCGGGAAAAGGCATGCCACTCATGGAGACCGGGCGGGGAACCGAGATGTGACACAACCCGGAAAAAACGGCACGAAAGGCCGGGTCACGGGTGCCATGCTCCCATCCGTAGGACAGGAGACCAGTCAAAGGTGTGACATGGTGTGCGTCTCGCAATGGCCGGAAACCGGCGGTACGCGGCACAACCATTCCATCGAACCGCGAGTCAGACCACTCAGGAGCAACCACTCCAAGAGTCGCAAGGGGGAAATATGAGATTCAGCCGTTCCATCCTGGCCGCCTCCGCGTTGGCCGCCCTGTCGGTGGGGGCCACGACCGCCCTGGCGGCGCCGGCTTCGGCCGCGCCCAACACCACCCCGCAGAAGGTCTGCGGAAGCGGCTACAAGACCGTGAACTCGGCGGCCGTCGGATCCCTGGGCACCGTCTACCTGACGTACAACTCCTCCAACGGCCGGAACTGCGTCACGACCATCCGCAGCAACCCGGGCACCGCTCTGGACATGTCCGCGTGGATCTACGTCCCCGACACCGAGGCGGGGGACCAGGACGACGGGCGGTTCACGTCGTACGCGGGACCGACCTACGTCTACGGCAAGGGCCACTGCGTCGACTGGGGCGGCAGCATCAACAACGTGTACGTGCAGGTCTACGGCTCCAACTGCGGCGCCCTGAAGGAGCACCGCGTCACCTTCACCCGCTGACCCGCACCTCCTGACGCACCACTTCGCCCCGGCGGGCGGCCGTTCCCGCCGGGGTATAACACCGCGTTATCACCAAGTGTTAGTACCGCGTTTCAAGGTCTCTCCGGAATTCTGGGCCGTGCCCTTCGGCGAACCCCCGTGTCACGGCGGGGAGTTCGCCGGGGCGGCGGCCCTCGGGGCCGTAGTCCCCCACAGATACACGCCCACCCGGCGTGTCCTCCGAATCGAGGAACCTTGCGGATATCAAGGCTCGTGCCCGCTCTCATCGCAGCAGCGGTCTCCGTCCTCGCCCTTCTCGCCCCCACCGCCACCGCGGCACAGGCGCCCGCGCCCCCGAGCACCAAGGGCCCGCAGCCCATCATTGGCGGCGGGTACGCCAGCAGCGGCCCCTGGGCCGCACGGCTGTTCTCGAACGGCAGAGAGACCTGTTCGGCCACGATCATCGCCCCGACCTGGATCCTCACCGCCAAGCACTGTGTCAGCGGCGGCGGGCTGTCGTTCCGCATCGGCAGCCTGGACCAGCACAGCGGCGGCACCGTCGCCAACGGCGTCCAGACCTACACGCACGGCTCGGACCTGGCGCTCGTCCGTCTCGACCGGTCCGTGTCGGCGACCTACGCGAGGCTCGGACAGCCGGGCTCCGTGCGTGTCGGTCAGACCGTGCAGGTGTACGGCTGGGGCGCCACCTCCCGGTGCGGTTCCGAGGCGACCTGCCAGTCCCGCTACCTGAAGGTCGCCAACGTCACGGTCACCGGCGGATGCACTGACGCCTACGGCGGCTCCGCCATCTGCGCCCGCCGGGGTGACGGCATCACCGCCGGCGGCGACTCGGGCGGACCCATGATGGCAGGCGGCGTCCAGGTCGGCGTCGCCTCCACCAGCGACCGCCAGACGACCACGGCGTACACCAACGTGACGGCGTACCGCTCCTGGATCCAGTCGATCGCCGGCGTCTGAACCGCCTTGCTTCCCCTTGGCGGGGGGGGGACCCCCCCACAACAAGGGGGGGGGACCCACCACGCCCCCGGCTCCCTCCCCAGGGAGAAAAACCCGGCAGAAAAAGGGAAACTCCCCCCCT
>NZ_JBVIGS010000026.1:0-49126 GCF_055570675.1 Streptomyces sp. NPDC031111
ACGGCGCCATGGCAGCCGGCTGCCTCTTCGACCCCGAACTGATCTCCGAAACCTTCCTCAACGGCGTCGAAGGACTCCTGCGCACACTCACCACAGACGCACCCGACAACAGCGCGCGTGAGGCCACACCGGCTCTCTAGCCTGCTGCGCGGCGACGCGAGCACCGCCGGACCCAGCGAGACGTCCCACACTCCACTGAGCCCGGTGGCCCTGCTCAAGGAGCGCCTCACGGCCGACCGTCCGTTCATGATCTACAAGGCCCGGACCGGGGTGTCGATCACCAACCGGGCTTTCGGGATCCCCGGCAGCCCCACTTGCTGGGACTCGTGCGGGAGGAATGCAGCCCACGTGGTGCAGCCGTTCCCACTCACTCCCCAACTGTCCGCCAGCGTGGCAACTATCATGAGACCGCGCCCTCCCAAGTCGTCATGGTGCGCACTGCGGACTTGGGCCGGCGTCGGGTTGCAGTCGGACACTTCGACTCTGACCGCGCCCGCGACCTCCACGATCTTCATCGCGATCTGACCACGACCGTGCTCCATCGCATTCGTCACCAGCTCGGACACGACCAACTGAACGTCGTCGACGAGAGAGCCGCCCATGCCCCGGAGTCGCAGAACGGCGGAGGCGGCATGTCGAGCTTGGGAGACTCGAACAGGGTCAGGCTCGATGACGGCCTCAAAACGACACTCCGCTTGAGTGAGGACCGTTGTGGGCGGCATGACGGATCCTTCCGCTACTGAGGTCGCCGGCATGCAATCTCCAGAACCCAGACCCACATACGACCACTTCCAGAGTTGTGTGGAATGCTCACTATACAGTAGACGAAGTGCGCCTCGAGAAACCACCGCGTCCGGCTGCGGTCATCACACGTGTGCCGGGCGCCACCTCTGGACAGCGCTCAGTGCTCAAGCTCGACTTGACCTCATCGCCTGTCCCGGCGTCCGACACGCTGGTCAGCGGTCGGCTCCGATGTCGGCCGCCACAGCGGATGCTCCCGCTCCGCCCAGGCCCGGCTGACCAGACCGGTTCGCATACCCCGGCGGGCCTCCGGGTCCCCCATGGCCATCCCGATGTGGCCAGCGAGGACAATGCCCAGAGTGAGGGCCAGCCAGTCGTGGATGAACGTGGCAGCAGTGCGCCACTCCAGCGGGACGAGCTGCGTCCACCACATCATCACTCCGGTGCCGAGCATGATGAGCGTGGCACCAGCCGCCCAGGCGGCATAGAGCTTCTGGCCGGCGTTGAACTTGCCCGCTGGTCGGGACCTCCGCCGCTTGTCCCGACGCAGAACGGCGGCCAGCCAGCGGCGGTCGTGAGGACCGAAGCGGTTCAGTAGGCCCAGGTCGGCGCGGAAGGCACGAGAGCCCAGGGCGGCCAGTACCGGAACCGGGAGGGCGACTCCGGACCATTCGTGCACGGCAACCACCAGGGCGCGCCGACCGACGAGTTGGGCGAGCAAGGGAAGGTACAGCATGGCCGCGGTGAGTACGCACACACCCATCAGCACGGCTGTCGCGCGGTGGGCCCAGCGTTCGGTCCTGCTGAATCGCCGCAGACTCCCGCTCTCCTGCGGATCATCACGCCGTGGGCTCATCGTCCCGCCCGTTTGAGCGCCCCACCCAGGCGTCGATGTCGTAGCCACGCTCTTCCCAATAGCCAGGCTGGACGTTCTCCGTGACGCTGATACCGGAGAGCCACTTGGCGGATTTGTAGAAGTACATGGGCGCGACGTAGAGACGAACGGGTCCGCCGTGGGCGTGCTCGAGGTCCTTGTCCTGCATACGCAGCGCCACGAGGACATCCGCCCGACGCGCCTGCTCCATGGTCAGACTTTCGGAGTACGCCCCGTCGAAGCAGGTGAAGCGCACCGCACCGGCGGACGGGTGCACCCCGGCCGCGTCCAGCAAGTGGGACAGACGCACTCCTTCGAGCGGGGTGCCGGGGACACGCCAGCCGGTGACGCACTGGATGTCGCGCACCATACGTGTCTGGGGCAATGCCTTGAGGTCGCTCAGGGTGTAGGTCATCGGGCGGTCGACCAGACCATCGACGGAAAGCCGGTAGGTGTCGGCGTTCTTGCGCGGAACGGACGAGGTGACCGAGTAATACCGGAAGCCTCCGCCGTTCGGGAGCAGGCCGGTCAGTCCGGAGGGATCCAATTCTGAGGCACCGCCCAGGAATGCCTCCATGCCACTCTGCAGCTTGGGTGCGGCCGCGACACCCAGCACTCCGAGCCCCAGGGTGCCGAGGAAGACCCGCCGCCCCACGGGAGCGCCCCGCCTCTCGGGTGGTTCAGAGTTCACGCACTCATCTCCTATACGTTCGCCGGACCAGCCGCCGGTTCCTGGTGGATGCCGCGCCACGTCAGCAAGACAGAACATTCTTTTCTCTTGAGGATGACAAGCAACCCCCCGACTGTCAAGACAGAACGTTCTATCCGTAGCTGTCGACGACGTATCAGTGAATCGGCAGGGCGTGCGTGACAATGACACCCTCTACGGCAGGAGGCGAAGTGAGGCCGGCCGGTGCTGAGGTCGACTTCCCTGTGTCCGACCGAGGGCACATACTCGACGCTCGGTCGCTTCAGTCGCTTCGGTAGCCGACAGGAGCACCGAACACGGGATCAGCCCCGAAACCTGATTACGCCGTAATGGCCGGACGTACTGCGCGCGTTGCCTCGCGGTGTTCGGCGAACTAGTCATCACTGTGAGAGGTGGCTGCCAGGACTGCAGCCGGCATCCAGCACCGAGGGCTTCAGTCGCCGCGCCCCTGGCCGCGGCCAGCCGACGCACCCTCTCGCAGCCGGCCGAAAACACCAGCCTCACACTGCGTTGGCTGTCGCACGGCTCGAAGCCAGAACAGGAAGCCCGGCAGGCGCTGCATAAAGCCGCAACAGCAGCCCGGCCAGGTCAGGAACATCGCGCCCGCCCACCGGACGCTCCAGGAAGGATGCTGCACACTCGCCCCCGACCTGCGGGCAGAACAGACGGTCCTCTACTCGGCCTACCGCGCATGGTGCCAAAATGAAGGAGCACCGGCTGCGTTCTCACGTGTTCGCGGCCCATGCCCGAGAACCTGTGGGACCGGCTTCACCCAAGGAGATGATTCTGTCCAACCAGCGCAAACACTGTCCCGGCATCGGACTGCTCATCGACCAGGAAAGGGACCCCAGCGTATGAGCTCCCTGATCAGCGAGGACGAGATCAGCCACGAAGCTGGCATCGTGTGGCTGGAGGACCTCGACCACCTCGACTACGTGCGCCAGAGTTTGGACAGGCTGCCCACTCGCAAGGGGAAGCCTGCCTACCACCGTGACGGCCGAATGGTCGGATACGCGCTTCTCGATACGACGGCGAAGCCCTCCCGGGCCTCCGGCACTTTCCGCCGCCGCGTCTTCTGGCTACTGCCTCACGACCGTGACAGCCAACCCGAAGGGTTGTACGCCAAGAGCGCTCCTGCGGAGGCTATCGACCCCCGCACCCTTGAAGCCCGTATCAAGGGATACAAGACGGAGCGCTCCGAGGGTGGTCCGCCGTCAAGCGCCATGGAGGAGTTGGGGATAACACTGCCTGCGTGAGGGCTGAAGCACCGTTCGAGGAAGTGGGGGACAATGCGGGGCAAGGACTCTGCGCCCCTGCTGTCAATGGGGCATCAGCCAGGGGTGCTTCCCGTGCGGTCGAGACGCAGGCAGGAGATGAGGAAGAAGATTCCTCCGAGCACGGCGTAACCAGCTACGTTGGTCAGCTCCGGATCCTGCGTGGTTGCCTGCTGGACGAACGACACCCCGGCCAGCGCGGACAGGCCACCGCTGAGGACCATCGGCCACTGGCCCCCCATCCTGCGACGGCTGAGACCGACGAACAGTTGGAGGAGTCCCGCGAGGATCGCCCAAGCACCCCACACACGCAGAACCGCCGGCACACCTGAGGTGCCGGCGACGGCGAGAGCGCCTGCGGCGACGAAACTGATCAAGATGTTCACTCGCAAACCGAATACCGAGCCGACCCGGGACGAGCGCGCGTCGGCTACCGCCGCACCAAGGTCGAACAAGGGGTAGAGGACGAGTAGGCCGATCGCGAGCAGCCCGAGGTAAGACCTGGTCGCGAACAGCAGGGCAGCCCAGACGACGGCGAACGCAAAGCGCATGAAGTACAACTGACGCAGGGCTGACGGGTTTCCGACGGTGGCGGATGATTCGACGGTGGTCACAGCAATCCTTGATCCTTTCCAGCGGATCGATGGATGACGGGCGTTCGTGACGCCAATACCGAACGTTCTATCCGTTGAGAATGGCGACTCCACGTCACACTGTCAAGGCAGAACGTTCTATCTATAGAACTCCGTCGGGCTGCTGTAGGCCTGGCCCGGGTCAGCGCCAGGCGACCGCGGCTGGGCTGGTGTGGGGGTACGGCTACGACGGGCCGTCCGCTCCGGTCTGGGCCATGCGGCTGGAGGCAGTTGTCGGCCTGCTCCATTGCGCCAACAGGCGCAGCGAGGTTTCGGAAGGGCTGTCAGGTTCGGTGCTGTAGACGAAAAGGGTCTGGTCGGGGTCGTCTGCGAGGGTGAGGGCCTGATAGGTGACGGTGAGGTCGCCGACGAGGGGGTGGTGGTAGTCCTTGGTGCCGGTGGTGCGCCGGTGGACTTTGTTGTCCGACCAGAAGCGGTGGAATTCCTCGCTGCGTATGGACAGATCGCCGACCAGGGCGTGGAGGGCCGGGTCGTCGGGGTGGCGGCCGGCGTCAAGGCGGAGCATGGCGGCGGTGTCGGCGGCCACGCGGGCCCAGTCCCGGTACAGCTCGCGTGCGTGTGGGTCGAGGAAGACGAAGCGGGCCTGGTTCCGTTCAGCGGCGGGGAGTGCCCGGAAGTCGGTGATCAGGCGTCCGGCGAGCGGGTTGTGCGCCAGGACGTCGAGGCGCCTGCCGAGGACGAAAGCGGGACGGGTGGCCTGCTGGAGGGTGTCCAGGAGGTCCCAGGTGGCGCGGTGGAGCTGCTGGGGGCGGGGGCGGCGGGGCGGCCGGACGGGCCGGGGCCTGGCAAGTGCGTGCAGGTGGCTGCGTTCGGCGTCGTCCAGGTGCAGGGCGGTCGCGAGCGCGTCGAGGACCTCCGTGGAGGCGCTGCGGCTGCGGCCCTGTTCGAGGCGGGTGTAGTAGTCCACGCTCACACCGGCCAGCCGGGCGAGTTCCTCCCGGCGCAGGCCGGACACCCGGCGCCGGCCCAGGTCGGGGCCGGCGAGTCCGACCTCCTGTGGAGTGAGGCGGGAGCGGGCGGAGCGGAGAAACTCGGCCATTGACAGGCTGGTGACATGCTCACGGTCCATCCGTCCAGGCTCGCACGTCCGCCCGGGGTGCGGCGGCTTGAAGGTGGCCCTGTTTGTCCCCCGATCGGACGGGTCATCTTACGGCTGCTACGGCCTGCTCCGAGCCGGTTCACTGGATCCCGGACCCGCCCACCGGAAGGGGTGGCCGGGCCGACGGCATGGAGGCATCTCATGGCGACATGGTTCATCACTGGCGCATCCCGGGGCCTGGGGCTGGAAATCGCACGAGCGGCGCTGGACGGGGGCGACTCCGTTATCGCCACCGCCCGCGATCCCCGGAAGCTCCCGGCCGACCTGCAGCAGCACGACCGGGTCCTCGGCGTCACCCTGGACGTCACCAGGAGCGAAGAGGTCACGGCAGCTGTCGAGACGGCCGTTCAGCACTTCGGCGGTATCGACGTCCTCGTCAACAACGCAGGCCGCGCCCTGCTCGGCGCCCTGGAGGAAATCACGGACGCCGAGGCACGCTCACTGTTCGACCTCAACGTCTTCGGCCTGATCAACATGACCCGCGCCGTCCTGCCGGTCATGCGAGCAGCCGGGGCGGGCAAGATCGTGCACATCGGCTCCCGCTCCGGATTCGAGGGCGAGCCCGGGGTGAGCATGTACAGCGCCTCGAAGTTCGCGGTCGCCGGGATCGGCGAGGCACTCGCGGTGGAACTGGAGCCGTTCGGAATCCAGAGCATGGTCGTGGAGCCCGGCGTCTTGCGCACCGACCTCCTCGACGCCAGCTCCCTGCAGACCGCGGCCCAGCGCATCCCCGCCTACGACGGCACACCCGCCCACGACACCCTGGACTGGGCCGACACCGCCAACCACACCCAGCTCGGCGACCCCGTCAAAAGCGCCGCCCTGATCCACGAGGTCACCATCGGGGACAAGCTCCCCGGCCACCTGGCGCTGGGCCGCGACGCGATCGAGCGCCAGCTGGTCAAGATCCACAGCCTTCAGGACGACCTCGCGGTCTGGCAGGACAAGTCCGCCGCCACGGCCTGCGACGACGCCGCGTAATCGCCCTGCCCCTGAGAACAAGGAAGTACCCCTACCTATGACCTCCCTGCTTACTGGACGGCCGCTCGACGGCCGAGTGGCTGTGATCACCGGCGCCTCCAGCGGAATCGGCGCGGCCACCGCCCGCCGGCTCGCCGAACTCGGAGCCGCCGTGGCCGTCGTCGCGCGCCGCCGGGAGAACCTCGAAGCGCTCGCCGCCGATATCGTCTCGGCCGGCGGAAGGGCCATGTATCTCCCCCTCGACGTCACCGACCGGGCAGCCGTCCGCACAGCCGCCGACCAGGTCGCGGACGAACTGGGACCGGCAAACCTGGTGTTCAACAACGCGGGCGTCCAGTTGATCTCCGCCATCGACGAGCTCAAGGTCGACGACTGGCAGCGGCAGATCGATCTCAACGTCACAGGGGTGATGAACGTGATCGCCGCCTTCCTCCCCCACCTGACCGCCGCCGCCAACCAGGGGGCTGCCGCCGACCTGATCAATACCTCCTCCATCGCGGCGACACGCATCCTGGAGAAGTTCTCGATCTACTCCGGCACCAAGGCCTACATCAGCCACCTCACCCGCCTCATCCGCGTCGAACTGGGCCGGAAGAATGTGCGGGTGAGCGCCATCGAGCCTGGCATGGTCGACACCGAACTACCCGACCACGTCACCGACCCCGACGCCAGCGCCCTCATGACCGGCCTGCTCCACGACATCGAGTGCCTGCACGGCACCGACATCGCGGAGACCGTCGCCTTCATCGCCTCCCCTCCCCGACACGTCAACATCAGTGAACTGACCATCCTGCCCACGGCCCAGGCCGTATAGAGCGACAAGCAGGCGGGTGCGAGCGGTGTGGGGGCCCGCGGACGGCTCACACCGCCGGGCACCGGGGGCGCCCAGGTGGGGAGCAGGCCTCGACAACACTACGTCGAGCACGCCGTCAGCCTCGACACCGACATGGAAATTGTCCAACGCACGCTCGGAGAGAAGGAGTTCAACCCTCTACCGAAAACGCTGGACCGTGGAACGGACCCACGCGGGCGGCTGATGCTCCACCGCCCCCTCACCCGCGACTACGGGTGACCCTGCCCGTCCGCTTGGGGCTTGCCGGGAAACAAGTCGCTGCTCCCCCCCTCTGGGGAAGATCCGTTTGAAGACGGTCCCTAGTGCCGACGCCCCAGGGACCGCGGGGCAGATCCTTGCTTCGCACCGATGTCCGAAAGGTCGCTCTCGGCGGGGGCCTGCGCCGGGAGCAGGAGACGGCGCAACGAGAGTGTGCTCGGCGGAGGCAGCGCCCCGCCGGCCGCATCCGCGCGGAACGACTGGAGCAGATAGGCCACCAGACGACGGGACGCCGCACGGTCATTCGGCAGCGCGGTGACCAGAGCACAGTGGCACAACAGGGTCACGGTGAGGTCGGAGGGGTGGAAGTCGGCCCGGAGCTCGCCCGCCGCCTGGGCCCTGCGAACCAGGGCGTTGAGGTCCCGCTCGGCCTGTTCCTTGACCTGGATGTGGTCGTCGGCGCTGTCCGGGAAAGCCGCGACGGGCCCGAGAAACCCCGTTCCTCCCGCTGGAGTTCGCAAACTGTTTCGACCACCCGTTGGAAGCCTTCCCACGGGGACGGGTCGGCCAGCGCCTCGGTGAGTGCCCTGGCGCAGATCTCCAGCTCGTCCGAGAGCGTGGCCCGCACCAGGGCATCCCGAGTGGGGAAACGCCGGTACAACGTGGCCACGCCCACTCCCGCCCGTCGGGCGATGGTCGCCATGGGCGCGTCGATCCCGTGCTCGGCGAAGACGGCCCGGGCCGAGACGAGGATGCGCGTCCTGTTGTGCCTCGCGTCAGCCCGGAGCCCGTCCAGGCTCGTTGTTCTGGATTCGGCCACCCCGTCTCTCACCTCCGTGAAGCGATCGATGTCATCCGGTTCACCAACCTATGCGCATCGCTGGTCTCCCGCTCAACCGGCGGCAGCAACGGTGAGCGGTCGCGGCGTGGTGCCGCACGGACAGAACGCTGGTGCCGGGCGGGCGAGGCCCAGGAGCCGGGCCGCGGCAGAAGGCTTCGACCCGGCGAGGCGCATCACCCCGTCCGGTATGCGGTACCGCAACATCGCCGGTGCGCCGCAGTCGTTCCAAGCGGCACGGAGGTCCCGATGGTGCCGGTATCGGTGCCGGTGGCGCCGGGCTCGAGACGCCCACGGCGCACGGCTGCGACGTCGCGACGTTGATCTCGACGTGCTCCAGCCGGGTCCTGCCCCCGCGCTGCGGCGTGCGTGGCAGGTGCTTGTCCGGCTGTCAGACGGTCTTGATCTGACCGCCGTCGACGTTGTAATCGACGCCGGTGATGCCGCTGGCCACGGGTGAAGCCAGGAAGGCGACCAGCGCGGCGACCTCGGTGGGCTCCACCATGCGGCCGATGGAGACTCCCAGCCGGCCCGGTAGCTGCGCCAGGTATGCCTGGTGCGGGGCACCCAGCTGGCGCGCGAGCATCGCGCCCTGTCCTTCCGGGTCCTCCCACAGAGGGGTGCGGACCAGGCCGGGAGAAATGGTGTTCACCCGCATACCCTGCGGGCTGAATTCCTCACTGAGCGACTTGCTGAAGACGTTCAACCCTGCTTTGGCACTGGCGTAGGGCATTACTGAGGTGTAGGGAATGCGGGCGCCTCCGGAGGAGATGTTCACGACTGACCCCTTGCGCCGCAGGAGGCTGGGCAATGCAGCACGCGTGGTACGGACGGCGCTGAGCAGGTTCAGATCGAGCATCCGCTGCCACTGCTCTTCGTCGAAGGTGGTGAAGCTCAGGACTGGGCCCTTGTCCTCCCCGACGTTCCGGGTCAGCAGGTCCTTGTCACCACCGCCGACGTTGTTGACGAGGACGTCGATCTCCCTCAGCTCGGCCAGGGCCTGCTCAACGAGGCGGCTGGGGCCGTCGGCCTCGGAGAGATCGACCTGCACGGCGATCGCCTCGGAGGCGGCCAGTTCCTTGGAGACGGTGCGCGAGCCGGCGACGACTCGCATGCCCTCGCCGAGCAGTGTGCTCACGACGGCCGCGCCGATGCCACGACTGGCTCCGGTTACCAAGGCATTCTTTCCGGCCAGTTGGAAGTCCACGGATTTAATCCTCTCGATCAGTACGTAAATCAAAGGGGCGGCCGTACCATCCGATCTTGCGCAGCATTTCGTCGGGCGATGCGGGGGCATGAGCCGACCCGGAGGGTTTCCCTGATCTCCTCACGCGACGGAAGAGATGTGCACAGGAAGGATGATTTGATACTAAGGGAAGAAAAGAACGACAACTTCCAGTTCCCGCGAAGTGAGATGAGATGCCGTCGATATCATCTCACTTGCATACGGCGGGGCGCCAACAGGATCGGAGCGCGGATACGGCACCGGAGGTACGCGTAGCGGCGAGTTGTCGTGCGAGCGAGAGCCTGGCTTCGGCGAGGCATCCCTCGGTGCGGGCGCCGAGGAATTGAGCACTGTGCCTCGTCGCCACGCGGCCCCGCGTACCATTGGCGACACCACGATGCAGGCTGGGCCACAGGTTGGCGATGCTGTCCTGCACCGACTTGCCCCAAACCACACCTTCAGCATGCGTGTTGGCGAAGTCCGGGTCCACGTAGATGCGGATTCTCTTGAGTAGATGTGGATTCTCTTGATGAGTTCAGCCTCGAACTCGAACACATTGCAGAACAGCCCGAAGAAAGAAACGCCGTCAGGGAATTCTGCGGCTGACATCGTTGTTCCCTTTTCCGCGCCCTCGACAATCACGTAGTTCACGGAAGCAGTTGACAGCAATCTCTTCGCGACGCTTCTGGATATCGCTGGTGGCGGTCACTTTTCTGAGCGCCCAGCTACGCACCGTCGCTTTCGACGCCCCATGTACTTCCCACGGTTGCTGCTCGGTCGGCGCCGGCACCCTGTGGGGCGTCGACCTACCCAGAAAGGGTGCCGCCAACACGCCGGCCGCGCTGAAGTCGATCCGTGCCGCCCGGCCCGACGGCGCCCCGATCCACGTGATCCTGGACAACCTGTCCGCCCGCAAAGGCGCCGACATCCGTCGCTGGGCAGGGAAGAACGAGGTCGAGCTGTGCTTCACCCCGACTTATGCATCCTGGGCGAGTCCGATCGAAGCCCACTTCGGACCACTGCGGCAGCTCACCATCGCCCGGACCGACGGATCACTCGCGCATACGGCCTGACGCGGGCGAGGCGAGCATCGCTTTGAGGATGCGTTGCAGCTCGACGCGGTCCTGGGGGGTAACCCTCGCCAGCCTGCGGTCGTACTCCGCGGCGAGGGCCGCAAGTGCTCGATCGCGTGCTCGCGTGCCCTCAGCGGTCAGTACAAGCCGATGACGCCGCAAGTCCGCCTCGTCGATCTCGCGGCGGACAAAGCCCTTGGCGACGAGGTTGCGAACGTAGACCGTCACGCTCGCCTTGGGCAGCAGCAGCGCAGTCGCGATCTCGGCCGGGTACGGCGATGCCTCCACCTCGGCCAGGACGAAAAACTCCTTCGTCTCCAACCCGAGCTCCGCCAGCTCCCCCGTGCAGGCATCCATCACGACGCCCAGCAACCGCTGGTTCAGCGTCCACAGCTGCGCCCCGTCGACTGACATGCGCCCCTCCATCCATGTGGTACAGTTTCGTATTAGTTCTAAGTCGTACAAGACACTATTTTGTACTGGACTCCTGTGGAACAATAATCTCACGAAAGAAGCCACGCATGCTTCGGCACCTCACGATGCCGCGCGGTCCCATCAACCTTGCCGCGGACCTCCACCTGCCCGACAACGCCGACAGCAGCGCACCGCTGCGCGCCGTGGTGCTCTCCACCCCGGGCAGCAGCGTCAAAGAGCAGATCGGCGCCAACTACGCCTCCCGTCTCGCTGCCCGCGGCATCGCGGCCCTTGTCCTCGACCCCGCCCATCAGGGCCAGAGCGAGGGCGAGCCCCGCGATTTGGAAGACCCCTACCGCCGAGGTGAGGACATCTCCTACGCCCTCGACGTACTCACCACGACCCCCGGCATCGACCCGCAGCGCATCGGCGTCCTCGGCATCTGCGCCGGTGGCGGCTACGCCGTGCACACTGCCCGCACGGACCACCGCATCAAGGCGGTCGGCACGGTCGTCCCCGTCAACATGGGCACCGCGTTCCGCAGCTTCCAGCCCGACGGTCCGGCCACAGCACTCGACGCCCTCGCCGACGCGCGTACCGAAGAGGCCCGCTCCGGCGAGACGACCCGCGTGAACTGGCTGCCCGATACTCTTGAGGACGCCGCGGCAGCGGGCCTGACCGACATCGACACCACTCAGGCCGTCACCTACTACCGCACCGAGCGCGGCGGTAACGAGCACTCCACGAACCGGCGCCTCTTGCGCAGCGACCCCCTCCTGCTGGGCTACGACGCGTTCCACTTGGCCGATCGGCTCATGACCCAGCCCCTGCAGGTCATCCTCGCCGGACGCATCGGCAACACCGGCTCCTACGACACCGGCATGCAGCTGTGGAAGCTGGCCCCCAACCCCGTCGACCTCATGGTGATCGACGGCGCCGGCCACTACGAGATGTACGACGAACCCGAATACGTCGACGCCGCCGTCGAACGACTCACCAGCTTCTACGCGAACAACCTGTAAGACATCCAGGAGTGGTCATACGTCATGGAGGACCACCGAGGTCCACCAGGCCATGTCAGCCATGTTCGGCCTTGGGGATCAGCGCAATGTCTGAATCTGCACGGTATCGGCTGTGAGACGAGGGGCTCATTTCGCGTCTCACAGCCCATTAGGCATGGAGTGCCATAGATCATCGGATCTGACACAGCGCCTCACCGCCCTGGACTTCGGCGGGCAGGGCGAAGCGTAGCGGCCGTGGAAGTTGATGTGGGCGAACATCAGCGGTGAGAGGCGGGCGATGTCCTCGTCGCGGACGTGGTGCCCCTCGGCCCGCATCTCGGCGATGATCTGCTGCAAGTAGACCGCGTTCCAAAGGATCACGATGCCGAGCACCAGCCCCAGCGCCGCCCAACTGATCTTCTTGGCCCTCCCTGTATGCACGCCTGAACTGCCCTTTTGCCCGTGGAGGATGCGGCGGGCGAGCTGGTGGCGGACTTATTGCCGGTTGAGCTGGGTGTTGGCCCGGCGCCGCAGCAGTTCGTCGGTCAAGTACGACGACAGGTAGGCGCTGCGGCGCAGGCGCCCGAATTCCATGACGGCCTTGCCGGTGGGGGTGGGCTTGCCGCCGGGGACCAGTACGCGCAGGGCTTCGGAGGCTTTGATGGTGCCGGAGTTCAGGGAGCCGGCCAGCCGGAGCATGTCGTCCCAGTAGATGGTGATCTGCTTGAGGTTGATTCTGTCGCGGGTCAGTTCGTTGAGGCGGCCGCAGTCGGCATCCGGATCCGCACGGTACAGGATGGCGCTGCCCGCGTCGGCCAGGCGCGGGGAGAACTGGTAGCCCATGAGCCTGAACAGACCGAACACGACCTCCGAGGAGCCGTGCGTGTCCAAAGTGATCTCGACCGGCCGCAGCGGTGTCTCCTGTTCGAGGAGGCCATCCAGGATGGAGCAGGAACGCGCTGGGTGCCCGGGACCAGGATGCCGTGCAGGCCTGGACCAGGGGCAGACGCATGTGGCAGTCGACCAGACGGGCGTTGACGAGACTGAGGGTCTGGGCGCACAGGTAGTTCTGTTCGACCCAGAACAGCCGGTCGCGGGAGAGCACGTCGACCCCGTCGTGGACGATCGGTTCCACGCCGACGTCGGTGGCCTCCGCGGTGAGCACGGCGGCCACGGACAGCGACAGGTCGTCCATGCGGGAGCCGGCTGCGGAGACGTGGGTGAAGTCGGTCAGGAACGGGGTCCAGGAGTTGACCTCCAGCACCATCTCGGGCAGGTCGGCGGGCATCCGCTTCTCGGGACCTCCTTACTGATCGTTTCAAAAAGACCTGTGAAGGCGGCGGAGACAGATGATGCTGCAGGCAAGTTCAAGCAGACCCTGGTGGAGGTCCGCACGGTGCTCGTAGCGGATGCGTAGGCGCTTGAACTGGTGGAGCCAGGCGAAGGTGCGCTCCACGACCCAGCGGACGCGGCCGAGCCCGGATCCGTGCGGAGTGCCGCGCCGGGCGATGACGGGCTTGATGCCGCGTTGCCACAGCAGACGGCGGTACTTGTCGTAGTCGTAGCCGCGGTCGGCGTACAGCCTTCGGGTCGGCGTCTGGGCCTACCACGCAGACCGTGGACGTTTGGGATCGCGTCGAGCAGCGGGAGCAACTGCGTGACGTCATGTCGGTTGCCGCCGGTCAGTGAGACGGCGAGCGGGGTGCCGTGTCGATCGACGATCAAGTGGTGCTTGGACCCGGGGCGGCCCCGGTCGACCGGCGAGGGGCCGACATGGTTCCCCCTTTGACCGCGCGGATGTGGGAGCCGTCAATCGCTGCGTCCTCCATGTCCAGCCGGCCGACCTTGCGGAGCTCGGCCAGGAGGACCTCGTCCAGGCGTGGCCACACGCCCGCCTCGGTCCAGTCCCGTAGACGGCGCCAAGCGGTCACACCTGAGCAGCCAACGACCTGGGCGGGAACGTCGCGCCAGCTCACACCCTTGCGCAGGACATAGACAATGCCGGCCAGCGCGGCTCGATCCGGGACCGGACGGCGGCCCGGGTGGCGGTGTCGGCGGGGTGGCCGAGGCGGCAGCAGCGGGGCTATGCGCCCCATAGATCGTCAGAGACGAGATCAGCAGACACCCGGCCGAGCCTGCCCGACGTGCCTGGCGGACTCCAGCCGACACGCTCTTCTCGCACTGGCGCGATGGATCACATCTCCCGCTGGTCGGTCCGCCAGGGGATCTCCTGGAGAACATCCTCAGGAGTCGGCACTGCGTCCGGGGAGTGTCGGCGGATCTCCCGGATTACCGAGGCATCGGCGGTGCAGAGGTCCCAGCTCGTGCTGTCGAACTCCCGCAGCACCACCCTCAGCTCATCGCCTGCATACCCCGCAAAGTCCCCGTCAACAAACTGTAGGTCCGGCGCGACCAGGGCCAGCAGCTCCAGGGTCCCGATCCCGGCGCCGGAGGAAGCCTTCTCGATCTCGGCGAACCTGGTGACCAGTTGGGCATCGTAGATCCGCACCTACCAGGTGAGATCGAGCCCAAAGCTTCCAAGACGCACCAGGAGTTCCGCCAGGGTGACGTAGTACCGATTGGAGGCGCGGTCTTGCCCGGGAGGACAGTCACGCCAGGCCGTGAACGTGACCGACTGCATGACGCCAGAGGACCTTGCCATCGGTGCGGACTCCGTTCACTTGCGAGGATCAGCGATGCTCTCAACGCATGATCTTCCGCGACCGCACCTGCAGGTCATTTTGAAACGGCCAGTGAATGGGCAGTTGTGGACGCGGCGGCTGATCGGCGAGCTGATCACGAAGCTGTACCGGGTACGGCTGACCTAACCGGGGGTGGGCAAGTACCTCAGGCGTTGGGGGCTGTCCTTCCAGCGCCCGGACAAACGGGCCGTCGAGCAGGACCCCGAGGCCGTGGCGCGCTGGCATCAGGAGACCTGGCCGAAGGTCCGAGCGAAGGCGAAGGCCGACGGCGGTGAGATCCTCTTTGCCGACCAGGTCGGCATCCGGTCCGACCAGGTCACCGGCCGCACCTGGAGCGGGAAAGGGGAAGACGCCCGTGGTGCGGCGGAGCGGGAACCAGTTCTCGGTGAACGCGATGTCTGCGATCAGCACCAAGGGCCGGATGCACTTCATGGTCTTCACCGAGCACTTCACCGCCGAGGTGATGTGCCGCTTCCGGGACCGGCTCGCCGGCCACTTCGACCACAAGGTCCACCTCGTGGTCGACGGACACTCCGCCCACCGCTCGAAGAAGGTCCGCGACTGGCTCGCCGCCCACCCCGACGACGTCGAGCTGCACTTCCTGCCGCCCTACTCACCCGAGCTCAACCCTGACGAGCTGGTCAACGCCGAACTCACCGCCGAAACCCGCCGCTTCTTCCACCGACGGCAGCGCCAGCCGCACATCGTCCGCGGCTACTTCGGCGGCCCGCACGTTCGCTACGTCCTGGACGAGAACCCCATGAGTTTCTGATCAATATAAACAAACAAGTTTGTTTTCAGACCCATGCATGTCCGTTCCGCTGAAGCTCGCCCCGGCCGACCGTCCGTCTCCGGCGTTCCTGAAGGGCGAGGCGAAGAAGCTGCTGATCGACGGAGAGTGGGTCGCCGCCCACTCCGGCAGCACCCTGGAGACGATCGACCCAACCACGGAAGAGGCCCTGACCTCGTTCGCCATGGCCGGTCCCCGAGGACGTGGACCTCACGGTGGCCGCTGCGTGCAGAGCCTTCGAGGACCCGGCATTCGAGCGGCAGCTCCGCCTGCTGAGTCCTCTGCGGCTGACGGGACGGACGAAGCGAAGAGCGGTCCTTCTCGCCATCGGTGAGGCGGAGCCGTGGCGACGCGGTTCAGGAACCGCGTCGCCACGGTCTGCCGTAGCTGAGTCAATGCAACGACGACTCTCGCGGTCGTGAACGCAGCGCAGCCTCGCGCCAGGAAGTCGGATGGAGGAACGGGACGAAGGTCGGCATCGCGAGTGCGTCCGCCCTGCTGCTGTGCCAAGGTGGCACGGGACAAGGAGTGGGGCGAACCTGGGGTCTGCTGGGCGCCCGGTGTGCTGCACCTACGGCTGTCGGGCGGGTGACAGACTCGAAATCCTCGCGGTGGCGAACAACCGCGACTACGGGTTCAACGCGGCGTTCCTCGGGGTGCGCCCGCCACGGAGCCGGGGGCGGGGGCGGGAGAAGAGGCGGAACCCCTCGGCCGGAGGGTCGCTGGCAGGGGTACGGCAGAGTCGAGTACATCAGCCACGTTGGCTGGGGTCCTGCAAGAATGCCACGATGTCGCTTTCAGAGACAGAATACATAGCCCTCATCGTCGAGACTGTCCAGCGTTCGGCTTGCGTCCGGATGGACGGGGCCCACCTGGCCGTCGCATTGGCCATGATCGATGAGGCGGAAGGGCGAAGGGCTCGGCGTGCGCGCAAGACCATTGCCGCGTTCCGGCCCCTCATAGGCAACGAGAGCCTGTTCGACCATGACAGGGACCTGTCTTTGATCGCTGCAATCCCGGCCTTCCGGTTCGCCCTCGCGGGCCGCCCCGTTCATGTACTGTTCCGCGGCGATGACCACGCCACGCACACGATGCACGGGCTGTACGAGAAGATCGCCCAGGAGCTTCAGTTGGCGGACGGGGTCGGTCTGCTCACAGGACGCGGGCACGGGGGCCAGCTTGACCGCCTGCGCGATGATCTGCTGCTCAACTACCACCGTCCGTTCACGGTCGGCGGCATCACGCGGTTCAGGACTGTCCATTCGATCATGGGTTCTCGGCAGAGGAAGGATTGCGTCGCGATCCTCCGTGTGCCGGAGGACCGTAAGTTGGTAGCGCGCTGGTACAAGCAGCTGACCGCGCTGTGATGGGCGTCACCATCACGAGGTGCCGTGACGCCGTGACCGCACGTAGGCGAGGTTGTCGATCGCTTCAGGATGGCGGCGCTCAGCGGCCTTGGCCAACCAGCTCTCTGCCTGCGGCAGTTGGCCCTCCTGGACCAGCAGGCATCCCAGGTTATTCATGCCGTCGGTGCTCCCGGAATCGGCTGCCTTGCGGAACCAGTGCTCGGCCTCCGCTGCCTTTCCCTGCCGCACGAGCTGGTCGCCCAGCCGGCACAGCGCTGAGGTGTTGCCCGCCTCGGCAGACATGACCAGCACTTCGTCCATCGACGTTGCTGTCACCAAACCGGGCTGCGGGGCAGTACGCCGCCGCGCCCACCATCCCATCAACCTGCCCACACCCGTATGATTTCACGGCGCCGTGGCTTTATCGAGGACTCACGACAGCAGTTGTTAACGTGGCCGTGGCAATCGTGCGGCCGCGGTACCACAGGGAGCGGAAGGAGCCGTCGGGCTCCTGTCTTCGGAACAGCCAGCGCAGCACCTTCGCCACATGCCTGTCGCGCGCGTCACGTCCCGAGTCGAGGAGGGCCAGCACCGTCCGGGCCGTCAGCTCGGTGCACGGGCCGAGCGGCCCGGGTGCGGTGTCGCGTACGGCGAGACTCCACGAGCCCGCGGAGTCTTGCTGCGCGCAGAGCCACGCCGCCCCTCGTCCGACGTTCTCGTCGCCCTTGTTTCCCGAGAGGCGGGCCAGAGCCGGGACGGCCTCGGCGGTGGCGAGGGTCGTCGGCCAGCTCGGCGTACCGCCGGGGGCTCCAGCCACCCGCGGGCCACGACGGGCCGGGGAAGGGTGCTGCCTGCTGGGCGCCGCGGGAGCATGACCCTCGTGGCCCTGAGCCGGTGGTCGCCGCCATGGCCAGCGTCGACCAGCGCCGTCGCGGCCAGGCTCGCCCGTCTCACGTCCAGGGGCGCGAGGTTCCAGGTGCCCTGCGGACTCGCCGTTGCCCTGAGCCACTTGACGGCCGCTTGAGCGATGTCCTCAGCAAGTCCGGAGCGCAGGAGGCCCACACAGATCCGGCTCGTGATCCAGGGGGCGCCGCCCAGTGCCCCGGTCGCGCCTTCGTGGTCGTAGATCTCCCGGAGGAGGGACAGTGCGGCGCCGCGCTGTCGGTCCAGCACCCGTGGCAGCCGTCGGAAGCGTGAGGATGCCCGGCCCGCCGTGATGCTCGCGTAGGCGGGCAGGTGGAGACCCAGCAGCCGATGTACGGCACCCGCGGTGAAGGGCATCCGGGGTGCCGGGAGGGTCTCCAGGGTCGCAGGCGGGGCGTTCAGCAGCCGTTGGTGGCGGTCGCTCGGGTCCAGGCCAGTCCGGCCTCCAGGCCGCCGATGCGGTCCATGAGGGGCGCGGTGGCCGCGATGGTGCCAGCGGCAAGCTGGGGCACGATGATGGCGAGGACGTCCACGACGTGCGCGGTCGCCAGTGGCTCGGACCGCGGGTGGCGGGTGCCCCAGCCGCCGTCCGGGTTCTGTACCCGGCACAGGTGGGGGACGCCACGGCCGACAAGCCCGTCCGGGCGGACGGGTCCGCCAGGTGGAGAGCGAGCAGAGCCAGCGCGGTGCCGACAGGGGAGAAACTCTGCTGCGGGGCAATTCCTCCGTCCGAGTGCTGGTACGCGAACAGGACCCGCGTGCCCAGACCCACGGATTCCGAGAGGCGCAGAGAGAGGTCCGCAGCAGGGTCGGCAAGGTAGGCAAAGGGCTGCATACTACGTTCGTCCTCGCATGTACATGTCGGGCAGCCGGCCGTCCGGTCCCCACCTGGGGGCGGCGAGGCCGCGATTCACGGCGTGGGCGACCGCCTCGCCGCCATAACGGCGTCCGGGTACATCCGGTTCGATTCGCTGTCGGGACTTGCCTGCGGAGAGCGGGTGGTCCGGTGGTCCGGTGCTCGATCGCTTGAGTCGCTGCGACTGTGCTTCAGTCTCTCGGCGGTGAGTCCTTCAGCCGCTGAGTCGCTGGGTCGCTGCCCCGTAGCGGGGCCTGAAGAGGCCCAGAGAGCGGGCAGCGACTGAAGGAGCAGCGACTGAGCGACTCTTTGGTCGCTGTGTGGGTATTGGAGAAACCGCAGGTCAACGTAGGGTTGCAAGAGTGATAGCGACTGAAGCGACTCAAGTTCTGGGTATATGAAGACATTCACGCGCGTGCGCGCGTGTGTATATATAGGGACCTTCAGTCGCTTCAGTCGCTGATTGGTCCTTGGCATAGCCGTTGACCTGCGGTTTTTCTAGCGACCGAAAACAGCGACTGAAAGGCCTTCGGTCGCTGCCCCTCCGTCGGGTCGCTGGTTGGGTCGCTGAGGGAACCGAGGGCCGTACCGAGGGCCCGTCAGGGACGAGACATCAGCATTCGTTTGCAAGTGCTCCGCAATCTCACCGACCACGTTCGCTAGTCTGTGTCTGTCATTGAGTCGCTTCGGTCGCTGGTAGGGGGTGCACATGCCTGCTGAGCTGCGCTTTTCCGTCAGCGACTCAAGGGAATCCACCCCTGAGACCTCAGTCGCTGCCGCCCTGGCCACCGCCAGGTGGTGCGCACGCCGAGGCTGGCCGGTGCACCCCCTTGCCGCAGGCCGCAAGACCCCGGCCGCGAACTGCACGGACTGCCGTACGACTCCGCACACCCCCGCTGAGTGCCCCTGTCTCCCCGCAGGCCGCTGGTGTCACGGTTTCCACGCCGCTACCCTCGACCAGCGCCGCATCTCCCAGTGGTGGGGTGCTCACCCGGAGTTCGGCGTCGGTATCGCGTGCGGCCCAGCACGTTTGGTTGTCATCGACATCGACGCTCATTCCACTCAGCCCCCTAGCAGGGATCGGATCCTGCCCGGCATCCCCATCGCCGACCACATCGATCTGACCGGACTCGCCAACGGCTTCCACACCCTTGCCGTCCTGGCTGCGCTGCGCGGCCGGCCCAGCCCAGCCGAGGACGACACCACGCTGCGGGTCCGTACCCCGTCGGGTGGCCTGCACGTCTGGTACCGGACCACGGACAACCGCCGCTGGCGCTGCTCCTCCGGGTCGAGCCAGGGTGCCGCGCTCGCCTGGCAGGTGGATGTCCGGGCGCACGGCGGCTACATCGTCGCCCCGGGCACCACGACAAAGGCCGGAACGTACATGCCGGTCGGTACGGTCCGTGAGCCCGCTACCCTCCCCGTCTGGCTAGCCCAGGAACTCGAGCGCACCGGCCACCTGCCCGCGCCCAACATCCCCACGCCCCGTTCGGTCCCCCCTCGGGCCCGGCAGGCTGTCCTGGCCGCAGGTGGGGGGCGTGACCGTCTTCAGAGTCTGCTCTCTGCCGTGCTGGCCCCTGTCGAGGCGTGCGGTCAGGTGGCGGAAGGCGCCGGGTTCTCGGACGCGCTCAACCGGGCCGCGTACACCCTCGGAGGTCTCGTCGCTGCGGGCCGCCTCACGGAAGAGGCGGCCGAACAGGCCCTGACCCAGGCGGCGGTAAGCGCCCGTCCGGGCCAGGAGCGCCGTGCGGCACAGATCATCCGCAGTGGCCTTGCTTCGGGGCGTAAACGCCCCCTCCACGCGAGGGAGGGACGCCCATGACGTCACCGAGCAATGACACCGGGACCCTCTTCGACTTCGATCCTGAAGCGGTGGCCGCCCAGATCCGTGCCCAGGCCCGCCCCGAGCCCCCCACCACGACGGTGCCCCTCCCCGCCCAGGCGGACGCCGAGCCGCGTGCCGAGGGAGAGGCGACCGCTGACGGACTGCTGCCCGACACCCTCAGCGATCGAGGCAACGCCAAGCTCTTTGTCAAGCTCTATGCCAACGACTACCGCCACGTACCCGGCATCGGCTGGTACCGGTGGGACACCACCCGCTGGCAAATCGACGACGACGACACCGTGCTGTGGGCGGCCGGAGACCTCGCCGAGGCCATCGCCACCCACGACCCGCGTGGCGTCTTCACGACCACGGCCCTTCACCAGCACCGCCGCCGCGCCCTATCCACCACGGGCATCAACGCCATGCTCACCCAGGCCAAGTCCGCGCCCGGCATGGTGCTGAACGCCGCGCTCCTGGACGCCGATCCCTACGCTCTGTGCACTCCGGCCGGGATCGTCGACCTGCATACCGGTCTGATGAAGAGCCCCGACCCCAACAAGGACTTCCACTCCCGCTCCACCACGGTCGGCCCGCAGCTGATGGCGACTCCTCGATGGGAACGATTCCTCACGGACACCTTCGGATCCGATGCCGAAGACCGGGAGATGATCGCGTACCTGCAACTGCTGCTGGGCTACTCCATCACTGGCGATGTCGGCGGCCAGGTCCTGCCGTTCCTCTTCGGCGCGGGCAAGAACGGAAAGTCCGTGCTGCTGGACGTGCTGATGAAACTTCTCGGCGACTACGCCGACGCGGCCCCGCCCGGCTTCCTGATGGCCCGCCCCTACGAAGGGCACCCCACCGACCTGGCCGAGCTGCACGGCAGACGCGTCATCGTCTGTTCCGAGGTGAAGCCGGGAGACAAGTTCGACGAGGCCCGCGTCAAGCTGCTCACCGGCGGCGACCGCATCAAGGCCCGCCGCATGCGCCAGGACTTCTTCAGCTTCGAACCCACCCACAAACTGTGGCTGCTGGGCAACCACCGGCCGGAAGTCGGCACCGGCGGGTTCGCGTTCTGGCGGCGCATGCGGCTGATCCCGTTCGAGCGAGTCGTCCCCGACCACCGCAAGATCGACAACCTGGCGGATCTCCTCGTGACCGAGGAGGGCCCGGGCATTCTGGGATGGCTGATCGCGGGCGCACGCCGCTACCTGTCCGGCGACCGTGATCTCACCGGCCCGGAGAGGGTCCGGATCGCCACCACCGCCTACGCCGAGACCGAGGACCACACCGGCCGCTTCTACGAGGAGTGCTGTGTGCTCGGCTCGGATCTGCGGGCCGAGCAGACAGCGCTCTACTCGGCCTACAAGGCGTGGTGCCACAATGAAGGAGCACCAGCCATGTCGTCGAGGGCGTTCGCCGCCCGCACTAGGGAACTCGTAGGCCTGGCCTCGCCAAAGGAGATGATCCTGTCCAACCAGCGGAAGCACTACCCCGGTATCGGACTGCTCACGGATCACGAACGGGAGGCCAGTGCATGAGCTCCTTGATCACCGCGGACGAGATCAGCCACGAGACGGAACTCGTGTGGTTGGAGGACATCGAACAGCTCGACTACGTCCGTCAGAGCCTGGACAGGCTGCCCACTCGCAGGGGCAAGCCCGCCTACCACCGTGACGGACGCATGGTCGGCTACGCCCTTCTCGGTTCCACCGCCAAGCCGTCGCGTGCCTCCGGCACCTTCCGCCGGCGGGTGTTCTGGTTGCTGCCGCACGACAGGGACAGCCAGCCGGGCGGCCTGTACGCCAGAAGCGCCCCGGCGGAGGCTGTCGACCCGCGCACCCTCCAGGCCCGTGTGAAGGGCTACAAGACCGAACGTTCCGAGGGCGGTCCGCCGTCGACGGCGATGCAGCAGCTGGGCATAACCCTGCCCCTGTGAGGTGAGGTGGCGGGCCACCGGTCCGCCACCACCCGGAGCCCGCCGCCCGGTCGGGCCTACGCATGCGCTGTTGAACTGTTTCTTCCCTGAGCCCGTTGCGATGTGGGCGGGGCTGTCGTGCCACCGACCTGTGACCGGTCAAGGTCACGCGGCTGACACCGTAGGGAAGGGACGGACATGAACCTGGGCGAAGAAGCGGGCCGTTCGGCGGCGGAGTCCTCCGCACAGCTGGCCGTGGTGATTTCCGGGGACGGCACCGCCGCCATCGAGGGAGAGCCGGTACCGGTCGTGCCGGGCGAGCCGCTTGACGTCGCGATCCTCGACACACTGCACGGGTACGCCCGCAGCCGGGGTGCAGTCCGTGACGGCTGTCATCTCCGATCCGTCCGCGGACTACGTGGCCATCGTCGAGGTGGCGCCGGACGGCTCCAGCAGGCTGCTGGAGGAGACGGGCGCGGTCAGTGGCGAGGAGCCCGATCCTGTGGAGCCGGATCCGATGGCGGCCGCGGCCGTGGCCGAGCCTGCCGGGCCAGTCGATCCGCAGGCCACCATGGGCTTGCGCCCAGCGGAGTCCGACCACGCGGCAAGGCCGTTCCCGGATGTCGACCTCGCTGGCGATGTCGGTGTGGAAGGGGGCGTGCTGGGGCGCCCGGCGGGCCCGCGGGCCATGGTCCCTGCCTTCTCCCCCGGCTCAGGCAGCAGTTCGCGTCCTGTGCCGGGTCCGGTAAGGGGGCCTGGTCTTTACGGGGGATCCGGCCGGAGGAAGGACAAGGACCAACCGCAGTCGGATGACGAGTTCGAAGGACCGGGGCTGTTTCAACGACCCCTGGTCATGGGAGGGGTGGCCGTCGGCGTGGCCGTCCTCGTCATCGGTTCACTGGTCCCTCGGCAGCGGTGGCGGATCGTAGGGCGGAGAGGGGAATAAGGCCGCCTCGGGTGCGACGGGGCAGGGGGCCCGGCGGTCTCACCGTCGCCGAGCAACGACACTCCCCCACCTCCTTCCCCCTCCCCCTCGCCTTCTGTTTCCGCTTCTGCCTCCAAGTCGCCCACACCGACCCGGACACCGAAGGCATCCCCACCAGCACAGGCCAAGACGCCGGCGAACGCGGCCTCGGGGACAGTACCGGCGACCGGCAGCGTCGCCGACCACCCCCGCGGCCCCGTACTGATCAAGAACCAGAAGTTCGGCTTCTGCATCGACCTGACCAACACGGCTGAGGGCAAGCCGGACGGCCAGGTGCGCGCCGCCCGGTGTGAGGCGTCATCCAGCGACAACCAGCCGTGGGCCTTGGAGCTGAGCCGTAAGGGCCGCGGCACCGGTGGTGCCGATCTCTTCCTCATCCGCTATGTCACGGACAACCTCTGCCTGGATCTGCCGGACTACGGCTCCGTGACGTCGATGACGCTTGTGGGGGCCTACCACTGCATCGGGACGGAGGACAACGATCAGCTCTGGTGGCTGGACGAGCGTCCCAATGGCAGTTACTGGATACGCAGCCAGAAGGGCGGCGACATATGCCTCGGTGTCGGACGGAACAACAAAGACGCAGATCATGTGCATGGCACCGTCTATGGATGCAGCGACCTCGATGACCATCAGTGGAAGTTCGTGAAGAGCTGAGGGACACCGGCACCTCGGGAAGGAGCACCATGACGGCCGATACCGCCGACGCCACCTCCGCTCCGGAGGCGGAGGAACCCTCCGCACCGCGCTTCATCCTCTATCTGGAAGGGCCGGAGTACGCCGAAACGCTGCGGCAGCTCACTCTGGGGACGCATCACGTGCTGTTGCCCGTCTACGGCCGTGAGGCCACCTCCACGGCCCCTTGGTGTGGCGTGTGGTGGGAGCACCCGGAAGCCGTCGCCCAACTCCATGGCCTGTGGCTCGCCTGGGGTGAGCTGACGGGTCCGGGCTCCGGGATGTGCGGGTCGGCCAACTGGCACCGGGACTATCTGGGACCGGTGATGAACGCCCTTCGTGATCTCTCGGGCCCCTTCGCGGGCTGCAAGCCCCGCGCCCACCGGGCGAAGGAGAAGCCGTGGGTCGAGGCCGTGGACCCGTTCGGCCCGCCACCGCCGCAGAACGTCCCGGCCTGACGACATACGCGCCTCGCTCCCTATGTGACCACTCCCCCAACCTTCCGGTGAACCGCGAGGGCCGTTGCGATCCTCGTACGCCGATGAGGCCGGGGGGAGCTAGCTCGGGGTCCCCCCGGCCTCTCCTCCGAGAACAAGGTCTCTGTTGACTGCACGTGTTCCTTGCTCTGCGGCCCCGGATCACCGCCTGTGTGTCACTCGCCAGAGTCGTCGCCGGTGTCCTGGTCGGTGAGAGCGGTCTGAGTACGGTCGTGGGGTGCGGTTTCCCCAGCGACAATCGACCCTTGCAAACAGCGAAGGACTGGGTGGGGCACGCTGACCACGTCGTCGTGGCCACGCCGGTCACGGAAGAGGGCCAACTGGCCGGACTATGACGTGGTTCGTCGCGGTACGCGACCGCCCGTGAGGTGGCCTTCCGCAGGGATGAACTTCTCTGGTCCGCGAGCAGCCCTCGACGTCCGGTCGGCGAGTACTTCGCCCTGCAGAGCCCTGGCTGGCGGGTGAACCCGAAGTGCTCGCCCTCCGCTGAGCGAACGATCAGCGGGCCGCTCTTGGAGAGGGTACCGCCGTTCCATTCGACGATTGCGCCGTGGCTCAGGGCGAGTGGTGTGGATGGGGCCTGAGTGAGGAGGACATCGCACGCGAGGAGGACTTCTCCCGTTTGGACGACAGCAGCCTTGAGGAGGACCTGTTCGGGCAGGAAACGAGAGCAGGCCGTGAAACGCGAGCTGGACAAGGCGAGCAGAAGGTGACCCCGACAGCCGCGGCAGCGACTGGAGCGACCCATCACCGGACCGTGGTTCGTGGGGCCCGGTCGTTGATTCACATTCTGTGAATCGACTCTGTGCGGGCACACTCTTCTCTATGGCACGTCGCACCAGGAAGTCCCACTCCCCCACAAAGCAGCTGGTCAGGCCGCCGCTCCGGATCGGCACGCTGGATGCTCGGGCACTCGTCGGGGAACTCCGCCAACTCCATGAGGATGCCGAGGACCCCAGCGTCGAGCGCATGCCGGCCGACGATGAGGTCTACGGTGCCCTCCTGTACGTCGAGAAGCATGCGGGCGCTCTGCACAGGCTTCCCCCGGAGCGACAGAAGGAAGCCGCTCTTAAACGCGTCCAGCTCTGGGAGTACCTGCGGGAGCGTGCCGATGCGCACCAGTCGCGGGCGGTGGCTGACGCACGCGCTGCGGGTGCCGAGTGGGCCGAACTTGCGCCAGTGCTCGCGGTGAAGGCACCCAGCGCCGCGTACAACAAGGCCCTGCGGCTCAAGGCCGTTGAGCTGGCGGAGGATGCGTCCGACTTGGGCCCGGTCCGCCGTACACCGGAGGCTGTCATCCGGGTCGAGCGGCGCCTTGCGCGCCAGAGGGAGGCCGAACAACATGCCGAGGAAGTCGCCCGGCAGCGGCATCATCTGCTGGTGCCGGTGGCGCGCGGGCTCTTGGAACACCGAGACGGTCTGGTCCTGGACGATGATGCGGAGTACTGGCTGGACGAGGTCGAGGAAGTCTTGTCCAGTTGCAGCACCCCTACCCAGATGATCAGCCTCAACCGTTATCTGGGTGCCGCTGTCCGTGCTTTGGGCAAGCTGGAGCAGCGCACTGCCCGGCCGGTGACGACCACTCACCAGGCACGCCTGGCCTTGTCCGCAGCGGTTGAGTTCCTGGCTCAGTAGCTGTCCCGGGCTATTACGCCGTAATAGCCCGGGACACGAGAGGAGCACGGGTCGATGCGCGCCGGGCAGGGCGGGGTCCATGCTCGACAGCACCGGAAGGTATTACGCCGTAATAGCTTCCGGTGCTGCTCGTGTTCGGGCACTCGGGCGAACAAGTAGCTAAACTAACGTGTCGGCGACACCAAGGATCTTGAGCGTTAGTATGGTGTCCTCCATGAGTTCGCCAGTCAATTCCAACGACCGCGAGAAGGTCGTGTCCAAGCTGCCGGGATGGCTCCGGCAGAACCTCAAGATCAGGGCCGCTCAGCACGGCATCGAGATCCAGGCCGCCGTCGAACAGGGCATCGTCGACTGGTGCGATCTGGCCGCCTCCCCCGCCTCGGTCGACACCGCCGGTGCCGACTCCTTCTCGACGTTCCTTCCGTCCGGCCATTGGGAGGAGTTCCGCCGTATCGCCGCGGATCGCCGGGTCTCCCTCACCCAAGGCCTGGCCCAGGCGGTCCAGCTGTGGCTGGACACCAACCCGGCGCCCGACGTGGAACGTCCCTCCATCACCCGCCGTATCGTCGTCTGCAATCAGAAGGGCGGTGTGGGCAAGACCGCGATCACTGCGGGCCTCGGGGAAGCACTCGCCGAGGACACCAACTCCCTGTACCCCGTGCGGGTTGCCAAGGCCCTCGCCAAGGCGCTGCGGGCGAGCGAGGTCCATATCCAGGACGACTCCCAGGACGACGGCGACCCTCTCGACATCGAGAATCTGCCCGGTCTCGGCATGCGGGTGCTCCTCGTCGACTTCGACCCGCAGTGTCACCTCACCAACCAACTGGGGGCCTCTCCCCTGCCGTTGAACGGCGACAGCCTCACCAACCACATGGCGGGTGATCCGAAGGGCAACCTTCGGGACCTCATCGTCTCCGTTGACGACGAGACCTTCGGCGGTCGTCTGCACCTCCTGCCCGCCTGCAATGACGCCTTCCTCCTCGATGTGCGCCTGTCCGCCGTGCGGGCCCGTGAGGCCGCTCTGGAAAGGGCCCTGGCGCCTCTGGAAGCCGACTACGACGTCATCATCGTCGACTGCCCGCCGAGCCTTGGCCTCAGCATGGACGCCGCCGCCTACTACGGCCGACGCCGCGACGGCGAAGCGCCGGGTCAGTCCGGCGCGCTGGTCGTCGTCCAGGCCGAGGACAGCTCGGCCGACGCGTATGAACTCCTGACCACGCAGATCGACGACCTGCGCAGCGACCTCCAAGTGGACATCGACTACCTCGGTATCGTCGTGAACCTCTACGACTCCCGCCGCGGCTACATCGCCACCTCCTCACTCCAGGGCTGGGTCGACATAAAGGATCCACGGGTCGTCGGACTCATCGGTGACCTCAAGGAACAGAAGGAAGCGGTCCGAGTGAAGAAGCCCCTCTTGGCCTACGCGCCGAGGTCACAGCAGGCGATCGGTATGCGCGCGCTGGCCCGGGAGGTCTCGTGAGCAAGGCCGACCAGCTGGGCGCGGGCCGATTCGGCGGGGGAGTACGGCCGGTGAGCGCACGCCGTCAGGCCGTCGCCTCCGCCACCGGCGTCCCCACCGAAGGCGTCGCCCCGCCCACGGAACTCCCCCCGCACCGCATCAGCCTGAACCCGGACAACCCCCGCTCCGCACTGGGGGATCTCACCGACCTCGCCGGCAGCCTGGGAACCCACGGCCAGAAGCAGGCGATCACGGTCATGAACCGGGACGCGTACGTCAAGGCCAACCCCGACCGGGAAGCCGACCTCGAACCCGACACCACCCATGTCGTCATCGACGGCAGCAGCCGTCTTGCCGCCGCCCGGGAAGCGGGTCTGGCGATGCTCAAGGTGATGGTCAGCGACGAGCAGGGAACCACCTCCGAGGAACTCCTGGAGTCCGCCCTCGTCGCCAATATCCACCGCCAGGACCTCGAAGAGCTGGACGAGGCCCGTGCCCTTCAGCGGCTGCTCACCATTCACGGCAGCCAGACCGCCTTGGCCAAGCGGCTGCACCGTTCCCAGGGCTGGGTCTCACAGCGTCTCGCGCTGCTGAACCTCACCCCGGAACTCCAGGCCCGGATCGGCCAGGAACCCATTGACCTGCTCCGTGCTGTCGGCAACAAGCCGCCCCACGAGCAGGAGGCGGCGCTGGCCGAGCTGAAGGCGCAGCGCGCCGCCAAGGAAGCGGAGAAGCAGGCACGCAAGCTCGGGGACCAGCCGCAGACTTCCTCAGCACCTCCAGCACCTTCAGTACCCGCCGAGCCCGCCGCCGCGAACGGCACCGGCTATTACGACGTAATAGGAGCCGAGGCCGAGGGTGATGACGGTCAGCGGGCCGATCGGGTGCCCGAACCACGTGCCAGGACCGCGCCGCGCTCCTCAGCCCCAGCCGCCACCGGGACGGGAGCGAAGACCGCGACGCCGAAGCTGCCCTACGACGATGGTCCGGCACTGGCCCGGCACCTCATCCAGACGATGACCGTCCCCGAGTTCAACAGGATGCTGCGGATCCTCAACGACCACCAGCAGCAGCGCGACTCGGCGCCCAACGCCGTCGACCAGTGAGGCGTGCGGCCTTCCGGTCTCCCTATTACGCCGTAATAGGGAGACCGGGACAGCGGGCGAGCGCGAGAGAGGGGAGTGGTACGTGAGCGCGGGGAACGGAATACCCCTGTTGACCCGGGGACACCGGATCCTGATCGGTGTGGTCGTCACCGGTGCCGTCGTCATCGCCGCGATCGGCTTCGCGGGGTCGTACGCGGCCGTTCGTGAACTGGCCATCAAGAAGGGCTTCGGGGAGTTCAGCTACGTCTTCCCGATCGGCATCGACGCGGGCATCTGCGTCCTGCTCGCCCTGGACCTGCTCCTCACCTGGATCAGGATCCCCTTCCCGATGCTGCGTCAGACCGCCTGGCTGCTCACCGCCGCGACGATCGCGTTCAACGGCGCGACGGCCTGGCCGGATCCGCTGGGCGTCGGCATGCACGCGGTGATGCCGGTGCTGTTCGTGGTCGCGGTCGAGGCGGCCCGCCACGCGATCGGCCGGATCGCCGATATCACCGCCGACAAGCACATGGAGGGTGTCCGGCTCACCCGCTGGCTGCTCTCCCCGATCCCCACCTTCCTGCTGTGGCGCCGAATGAAGCTGTGGGAGCTGCGCTCCTACGACCAGGTCATCAGGCGGGAACAGGAACGCCTCATCTACCAGGCGCAGCTGCGGTCCCGTTTCGGACGCGCCTGGCGCAGGAAGGCCCCGGTGGAATCGCTGATGCCACTGCGCCTGGCCCGCTACGGCGTGCCGTTGAGGGAGACGGCCCCAGCCGGTCTTTCCGCCGCCGGAATTCACGAGCCACCCATCCAGCTCACGGTCGAGCCGGCCCGTACTCGCGTCCCGTCACAGCGGCAGAGTCCCGCACTCGAGTCCGCCGTCGAGGTTGAACTTCAGGACAACGTCGCCGAATTGCGGTTCAGCGAGCAACAAGAAAGCGAGCCGACGCCAGAGTTGGAGCCCGAGCGGGGGGAGGAGACCGAGGAAGCCGACGCCCGGACAGCCGAGGAGCACGGGCCGGAACAGCCCTCGCCTCAGGAGCGCGCCGCGGGGGACGCCCTCACCGTCGTCGACCGCTACTACCTCGCGTGGAGGGAGTACCAGGCCCAGCACGGTGGTGAGCCCGGCGCCGATGAGCTGTCCGCCTTCCTCGCGGAGCGGGGCATGTTCGGGCGGGGAAGGAAGCCCGTCAGCCCGTCCACGCTGCGCCGCTACCCGTTGCAGTTCCGGATGTACAACGTCTGGGCCGAGCACCGTGCGCACACGGAGGCGCCGTCGGCCGATGCCGTCGCGCAGGACTGCGCAGCCCGGGGGATCACCGCTCAGTACAACAAGCCGATCACCCCGGCCCAGATCGCCGAGCAGACCGATGACTTCGAGCGGCGTCGGCGCGCACTGGCCCATCAGTACGCCGACGCCCAGTCGCAGGCGTCGTCCTGATCGGCTGCGCAATCGACAAAAGCCCTGGTCAGACAGGGAATGCGCAGGTCCGCAGATGCGCAGGCGCGCAGCCTGGCCGCCCCCTCAGGACCGTATCCCCGTGTCACTGCCGTGCACGGCCTCGCGGTGGGCCGGGCTGCCCTCGCGGTAGAAGACGTATCCGCCGTAGTGCAGGACGTCACCGTCGAACTCGCCGTCCGCGGTGAACCCGGTGTCATCCAGATACTCGATCTTGTTTCCCTTCACCCAGTACTGACCGGTGTAGGCGCCGGCGCGTTCTCCGCGTGCCTGATGTGGTTGTCAGCGGTGACCCACACGCCGACGTAGGGGTGCATGGTCGCTCCGTTCTTGTCGTCCGTGACGGACTGGCCGGGCGTTGGCGGCCGATGAACAGGGGCGTCCGGGGCCGTCTGTCGGCAGGCCACTGCCGCCGCCAGGGCCAGACCCACCGCGACGAGCCGCAGGCCGCGTCTCGTGCTGCGCATGTGTCCCATCGTGCTGGCCGTGGGGGCGGCCAGGGAGGTCGGGATGTTCCTAGGAGTTCCGCACCCACCCCAGGTGGCGGCCTGTCCCACTTGCCCGGGCGGGAGTTGAACCCGTTCCTCGCCGTGCACGTTGCGTCTTGTCAGCAACTACTCAGCACCTCAGCTCATCGACCGTCACCGTCGAAGGACAGCCGTATGCGGATCTTGCCTCAGGTGGAACCTCTCCAGGAGTCCCTTTCGCCTTTCGCGGCCGAGCGGCTGCTCGCACGGCCCCTGGTGGTCGCTCAGGACACCATCGAGCCGGATGCCATCCGCCACACCCATGCCCGCGTCATCGCGCCGGGCCTGTACGAGGTCCTCGCCCTGGAGGAGGAAGGCGTCACGACGCTGACCGATCAGTCGCTGGCGTCCCTCGGGGACATCATCGGGCTGCGGAACCTTCGTCAACTGCCCGTGGAGAGCCATACCGTGCCCGAGGGATACCGGGGCATCGGCCTCAACATGGTGGTCGGTCACTCCCGCTTCACCGCCAGCCGGGTCCTGGCGCTGCACGAACTGGCCCAGGACGTCACCGGGCGCGGCCTCGGCCCGAATGGGGCGATCGTGGCCATGCCGCACCGCCATCAGGTGGTCTTCCGACCCATCGGGACCGCCCATCTGGTCCCGGCGCTGCATGGCCGCCTTCGCCACCGCCAACTTCGAGGGCACCGGGCGCTCCGTCAGTCCGGACGTCTAGTGGTGGCGCGCCGGGAGGCTCACCCGTGTCGTCCGGCAGGACGGTGATCAGCCGGAGCGGACGCGCAGTCCTGAGTTCGACGTCATGCTGATGCGGCTCGCGGCGGAGGGCCGGGGGAGTGGTGGGAGTGGTGTCCCGCGGCTCCCCCCCAGCAGCGTTCCGCACCCCCGGCCGACTGCCTGGGGTGACGACGGTCGGGTTGCCCGATCCGCGCCGGTGCCCGGCGTACGGGTCGACGAGGTCGACGCGCTGCGCGGGTTCGCCCTGCTGGGCATCCTCCTGGTCAACGTCCAGGCCATGGCCGGGCCACACCTGGGGCAGGGCGGCGAACTGGTGGCGTCATGGCCGGACGAGGTCGCCGCGTGGCTGGTGACGACCCGGTGAGCGCCAAGTTCTATCTGCTCTTCTCGTTCCTGTTCGGGTACAGCCTCGCCCTTCAGAGGGCCGCGGCCGAGCGCGCGGGGGCGCCGTTTGCCTCCCGGTAACTGCGCCGGATCGGCTGTCTGTTACTGTTCGTGGTCGTCCACGCCGAGCCGACACCGCCGGCGCGGATCGTCGTCACGGCGCAGGAGTGGGCGACGGCGTACCGGTCCGGGCCCGGCTCGGTCGTCCAGGCCAATCTGCGGTGGCTGCGCGAAGGGCTGGGCTGGAGAGTTATCCACGGCGCCGACATGCTGGCGGCCGTCCTGGCGGGCATGGCTGCGGGCCGGTGCGGGCTGCTCACGCACACCGGTCGGCATCGGGCGTGGCTGGTGCAGGTCCTCGTCACCGCGCTGCCGATCGGACTGCCCGGGAGCGTCTTCATGGCCGTCTGCCGCAACGGGCCGTTGGACGCCCGCTGGTACGACGTCGGTTCGGCGGTCGGGGTCCTCACCGCTCTCGCCCTGACCACCGCGTACGTCTGCGGCCTGCTGCTCCTGCTGCCCACCCGCCCCGGCCGCCGCATCGCCGAACTCCTCGCCCAGGTGGGGCGCCTGGCCCGTTCGGCCACCGACGGCGTGAGCCGTTCGCCGTTGGCCAGCACCTGCCGACCGCGACGGAGAGCACCTTGCCGTCCGGGGTGAAGTGGTACTTCACATCCGTGCCGTCGGCCATCAGCCCGGTGTCGACCGCCCGGTCCCACAGCCGCATGACCCGCTCAACTTCCGCCTGCGGGAACGGCGGCGCCGCATGCTGTTGGACCCCAGGCTGGCGGCGCGCGTCACGCGCCGCGCGCTTCTTCTTGATCCGCCCCACCGGCGGCCTCCCTTGCTCATCGGCCGGCCCCCGCCCGTCAACGAGCAACCGCAGCTGCGGACACGACCGCGCCACCCGACCGGCTCCGCCAGTGCGCTGAACCGGACGCGGATCACGGCCGGGTGCGCAGCAGGCAGGTACACGGCTGGTCTGGCCCAGCCAGGCGGCGACATCCTGGTCGATGTACTCGACCAGGCACAGGACCTCGGGGTGGGCCTCGCGCAGCGCAAAGCGTCGTCGCCGGCAAATCTCGACACCGTTAAGGCGTGCCGGGAGCTGGGCAGGCTGTTGCTGGGAACTGAGGTCATGGTCAGCCCAAGCGGCCTTCGGTGTCACGGGTACCGGCAGGCCCGGATCCGCCGGGGTGCCTGTTTGTCCGCGCTGCGAAGGGTGCGCTCACCCGGTGAAGAACGAGTTGAGCATGTCGTCGAGCGCCTCCAGCGTGTCGTCGCGGCTGCTGATGCGTGTGGCGAGCAGGCCGATGCAGGAGGCGATATAACCGCCGAGTTCGACGATGAGGTCGTAGAAGGCCTCCTCATCGTCGTGAAACAGCCGGACCATGAACTCCGCGGTCTGGTTCATGCCGGTGGGGCCTGTCAGCAGTGTCTTGAGCATCTCCACGAGCGGAGCGTTCGTGAAGCCCGAGAGGCAGCCGCCTTCTCAAGCTCGGAGATGATGTCGGCCGTGTCGCGGTAGCGTTCCTGGGCCAGCCAGGCGGTCAGCCTGCCGCTGCCACCCCGGCACCGACCGCGAGCATGTTCACGTGGTCGGCGCTGCCCGCCGCTCGATGGCGTGGTGCCACTGCGCCCGTATCCAGGCTTACCGCGGTGTGGGCGGCGGTGACAGCGAAGGGTTTCCTGAGTAGCTCCAACAGCGCGTGGTTGGTGCGGTAGACGCGGCTTCGCTCGTCCCGCTGGAGGAGTTTGACCCGCTGGCCGGGCCGAGGCGCCGCTTCACCGCCGGGATACCCGCCACTGTGGGTTCAACCGTGTGTTCACTGTGCCGTTCCGGGGGCCGACTGCTTGCTACGCAGGAACGGCACTGCCCATCGGGCCCTGTCGTAGCCCTCGGCATCGTGCCACCCGGCCCAGAGCACAATGGCCAGTTGCTCCCAGGCATACCTCCGCCAGGCGCTCGCCGCGCACCAGGCCGTCGTGCCCCCGAGCCGCGTCGACCCGTCGATCGCGGAGGCGGTGGAGCGGCAGACCCGGGCGATGCGGACACTCAGCCGTCGGTCGTTCCCCGAGCCGGAGGCGGCGGCCAACGACCAGCCGGCCCCGATCCAGCAGGCCCGCATCGAGCGCCGCCGCCAGGCCGACGTCTCCCACGCGGCGGCCCTGCGCCGGGCACGTGCGGAACGGGCGGCGGGGGCGGAGGCCGCGGTACCGCAGCCGACGCCGCTGGGCAGGACGGCGTGAGCTCGAGGTCAGGGGCGGCGGGCGAGGACGTCGTCGATGCGGGATGCGTCGGCGATCCACGTCGCGGCGGCTGGCGCTATGAAGCCGAGCACGGTCTGGATATCGTCCCGGCGGGCTTCGAGGGACAGGTGCCAGATGCCCTCGTGGTGAGCGATGCGGTTGCGGAACTGGTGCAGCCGCTTGACCGGGTCTTCCACCGTGGTCAGGGCACGGTTGGGGGCGTGCGGGAAGGCGCCCGCGAGGTCGGGCCACAGGCTGGTCTTGTACTGGCGGGCCAGCAGGAAGCGCCAGAAGCCAAAGCTCAGCTCCGCGATGACCTTCCCGTGCGGGATGGTCGCAGTGCCGCCCCGCCCGGCGCGCTCTTGGGCCTGGGCGATGTCGCCGCGGGCCTTGCCACTGAGGGGGACTTGCCTGTCGATATACCACTTGGTGGTGCGGCCCCGGCGCTGCTGGCGGGCAACGAGCCGGGCGTCGAGCGCGTTGCGCAGCATGATCTCCAGGTGCCCGAGCGGTTCGAAGAAGGCCGCGGCGAGGTCGCTGTTCCACCGGTACAGCGCGAGCGCGGCGGCGGTGTCACCAGCGCAGGCGGTCAGGTAGGGGTTCAGCTGGTCGGGGCTGATCAGCTCGATGACGGCCTTGTCGTCGGGCGGCTCGATGCTGGTGGGCGGCGTGCTGTGCATGGTGGGGCAATCGTAGGTATACTGAGCGACGAAGACCCTGGGATCGTCCCCGGTAGCCCTCGAAAGAGGGCAGGCCACACCCCAGGGTTCAGACGTCTGTCGAGGGCTGCACGGTTTGACCGTGCGGCCCTCGCGCTTTCCAGCTTGCGAATCAGGGCGGCTGCCCGGATCGATCCGGGCAGCCGTCGTCTGCTTGTCGGTGCGGTGCTGGTCAGTCGCCGGACTCCTGGGGGAGACCGTCGTCCAGGACGATGCGGATGGTCTCGCCTTGTCCGGTGACGTTGGTGAGCCTGGCCGCGATGCGGTTGTAGGTAGTCATGGCCAGTGCCCAGTCGCCCTGCAGCGGGGTGGCGGTGGAGCGGGTGTTCCACAGCTCGATGAGCAGGGCGATGAGGGAGCGTCCGGACAGGACGGTCTGGACGCGGCCCTCCTTGATGTCCTCCACCGAGGGCGGGGTGCGGAAGTGGCTGTGGTCGACGGCAAGGGCGGCGAGCCACTCCCAGGTATCGCGGTGCGCGATCAGTTCGGCGGAGGCCACACCGGCGGCCTTCAGCAGCAGGACGCCGTGGGCGACCTGCGGATCCTCTGCGCCGGCGGAGGCCTGCGGCGTGGCGGCAGAGGGCTGGCCGGCGGAGGTGCCGGTGCCCCGGTAGGCGGCCTCGATGGCGCGCTTCAGCACGAGGTCCTGGTCCTCGCCGGACTCGGGCTGCGGCCGGTGCCCAGTGTTCTCCATGGTTTCCCCCTGGGAGTCGGAGTTGGATGAGACGGACGGATGACCTTCGGCACTGGCAGACAAGCCGTAGCCGGCCTCGGGTGCGGGCGGCTGCGCAGTCCCCTCGGGACGGGCCTGCGTGCCCTCGCCGGACGTGTCACCTGTCCCCTCGGGCGGCGCGAAGGGACGCAGGACGTCGACAAGGTCCAGGAGCCGCCGGAGCTCACCCCGCGTCTCATTCAGGTCGCTGATCATCCGGTCCTGACGGCGACGGACCTCCCGGTTTTCCTCCCGCAATCCGGTGACGCCCGCTTGGAGCTGCTCCAGGATCTTCAGGCGGCTCTGCGAAATGTCACCGTGCAGTGCGGTCAGCCCGACCGTTGGGTCATCGAGACGATCGAGACGTGCGAGTTGCTGTCGTATCGCCTCCAGTTCCTTCATGGCGTCGCCAAACGCGTCTTTCCACCCCACGTGACCCCCTGATTACTCCGAGCATGCGACCGCCCATATCTCCCCACCGGGGCTTGAGGTGACGCGACGGTTTCCAGCCCTTCCCTGACCAAGACCATCCTCACCGACCCCACCTGTCATCCGTACGCGATTTGTACGGTAAAAGTACGCGAAGCTTACGGTTTATGAGGTAGAATGTGGGTCAGGAGGTGTTCCATGTCCGAGTTGTTCGACGCGGTCGACGCGCTGGTCGCGTCCCGCTCTCCGCTGCCGTCGGCGGAGGAGCGCAAGCGGCTGCGTGTCGCGCACGGCCTGACGCTGGACGAAGTCGCCGGTGCGCTGAAGGTGCGCCGGGCCACGGTGTCCGCCTGGGAGTCGGTGAAGAAGCCGACCGAGCCGCGGGGCCCGGAACGTGAGGCGTACGCCCGGCTGCTCAAGCAGCTCGCGGAGCTCTACCCGGCACCCGAAACGCCAGAGAAGTCGGCTGCCCCGATGCCCGCCACGTTCACCCGTGCGCCCAGCCCGGCAGGTGAAGTGCCAGAGGTTCCGGACGCTGTGATCGACGAAGTCGCCGCATCCCGCTACCCCTCTCCCGGCGTGCCCCGCCCGGCGGGCTTCGCCGACCCGGCCGAAGCGCGGACTCTGTCTACAGGGGAGGCGTTCGAGGCTGCGGTCATGACTGCAACCGAGAACCCCCAGACCCCTGACCCTGTCGCCGCTGCTCCGGCGGCCGCGCCCTGTCCGGCGCGCACCGCCAGGCCGTCGTCGACGTCGCGCCGTCCCGGCGCGAAGAGGGCGGCCCCGGCCGGGACTCCGGCGGTCGGTACCGATCCACGGTTCGAGAACGGCCCGCTGGCGGTCGTCGACGTCGAGGACGGCAAGGTGTTGGCGTACTGCACCGGCGGCCTGGTCCTGGACGTGCCCGCCAAGAGCATCCCGGCTCTGGTCGACTGGACGCTGCGCGAGGCCAAGCTCGGTCAGCCGAAGCTCGCCGGGCCCGGTAAGGACGCCGACCCGCTGATCGTGCTCACCGAGGCCGCGCTGGAGCGCTACAGCCTGCCCGTCACGCTCACGGAGGAAGAGAGGCACGCCGGGCGGATCCCGGAGGGCCACAAGGTCATCAAGCAACTCGCGCGGGTGGAGTGGAAGCTGACCAAGCGCGGCTTGGGCCCGTGGGCAAGGATTTACCGCCCCGCCACCGGTTCGGAGCGTGCCTGCGTGCAGCTGTGCATCCCGTCGTGGAACGCGCTGGACACCCGGCACTGGGGTGAGGTCGGACAGCTCCCGCCGGCCGAACTCGCCCGCATCCTGGGGGTGTACGCCTCGCGGGTGATGACGCCGCGCGGCTCCACGGCCGTGACCGGCCTGGAGCTGATGACCGCGCTGCACCCGCCGACGCGCGCCTCCGAGCCGGACGCCGACGGCAAGCGGCACTCCGAGCACAATCCCGGCTCGCTGGGCAAGGACGCCATCGACCCGATGAACTGGCCGCCGTGCGAGGTCCCCGACGGCCACCCGGTCCTCAAGGACCTGCCCCGGTTCCATGTGCGCGGCCCCAGCGAGAAGCTGTTCGAGGAGGCGTACGACTGGGCGCGGCCGATGACCGATGCCGAGTGCACCCTGCGGCACCTGGTCGGCATCGACGTCAACATGGCCTTCGCCGCCGGCGCGAACGGTCTGAACGTCGGCCTCGGTGAGGCGATGCACGTCAAGGCCCCCGCGTTCGACCCGAAGCTGCCCGGCTCGTGGCTGGTCGACCTGTCCCACGTCGACCTGTCCCGCGTGAAGGTGGGCAAGGAGTGGGTGGAGCTGGACGCCTCGCTGTTGCCCAGCCCGTTCACCCCGAAGGGCGAGCGTCCCGAGGGACCGGCTTGGTACGCGACGCCCACCGTCGCCTACGCCCAGGAGCTCGGCTACGAGGTGCGCCCGATTGAGGCGTGGGTCCGGTATGACAACGGCCGCTACCTGGACGGCTGGTACCAGCGGTTGCGCGACGCCTACCTCGCCACGATGGCCGACCTCGGCGTCGTCGCCGACCTCGCCCCAGAGGACTTCCTCGCCGCGATGGACGGCTACAAGGACCGCGACCCGGACCTGGCGATCGTCGTCTCGGCGATCAAGGCAACGGTCAAGGGCGGCCTGGGGAAGCTCCGCGAGCGGCCCCGGGGCGAGGGCTGGCGGCCGGGCGAGCCGTGGCGGGCCCTGTCCCGCCCGACGTGGCGGCCCGACATCCGGGCGGCAGTCATCTCCCGCACCCGCATCAACCTGCACCGCAAGATCGTCAGGCACGCGGCCTTCACCGGCCAGTACCCGGTCGCGATCCTGTCCGACTGCGTCGTCTACGCGGCCAACGGCACCACCCCGCTGGACCTCCTGCCCTACCGCGACGGCAAGCCGCTGCCCGGCGGCTTCAAACTCGGCATCAACCCCGGCCTGGTCAAGCACGAAGGCACCCAGACCGTCCTGTGGGGCGAAGAGGTCCGCGAGCGGTTCAACGCCCCGGAGCTCAACCTCGCCCGGTACATCAAGGACGGCACCGTCACCGACGTCGACAACGGAGAATAGGGGAAGGCGACGATGAGCCTGATCGGGGACGGCCTGGATGCCGCAGTGCAGAAGGCATTCACCCGCCCGGCGCCCAAGAGTGCACCCGCGCAGATGCGGTACCTGGTCAAGCAGCTCAAAGGCACAAAGGCGGTCGCCCAGATGCTGCGCATCTCTCAGCGCACCGTCGAGCGGTACGTGAAGGACCAGATCAAGAAGCCCCGCCCGGACCTCGCCGCCCGTCTGGAGCGCGAGGTGAAGAAGCGATGGCAGCCGCAGATCCGGGCCAAGGCCCGGCGGAAGGCGGCGACCACCGGCGGCATCGTGATCGACACCCGCGCCCGTATGGGCTACACCGCACCGATCGGATCGACCGACCAGGACCGCATTCGGCATCTGACCGTCGCCCTGCCCCCGCAGTACGCCGCCCGCCTTTTCGACGCCCAGGAGCAGGGTGCCAGCGACGCCCGCCTTCAGGAGATCGCGGCCGAAGCGCTCAAGGAGGTGTACTTCCAGGACGGCGGCCGCCGCGCCGGCAGCCTGGAAGAGGTCCGCTTCACGGACATCGAACACCTTGAGTTCGAGCTGTAGCAGCCGCGCCCCCGAACAGCCCACGAGCCCGGATGTGACTGAGCGCTTCAGTTGGCGAGTGGGCATATGAGTTGGCGAGTTGAGCGGGCGGCTGTGACCAAGCGCGGTACATGTCGGGATGGGCAACTCTGATGCACGAATTCGGCCCCTGAACTGGGCCCAGTGGCACGAACGGCACCAGGCCAGACTTGCTTCCCGTCCGCGGAAGCGGGCTGTGGGCGCGGGTGCGAAGCACCGGCTGGTGTTCGTCGATCGGCTCCTGGCCACCGTCGTGCACCTCGATGGAGTCCACCCGATGGGTTTCACTGAGTGGACTCCATGGACCAGCCATGCCTCGACCAACCTGATCGGCGTCGGCCGCACCGTCCGGGACACCTTCGCGAGGTCGCCGACCTGCTCACGTAGGCGACGTGAGCGGCCCGCCGCACTGTCACCGCCGTTGCGAGCAGCTCCCCCTTGTCAGTGACACCAGCGACAATTCCTTCCGACAGTGCTGTGGGGCAGGGGGATGCGCGAGCATGCAGACAAATGACTTCTTCCGCGGCAGGCTCGATGAGCACGTGGACCGGCCTGACCACAGGCCAGGTGAATGGGTGTGCCAGCTGTGGGAGCTGGATGTCGAGCTGATGGAATCCCTGCGATTCGGTCCCCTGCCAGCCCACCCGGATCTAGACGTAGCCATGGCCTTGACCCGGCTGCTGCACGAGGATTTCGTCGCCAGGGGCACACGCCACGGCGAACGCATGAACGAGAGGAAGTCGTCCTCGCCGTCAAAGCGCACCGGGCGATCCTCGACGCCTGGAGCCGCCGCAGCTGCCGTTCCGCCATCACGACATGTCCGGGGCGGCGGATGGCAGGTGGGCCGCGAGTGCATCGAAGGCTGGGGGCGACCAGGCAAGCCCTGGAGGACCTGCAGGAGGCCGAGTACGAGCAGCGGTTCAAGGAGGGCCCCGTGGCACCTTCAAAAACCTCATCTTCGCGCCCATCGGCCCGAAGCCGCAGACCGTGTTGCCGGACGCGGTGAGCAACGAGGTGGAGATCGTCCGGAACGCCGAGAACTGCCTCGTGCATAAGGACCCGCTGCCGGTACATGGCCTGACCTGGCGGCAGATGATCACCTGGCAGATGAACCACATGCCGGACGCCGAGGAGCCGGAAGCCGCCGATGCCCTCTACCGGCGGCTGTACCGCTCACTGGATTCCCTGCCGGAGCAGACGGTCCTGCGCACGTACTGCACCCGCTACGCCGAACCCGATGGGTTCGACCTGCCCGCCTCATCCCGCAGGTCTACCTGCACTACGACCCCTACACCCGCAAGAGCAACGGACACAGCGCGGCCCTGCACCGCGAGCGCATGGACTTCCTGCTGCTGGCCCCCGACCGCTCCCGCATCGTCATCGAGATCGACGGCGCCCACCACTACGGCACCAAGAACCCCACCGGCGCGCACGTCCGCACCACGTACACCGCCGCGCCCAGGCAGTACTCGGAGATGGTCGCCGAGGACCGCCGTCTGCGGCTGGCCGACTATGAGAACTACTGCTTCGGCGGCTGGGAACTCACCCGGCCCAACAGCCCGCAACTCATCTCTGACTTCTTCACTGAGCTCCTCACCCGCCACAAGAAGCCGACACCATAGCGGCGGCACAGCGCTTGAGTAGCCGACCGTGTCCATGGCCTCCATGTACTCGATCTGCCAGTTCTCGTACTCACCGAGATGAGCCGAGTAGCCACCCCACAGCAGGTGCGCGAGCTTGTGCAGCTTGTTCACCTGCTGGCAGAAGTTGACGTTCTGCTGGATGGGACGGGCGGGAGCCCTGCCGGCGCCGTGGCCGACCACGGCGTACCGTAGGCCTCCCCTGTCGCATCCTCGCTGTCCAGCCAGTTGAGCTGACTCCAGGACTCCGGGTCGATGCGCTGTTCCACCTTGGGCAGGTCCAGCAGGGCCAGGTACCAGTTGAGGCAGTCCGCCAGTCTCCTGATGTTGTGCGTGCGCAGCCGCTTGTCCAACTGGTCGGAGCTGAGGTCTTCTTGTCCCGTGTAGCCCTCGCGCAGCGCGCACTGGGCGGCGGATCGCGGCGGGGATCGCGGCGACCGACGCCGTGGTGTAGAGCGCGACGTCGACGGCGGCCGTCGCCTGCTCCACAGACGTCGGGCTGGACCGTCGTTCGCGGCTGGGAGTGTGATCGACAGCGGATGGGGCTGATGTTTGGCACGATGCCCGTTATGCAGCAGCTGCCGATCCCCTGCCCCGGCCATCTCATCCCGGACGCCACCGCCGCGTTCGACGCTGCATACCGGGCGGCCAAGGCCCAGCGCGCCGTGTTCGTCGCTGTCGAGCGTGAAGGCCAGCAGTGGACGGTGAAGATGGACGTGCTGACCGCCGGCCCGGGCCACACCGTCGACGATGCCGTGAACGAAGCCCTGCGGGCCGCCATCATGCGCCTGGTCCGAGACCGGGAGGCCGGCGCAGACGCCTATGCAGGGCCGGTGTACTTCATGCTACGCGACGTGTGCAGCGAGGCGCGGGCTCGCGAGCTTGCTGCTGCCTTCCACGCTGCCCTGTACGGAGACCTGGAGCCGTTGAACCGCGCGGTGCCTGGTGCTGACCTGCAGGAATAGTTGACTGGCCCGCGGATGGAGGTTCCGCTGTCCTGTCCTTTCTGTCCGCCCTCAGTGTGGGACCGGTGGGCTGGTGAGAGGAGGAGCGCATCAGTGATCTGCCTCATGCCTCGCAGCACGCGCTGGCGCCCGCAGAAGTTCTCCGCTCTGGGTGTCTTCACCCGACCGAGTAGTGCCCCGGCCTTGGCCCACCACGACCCGACACGGGCATGTGAGGGCTTCTTGGCCATTGCGGTGGCGGGCGGGGGCCACGGGCGGTCCAGGCCGGTTGTAGCTCGCGGGCGGGCATGAGTGAGGCGGCTGTCCGTCCGGGCAGCCGCCTCACCTTCAGTTCTCTGTCTGCTCAGCCGCGGGTGATGTTCTGCGCCTGCGGGCCCTTCTGGCCCTGGCCGATGTCGAAGGTGACGTGCTCGCCCTCCTGCAGCTCGCGGTACCCGCTGCCCTGGATTTCGGAGTAGTGGGCGAAGACGTCCGGGCCTCCGCCGTCCTGCTCGATGAAGCCGAAGCCCTTTTCGGCGTTGAACCACTTCACGGTGCCGCTGGCCATGCTGGTCGATCCTTCGTGTCATACCCGGGAACAGCCCTTTCGCCGGGCATGCTCCGGCCCGCGCGTCCGCACGAGCCAACAGCCGTTCTACCCCCAAGCCCGTCGCTTATCCTGGCGAAACGCCAGGCGAGGCCCGGCCGGCCGTACTACCGGGGCGGGAGTCCGGTGTGGGCGCCCGCATCCCCCGGCCAGGCCCACTGCCACATGGCGCAGCCGGGACCGCAGCGACACCTCCCTGGCCAGCGCGCGCTCCAGTTGCTCGGGCACGGCCCGCTGCGCTGCGCCATTCTGCTCGCTCATGCCTCGTATCCCTTCTCGGCAAGGTGGTCGCGCAGCATGCGCCGGGCGCGGTGCAGCCTGCTCTTGACCGTGCCGGCCGGTACGCCGAGCACCTCCGCGCAGGACGCCAGGGCAGGTCCTCCAGGTGGAAAAGGATCAGCATCTCGCGCTCCAAGGGCGGCAGAGCAGTAAGACCTGCCTCGATCTGCAGCATGGTGAGCACGCTGCCGAGTTCGTCGTCGGCGACTGCGGTCGCGGCTTCCTCCATGGCCGTCTCCGGAGCCTTGTACGTCTGCCGCAGATGGTCAGTGACCGTGCGCCGGGCGATGGTGAACAGCCAGGGGGCGAACCGCTCCGGCTGCCGCAGCCGCGGCAGGCCGCGCACCACAGCGACCCACGACGCCTGAGCGAGATCGTCCGCGAGGTGCGGAGAGCCGACCATGGCCCGGACATAGCGCCACAGCCGGGGGTGCCACATGGCCACCAGCTCGCGGAACGCCTCCCGCTCCCCAGGCTGGCAGCGCACCACCAACAACCCGTCGCCGCCCACCACACCTCCCTGCGCCGCACCGCCCGTCACACAGGCAGTCGGCATTCCGGGCGGAAAGGTTCACGGAATCCCGAGCATCCGGTCAAAACGCCGGTCGTAAGAGGAATCTCACCCCTTGATTACGACTTCAGACAGGCCCTAATCAGCTCGCTGCCGTGCGGCGAGCCCTGCGAACTCCTGTAGGCCGCTCTTGGGGTGCATGTATACGTAGCGCTCGGCCGCGTGGATCTGCACGGTGTTGAGGCGGTCGACGACGGCTCGTGGGAGGGTGCCCGTAAGGTTCTCCCGGCCGAGAGCCAGCAGGTACTTGGGGCCGATGGGCAGGACGAGGGTGTGAGCGTCCCCGAAAGCCATCCCGTACGTGGTGGTGCCCTCTTCCATGCGCATGGTCACTGCCGGGTTGTCGCCGATCAGGAACTGCCCCGTTTCGGGCATGAGCACTTCGACCCCCCACGTCGACGCCATAGCCCGCACCTTGTAGAAGGTGTCTTCGATGCTGGTGCGAAAGAGCTTGCCACTCTGGTGATCGCGGACCACCGATGAGCGTTCGATCAGACGCTCGGCAAAAACACCCAGGGAAGCCGGTCCGGACAGGTGCAGTCCCGTCTCACGCAGTGCCTCGCGACGTAGCTGCTCCGGGAACTTGCTGATCAGTTTGCCGACCAGGCCTGCGCGGCTCCGCTCGAAGGCACCGGTGTGTACGTCGCGGTAGTGATGGGACCGGACGTAGTGGAGCACGACCAGGTCTCGCAGCGCTGCCACGTGACCCGGGTCGGCGAACGGATTGCCGGCATGCACGGCGGCCAGCGCGGCAGGAGCGCGTCTCTCCACGCTGCACCACAGTTCTTCAGCGGATGCGGAGTCGAATGCAACGAAGTTCTCGGCCCAGCCGCACGCACGAGTGCTCTTCAGCTTGTGCAGGCGTCCGGGGCTGCACAGGTCGAAAGGGAGCAGCTGCCAACCGCTGCTCTTCGGGCCCGGCACCGTGAACTGCCTAAGCAGCACCTGGGAGATGAGGTGCTGCCGTGATGTCTGCTGTGCGGTTGCCACACGCCGAAGTCTGCCAAGTGCCCTCTCGGGTCGCTAAGGATTTCCGGCCCGATGCTGCCACTGGCCAGTAGAGCCTCACTTCCTGGCCATCTCGGCTGACTCGCCCATCGATCGCCTGCACTGCGGGTTCCTGGCATCCGCAGGCTGGGGCACACCAACGTGGAGCCTGGCTTCCGGAGAGGCTGGACGCGCCAGCCCGCTGAACGGGGTCGAACACAGTTCCGTGCGTTCTGTCCGCGTTGCTCGCGGGCAGAGTGTGGGCGTGACGAAGCCGCGAGCGGATTACCCCTGTGTACTGCCGGGAGACCCGGCCTGGATCGAGGATGCCCGTTACGTGCAGGACATCGTCTCCGGTCTTGCCGGGGTGGCGGCGGTCGCCCACGACTACGGCGAGCCTGAGAAGTACGTTCTGCCGCACCTTCCGTTCCGGGTCGCGGCAGACGCCATCGGCCGGATCCTGTTCGATATGCCGCCCGCTCGCCACGACGGCGTTTTCCTGACGACCCTGCCGGCCTTCCAACTGGACGCCCTGTGGGAGGTCCTGGGAGTCCTGCGGCGCGCACGGGACGCAGACGAAGACGCCGCTGAGGTCCTGAACTTCGTACGCCTCTACACCGCGGGGTGCATCCTCCAACCACGCGGCATCGACGACGTGGTGACCGGCATGGAACGCATCCTGGCCGTCCTGTCCCTCGACATCCCAGCGGTCCGCACGGTGGTCACCACACTGCTTCTCGAGGGCGAGCGGGGCGACGCCTTCCGCGCCGCGCGCGATGAGCTGTTCACGGCGTGGCGGGCCGCTGGCTTTGGCCTGGGGGCGACCTGAGAGGTTCTGCGGTCGACCGCCGACCGTCGGCACGACGATGCCAAGGAGCTCTACGAGAACAGGGTGCCGCTGCTGATCCTCCTGCCCAGCTCGATGCCCTCCGTGGACTACCGGAAGCGGAGGACGTCAGACAGGCTGAGGTCAGGCGCGGACGCTGTTGTAGTGCACGCCGGGGCCCCACTTGTCGCGCACCGCAGTCATGCACCATCCGCAGAGAGGGTTGCCGCCGAGGCCGTAGCGGTGGGTTTTGCGCTGGCAGCCGGCGCAGGGGCCGACCTTGTCGCCGGGGCAGGTCAGGGCGGAGGGGTCGGGCTCGGTGACTGGTGGGGGAGGGGTGGCCATGGCAGGGTCCCGTTCTTGGGCGATAGGTGTGAATCGCCGCGAATGCAGGATATCGACCCGACGGTATGGGTGTTCGATCAGTGCGCCGCGGCGGCGGAGGTGGCTGCGCGGTGGGCTAACTCGGTGATGCCGAGTAGGCCGTCGGGCCGGCAGTGCCCGCATGCTTTGAGTCCTGCGGCGAGGAGGCGGCGGGCTTCGTCCCGGTCGACGGGGCGGCGGCGCTTGCCAGCCAGGTAGCAGTCGCCCGCGTGGATTTGCAGGGGCGGTCGCCGGTCGCCGATGCCGAGCTCCACGATCCACTCCGGCGGCGCCGGCCGACTGCGGCGCCCGCGTTCCTCTTCTGGCTGCCGTCGGGTGAGGGCGGCGATCTTGGCGTCGATGCGCTGCAGCCACATGGTGTGCCAGACCCGCAGGGTGTGCAGGCGGTCCAGGTCGGGCGGCAGGTCATCGAACATACTTTTGATTCTATGCTCATGATTCACCGTTCGCGCACTCGCGTGTTCGATTTTCTGTTCGATAGCGTGGGGGGTGGGAGGTGGCCGTGATGACTGCAGAGGCTGCATCAGCTGGTGTGGTGCCGACGGTGATGCATGTGCGCTGCCCGGACCGCCTTCCCGAGGGGACCTACCGGCAGGTCTTGGAGGAGCTCGCCGGGCTGTCACCGGTGGTGCAGGCGCTGCCGCCGTCGGCTGCTCTGGTGGAGCTGAAGGGTGCCCTGCGTTACCACGGCACGGACACACGGCGGCTGGGGGAGATGCTGCGGGTCCGTACGATCTCCCGCCTCGGTGTCGACGTCCGAATCGGCATCGGCCACTCCATCACCGTCGCGGCCACGGCCTCCACCCAGGTCCCCGAGCCGGGCGGTGTCCTCGCCGTCCCGCCGGGGCGCGCAGCCGAGTGGCTTGCCCCGTTGTCGGTGGAGGCTCTGCACGGCATCGGCCCGCGCCAGGCCGAAGCTCTGCACGAGTACGGCATCCACACCGTCGGCCTGCTCGCCGCCGTCCCACCCACCACCATTCAGCGCCTGCTGGGCGGCAGGGCTGGCCGTACGGCGTCGGACCGGGCCCGCGGCATCGACCCTCGCCCCGTCGTCCCCCGAGACCTGCCCTCCTCGGCGACCGTCCGCCACACCTTCGATGGCCACGTCCTGGACGGCGCCACCGTCCGCGCCACCCTGCTCGACCTGGTCGTGCGGCTGGGGCGGCTGCTGCGCTGCCGGGGGCAGGCTGCCCGGGCGCTGACCCTCACGCTGCGCTTCGCCGGTGGCGCCGGCTGGGAGAAGACCCGCCGCCTGACCGAGCCGTCCGCGCACGACGACGACCTGCGTACGCTCGCCTACCAGCTGATGGACGCCGCCGGCCTCCAGCGCGGCCGCCTCACCGGCCTCGCCCTCAAGGGTGAGGACCTCATCGGCGCCGACCGGGTCGCGCAGCAGATCAGCCTGGACACCGCCCGCGAGGCCCGCCTCGTTGCCGAAGCGGCCATGGACCGCATCCGCGACAAGTTCGGACCCGGTGTGATCGGTCCGGCCGCGAGCCGCCGCGCCTCCTGATCCTGTTCATCCCAGCCGTCAGGAAGGAGCGCGCCCGTGTTGCTTCAGCCGCCGGGATGGATCCCGCCCCGTCTGCTTCCGCACTGGCCCTACGCCCAGGCGGTCGACGACGCCCTCACTGCCAGCGGTATCCCCGCGGGAGTGGTGAGGGTCAGCTGCACTGGACCGGGCTCCAGCGCGTCGATGTACATGATGTTCCGGTGGGATGCCAGCCGCACCGGCGGTCTCGGCGGCCTCCAGCTCGACTGGGCCGAGGAGACCGGATGGGCCTACAGCCTGTTCGCCCTCGCTCCGCACGACGTCGTCCTGACCGGACCTATCGCCGCGCTGCACCGCGTCTTCGCGTCACCGGAGGCAGTCGCTGCGGTCACGGACCCGATGGTGCGCTCCTGGCGCCGGCCCCGCGGCGACCACCGCGAGGAATGGAACCAGGCAGACGAGGCACGGGACGCGATCGCAGGCTTCCGTGAGAAGACGAGGCGCTGAACTGGCTCCCCAGCCAGGCTCAGCGAGCCGGGCGCTGCGGAACAGGACTCCTGCCCGTACGCTGATCACGTGACCGCCCGCCGCACTCTCGGCACCGGCCCGGAGAACTCCACACCCATCGGCGCCGCCCAGGCCGACCTGCTGGAGAACCTCCCCGGTGTCCTCCTGCCCGACCTGGCTGAACTGCGCGCCAGGGGAGTCCTCGGACCCCGCACGGCCCGACTTGATGCCGCCCGCCGCGTACTTGGTGCAGGCAGTCATCCGGACACTGACACCCCCGGCTGACCGCTGTGCCGGTCAGAAAGAGCGAGGCAACACAGAGCCGTCCTGGAGCCGCGCCGGCTGTGTGGTGCTCGTAGGCTGGTGGTGCTCGGGGTGACTGCGGAGGTGTGCGATGCCCCGAACGATCTGGTCCGGCGCGATTTCGTTCGGCCTGGTCACGGTGCCGGTCAACGTGGTCAGCGCGACGGAGGACCACAGTGTGCGGTTCCACCAGTACCACCTTGAGGACATGGGCCGGGTGCGGGTGCGCAAGTTCTGCGAGGCGGAGGACCGTGAGGTCTCGGGCGACGAGATCGGCAAGGGCTACCAGCTCACCAAGGAACAGGTCATCCCGATCAGCGATGACGAGCTGAGCAACCTGCCGCTGCCGACCGCGAAGGCGATCGAGATCGAGGCGTTCGTCCCCCTGCAGTCGGTGGACCCGATCCGGATCGGGGAGGGCTACTACCTCCAGCCCTCCGGCCAGGTCGCGGCGAAACCGTACAAGCTGTTGCGGCAGGCGCTGGCCCGGTCGGCGAAGGTCGCCGTCGCCAAGTACGCCTGGAGCGGCCGGGAACGCCTTGGCCTGCTCCGGGTCCGCGACGACGTGATTGTCCTGCACGCGATGCGCTGGCCCGACGAGATCCGCGACCCCGCCGAACTGCTGCCGCCACCGGTGGAGCTGAGCGAGGACGAGATCGACAGCGCGCTGGCTCTGATGGACACGATGACCCGCGAGGACCTCGAGGGAGAGGAGTTCCGCGACACCTATACCGAAGCCCTCCAGGAAGTCCTCGAGGCGAAGCGGGAGCACCGCGACCTGCCCGCTGCGCCGGAGCCGGCCGAGCCGACCGGCCGGGTCGTGGACCTGATGGCAGCGCTGCAGGAGTCCGTGCAGAAAGCCAAGACCGCCCGTGGCGAGGACGCAGACGTCCACGACCTGCCGACGACCAAGAAGAAGACTGCCGCGAAGAAGACCGCCAAGAAGACGGCCGCGAAGCAGCAGCCGGCCGCCCGGAAGAAGACAGCAGCGAAGACGTCCGGCCGGAAACCGCGCCGCAGCGCGTAACGCCACCCTTGGTGCACGCTGCGCGGAAGAATGACGATGGCTCTGCGCCCCGTGGTCCCCCGAGCCGGGACGCAGAGCCCTCAAGACCTGGGTTCCGGTAAGAACGCTGTCACTAGCCACAAACGAGTGACATCCCTACGACGTGCTCGGCGGCATGTGGGGGTTGATGGGAGCGGACAGGGCCGGTTGCCATGGAGATGTTGGTGTGCCGTCCGGGTCCAGGCCGTACGGCCACAGCCTGTTGTAGACCTCCCGCATCCTGGCCATGCTGTGGGGGACGTTGCCGTGGTCGGCGGCCTGGCGGGCCAGGGTTTCAGCATTGTCCCGGTCCCTGGCCTTCTCCCGCATCTGGGCCAGGTGGACCAGGGCGAGGGTGTTGCCGTGGTCGGCGGCCTGGCGGTAAAGACTCTCGGCATCGTCCCGGTCCCCGGCCTTCTCCCGCATCTGGGCCAGGTGGACCAGGGCGTCGGTGTTGCCGTGGTCGGCGGCTTCGCGGGCCAGGGCTTCGGCATCGTTCCGGTCCCCGGCCTTCTCCCGCATCTGGGCCAGGTGGACCAGGGCGTCGGTGTTGCCGTGGTCGGCGGCTTGGCGGGCCAGGGCTTCGGCATCGTC
>NZ_JBVIGS010000026.1:49225-86547 GCF_055570675.1 Streptomyces sp. NPDC031111
TCGCGGGCCAGGGCTTCGGCATCGTTCCGGTCCCCGGCCTTCTCCCGCATCTGGGCCAGGTGGACCAGGGCGTCGGTGTTGCCGTGGTCGGCGGCCTGGCGGTAAAGACTCTCGGCATCGTCCCGGTCCCCGGCCTTCTCCCGCATCTGGGCCAGGTGGACCAGGACGTCGGTGTTGCCGTGGTCGGCGGCTTGGCGGGCCAGGGTCTCGGCATCGTTCCGGTCCCCGGCCTTCTCCCGCAACTCGGCCAGGAGGACCAGGGCAAGAGTGTTGCCGTGGTCGGCGGCTTGGCGGGCCAAGGTCTCGGCATCGTTCCGGCCCCCGGCCCTGGCCAGGTAGACCAGGGCGAAAGTGTCGCCGTGGTCGGCGGCCCGGTGGTAGAGACTCTCGGCGCCGTTCCGGTCCCCGGCCTCCATCCGTATCGCGGCCAGGAGGACCAGGGCAAGAGTGTTGCCGTGGTCGGCGGCTTGGCGGGCCAGGGTCTCGGCGCCGTCCTGGTCCCCAGCCTTCTCCCGCATCTGGGCCAGGTGGACCAGAGCGTCGGTGTTGCCGTGGTTGGCGGCGCTTTGGTGGAGGTGGTGGGCCCATTGCAGGCGGTGCCGGGCTTCGGCTTCTTCGGCGAGGCTGTTGAGGTCGTCGGGGTATGTGAGGTGGGTGTGGGCGGCGTGCCAGAAGGATGCGGGCGGGCAGTGGGGTCTGCGGATGGTGCGGCCGTGTTGTTCGAGGTAGTCGGCGAGCCGGAACAGCTGGCCTGTGGGTGACGGCACGGTGGCGTCGGCGTCAGTGGCGGGGGCAGGCGGGCGTTGTGGGGGCCGGGGTGTGGTGCGGCGCAGGGGTGCCTGTTTGCCGTGGACCTGTTCAGCGAGTTCGGCGTAGGCGCGTTCTGCCCAGTCGTCGGTGAGCTGGTCGTAGTCGCTCTGGCTGAGGTAGTCGGGGGCGGCGTCGGTGAGGAATGCCTGGGGGAGGTGGAGGCTGACGCCGAGTCGGCGGGCGTCCATCGCTGCTTCCAGCAGGGCGCGGGCGGCGGCCTGGCGGGGTTGTTCGTAGCGGCGCAGGAGTTCGGGTGCTCCGGCCAGATCCTGGGTGATCCGGCCGGAGTCGTGGGTGCGGGTGAGGGCGTCGGCCAGCAGAGTGTCCCCCTTCTTGGCAAGGGCCGTCGCGGCGGCCAGGGCCGCGGTGTCGAACCCGTCGGGGACGCTGGCCGTGTGGCCGGCCAGCAGTTCCCGGACCCGGCTGTACGGATCATCCCGGCCCGGTACGGGCAGGGCGGTGTAGTCGTGGGCGTACTCGGGCCACAGCGTGCCCAGGACGAGGACCGGGCCGCGTTCCTTGTCCATCAGCAGCTGGTGCACGGCCGCCGCAATCCGCTCGCCGCACCTGCGGTCGCCGAGGTAGTGCTGTGCCTCGTTGAGCCAGACCACCGTCTGCGGCCCGACCCGGTGCAGGTCCGCCAGTGCGGCTTCGGCGCGGGTCGGGTCGAAGGGATGCCACAGCCGCCACCCTTTCTGCGTAAGAGGCTGCACGGCCTGCCAGCACGCCCGGGTCTTGCCCGTCGAGGAGGATCCCACCAGGACCACGATCCCGCTGACGCCTGCCGCGGCCGCCGCCACCGCATCGGCCAGCACCTGATCATGCTCACGGGGCACATACCCGGGCAGTGCCCGCACCCTGCCAGCACCCGACGTGCTGACGTCGCCAGGCCCGGCGGGATGGACTTCCAGTTCGTGCGGCTCCCACTGGCTGATCGGCCGGCCCGGCTCCGACACATCGGCCGGCGCCGCACCCGTCTCCCCGGCCGCGATGCGCCGCAGCTCCAGCAGTTCACCCACCGTCAACTTCAACACACGCGCCAGCACGGTCACCGTGTCCACCGACGGCACGTCCCCGTGGGGTGAGAGCGCCTTCGATACAGTCCCACGGCTTATCCCCGCCTTGCGGGCAAGTAGCGTCTGATTCAGACCGACGCTGGCCCGACCTTCGTCGAGTCTCCTGATCAGTTCAGCACGTGCCACGCTGCGGCGATCTGAATGGTTGGGCATGCGATGGTCCCCCGAGTGGTGTGTGCGCCAGTGTTCATCTTTGTCGCTGCGAACCATGACGCACAGCGGTTCCGCGAGCTTCGTCCCTGTCAACCGTGTCCAGGGAGTCTGTTATGACCGTCGCCGTTGCTCTTCTCGCCGTCGCCGTCGTTCTCATCGCCGCGCTGCTGACCGCTGCCGGCGCCGGCATGCTGGCCCGTATGGACGGCGCGACCTGGCCCGCAGCCCTCGCCCGCGCCGCCAGCGCCTTCGCTGCCGTCCTCACCCTCGTTGCTGCCGTCATCGCGGCCCTCTCGGCCTACCTCACCTGACGACCAGCCCACCTCGGCCTCGAGAACCCACCGTTCTGCGGCTGATGGCAGAGTTCCTACCGGCGCCCCGACCTGCAGTCCTCTGTGTGTCTTGGTGTCCGGGGTGGTGCCCGCACCATGCAGGGGAAGCCTGTGACGAAGTCCATCACCGCCCGCCGCCTGACCGCCGCCGCCTTGAGTGCCGGTGCCCTGACCGCGGTCCTTACCGTGCCGACGCCGGCGGCCGAACACCGGCCCCACCGGCCGAACGTGGAGATCTCGGATGTGCAGTACGACTCCCCGGGCTACGACGACCGCTCAAATCGTTCTCTGAACCGTGAGTCAACAACACCCGCCGCGCGGTGAACCTGGACGGCTGGACTGTCGAGGACGAGGACGGCCGTACCTACACCTTCGACGACTACCGCCTGCGCGGCCGGGCCACCGTCCGCATCCACACCGGCGTCGGCCGCGACACCCGAACCGACCTCTTCCAGGACCGCCGCCGCTACGTGTGGGACAACCGCGACGTTCAGCGCCTGCTCCACACCGAGCAGCGGTGCGCCCTGCGGACTTCTTCGCAGTCCGGCGCGTGCAGCACACCCCTGGCCAGCGCACGACCGAAACTCAGCACACAGCCACCGCTACCACTAAAACCACCTACTGTTACACCAACACTGGCCAGCCCCACACTCTCACCGGCACCACCACCAAGGGCGACTGCGCCAACCCAGAACGCAGCTACGGTTACGACACCACCGGGAACACCACCCAACGTCCGGGACAGGCCGAACCACAGAATCTGAGCTGGTCAGAACAAGGCAAGCTCACCCGACTTACCGAAAACGAGCAGTCCACCGACTACCTCTACTCCGCCGACGGCACCCTGCTCATCCGCGCCACCGAAAACGGCGAACGCGTTCTCTACGCAGGTGCCACCGAACTCCACCTCCGCGCCGACGGCACCACTTGGGCCCAGCGCTACTACGCCGCCGACGGCATCACCGCTGCCATGCGGACCAACCAGTCCGGCAGCCACAAGGTCACCTTCCTCGTCAGCGACCATCACGGCACCGCACAGCTGGCCATCGACCGAGGCGACCAGTCCTTCACCAAGCGCTACACCACCCCCTTCGGCAAGAACAGAGGAAAGCCCGTTTACGGGCCCTGGCCCGACGACAAGGGATTCCTGGGCAAGCCCCGGGACGAAACCACAGGCCTGACCCACATCGGCGCTCGCGAATACGACCCCGCCCTGGGCCAGTTCATCAGCGTCGACCCCATCCTCAACACTGCAGACGCCCTGTCCCTCAACGGGTATAGCTACGGGAACAACAACCCCCTCACCATCAGCGATCCCACTGGGCTCATCAACGCCCTGCCACGCAGTGGCGGCTGCGATCCCATCGTCTGTCCGGACGCGGACTGGGGAACCAAAAAGGAGAAGAAGAGCCTCACAAAAGCATTCGAGAATTACTACTACGCGAACCCCAGTGACGCGCCGAGTGAATCGTACGGATACGACTGGAACGGGGACGGCAAAGTAGGCCTCCACGCCGGTCTGTCGGTGCCGGCGACATGGGAAGAACTGCCCGTTCTGGCAGATGTCTTCAACCAGCACCTCGCAGCAGGGTGTTCAGGGCCCACCTGCTATGACCTGAGCATCCCACTGACAAGCTCGTACCTCTACAAGGCTAAAAACTTTGCGTGCCGTGAGGTGTACGGAGAAGGCTGTCCTGACGGCTATAGCATCGGCAGGGAGATAGCGGCCGCCTTTCTGGTAGCCGCCGAAGAATGGACGGGTAAGGGGGGAATCAGGAACGGCCGCTCGGTGGACTGCCAGTGCTTCCTTGCTGGCACGGACGTCCTCATGTCCGATGGGACCACGAAGGACATTGAAGACATCAATGTCGGCGACAACATTCTTGCCACAGACCCAGAAACTGGAGAAAGCGGACCGCGGGAAGTGACCCGTCTCATCCGCACTGAGGACGACAAGCACTTCAACGAATTGTCCATCGCCACCAAGGACGGAATCGAAGCGCTTACGGCCACCCATGAACACCCGTTCTGGTCGCCCTCTGAGAAGCGCTGGGTCGAAGCACGGCACCTCGAATTCGGTATGACCCTGCTCACCAACACCGGTGAGACAGTCATCGTCACCGGCAACCGCCCCTTCTTGAAGCAGGCTCGCACGTACAATCTCACGGTTGACGACCTCCACACGTACTATGCGCTGGCGGGCGATACGCCGGTCTTGGTGCATAATTCCGGCGGTCCTGCATGTGGATTTCCGAATGTTGCCGATGGCGATTACCTCTGGCATGAGATGAGCACTCCACACGGGGTAGTTGGAATCGGCGGCAACGTGGAAGTGAATGGTACGCGTGTAACCATTTCCAACGTTGCTGTTTATGGGGAGGACGGCCTTGAGCGTGGAAGCCTTGGGGTCGGTCCAGTCCTTTCGGAGCTTCGAGGCGACATAGCTCCGTCGCTGGCTAGGCAGGGGTACGAATCGCTTAGGATTGAGGGAGAGAGACTGAGTGGACCTGTCGGGCATAAGGTTGACTTCACCATCGACCTGACCAGGTATTCTGGAGGATCCAGGTGATCGGACAGGCGCAGTACGAGACGACTCTGCAGGAGATTCGGCCCAAGCTGAGAGAGGGCATGGGAGTCGAAGCCGTGCTTGAATACCTCAAAGGGCACGGATTCTCGCAAATCGCTTGCATTCGTGCGGTGAGTGATCTGGGGATTTGCTCAGCTGCCGAAGCTAAGCGTCTGGTTCATTACAGCCGAGCATGGTCATCGACGCGTGAGCAGAATGAAGCCCTGCATGAAGGGCTTGCGGAAGAGCTAGGCAAGGAGATCTGAGTGCAATAGGTGACCCGTGAAGCCCCGTCAGGTGGGTCCTGGCGGGGCTTCTCACGCGTTTGACGACAACAACGTCAGCCGACGACGGCTTCAGCGGGCGGATCATCGGGGTCGCCGTCGGCGGAGCCGAGGCGTGGCTCAATGTGTCGATGGCTTGACGTTGGAGGCGGAGTCGAACGTGGGCGTAGACGTCGGCGGTGACACCGATGTGGGCGTGGCCGAGGAGTTCTTTGATCACTACGAGGTCGACCGCACTGCGATCAGCCCGTCACCATCGTCGCCCTGCTGGCCACCCCGGAAGCGGCCTGCCCCACCGACGACTACCGCCTACGCGGCCGGGCCACTGTCCGCATCCATCGACTCCTCCCACGTCCGGGCCGCACGCAGAGGCTCAACAGCGGACCCAGCCCGGTCGACCGCGCACGGCCGGACAGCAAACACCACATCATCACCGACGGCCAGGACATCCCGCTCGCGGTGTCACTGACCGGCGGAAACCGCAACGACATCACCCAGCTCCTGCCGCTGCTGGACAAGATCCCAGCTGTCGCGGGAGTAGTCGGCCGACCACGCAAGCGGCCCGACATGCTCTTCGCCGACCGCGGCTACGCGACTCCGGCAGCGAGGACGCGAACGTATCCGTGCCCGGGGCGCTGGGGCCAAGGACAAGCTGACCACCGCCGACAGAGTCCTGGCCACCGTGCTCTACCTGCGCAAACTCGGCACCCGCGACCTGCTCGCCCAGCTCTTCGGAGTCAACACCAGCACCCTCACCAGGGCCGTTCACCAAGTCCAGCCCCTCCTGGCCGAGCACCACTGCACCATCCCACCCTCGACAGCCAGGTTCCGGACACCTGCCGACGTCACCGCGTTCCTCGCCACCAGCAGCCCCACGAAGATCAAACCAACATGTTGATTCTCTGCGAGCCCTTAGGCTGCGAGTTCGTAGGTGACGGTCTGGTTGGGGCAGGTGCCGGCGAGGTTGTGGAGGGCGGCCAGTTCGCTGGTGTCGGCGGTGAGTGTCCAGCGGAGTTTGGTGGCGACCCATTCCGCGGCGTAGCGGCAGTGGATGTCGGTGGCGGGCGGGAGCCATTCGGCGGGGTCCTGGTCGGCTTTGGACCGGTTGGAGCGGGCGGTGACCGCGACGAGGGACTGGGCGGAGCCCTGGTCGTTGGCGTAGTTCTCGCGGCGCTGGGCGGTCCAGGTGGAGGCACCGGAGTCCCAGGCCTCGGCGAGGGGCACCATGTGGTCGATGTCCAGGCTCGACGCCAGCGTCACCCACATGGCGTCGTAGTAGGACCACCAGCGGCCGCCGGTCAGGCGGCAGCCTGCACCGACGGTGGGAGGTTCGACGGCCTCGTCGAGGAGGACCTCCGCCCGGGTGTTGCAGCCGTCGGCGGGATCGTCGCCGGTGTTCCAGTGGCGAAAGAGGTCGCGGTCGTAGCCGTCGCGGGACTCGGTGTCCACGGTCAGGCGGGTGACAGCGTCGGCCAGGGGGAGAGTCTCGGCGGCGTGCGCGGCGGTGGGGGTGAGGAGGGGGAGGGGGAGGGCGAGCGCGGCGGTGATGAGCCAGCGCAACAACACTTTGATCATGTGCCGTTGATAGCGGCCACAGTGGCCTGGACGTGGCTGGGAGTCGGGGACGTCACCCGTGTGAGGGCAATGGTCGTACCGCAGTAGCGGATCCGGCCTGCGGACCGGCCGAATGAAGGGGGAACGTTTCCAGAAACGAGGCCGCCATGTCGGTGTTGCGCCCGGAGTGCAGCACCATCCGGCCCGTGTTGACGGAGAGCAGGGCGCGGAACCCGGTCCCACTTCGGTTCCGCGGCTCAGCCCAGTCGTAGATCGGGCCCGGGCACGGGAGTGCTCCACATCGGCTCGGGCAGGGCCCCCGGCGAGCGCAGCACGATTCCGGGGTCAGGCGGCGCGCTTCCTGGCGGCGCCCGGCGCGGGTAAGGGCGTCGATGAGTTCCTCACGGTTCATCTTGGAGCGGCCGGCGATGTCCTACTCGGTAGCCCGCTGGTACCGCTTTACGCCGCTCATAGGAAGTGAGGGGCGCGCGTGAACAGGCGTGCGCCTGTTCACTGAAAAGTCTCGCTGGGCGGCTGAACGTTCGAGGGCTCTGTGCGATGGGATGACTTCATACAGTGATAACGCGCTGGGCTCCACGCCCGGCGTCGACCCGATAGGGGAGCCGTGGTGGATTGGGGATGGGGCGACGCGCTGTCAGCAGCAGTCGCGGCACGCGTCTTCGGCCGGGACATCGCATTGCTCGGACGGCGACTTCTGGGGGCCGGGGTCCGGGTAGGAGCGGCTGAGATCGCCCGCGAACGCCGTGCACCTGCTGGGCCAACCCCTTCCGACGAGCGTACGGAGGAGGCACGATGACCAGCCCGGTACCGGACCCGCCGCTCGACTTCCAGGCCTTCTACCAGCGTTACCACCGCGCCTACCTCCGCTACGCGTACCTGCACCTTGCGGACCGCACGACCGCGATCGAGACCACGGAATCGGTCTTCGTCCAACTCCTTCAGACCTGGCCCGAGGTTCTCACCCAGCCCAGCGTCCAGCGCTACGCCCACTCGGTGCTGCGTCGCACCATCGCCAACCACCTGGTACTCCGCCACGGCAGCACGGCCTTGGTGGAGACGGCGACCTTTGCCAAGGTGCGCATGGCCACCCGCCGGCAGCTGGAGGTGCTGGAGTCCTCGCTCGGGCTGTACGCCGCGATCGCTCGGCTGCCCGAACGGCAGATGGACGTCATCGTCATGCGCTTCGTCCTGGGCTACGACGTGACCATGGTCGCCGAGATCATGGGCGTCTCGACGGGGACCGTGCGCTCCCACCTCCACGCCGCGCGGCGGCGCCTGGCCCACGAACTCGGGATGCACCACAGCAAGGAAACGGAAGCGGAGGAGATCGCATGATCCGCAGGGAGGACCACACCGACAACCTGCTGCAGCACGCACGAGTAGCCGGCCTCGACTTCAGCGATGCCGAAAGCGACGCGATGCTCAGCCGGATCGCGCGGCGGGCGGCGCTGAGCCAGGCCACGGACGCCATGGACGAATGCGCCCGCCGAGTCAAAGCCGAAGCCGGCCGATCACGCCCTGAGCCGGTCGCATCCAACCCGCCCGTCTACCGGCGGGCTGCCATGAACCTTGCTGAACTCTCCTGCCGGGTCGTACGCGACCCCGACACCGTGGAGGCGATGGCCCAGCTCGTCAACGAGCGCTCCCGTATCGAGCCCGCCGGCGCCCTCACCTTCGCGTGTCTTCTCTATCTCTCTGACCGGTCCGAAGGCGCCCAGTTCTGGTGGCAGTTCGCCGCCGGAGCGGGCGTCGCCACCGCTGCCTACTGCCTCTACCTGCACCACACCCAGTACAGCGAAGACAACATGGCCCGCTTCTGGTACCGCCAAGCCCTCACACTCCACCACCACACCGGCAGCGACCTCTACCCACGCATCTACACCCAGCCCCCCACCCCGCTCACCGAAAGCTGCTCCCCTCCCCGCGCCGTGGCCGCCACGATGGTCGCCGTCACTCAGCAATCTCCTGGCGACTGCGTTGACGATCCCGCGCGAGCGACTGTCGGCGTACTCAGCTGGGCACTCGACCACTTCAAGATCGCCGACGCCGTGTGCCGCCTCGAAGCCGACACCGACGAGGATTACGGCCTGGTCCCGCGTCCCGACCCAGCCCTCGCCGTCGAACTGGAAGAGCACATGGAACACGCACCCTGACTCTTCCGCTGACACACGAGACAACGCCAGGTCAGCGCCGTCACCTGCAGCGGCTCGCTCCGATAGCCGGCCCCGCCCCCAAGAGCGGCCCGCTCCCCGGCTGCGTCCACATCGTCCAGGACGGCGGCGCCCACCCCGCTCAGGTGTCGCTGATGACCGACGCTGAATCCGCCGTCACCACCACGGCGGCCGGATAGATCTGGCCCACGTGCGCGGGTTCGGTGATTCATCGGACGCGCTCGGGTGATGTCGTCAAAATCGGATCAGCAGGCGGCGCGGCCCCCTACCAGCGGCATTCCGACAGCAATACCAGTGGTGCTGATGGCGGAGGCCGATGCCGCGGGGTGGAGCAGGCGTGCCGGGGTGCGATCCGCCCTGGTGGCCCGAGAGCCGCAGAAAGAAGGCACTTTCGTGAGCATGATCCAACCGGTTGCCAACGGGTTACGCACCGATCACCCGGTTCCCGGCCTGCCGTTCATCAACGACGAGCGGCTGCTCCTGCACAATCCTGACGCGATCGAGCGGACGGGCCGCAATCAGGGTGAGGGGCTGTGGGGGCGCACGGACCGACTGCGCGGTGGGGGATGGGTGGCGTTCACCACCGAGACGAAGAACCGTGACTACGCCTGGGCGGTCCATCAGCACCCCGAGCATGGACGGACCGTTCTCCTGATCCGCGACAAAGACATGAGCGGCCTGCACCACGAGTGGATGTACGGGAACAACGGGTTCCTGTACCGGCATGGCGGCTACTGGTGGGACGGAACCCGCTGGTACCGGCCCCAGCAGGTCGTGGACCGTGCCTACGAGGGGTACGACGCGCGGCCGGTGGTGGACGCCGTCACCGTCACGGCCATCGACGTCCTGGCCCGCCCGGCGACGTCACACACCGCGCGAGTCGTGAAGATCGCCGACTTCCATGCCCTGGACGGACCGCTGCCGCACTGGCGTGAGCATCTCGCCCTGTGGGCCTCCCATCGCACGCCCGGCTCCAGGCCGCTCGATCAGTGCACCGTCGATCTCCAGGCACCGGAACTCGACCCGGCCCGTTTCGTCGACCGCGCCGGCCTGGCGCAGATCGCCGAACTGAAGCTGGAGGATCTGCCGCATCCGGAACACGGGCGGAAGGACCTGCCCCCGCCCCAGGCCGAGACGGCCGAGGGGCCACGGTGGTCGCGACCGGTCGCCCGTGACTGGGCCGAGCAGTACCGCCGGACCCACGGCCCGGAGAAGCTGTTGTCCGCCACGACGGCATTCGGCACCGAGCAGCCCCGGGGATTGGTCGAGGACCACAACCGCCTCACGAAGATCATCGCCAACAGCCTCGAGGACGCTGAGGAATCCAAGAAGAACCGCCTCTTCACCCGTGGCAGCAGTACGAGGCGCGAGGAGCAGGCCGCGCACCTGGCCTGGTGGCCCGCCGTCGCCATCAACGACGGCACCGACGGCTTCATCCCCCTCGCCGCCGTGCGCACCACTATCATCGAAGCGGTTCTCGGGGGACTCGCCCGGGACGCCGACGACGTCGACGATTCCAAGGGCGTCTTCCTGGGCGACATCCGAAGCGATGTCGTGCACCTCATCGACTGGTACATCCTGCGAGAGCCCAGACTTGCCCCCGCACTCTTCGGCGAGATCTGCCTGGACGCTCGTGTGCGCTTCGGGCTCGACCCCAAGGACGTCGGAGACCTCCTACGACGCTCCCTCAACCTCGACAGCGGCCTCGACCGCCAAACCCTCAATGCCCTCCTCGACCTGGCGCTCCCGCCCTCCGCGCAATCCCTCGACGGACGATGACCATTCCTGTGATGACCGACGCCGACGCCGCCGGCTGGCTCACCACCACGGAGGCCGGGGAGATCTGACCCACGTCCGGACACACCACGGGCCCTGGGGAGTGAAGACATCCCCGGGGCCCGGTGTATGGCGTCGTGCTGTCCAACGACGGCGGAACGACGCCGTCACGCCTCGGGCCGCAAGGGCTCCACCTGGCGCAGGCAGTACACGCACCTGGACTCCGAATCGACGCGGCCCATGCACCGCCGACAGGCCCCGCGTTCACGCACAGGCCCCCGGCCGTCCGCGCAGCCGGGGCAGGTCATCACCGGCTGCCGGAAGCCGAAGCTGACCACCCACCCGTCGCCCTGGGCGGCGTCGCGCGCCAGCTCCGACACCTCAGAAGAAGAGCGCGCGTCTTCGTCGAAGCCGGTCTCCACCGCCAGGTAGACGGCGAAGCAGTCGTCGGTGTCGCACACGACAGCCACTCCAGTAGGCATCTGCTTACCTCCCCAACTCGGCACCGGCCACGATGACTTCATCCGCGCTGTGCCCTCCGGTCGTGCCCTGCATGACCATCCTGCGGCAGGGCAGCGCCTGCGAACCGAGAATCCGCGCAGGCTCATCGGAGGAGCTCAGCCGCCACCCCTTGCAGTGCAGCCCTCTTGACGCTGATCGACAGGCGGGCGGATCGTGGCCGTTCGCGTCACGCTCACCCCCGAAAGGGGGCCCTGCATGTCGTTCACCTGGCGCTACGCCGTACGCCCCGATGGCTCCTTCTGCCGCATCGGCAACTTCGACGGCAGCCTCGACAACACCAGCAACGAAGAACTCGCCCGTCTTCACCCCGAGCGGGATCAAGATGAACAGCCGGTCCGGCCTCGCTCCTGCTGTGGCACCGAACTCCTGCTGCACTGGCACGGCCCGCTGATGACCGGCGTCTGGATGGAACTCTGCCCAGCCTGCGACGCCCACCGCCCCGCCGCCCGCGCGTTCATCCAGTGGCACCGCGACTCCGACCGCGACCCGAAGGCGCTCCCCAAGCTCTTCGAGGACTGGGAGACCGAGACCATGCACGCCCACGGCTGGACACGCGCCCCACAGCCCGAAGCACCACCCAGCCCGCCGGCCCACCTGCGCCTTGTTCCACGCGGACACGGCTGACGCCAGGCGCGTCTACACAGCCTGGAACGGTGCCGCACGTCCTACGGCACGGCTCCTCGTTGGGCTGGGCATGACGACGTACGACCCCACTCCCCGGCCAGCTCCGAAGGCAGAAGGCGCCATCCCGACGACAGTCCGCTTCGACCCGAGCGAGTCCCACGAGATCGACCAATGGCTCTTGGATCTGAGGGTCCAGACCGGCGTCTGCTGGGACAAGGCCGAGGTGATCCGTGAACTGCTGCGCATGGCGCGCGTCCGACGGCATCCTGCGCGACGCGCTAACCGCCCGCGCGAAGAGGGCCGACGCCTGACACAGCGCGGGGCCACGCCGACTCCGGCATGGCCCCCGCGCGGGCCCCTGACGGCCGGCTACGCCGCTGCCCTCGGTGTTTCAGTCATGGCATACCTGGGCTCAGCTCGTAAACCGCATCGTCCAACGACGCACCACCCCACGACCCCGCCTCCTGCCGCATCCTGGTCAAAGCCGGGTTCACCCAGTGGCCCTGTACGCCGCTTTACGTTTGCGTGTGGGCTGCGACCGCCAGTGTTGCGGTCAGTTGGTGACGAATCTGATCGGGTACGGCCACGGGTGTTACTTGCAGGCGGGCGGCGTAGAGGTCGCACCAGCGGCGAACGAGAGCTTCGAGCCTTTGATGGAGTGACTGGGCCGTTGCGATCTGGGGAGAGAGATCCAGCAGGCGCAGGAGCAAGGCAGCCGCGCGCAACGGAACACGGTGGGCGAAGATCTCGACGCTTGCGATGTGAGCCTCGGTGAGGTTGGGCATCGCGATGTAGGTGGGGTGGGCGGGGTCCCAGGTGTTGGCCATAGGGGTGATGGCTTCCATCGTGGCTTCGAACGCCGAGGTCAGCGCCCTGCAGTCCGCGCTGTGGGCAGGCCCAGGCAGGTAGGGACGGACGTCTTCATACAGCGCGTTCAATTCTTGGTGCAATTTCCGCATGAGGATGGCTGCGTCGTTTAGGGCGACGTCGGGCTCAGCGTGGGCGGTGGTGTCGGAGACGCGTCCGCTGGCCCAGGCGGGCACCTCGATCACTGCAGTGAGTCCGCCGTGAGCAGCGGGTGCGAGCCAGGTAGAGCGGTGCGCATTCTCTGGCCAGGTGGTTGGACGTTCGGGCGAGCCCGGTGGCGGAAGTTCGTACACGCCGGGGCCAGGAGAGGGCCAGTACCAGGCGTCCAAGGTCCCCGTCTCGATGGGGATGCCTGCCGCAGCGGCCGATACCGAGAAGGCGGACGCGAACCCTGGAAGCGGTCCGGTCAGCTGAGCGAACGTGCCGCCGACATCAACGCTGTGCAAGGTGACCTGGAGCACTGGCCGGTGTTGTGCGATGACATCCAACAGAGCACACGTTTCGGGCAGCTCGGCTGAGCCCGGGATGGACGGGGCCCATTCTGGTTGCTCCCATCCGGCAGGCCGGAAGAACGTCCGGTAGTGCTCGTAGAGGCTGGCATGGGGGCCGGGATCGTTAAGGGCGACACCGTCTGGGTCGAGACAGAGATACAGGTCCCAGGTACAACCGTCCAGTAGGTGCCCCTCTGTCTTGATGAGGTGATCAGCCAATGCCAAGAGGGTGGCACCGCCGATGTATTCGTTCGGGTGCGCGCCAGCCACGACGAGGATATGCCGCGGGCCGTGGCCGATGGACAGCAGGTGCAAGGGCCTGCGCTGCCGGGAGTGGCCGATCTTCGTGAGAAGACACAGCTCCGGGTGAAGGCGCACCAGTTGCTCTGCGGTCTCCCGAACACCCTGAGGGGTGGGGCAGGCGGTGGCGGCTGAGAGGGGAAGCTCACGTGACGGCAACGACGGCTCCTTACGGACGGTGGATGACGATGCTTGAGAGGGCGACCACTTTTTGGTGGTCGCCTCTCAGACGAACCGAACCTCACCGGCCAGTGGATCAGCCGCCGTTCGTGCTCGAGTCCCCTGTGGTCTCCTTCTTGTCCAGCGGGCGAATCGTCAGCTGTTGCATGATGCCTCCTCAAATCACCGTGCATGAAAGAGAATTGAGCCCGGAGTTAGTACTGCACAACTTGTTACATATGTCAATAGAACGTACCAAAAGGGGACCTCGGGTAGAGAAGGAGAGAAGAGTGCAGCGGCCCAGAGTGAAACCCGAGCACGCGCCGTACCGCACAGCCCGCGGGAATGTCCGCATCGGCAGCGTGATCTACGGAAGCGGCGCCGAGATCACCGATCCTGACGGCTGGATCTGGTCACTTATCCAGGCCACAGACGGGACACGTGGCCCTGATGAGATCGCAGCTCATGTCCAGCTCACGGCACCCGCCGTACCGACCGACGTCGTGCACGCGGCGCTCGATCAGCTTTGCCAGGCCGGGCACCTCGAGGACGCTGCTATTGACCCCACGGCCTTCAGTCCGATGGAGCAGGAACGCTTTGGACGCGGCGTTGCACTGCTGCGCTGGATGGACCGCAGCCCGACCGCCAGCGCCTGGGATCTGCAGCAGCGGCTGAGGGAGGCCCGCGTCTTGTTGGTCGGCTTAGGTGGCACAGGTGCCACCGCCGCCCACGCCTTGGCCGCGTCTGGGATCGGCTACCTGCACGCGGTGGACCCGGATACGGTCGACGTCTCCAACCTGAATCGGCAGCCGTATCGGGAGGCCGATGTGGGCCGGCCCAAGACCGAAGCAGCCAGCGCGGAACTACGCGCACGCAGTTCCGCGCTCACAATGACGACCGAGCGTCGGACGATCACCGGCCCCCACGACCTGAACGAGATCATTTTGGGAGAGTTCGGGCCGTTCGACGTCTTGCTGATGTGCGCGGACCAGCCACCTGAGATCCGGCGATGGAGCAACCGAGTTTGCTACGCCGCTCAGATGCCATTCGTCGACGGGGGCTACCGCGGCCCTCTGGTAAGCGCCGGTGTACACGTGCCGGGCCAGGGGGCATGCTGGGAATGCCAGCGCGCCGGCGAATGTGAGCGCCGGGACCTAGACCTACCCGTCGGCCAAAACGAAACCATCGCCTCCCCACGCATGCCGTGGAATCCCGCCAACGCCATCACAGCCGGCCTGTCCGGGCTACTCGTCGCACAAGCCGCCCTCGCCCTTCTGACGGGCGCACCTCCCCTTCAGCCTGGCTATCGCTACGGCATGAATCTCATGGCTCCTCACGACGAGGTATACGCACGCTTCCCCTCGAAGCCGGACTGCCCACTCTGCGGGCCCCATACCGATGCCGTCCCCGCCCCGCGAGGACGCGGGATCGCGTTGTGAGTGTCCCCGCCCGTCCTGCCCTCGCAGCCGACAGCCGCATCACTCTCTACCCCCTACGCGCGAGGCTTGACCAAGACGAGTGGATCATCGGAAGGATGGAGACACGCACATGCGCTGCTCTATCCCGGCCCGCATACCACTGCGTCCAATTGCTCCAGCTGAATCACACGCCTGCCGTCGTCCTGGACCAACTCCAATCCCAGTACGGCACCGAAATGGACCTTCCCGCGGTGCTGTCCTTCATCGATCAGCTGGCGGACCTTGGCTTCATCGCCACCATAGACGGCACCGACCTGGCAGTCCCGGTCCCACGGCCGACCTTCCCCGCGATCACGCCGCCCCGTGCCCGCTGGGCGCTTAGCCCCTGGTGTCCCCTCATCCTGCTGGCCCTCATGGCCGGTGCTGTGGGAGCGCTGATCACGCGCCCCAACCTGCTGCCCACGTATCGAGACCTACTCGTCAGCTCCCATGCCAGCGTCACCATGGCGGCCATGTTTGCCACTGGTTGGTCGATCCTGTTGCTCCACGAGACAGGCCATCTGCTCGTGGCCCGCGCCACCGGCGTACCCGCTCGCATGAGCTTAGGCACCCGTCTACAGTTCCTTGTTGCCCAGACGGACATCAGCGGCATCGAATTCGCTCGGCGACGTTACAGAATCACCGCATATCTCGCTGGTTTGGCCGTCAACCTCGGTGTGGCCGCCCTGGCTATTCTGGCCGCCTGGCCCTTGCCCAGCGATACATCCGCCGCCAAGGTGCTGGCCCTTGTGGCGATGATGGCAGTGCTGCCCATCCCATTCCAATGCATGGTCTTCATGCGAACTGACCTCTACTTCGTGCTCCAAGATCTCACCGCCTGTCGCGACCTGTACGGTGAAGGACGTGCCTACCTGCGCTACTGCGCGCGACGTGTCTGTTCCCCGCTCAGCCGCATCACTCCGGGCAGCGACGATCCGAGCAGGCGGCTGCCCCGGGCGGAACGGCGAGCTGTCCGTTGGTACACCGTGATCCAGGCAACAGGTACCGTGCTTTGTCTCGCATTCCTGATCGTCGTTACCCTTCCGGCGGACATCGCCATCCTGACCCACGCGACTGAACTAGCCGCCACCGGGCACTCACTGGGGCAGCGAGCAGACGGGGCCGGTGTCCTACTCTTTCTTACCGGAGTGCACGTGCTGTGGGCCCGCACCAAATGGCGTACCTGGCGTACCTCGCCGGGATTCCGAAAGTGACAGCCTTGCACAGGCCTGGCTCTCGGCCCCTCCACCTAGATCCGGCTCTCCCGCCCGAAGTGTGGCTGCACTGCGACGTGTTCAGCTTCGGTCACGACGAACTCAAGCGCCTCAATGCCGCCGGGCCCTTCTGCGGCAGTTCCTCCCGAACCTGTTTCGCCACTTCAGGTGGGCATCTAACGCCATCGGTGTCGGCGTAGGGAAGCCCGGGCTGGTCTGATCACTCCGGTGCCCGGCGGCGTCGGACCGATGACCATCGCCGTCCTGCTCGCCCAGACCGTGGAAGCCGCCGCGAGCCAGCTGGGAATCCAGCAGCACTGACCTCGTCACCAGGCACACCCTGATGCTCCTGCGGCAAGCGCCCCAGCGACTTCCGCAATTCGTGAACCAGGCCATGGTGACCTGCCGTGGTCGGGTTCGCGGTCGGCGGCCCTGGTCGGGCCCGCGGCTATCAGTGATCTGGCACGAGGTCGGCCATCACATCGCCACCCGCTTGGGATGGAGCAAGCCCGAACGGCACGATGAACTCGAAGTGCTCCTGCACGCCGTCTACGCCAACTACCCAGACGACTCCCAAGCGTTTGACCACTTGCCCATAGCCCTGCGGGAATGCGTCCTCGCCGTGCTCCCTCACTTGAAGGTCGACCCCGATGCCGGCGACCGCTGAACGGGGGAGAGGCGCTGGAGGCTGGAGGCGATCACTGGCTGTCCGGCCACTGCGCCAAGGAGCTGTCCGTCTCCTCGTCGATGAGGGTGATCTGTGCGCCGGGCTTCCCGCGTGCCACGGTCTCGCTCTCCCACCAGCCCTGCAGCATCGGCCGGCCGTCGGTAACCAGGGTCAGGCGGTAGCGGCCAGAGTTCATGCGAGCCGGATCCCGCGGGGCTGTCCGGGCTCCCGGATGATGGCGCCCTTAGTTTCCAGCTCGCGCAGCTGGTAGTGCACCGAGGAGGGGCGCAGGCCTACAGCAGCAGCGATCTCGGCGACAGTGGGGGCGTCACCCAGATCGGTGATGGCCAGGCGGATGCAGCGCAGGATCTGCTCCTGTCTGCCGGTGAGGTATTCGACCTTGTGCTGGACCATACCCCCAGTAGAAATCTTGTTCGAATTATGGGGCAAGCTGAGGGAGTGACCGATCTGCCGCCTGACCTGCCCCGACTTCGCACCCTGGAGGCATACCTCGTGCTGCTCCTCCGTGAGGTCCGGGCAGCGATCGCTCTGGCGGAGCAGCGGGAGGCGGAGCAGCAGCGAGGCATCCAAGACCGGCCCCTTCCCCCCCGACTGGCTGCTCGAACAGGGCCTGAACCGGGACCGCCCGCCTGTCCAGGTCCACTGCGGCGATTGCTGGAACAAGGGCAAGCGCACCCGCGGCATCAGCCTGGACGAAGCCCGGCGGGCTCTCACGGAGGGAGTTAAGGCATGTGGTGTCTGCCGGCCGGACAGTGCGCTCGGCTTCCTGGAGAGCTAGCCCCAACCGTCGCCATCCTGCGCGGGAGAGCCAGAGGAAGTGGTGGAAGGCATCACCGGTGACGTGGACGCTGCCGGAACCGATGCTCACCACGCCTGTGGCCGACCCCGGCCTGCCGCCCGGGTCGGCGGCGGAGCCCAAATGGGACGGCTACCGTGCCCAGCTCGCCCGCTGGTCCGGCGGGCGGGTGCTGCTGCGCTCGCGCCAGGGCACCGACATGACCACCGCGTTCCCGGAGGTCCGTGACGCCACCCTCGCGCAGCTGCCCGACGACACTGGCCTGGACGGCGAGCTGGTGGTGTGGGAGTCCGGGCGTCTCGCGTTCGAGCGGCTCCAGCAGCGACTCGCTCGCCGCAGTGGTGCTGGCGCGACGGCGGCCGCGCGTACTTGGCCAGCGCACCTGGTCGTGTTCGACGTCCTGCGCCTGGACGGCAGAGACCTCACCGCCTGGCCGTACGCCCGCCGCAGGGCTGCCCTGGAGCGCTTGTTCACCGAGGCGGGGCTGTCCATGCCGTTCACGTTGTGCCCGTCGACCACCGACCCGGCAACCGCCCGCGAGTGGCTCACCTGGACGAGTGCCGGCCTCGAGGGCCTGTGCTTCAAAAGACTGGCGGAACCGTACTGGCCCGGGGCCCGGCAGGGATGGAGCAAGTACAAGGTCCGGGCCACCACCGACGCCATCGTCGGCGCCTTCACCGGCCCCGCCAACGCACCCCGCACGCTGCTTCTCGGACGCCACGACCACACGGGCGCCCTGCGCTACACCGGCCGGACCACCCTCCTCACCCGCGAGGCAGCCGTCTCGCTCGCGGAGGTCCTGGCACCAGCGGCGGGCAGTCATCCGTGGACGGGCCGCAGGTTCACCGCCGGGTGGGGTGCGCGCGACGTCCTGGACGTCACTCTCGTCCAGCCCGCGGTGGTGGTGGAGGTGGCGGTGGATGTCGCCCGCGACGGGGCCGGCCGATGGCGCCACCCTGTACGCCTGCACCGTGTCCGCCTCGATCTCTCCCCGCGAGCCGTAGCGCCATTCGGCGACTGACAGGCAGATCCCATGCGGGCCGCGCTGTCCTGCCGGCTGGGCCGCTGCTCGGATTAACGCACACTCCTATGACGCGACGCAGGGCGGGGCCAGGGCCGTGGTGTGAGGGCTGCCGGAGAGCGATGACATTCGCGTCCGGCCCGGGTCCGCTTCCCGCCCGGCGGGCACTTGGGAAGAAAGTTCGGCCGCTGCTCCCGCCTGGCGGGACGTGCCGCTGATCGGCCTTTTCTTGCAGGTCAGAGCCGTGTCGCGTGGTCTGCATGACAGTGGATATCAGGGTTGTCCGGGCCGGTCAGATGTACCGCTACTACCTCCGCGAGACCGTTGTCGGCGACGGCCGCCGCCCGGCGGGCACGCCGCTGCGCGCCGCCCAGGAGCAGGCCGGGGTCCCGGCCGGGCGATGGATGGGCCGCGGCTTGGCCGTGCTCGGTCTGACGGCAGGGGAGGAGGTCACCGAGGCGCAGCTGCGGAACCTGTTCGGCGAGCGGGGCCGGCACCCGTACGCGGACCGGATCGAGGCCGAGCGGCTCGCCGCGGGTGACTCCCCGAAGAAGGCGTTCAAGGCCGGCGCTCTCGGACGCCGGGTGACGGTGACCGGTGTCGACTTCGTGTTCCGGCCGCAGCCGACGATCTACCTCCTGTGGGCGCTGGGGGATGAGGAGACCCGGCGGGTGATCGAGGCCGCGCACGAGCGGGCGATCGAGCGGGTGTTGGAGTGGATCGAGGACGAGGTCGCGGTGATCCGGTACGGCAAGGACGGCATCTACCGGGTGCGGCCGCCCGGCGGTCTGGTCGCCGCCCGCTTCCGCCACTACGAGGCGCGCTCAGGTCGGCCGTTGCTGCATGATCATCTGATGCTGAGCGTGAAGGGGCAGCGCCTGGACGGGAAGTGGGGCTCGATCCACACCACGGCCCTGCACGAGAACACCGTGGCGGCCTCCGCGCTTTACAACGAGCTGGTGGCCGCGGAGGTGTGCGAGGCGCTGGGGTTGGCGACCGAGCCGCGCACCGTCACCCCGGGGCGTCGGCCCGTGATGGAGATTGCCGGCGTGCCGCACGAGCTGATCCGCTGGACTGCCCGGCGCAGCGACCAGATCGCCGCCTGCCTTACCGACTTGGAGCGCGAGTACGTCACCGCCACCGACGCCGACGGCAACCTCAAGTTCGGGCCTGAGGTCTCCGAGCGGACCCGGGCGAGGCTGAACCGGATCGCCGCCCTCAAGACCCGGTCCGCGAAACCGCGGCCCCGCTCCCTGACGCAGCTGCGCGAGGACTGGCGTGACAGCGCGCGGGCCTTCCTCGCAGCCGGCGCCGACCTCATCGACTCCCTCCTCGAGCGCGCCTGCGCCGCGGCCGCCGCGATCCGGGCCCGGGTCGCCGTCGTCGTCGACGTCGGCCTGGCGGCCGTCGCCGTCACCGCCACCGTGTTCGTCATGAACAAGGACGGCTGCTTCCACCGCCGCCACCTGCTCGCCGAAGTCCGCCGTCACCTTGCCCTCGTCCAGCGCGGCCGCCGACGCGAACCCGGCCTGGACGAGACAATCGTGAACACCGTGCTCGCCGCGCACTGCACCGACATCACCGAGGCCCGCACCGAACGCGGCGAGGAACCCGACTACCGCCTCTACACCGCCCGCTGGGCACCCGCCACCCCGCCGCGCTCCCGAACACCGGCAGCTGTCTCCGGCCGGGACCGGAGGCCGGCTGTCGACCCGGCCGCGCCCTTCCTGCCGCTTCAGCCGGGGGAGTGGGACATCCCGCGCGTGCCACTGCGCCACGACCGCGCCGTCATCGCCACCGCCGTGCTCACCGCCCGGCTGCGCACCGCACGCCGCACCGGCCGCCCCCTGTACGGCCCCGCCGCGCACCAACCGACGACACCAGCCGAGCAGCTGCTCCTCTTCGCCCAGGAGCAGCGGTCCACGGCGGGCCGCCCGGCGGTCGACGTCGCGGTCCTGCGCACCGACCTCGAGGCCCTGGGGCTGACCGCTGAACAGCTCGGCTACCTCAGCCTCGCCGGGCAGCACCTCAGCAAGCTGCGCAAGGACGCCAACCGGCGTGCGCACCAGGTCGCCAGCGGCGCACCGGCTGCGCAGGGCGCTGCCGATGCGCACCGCCAGGACGACCAGCGCGCGCACCAACCGCACCAGCCCGGCCCCGGCCACAGTCCCGGTGCGCACCAGTAGCGCACTGCACCGATGCGCACCAGCCGCGCGGCGCGCACCAGCTGCGCACCGAGACGCGGTTACCGGTGCGTTCGATGCGCACCGGATCCGGCGGCCGTGCGCACCGCGCAGTGGTGGTGCGCACCCAATGCGCACCGACCGCCGCGCGGCGCGCACCAGCTGCGCACCGCTGCGCACTACCTGAGCGCACCGCCCGAGGCGTACGCCGCGCGAGCCCGCTCCACGTGCTCGGTGCACATCGTCTTCAAGGTGTCGACGATGTCCTCGCCCTCCTGCCGCAGGACGTTCTCGGTGAACCGGATGATGGTGTTGGCGAGGCCCCAGATCGCGCTGGGGATGCACTCTTGCGTCCACTCCTCCAGCGTGGCCAGCAGGACGCGCCCGACCTCGTCCAGGGCGAAGGAGTCCGCGCACGGATCGGCGTCGGCCGCCAGGTCCGTGACGGGCAGGATGATGTCCTCAGCCAGCCGCAACAAAAGGTAGGACGGTGCCGGAGCGGCACTCGTCCGATCGACGATGGTGGCAACGGCGTGCTGGCTCTGGCCCTGTATCGCCAGCACGTACTCGAAGGCGAGCTCCACCTCTTCGGGCGTCAGCGGCGTGCGGGACTGCTCCAGGTGCGGCATTCGGATCTCCTCAACAGGCTGCCGCCGTGCCGATCACGGCGACTGACCCGAATGCTCACGCCGGGCCCCTGTGGATAAAGTCCGGAGATCTCTCCCCCTCTCCAAACCGGGGCGAACTGGTGCGTCAAGGGTTGAAGCGGGCCCCCTTGTCGAGTCGTGGTCGGCCCGACCACGGACCCCTTGTCCGATGCGGCGCGGGCCGCCAGAAGCAGACGTTTCCCCTAGACAGACTTCGCTACCGGCCGCCGTCAGGTCGCGGACAAGGGGTGGGCGTTCACGGTGGCCGCCACGCGCCCGCAGGAGGGGCATGCAGCGGCCACCGAGACATCGGGGCGGCTCTCCCCTCGCGCGGGTGCGCCACCGGCCGTCGCAGGGCCGGTGGAGGACGCCACGACGCAAGGGAGAGACCCGGGATGATGACCCAACACAGGCGCCCGCCGTACCCTGACCGCACCGCACAGCGGCGAGCCGCGCGCCCTACGCGAGAAGGGGTGGTCGGCCGGACAGGCCGCCGCAGTCTCCTGCCGCCGGCGCTTGCGATCTCACTGCCGTACCCACTTCCGTGCCCTGCACGAGCGCGGACCGCATTTCCCCTGGCCACCACGGCTTTCCAGGGCTTCGGCGCGTCGTCACAACCCTCTTCTCTCCTCCTCTCACTGACCAAGCCCTGGGAAATAGGTGGGGGTGGGGTGTCAGTGGTGGAGGCGATCATCGGGTTCAGGGCGCGCCTGGTGCCCTCTGCGGCCGGGCGGGGCCGGCGCCCGGCAGGTGGCCGGACGCGACGCATGGGAGGGCAGGGCTGATGGCGGGCAAGCGCAAGGAGAACGAGGCAGGATCGTCGACCGGGCTGCGCGCCGATGTGCTGCGCGTGCTCGGGGTGCTCAAGGCCGCGACGGCGGACCAGATCCAGCGCCTGTCCTCACCGCACCTGACGTACCGGCACACCCTCAAGGAGACGGCAGCCGAGCGGAAGGAGGCACGCACCGCCTCCCACCGCGGCGCGCTCAACGATCTGCGACGGCACGGCCTGTCCGTCGACGGCGGCCGCACCCGGGGCGGGGAGGAGGTGCGGCTGCTCACCAAGGACGGGCTGGCCGCCGCCGGCCTCGAGTTGGACCGGGGGCCGGAGGAGATGGGCGGCATGCCCAAGAGCGCGGGCCGCTCGGGTGCCTCGCACGCGATGACGGTCAACGAGACGGTCATCGCGATGATCCGCCCGAAGCCCGACCTCGCCCTGGTGGCCGGTGAGCCGGCCGAAGCCGTCGCCGCCGCCCAGGCCTGGGTCGACGCGCCCGATGGGATCGGCACCATCACCTCCTACGCCACCGAGGTCGCCCTCCCGGCGACCGGCACCTGGAAGAACCCCGGCGTCGGGTGCGCGTGGGCCGACATCGTCCTCACCGCTCCGGAGGTGGGGCTGCCGCTGCTGTTCATCGAGGCCGACAACTGCACCGAGGAAGCCCCGATCATCGCGGCCAAGTTCGACAAGTACATGCGCCACTTCCACCGCAAGGTGAAGGACACCGACGGCCAGGACAAGCCGATGTGGCGCACCCGCTGGTCCGCTCCCGATCCTCAGTGGGGCGACGCGACGCACCCGCCGGTCCTGCTCGTCTTCCACCAGGTCGGCAAGCGGCCCGCGCTGCAGCAGATGAAGAACGTCGCCGACCTCACCCGCGAGCACTGGCAGGGCCAGTGGGCCGAAGGCGGCTTCCGCATCTACAACCAGAAGATGCCGATCGTGGCGACCACGCTGGAGCTGCTGCGCGAGCACGGCCCGGCCGGGCCCGCGTTCTGGCGCTTCGGCCGCGAGCACCGACAGAACCTGTGGGCGGCGATCGGCAACCCCCGCCGGGACGCCTTCCTCGCCCGCCGTGCTGAAGAGCGGCGGCGCCGCCAAGCGCAGGAAGCAGCCGAACGCGAGGCTCAGCGCCCCATGTGCACAGGCTGCGGACAGAAGTTCACCGACGACCGGTGGAAGGCCAGCGTCGCGGTCGACTGGGGCCGCGGGGACAGCCACCCGCACCTGTGCGATGACTGCAAGGCACGGGCAGTCGAAGCGGAACGGCAGGCGGAACAGGCCGAACACGAGCGCCAGGAGCAGGAGCACCAGGAGCAGGAGACGGCGCAGGCCTCGAAGGCCGGCGGCTGGCTCGGACGCTGGCGCAGCTGATCCGGGCACGCCACCCCGGCAGCGCGGGCGCTTGCCCAGGACCACCTGGGCAAGCGCCCGTTGTCGGTGGCGGCTGCGAGGCTGGACGACATGGACAGCGACGATGAGCAGCTGCTGCGCGGCAGGATCTACGGAGCCGACCACGACCACCCGGGCCCGAAGCCGGGACGCAGCTACGCCGAACTGGTCGGCGGACCGCTGGACGGACTGCTGCTCGACATCACCGGCTGGAGGCCGCAGGAGATCGACGACGGCGTCTCCCTCCTCACCGAGCTCGGGCAGTTCGGCCCCGGAGGCCGTGCGCTCTACGACCCGCGCCCCGGCGACCCATCCCGCTGGGACTGGGGCGGCGACAGCCCCTGACGGTGCGCCACTCGGTCGGGTGAAGACACGGCAGCGGCGGAACTCACCCCGGCCGCCCGGGCGTAGTGCCGTACATGAACCCGATCAACGAGGTGCACGTGAGTGAGCCGGGCCTGGTCGTCGTCGACGTCGCGGCCGCCGACGACGCCACCGCCCTGGACTTCCAGCAGTTGCTCGCCGATCGGTGGGCGACGTCGCCCGCACAGCACACGACGCGGGACGCCGGTCAGCCCGGAGTACGGCTCCGCTGCTACCTGGACCTGCGCCAGCCGATCAGCCCGGTCGCACCTGCCGTAGGCCCGCCACCAGCGAGCGCAGCCGCACCTCGGTGACGGGCCTGCGCCCGACACCTCACTCATGCCAGCAATCTACCTAGGTAGACATCACTCATCTACCTAGGTAGATTGCTGGCATGTCGGAACCGAAGATGACCCCACACACCCAGACGGTGCTTCGCGCACTGCTCGGCCGGAGCGCTGACGGCGAGCGCCGCGCCGCAGTGCTCGCAGACGGGCTCTACGGCCTGGAGCTGTCGAAGATGACCGCCCTGCCTAACGGCACTCTCTTTCCCCTTCTCGAACGTCTCCGCCAGGCCGGATGGGTTGAGCGCTACTGGGAGGAGGACGACATCGCCGAGGCTGAGGGCCGCCCCCGCCGCCGCTTCTACCGCCTCACTGACAAGGGCGCTGAACAAGCCCCGCACGCTCTTGCTGCGGCCAGCGTCGCCACGACCAGCAGTGCCCCCGCACGCCCGGGACTTGTTGAGGGTGCGCTGTGAGAATCTCGTTCCGCAAAGCACCAACGATAGATCGAGACCTGTCTGGCTCAGCCGTTCGGCTCGCCATCGAACGCGCGGGCTTGAGTCACTGCATCGAGGCTCGCATCAGTGAGGACAGCTTTCACTACACGGTGAGGCTTGTCGGTACGAAGGTCGGCCGACTTGTACACGGGCAAAACGTGGTCGTGAGCAAGGAAGCAGTTAAGCAATACGACGAACAACGGCGCGGGGTTGTCGTCGCGATTGGGCAACTGGAGGTCGGCATCGTGTCCGCGCTGCCCTCCGGGGCAACTGAGCGGGTGAGGTGGCTGGACCGTCTGCTGCGATGCGCTACGCGGCTGCTGCCGTTAGGTGAGCGGAACGATTGGCTGGAGGAGCAACAAGGCTATCTCGCCGACCTCTCTTCGCGGCGGTCCCGTTGGTCGTGGGTCCTTCGGCAGCTCACCGCAATGCCGCGTTACGCGTACACGGTGCGCACGGGACGGGAGAGGGAGCCTGCATGACGCCCCCACCCGGACCGCAGGGACGAGTCTCCGAGCCGCTGCTTTCGCAGCGTGCCGTACTTGTGCTTGTGACGGCCGCCTTCCTCGGGACAGTTGTCGGCATGCTGACCCTCTTCAGCACAGGCAACGCGGCGGGTGCCGTACTCGCCAGCGTCTCTACGGCTGGCGCGAGCATCCTCGGTCTGCATGCGCTGATCGGCTATTGACACCACCTACGTCGTCACCAGAGTCGTGGGGCCGGGCAGGAACACCCTGTCCGGCCCCACTGCCTGTCGGTACAGCTACACCCACCGCATCCCGATCGCGGACAGCTGCTCCACCCGCTCCGGAGCCAACGTCGCGGCCCGGGAACGCTGGTTGCCGATCCAGGCGCCCAGCTTCAGCTCCCGCTCCTCCTGTTCCTCGCCGCTGCCGCCCTTCCCATCGCCGCCGACGACGATCCGTTCGACGTGCTTCCTCGGCACCCGCAGGTGCCCCTCGCGCTCGTAGAACTGCTTGGCGGCCTCGTAGTTCATCGCCCACTTGTCGGCCTGCGTACGACGCGGCTGGGGCTTCTCATCCTCGGCTGCGGGCTCGATCCCGAGGACCTGCTCACACATCCACTGCTGCACGGTCGTGAGCTTGTCCCAGCCGAGCCGCACCGACCGCACCCACCGCCCCAGATCCTCGCCCTGGCGTACAACGTCACCCGGCTCCATCGGGAGCGCACCGCCCTCCTCCAGGTGCAGCCGGGTGAGGTGGAATGCCCGCTGCCACTCCACCGGCCAGGCCGGGCACCACGACGGGTCGATGTCCTCCAGCTGCTCGCGCCGCTCGTCCGACAGCGCGCCGGCCGACGACGCAACAGGCAGGCCCTCGGCACGCCGCTGCTCGATCTCGGCAGCCTTCCGCGCGGCGGCCCGCGCGTTCTTCAGAAAGATCCCCACCTTCGCGCCCTTGTACGTGGCGTCCAGCGGGGCCAGCAGGTGCCCGTTCTCCTCAGCCCACCCGCGCGCCGCGGCGAGGCCCTCCTCCCACGCGACGTCGTAATGCGACCACACCATGCCGAGCCGCTCAAGCTGCTCGACACGCTCTTCGTCCATGTCCCCGCGGGCGTAGAACCTCCGGTTGTCAGCGATCCATTGCCCCAGCGGGAAATTAGCGAGCGAGGCCGACCACCCCTCAGCCTGAGCCTCCTCACCCGTCGGCACCCGGTACGTGAACGGCACCTTGAGGTCGCCCACTTCGCGGGCGTAGATGACGGCGGCCTCGATGCCACGCCGCCAGTGCTCGTGCTCCGGGTCCAGGACCCGCAGGTTGATGAACAGCGCCAGCTGCGCCGGGTCACGCGGCGTGGAGAACTTCAGCAACGCCTTCGCGGGCCCCGAGGCGCCACCCACGCCCCCATCACCCTTCGCCATGTCCTTCTCGCCCTTCTGGACGGGCTTGTAGCGGCTCGGAGCCTGCTGCTGCGCCAGAGCCTCCACGATGCGGGCGTCATGCGCCCTGAGGGCCTCCAAGAGCTTCGCCAACCCGCCGTACGCCCGAGACGTGAGCATGTTGTCCGCCGTCTCCCCGGGCCCCAGCAGCACCGGCACCACAAGACTGGCCATCTTGCCCTCGCCCGGCTGCATCCGCAGCGCCCGACCCACGGCCTGGACCAGGTCCGGCATCGACCCGCGCACGTCCGCGAAGTACACAGAGTCACAGTTTCGGGTATCTACGCCCTCACCCAACACCTTCACCGAGCTCAGGAAACCCTTCTCCACCACCGTGCCGTCCGTGGCGATCCCGTCGGCAAACTCCCCGAGAACCCGCCGCCGGTGGTTCGGCTTGTGGTCACCACACAGCCAGTCCGCCCAGACCGCACGCGGGTACAGCTCCGGATCGCTGTCGTGCAACTGCGCCGCGACATCAGGAAGGCCGGCCGCGAACGCCTCAGCCTCGCGGATCTGGTGGTGGAACGAGAGCGTACGGCGGAACCCCTCCTCCGAGGCCGCCTTCACCAAAGCCGTCTGCAGCGCGGCGAGCCTCGCCCCGCGCACCTGCTCCGACCTGCCATCCGCACCGAGCAGCACGGCCGCCTGGAGCTGCGTGTCGGTGACATCCACACACACCACCTGGTACGGCGCACAGATTCCCCTGTCGATCGCCTCCGACAACGTCAGGGTGAAACACCTGCTGCCGAACGGGCCGTTGGGGTCGTCTTCCATGCTTGCGACCAGCTCGCCCGGCGCGCCCTGCTCGGAGTCCTCGTCCAGCTGCCACAGCCGGGGCGTGGCCGTCATGTACAGGCGGCGCAGGGACGGGATTTTCTGGTTGTTGTGGACGACCGCCCAGGGCTTACCGATCCGGCCGGAACAGCGGTGGGCTTCGTCCGTTTTACCGATCGAGGCGGTGTGCGCGTCGCTGCTGACCTGCTCTTTGAGGTGGTTGCATGTGTTTGTAGCGTTCGCACTGTTGCTGCGACGTGGAGGCATTCAGCTATCGATGTCGTCGAAGATGCTCCGGCTGCGTGAGTGCGCCTGGCCTGAGACGTTTATGCGGCCTCTGATGTCCGGATGTTCGTCCGGACCAGGCTCGTAGTCGTTGTACGAGGAGTCAATTGTTTCTTCGACTTCGGCGATTGCCTGGTCGAGGGCGTCTGCAACTTCGGTGTTTTGATCGAATGCCTCGCGGTACGTGCGTAGCTGTTCTTGCAAGGTGCTGTAGTACTGAGACGGTTCCTCGTTGGACGGATAGTTGTCTCTCCAGACGTCCAAGACCCAGTCTAGGTCTGGAATCAGGTCTTCGCGCACGCGCTGAAGGAGGTACTGCTGGTCACTTTCGGAGAAGAGGATCTGCCATTCTGGATCCCGCAGCCATGCGGCGTCGGGGGTCTCGACGGCGAGTGTGGCGACTTTCTCTCGGATCCGGCTGTGCTGTTCTGGGCTGAGCAGTTCAGCTTGGTGTAGGCGTGCGAGGACCTTCGGCTCGTGGATGGCGTCCAGGAAAGAGATGAGTCTCGTGAGTTGGGGCACGAATTGGGGATCGGCCTCGGTGTAGAGCCTCAAGAACGTGTCGGAGCATCGCGTGGCGAAGAAGTTGTACCATTCCGCAGGGTAAGCGCGCTGACCTCTGGCTTGGGGTTCCGCTTCGTGAAGGCGTTTGACGACGGCGGGATAAAGAGTTGGCGGAACTCGAAGGAGCGTGCCGCGTTGTTGTTCCGTGCCGCAATCGATGCGGGTGAGAAGCGTTCGCCAGTTCAAGCCATTGATGAAGATACCCAGCAAGTTGGGATCGACTGCCATGAATTCGGCGAAGCTTTCCTGCAGGGTGGGGTGGCGGAATGACCACCCGGTTGTTGCGTCGCTGCCGGGTGGTGAGGCGAGGCGCAGGAAGGTTCCGGTTAGGGCCAGCAGGGCGCGGCTGACACCTGCGGGGGTGCTTCCGATCCGGTTGATGACATCGTTTTGTGACGCGTCCAGATTCAGCGGCGCGGGGAGTTGCTCGCCTGCTTGGTAGGTCAGGGCGAGGGCGGCTTTTTCGTCGTGTCCTAGTTCGGCGTAGAGGTCGCGGAGGAAGGCCGTGGGGCGGGCCATGAAGTCGGTGATGCCGCGTTCGGTCGGTTCGAGGTGGTGTGTGAAGGCTTGTTGTCCGAGGCGCCGGGCCACTTCGGGGTGGAATGGCTCAGTTGCGGCTGCGGGGTCGAGATGTGGCTTCATTCTCGCGCGGACCTCTTGTGGCTGGTCGCCGAGTTTGATGTGGTTGTAAAGGATTTGGCGGCGTTCATGCAGGGGCAGTTGAGCGACGTCGACGACGACCTGCTGTTCGTGCAACAGGGGGTAGGCGTACTCCTTCAAATAGGGGCGGGCGTCGCGGTAGATGTAGTCGCGCGAGGTGAGGACGACTTTGGCTCCACTGCGGACGGCGGTCATGACGTGTCTCATGCGGCGGGACCAGCTGTCGGTGAGCTGCTGTTCATGGCGCACGGCGCCGAAGGCGTCATCGATCCAGAAGAACTGGTTCGGCTCGTGCGGATTCCAGTGCCGCACCAGTCCATCTGCATCGTGGGCGTTAACGGTCAGGCAGCCCCAGGCGTCGAGGGCGGTCATGGCCAAGGTCGCGGCGATGACAGATTTGCCAACGGCGGGCTCACCGAGGAGCAGGACGAAGCCGTGGTCTTGCACAGCTTGGACGGCACGCCGGTAGGCGTCGGTGACCACGAAGGTGGCCAGTTCGTCTCGCAGGTAGCCGAGCAGGGCCTCGGCTTGCGTGTAGGCGCGTTCGTCGAGGATCTGGGAGAGGTCGCCGAGTCCGTAGACGCGGGGGACGAACGTCCGCAGGCGCTGACGGGTGGCGATGGTGTCGCAGATCCACTGGCCGTCGAGGACCAGCGGGTACCTGACGCCGGCGTTGAGTAGCCGTCGTCGGATGGTGGCTTCCGAGGCGCCGCTGACCCGTGCGTTGGTGAGCAGGACGTAACTGCCGCACAGGCCCTGTTCCACCAGAGCCTGGACTTTGGTGAACTCGTCGTCGAGATCTGAGGGCGCGAGGGTGGTGTCGGCTTTCTTGGTGTGTTTGCACTGAAGGACGAAGGGGCCGTCGGGGATGTCTTGGACACCGATCGGGTCCGGTGGTTGTTGCCAAGTGCCGTAGAAGGCGCCGTCGCGTCCGCCGTCGTTGGAGTCGGCGAAGGTGTGTACGGACTGTGCCCACACTTCGCGGAGTACGGCTGCGCACAGGTCCTGGAATGCGCGCCAGCCCAGGGTGTGCAGGGCGAAGTCGGGGGAGCCCGGTGCTGCGGCGGTGCTTTTGCGGGGGTGGTCGGTCACTGTGGCTGGTCCTCGGGGGGGCCATTGTGGGGGAAGCGGACGGGGCGTTTGAGGTTGTTGCCGTGGGTCCAGGGCAGGGCGCCGTCGTGCTGGAGGCGGCCGACGACGATGCCGGGGGCGATGCCGGCCTGGCGGGCGAAGGCTTTGACGTTGTCGAAGGGCATGGGCCTGCGGGCGAGGCGCCGGTAGGCGGCGTTGTGCTCGGGCGGGATGAGGGTCTGGGCTGCGAAGGCGTCGGCTTCTTCCTCGCTGCGGTCGCCTTCGGGGGTGCGTTCGTCGGCGCGGTCGGTGTTGTCGAGGAAGGTCAGTCTCTTGCCGTGCAGGAGGGTGTGTCCGATCTCGTGGAAGACGGTGAACCAGAAGTGGTCGTCTTTTTTGAACCTGTCGCTGAGGGCGATTCCCACTTTGTCGGGGGTGAGCCAGCGGGTGACGCCGGAGACGCTAGTCAGTGGAGGGGCAGGGAGGAAGACGACGGCTACGCCGGCCTGGGCGCACAACTGGGTGATCCGGCCGGGCCAGGTTGCCGGGTCTTCAAGGGTGAGGGCGCGCAGGCTGGGCAGGAGGGCGGTGAGGGCGGCGCGGTCGAACGGCTGGCAGGGCAGGGCGCGGGCCTGGAGTTCTGCCTGGCGCAGCCATACCGCGGTGGCGTAGTCGTCGGTCTTCAAGACGGTGGAGCGGCGGAAAGCGGTGCGGTAGCTGCGCCAGAGGTCTTCGGCGACGCCAGGGTCGGCGACGCCGAAGAACGCCAGCAGACGCTGGAGGTTGTCCGCGCTCCTGTCCTTGTTCGGCAGGATGCTGCGCTTGACGAGCTCGGTCAGTGAGAAGTTGTCGAGCCAGTCGATGCGCTTGCTGAGCTGCTGGAGCTCCTGCTGGCGGGTGACGTGGGTGCGCCAGGCGGCTTCCAGCTGGTTCCACATGGAGGCCGGGATGCCGGTGGCGCGCTCGAGGAGGAGCGCGGTCTCGGGGGTGAGGACCGCGGTGCCCTGGACGATCTGGTTGATGTGCTTGGTGGACAGGCCGGTACGCCGGGCGAGGTCGGCCTGCGGGATGCCGAGTGCTTCCAGTTGTTCTTTGAGGGTCTCGCCGGGCGGCTGGGCGGAGTCGGGCGCGTAGGCGAAGGGCGTGGCGGGAGGCGGGGTCACGGGTGGTGCCTCTCTGAGGTCGGGGAGGCGGGGGTGGCGGGGGCGGTCATCGCGTGATGGCGATCGCGGTGACTATCAGGGCGCGTACGGAGTGTTCGTCAAGGGTGCCGTCATGGTGGGCGGCGGGCGGGTCGTCGCGGGGGCGTACGACGAGGTGGCCGTGGTTTCCGAGCGAGACGATCCGGCTGATGCCGCTGTCGGCCGGATCGGGCCGTAGCCGGGCGGCCGCGAGGCGATGCAGGTCGGCCAGGTGGTCGGCGGCGGCCATCTGGTCGAGGCGTCTGTGGAGCGTGGCGGCGGCCTCCGGCCCGAAGCGGGCCCGGCGGGCCGCGTCGCTGTTGCAGACGCGGGCGAGCTCCGCGTCGTCGAAGGCGATGTCCACCGGCAGCCCCAGAAACCTCTTGCGTATACCTGTCGCTTCCATGTTACTCTCTCGATCAAGAAAAGTTTCATTGGCTTTCTAGGTGCATGAAACTCCGCGCACGGTGGAGCGTCTTTTCAGGTCAGATGGATCCCTCTTGAAGGAGGTAGGTCGTGCCCGGGAAGGCCAGTAAGGCGAGTGGGTCTGGTGGGAAGCGTGGTCGGAGTGCGGTCACGGGTCGGTTCGTGCAGCAGTCGACGGTGCGTAGGCATCCGTCGACGACGGTGAACGAGCGCGCGTCGCGCGGCTCGAAGAAGAGCAAGTAGGCGGGCTTCGGGCCCGCCTTTCGCATATCCCGGCCCGCTGCGGCGGGCCGGGGAAGGAGAGGTGGTCGTCATGACGACAGCAGACATCCAGCACGAGGAGACCAGCGGCAAGACGGTGACCGTCACGGTGGACGGCGAGCCGGTGGAGGTGCCGAAGCGCACGACGCCGAACGCGGTCCTGGGCCTGGCCGGTATCGACACGGGCACGCACTACCTGGTCCGGATCACCGGTCGGCATCAGCATTCGTTCGCCGGCCGTGGGGAGGAAGAGATCATCGTGCATGAGCGGGAGACGTTCGTGTCTGTCTCCACCGGCCCGACCCCGACCGCATGACTGCGGTGATGCCGGAGGCGGGGCCCGCGGGCATGCTCGCGGGCCTGCGCCGCGCCGGTTACACGGTGGAGCAGAGCGGCAACTTCGCCGTCTTCGACTACCTCGTCGAGGTCGGCCCGCAGGCCGGGACGACGGTGCGCATCGGCCTAGAGCTGGTGCCAGACTGGCCGCTGTCGGCCCCGCACGGCCCGCACATCACCCCCCGCCTGGGACACCCGTACGGCGCGGTGCACACGTCTCCGCTGGGGCAGGAGTGGGAACACTGGAGCCGGCCGCCCGCCGACTGGGCACATGACCGTACGGTCCGCGGCTATCTGCGGCACCTGCGCACCCTGTTCGCGCAGCTGGAGAACGGCCCCTCCGCGTGATCACCCGCTTCTCGGTCGCCATGACCAGCGACACCGCCCAGCACCTGACCGATCACCTGCGCCGTGCGGACGGGCAGGAGGACTGCACTTTCGTGCTGTGGCGTCCGAGCACCGGCGCCAGCCGCACCACCGCCCTGCTCACCGAGGTGGTCCTGCCACAGGACGGTGAGCGGATCGTGCACGGCACGGTGGACTTCACCAGCGCCTACTTCCTGCGAGCCGCTGCCCTAGCGGCCGAGCGGGGCTGCGGTCTCGGCTTCATCCACGCCCACCCCAAGGGCCGGGGTTGGCAGCGACTGAACGCCATCGACCACACGGCCGAGGAGTCCTTCGCCGCGCAGACCCAGGTGATCACCGGCCGTCCGCTGGTGGGACTGACCTTCGCGGGCGCGGATGCCGGATTCGGTGCCCGCGTCTGGCAGCAGCAGCAGGCCCCCCACCGCTACGCCCCCACCGAGGCGGAGAGCGTCCGCGTGGTCGGCGACCGCCTGACGGCCACCTTCAACAACCGTCTCCTCCCCGCGCCGCTGGCCACGAACCGGCAACTGCGCACCGTCTCCGCCTGGGGACAGACAACCCAGGACGACCTGGCACGTCTGCACGTCGGCGTCGTCGGATGCGGCTCGGTCGGCATGCTCGTCGTCGAAGCCCTGGCCCGCACCGGCATCCAGAACCTGAGCCTGTTCGACTTCGACACCGTCGAGGAGCTCAACCTCGACCGGCTCCTGCACGCCACCATCCGTGATGCGCGCCTGCACCGGGCCAAGGCCCGCCTCGCCAACCGCACCTCTCGCCGCGCGGCCACCGCCGTCAACTTCCGGGCGACGCCGTACGAGCTGAGCGTGGCCGAGCCGGCCGGGTTCGCCGCCGCGGCCGACTGCGACGTGATCTTCTCCTGCGTCGACCGGCCCTGGCCCCGCGCCGTCCTCAACCTCCTCGCCTACGCCCACCTCATCCCCGTCGTCGACGGCGGCATCGCGGTCGACGCCCGCGGCGGACGCCTGCGCGGCGCCGAATGGCGCGCCCACATCGCCGCCCCCGGCCGCGCCTGCATGGAATGCCTGGGCCAGTACGACCCCGCCCACGTCCAAGCCGAACGCGACGGCTCCCTCGACGACCCCGCCTACATCACCGGCCTGCCCGCCGACCATCCGCTGCGCCGCAAGGAGAACGTCTTCGTCTTCTCCACCAGCGCCGCGGCCGCGCAACTGAATCAGTTCGTCACCATGACCACCGCGCCGGGCGGGATCGCCGACACCGGCGCCCACCTGTACCACCTGACCACCGCCACCCTCGACCACCGCGAGGACGGCTGCGAGAAGGACTGCCCCTACGACGGCATGCTGCGGGCACTCGGCGACGACATCCCCGTCACCGTCACGGGACGGCACCCAGCCGCTGAACAGGCCCGCGCTACTCGTGCCTGCGCGGTACGCCGCTGGCCGCTCCGCGCCCGGCGCGCCGTCGACGACCTCCTGCACCGACTCCGATGAAAACACCCCCCAGAAGCATCGGGAGGACCACGCGTATGCGCTTGGCCGCCCGGCCTACGAGACCAACACTGAAATCCGCAACAACGTGACACCGGCAGCCGGTAGTTCACGGCCAGCGGGTACCGCACGACGGGAGTGCCGATGAACGCGGCAGAGCGCCTCGCCCAGAAGATCGAAACGCTGACCCAGATGTTCACGGATGCCGAGCCCGCGTCTTTGCGCACTGGCTACCTGGCCGATCCCTCGGCCAGGCGCCCAGTACTGCAGGGCTCTACCGCGACGGCTCTCGTGCCCCGCTGGAACGAGCACTCCACCGGGCTGCTGGTGCCCGCCACCGTCCAGTCACCCGTGCCGATCGACCTGGGAGCGGCGTATCTCACCCCCGATGAGATCTTCGGGTTCGAACTGCCTGCCGACTACGCCGTGCGTCAGCTGGAGCGCCTTCCTCTTGAAGGCGTCATACGGTTCTGCGCCCTGGTGCTCAACGCCCTGGAGCTTCCCGGTGTGTCCGTGCAGGCCGTCGAGGCGCACTTCGCTGGCGAGTGGCTGGATGAGCCGGTCCGCAGCCGTGTCCGGAACCTGCTCCGGGACGAGACCCGCAGGCTGCTCGTGCCCCAGGCCTTCATGCTGCTGGCCCGCATGGCGCTGGAGGTATCCCCGGACACAGTGCCGGACGATCTTTCCGACGGGGACATCGTCGGTGCTCTGTTCAGTCTCACCCAGACCATGGGCCGCCACCCTGATGCCGGCCCGAGCGTCATCACGGACCGGCCCGGCAGACTGGGCCGCGAACTCATCGCCAACCAGCACTTCCACCGCAGCTGGTCCGTCCCAGGCGTCCTCGCCCGCTATGCGCGGCGTTGGCTGCAACTGCCCGCCGAACACCACGGCGAGCCGGGGATCGTCGACCTCAGCCAGGCCTACCAGGACTGCACCGGCGCCCGCCTAGAGGACCTGGCGGCCGTCGCTGGCTATCTGTGGCTGCGCACCACGATGGGGCGGTTCGTCATCGAGCCGGGTGAACTGGCCGGACTGGCCATGCCCGCGGAGCGCGTTGAGGCAGTCCTGGTGCTGATCACCAACGACCTGCCCGGCATGCGGGAGGCCGTACGCAGGGAACGCCCCGAACAGCGCACCGAATGGTCCTTCGATCCCTTCCAGCAGTGGCCCGTGATCCGCCTTCCCGGGGACCGGCTGCTGATCCTTGATCCCCGCCACCTGATCAGCCGGGCCTTCGGATGGCTGCCGATTTGGGACATCGAGTTCCCGCCGTCAGGGCGCACCAAGCCCACCGGCCACCGCAAGATGGCCGCCCAGGCTAAGCAGACCCTGCGCCACTGCAGTGAGCTGTATGTCAGCGAAATCCTGCACGCGATCACCCGCGATGAAGGGACCACGCGCCGCGTCTACGACGACGCCGACCTCAAGGCCGCTTATACCGCCGAGGGCCAGCGCATCGCCGACGCCGCGATCGACTATCCCGGCACCTGGATCGTCATCGAGGTCACCACCACCCAGCTGCGCCGCGAAGCCCGCACCGCCGTACCCGACGAATCGCAGATCCAGGACATCGACAAACTCGTCGAAGAACTCGACCAGATCAACGCGACCATCACCGCGCTGCGCAGCGACGAGGCCTCCCTCACCGGCGCACCAGCTGCTGGCGACCGTCGCTTCCTGCCGCTGCTCGTGCTGCCGGAGGGCTTCCCCGTCAACCCCATCACCCTGACCGTGATCCGTGAACGCGCCCGAAGGAAAGGGCTGTTCACGAAACCGGACACGGACCCGGTGGAGATCGTCGACATCGAAGAACTGGAGATGATCGAGGCCTTGCAGGAAACCTCCGGCCCCAGCCTCCTCGACATCCTGCGCAGCAAGCAGTCCGGCAGCCTGCGCAACGCTGCCGTACGCGACCACATCCTGCACGTCTTGCGAGTACAGCCCGACGCACCAGCCCGACACGGTGGGCTGTTGGACAGTGCCCTTAAGCCACTCGTCAACGCCCTGCCGCAACCGCACAGGAGTTCCTCCACCAGCTGACGGTCGGTGCCCCTGCGTGACCCACCGACGGTTCGCCGCATGCTTCTCGGGCAGGACTTTCTGGCGCCGCTCACCCGCTCACGATCTCGATGAAGGACGGAGTTCTCATGGCCTCTCCTACCGCTGCGCCCGGCGTATCTGGAACGTCGTTGTCGTCGTTGGGGCAGCGGTTGCGCGTGCTGCTGAGTGCAGAGCGTGTCGTCGGTGACCTGCGGGGGTACTTCGGTATCGATCTACCGCCCGGCGCGGTGGCGTTCACCGGCAGTCGGTTCGAGCATCTGGCCGGTGGGGGTGACCGGCCGGAGGTCGCCGACCGGATCACGGCGGAGGACCTGGTCGCGGTGCAGACCTTGTCGGTCACCGTTCCGGCGCCAGTTGCGCTGGACCTTCTGGAAGGCCACCTCGGCGCTCACCTGTCCGACCTGCTGCGTGTGGTTCCCGCTGATCTGGACATGGCCCAGGCCGATACGGTCCACCTAAAACCGGGCTCGCCGGCCTATAGGGCCTGGGAGCTGCTCTTCGGCCAGCACGGCGTCGGGTGGGTTACAGCGGGCAAGCTCCTTGCCCGCAAGCGTCCCCGGCTGCTGCCCGTCTACGACGACGTCGTGCGCTGCGCATTGGGACACCCCACCGATTTCTGGCTGACACTGCAGGCCGCGCTGCGCGAGGACGGCGCCGCGTTGCACCGTCAGCTGCTTGAGCTGAGGCAGGCCGCGGGGCTGCCGGAGACGGTGAGCGCGTTGCGGGTGTGCGACGTGGTCGTGTGGATGCGGCACCGGATCGAACACCGGAACTGCCCCGATGATGCCTGCCGTCAACGTGACCCGAGGGGGCGTTCTGGCGTGTGAGGGTGACGGACTTTACCAACCGTGACCTGGGTGTGTGGGACGTTCGCGTGGAGTGGTCCGGGGACGCGGGGAGGGGTGTGGACTCGGGGCCGGAGGGTTCCGCCAG
>NZ_JBVIGS010000027.1:0-50544 GCF_055570675.1 Streptomyces sp. NPDC031111
GTGACGGCAACCCAGGAAAGAGAGTGTGTTCGAGGCTGTGCCCACGCAAGATAATGGGACGGTACACAAGGGGGTCCCGCCCCGGGCCCCCCCCCCCCCCCCCCCCGGACCCCTGCGTACGACGGGTGGAGCGGCGGTGGGCGTCAGCGGAAGGTACCCTGCGACACCGAACCGGCGATCCGCCGCTGGAAGACGCAGTACACGATCAGTACGGGCACCACCGTGACCACGATCGCCGCGAACAGCGCGCCGTAGTCGATGTCGTAGACCTGCGAGGACGCGTAGGCGGCCATGCCCTGGGTGAGGACCCACTTGTCCTGGTCGGTGTTGAGCGCCACCGGCAGCAGGAACTGGTTCCACAGGCCCAGGAAGTTGAAGATCGCCACCGCCGCCATGCCCGGACTGGCCATCGGCAGCATCACCTGGAAGAACGCCCGCCAGTCCCCGGCACCGTCGATCAGCGCGGCCTCGTACACGTCGTGCGGCAGCGACCGGAAGAACGAATAGAGGAAGAACATCGTGAACGGCAGCGCGAACGCGACATAGGTGAGAATCAGTCCGGCACGCGTGTTCAGCAGCCCGAAGTTCTGCAACTGGAAGAAGAGCGGAACGATCGCCAGGAAGACCGGGAAAGTCAGGCCGGCGAGCATCACGTAGTAGATCAGCCGGCGGCCTGGGAACTCGAACCGGGCGAGAATGTAGGCGCACATCGCGCCGAGCAGCATCACCAGGAACAGTGCCGAGACCACGACGATCACGGAATTCAGGAAGTACTTCCCGATGTTCGCGTCGGTCCACGCATTCGCGTAGTTCTCGATCCGCCAGTGATCCGGCAGCGCGAACGGCGACGAAAGGATCTCGCCGGTCGATTTGAACGACGACATCAGCACCCACAGCATGGGCACGATCACGATCACGGACCACAGGATCAGCAGGGCGTGCGAGATCGCCGCGAATCTGCGGTCGCTGCTCACGGCGACGCGCGTCAGCTTCCGGTCGCTCGCCGGTTTCCGGTCACTGGCCGGCTTCCGGTCGGCGGCTATGGCGCTCACCGGGCACCTCCCTTGACTGCGGCACGCCGAGCCCTGGACCCAGGTGCTTTCCTCTTGCTCTCGCCCTCGCCACCGCCCGTGAGGCGGTTGACGAGGAACACCAGCGCCGCGAACACCAGGGTGACGACGGCGAGGACGACGCCCATCGCGGTGGCGTAGCCGAACTGCTGCTTGGCGAAAGCGACGTTGAACAGACGCTGGCTGATCGTCAGGGTCGAGTTGTCCGGGCCGCCGTTCGGCACCATCGCCTGGACGTAGACGAACGCGTCGAGGGCGGCGATGCCCAGGTAGATGTACGCCGTCTGCACACTGTCCCGGATCGCCGGCAGGGTGATCGAGATCGTGGTGCGGAACCGGCCGGCCCCATCGATCCTCGCCGCCTCGTACAGCTCGGCGGGAACGCCCTTGATCGCGGCGATGAAGAGCACCGCGTAGAACCCGACGAGCCCCCAGATGATGACGAACATCACGGCCGGCATCGCGGTCGTCTTCTCGCCCAGCCACGCGAACGTGTCGAACTGGTCGAGGCCGAGGCCGGTGAGGACGCCGTTGAGCAGGCCGGCGTTCGGGTCGTACATCTGCGCCCAGATCAGACCGACGATGATCGCCGGCACGACGTAGGGGAAGAACGAGATGATCCGGTAGAACGACGCTCCCCGGATCCCTCGGACCGGGCCCTTGCTGGGGCCGCCCAGGGTGATGGCCACGGCGACCCCGAGGGCGAGCGTCAGCGTCACCAGCGGCACGAAGGCCGCGAGGAGTGCGACGTTGCGCAACGCCTTCAGGAAGATGTCGTCCTGGAACATCTTCGTGAAGTTGTCGAAGCCGACGAAGTTGTAGTCCGGGCTGAAGCCACGCCAGTCGGTCATCGCCCAGAAGATCGCCTGGCCGAACGGGATCAGGACGAAGATCACGAAGATGGCCAGCGGGACACCGAGGAACGCGAGGAAGAACGTCACCCGGTCGAACGTGAGCTTGCGGCGCCGTGGCCGCCCGCCGCGAGCGGCCGGCTCGGGCCGGCGGCTCGCGGTTTCGGCAGTGGGGATCGTGTCCTTCATCGCGGTGCTAGCTGACCTTGACCTTGTCGACGGAGTCGTCCTCCCGGACCTTGTCGGAGATCTTCTGCAGGGCCGAGGTCAGCCCCTTGCCGTCGAGGTCACCGGCGAGGAACGAGTTCCACGGCACCAGCTGGTCGGTGTTCATCCCGTAGGTCTCGACGAACATGTAGTTGAAGATGTTGGTGCCCGCGGCCTCCAGCATCGTCGTCTGCGAGACGAGGGCCGTCGATCCGTAACCGTCGGCGGGCACGGTGCCCTTGACGATCGTCGGGGCCAGCTTCGTCCTGGAGAAGTTGGCGGCCGCCTTCTCCGACAGCATCGCCCGCAGCACTTCCTTGCCGCCGGCCGGGTTCTTGCCCTGCTTGGGCACGATGAACGGCTCGCCGGCGGCGGCGCGGAGCGACTCGTAGGGCAGCGCCGGCTTGTCGGTGAGCGTCATCGACGGGAATCCGGTCATCTGGAAGTCGGCCTTGGTGGCCTTCTTCATCTCGTTCTCGATCCAGCCACCGGACGGGTAGAGCAGCGCCTTCTGGTCGTTGCTCCAGATCGCCTGCGCCTTCTGGAACTGGGTGCCGGAGCCGCCGGGGACGAACATCTTCTGCTTGACCATGGTCTCCATGACCTTGATGACGCCCTGGATGGCCGGGTGCGACCAGCAGCCCTTCTCCAGGTTCTCCAGGCCGAGCCGGACCTCGTCGCCGCCCTCCTTGATCGCCGAGTCGATCAGGAGCGTGCGGTAGTAGGTCGCCGCCTCCTTGCCGTGGACGAAGAGGTACTTGCCCTTCTTCTTCGCCTCCTGGCCGAGGTCGAGCGCCTCGTCCCAGGTCTTCGGCGGGGTCCAGCCGTTCTCCTCGAAGAGCGTCTTCGAGTACCAGACGCCGTACACGGTCATCACGTAGTTGAGCGCGACGAACTTGTCCTTGAACGTGCCGGGGGCCTTGACGCCGGGGTAGACGATGTCGGCGATCTTCTTGCCCTCGTAGGTGTTGGCCTCGAACAGGTCGTCGAGCTCCTCCAACTGGTCGAGGATGCCGAGGAAGCCGATCTGGTCCTCACCGGAGTTGTCGATGAGGTCCGGCGGGTTGCCGCCGACGAAGCGGGGCTGGAGCTCGGGGGCGATGTCGACGACCGGCTTGACCTGGACCTTGAGGCCCTTGACCTGGCTGCCCAGCACCTGGTTGGTGTAGTCGACGTAGTCGGTGCCGTAGCCGCCGTCGAAGATGGCCGCTTCGACCGTGGAGTTCGCGGCGACACCGAACGGGTTGTTGGCGCTCTTCTCGCCCTTCGGGCCGCCGCCGCCGTCGTTGTCCTTGCTGGAGGGAGAACTGCACGCGACCGCGAACGAGCCCATCGCCGCGGTGGCGATGGCCCCGCGCAGGAGCGTCCGCCTGTCAAGAGAGCCGGCACGAATGGTCATCTCTGCATCCTCACTGATCGATTGGATCTGTACGGGTGTGCTGCGTGTGCGCCCGCCGTGGCCGGACCGGTTCTGCGCCGGCCGCACGGGGGGCGTTGTCGCCGTCGTCTCGGAGCCGCGGTGCGGCGCCGATGATCAGCTGAGCGATGCCGGCACAACAGTCGCCGGGGCCGGAGCGGCGGTCGCGCTCCGCCTGATCAGATCGCGATGGCCTACGCCGGTGGTGGATCCCATGCTCAAGTCCTCGCCTTCTCCAGGACTCAGGCGGTGAACCGGATCCTCCCCGGCACCGCGTTCGGGTCAAGCTGGGTCGTGCAGGAAGTGCGGCTGGTACTGGTCGGGTGCGGTGAAGATGCCCCGGAGTGCCGACAGGTATAGTCCACTTCACGCCGACGGAGCAAGATCGAATGCAAGGTTCACCTCTGGTCTTTTCCGAGTTGAGACCTCGCGGAAATATCGGCCTCCGACGCGTTCCCCGGCGGAAGAATCATTGCCGTTGGACTGGAATGCCGCATTCAACTCTCTTGACACCACGGGCCACTTGACCCACTACTAGACCTTGCGCATTTATTGACAACGTTGTCCGGCGCAGGGAGGGTGCTCACGCATGCAAAGCAGGGTTCGGCACAGATGGGGATCGGCGGTCGTCGCGGCGACCGCCTTCGCTTTGGCCGCGGGCTCACAGGGCGTCGCGGTGGCGCTGCCCCAGGCGCCGCCGAAGGCGGACCGTGAGTTCGCCTCGTCGTTCGAGTCCGGGGAGCCCGCCCCGGACTGGCTGAACACCGTCGACACCACCCGGGGCGGCGAGAAGCGCGCCTCGGGGGTGGACGGCGGGTTCAGTTCCGGCATCCCGGGCAATGTCACCGACCATGTCACGGACGTCCGCGCCAGCGGCGAGAACACCGGCGCCAAGGAGGTGAAGGGCAACCTCTTCGACGGCGAGTCGAGCACCAAGTGGCTGACCTTCGCGCCGACCGGCTGGATCGAGTTCGACCTGGACGAGCCGGCGAAGATCGTCAAGTACGCGCTCACCTCCGCCAACGACCACGACGAACGCGACCCCGTGGACTGGACCCTGAAGGGCTCGACGGACGGCGAGGACTGGCGGACGCTGGACACCCGCTCCGGGGAGTCCTTCGCCGAACGGTTCCAGACGAAGACGTACGACCTCGCCGAGGCGGCCGAGTACCGGCACTGGCGGATCGAGTTCACCAAGAACAACGGCGCGTCGGACGCCCTCCAGCTCGCCGACATCCAGCTGTCCACCGGCATCGCCGACCCCATACCGGAGGACATGCTCTCCCTCGTCGACCGCGGCCCGGCCGGCTCGCCGACCGCGAAGGCGGACGCCGGCTTCACCGGCAAGCGGGCCCTGCGCTACGCGGGCCGGCACACCGCCGAGGGCCGGGCGTACTCGTACAACAAGGTCTTCGACGTCGACGTGAAGGTCGAGCCGCGCACGGAGCTGTCGTACAAGATCTTCCCGTCGATGGCCGACCGGGACCTCGACTACGACGCCACGAACGTCTCCGTCGACCTGGTCTTCACCGACGGCACGTCTCTGAGCGGCCTCGGGGCGACGGACCAGCACGGCTTCCCGCTGACGCCGCGCGGCCAGGGCGACTCCAAGGTGCTGTACGTCAACCAGTGGAACAGCGTGCGGTCGGCGATCGGCTCGGTGGCCGCCGGCAAGACCGTCGACCGGATCCTGGTGGCGTACGACTCCCCCAAGGGCCCGGCGAAGTTCCGCGGCTGGCTGGACGACGTGGCGCTGAAGCGCGTGGCGCCCGAGCGGCCGAAGGCCCATCTGTCGGACTACGCGCTGACGACCCGGGGCACCAACTCCAGCGGCAGCTTCTCGCGCGGCAACAACTTCCCCGCGACGGCCGTGCCGCACGGTTTCAACTTCTGGACCCCGGTCACCAACGCCGGCTCGACGAGCTGGCTGTACGACTACGCGAGCGGCAACAACGACGACAACCTGACCACCATCCAGGCGTTCAGCGCGAGCCACGAGCCGAGCCCCTGGATGGGTGACCGGCAGACCTTCCAGGTGATGCCCTCGGCCGCCTCCGGCACCCCGGACACCGGTCGGGAGGCCCGCGAGCTGGCCTTCCGGCACGAGAACGAGACCGCGCGCCCGTACTACTACGGGGTGCGGTTCGAGAACGGCGTGAAGGCCGAGATGGCGCCGACGGACCACGCCGCGATGATGCGCTTCACCTTCCCCGGTGACGACGCGAGCGTGCTGTTCGACAACGTCAACGACCAGGCCGGGCTGACCCTCGACAAGGAGAACGGCACCTTCAGCGGCTACTCGGACGTCAAGTCCGGGCTGTCCACGGGCGCGACCCGGATGTTCGTGTACGGCGAGTTCGACAAGAAGGTCACGGACGGCGCCGCCAACGGCGTCAAGGGCCATCTGCGCTTCGACGCGGGCGACGACCGCCGGGTCACGCTCCGCCTCGCCACCTCCCTGATCAGCGTCGACCAGGCAAAGGACAACCTGCGCCAGGAGATCCCCGAGGGCCGCGGCTTCGAGGCGGTCAAGAAGAGCGCCCAGCGCCAGTGGGACCGCATCCTCGGCAAGGTCGAGGTCGAGGGCGCCACACCGGACCAGCTGACCACCCTCTACTCCAGCCTCTACCGGCTGTACCTGTACCCGAACTCGGGCTTCGAGAAGGTCGACGGAACGTACAAGTACGCCTCCCCGTTCTCGAAGATGCCGCAGCCGGACACCCCGACGCACACCGGCGCGAAGATCGTCGAGGGCAAGGTGTACGTCAACAACGGCTTCTGGGACACCTACCGGACCACCTGGCCGGCGTACTCCTTCCTGACCCCGTCCAAGGCCGGTGAGCTGGTCGACGGGTTCGTGCAGCACTACAAGGACGGCGGCTGGACCTCCCGCTGGTCCTCCCCCGGCTACGCCGACCTGATGACCGGCACCTCCTCCGACGTCGCGTTCGCGGACGCGTACGTCAAGGGCGTCGACTTCGACGCGGAGGCGGCGTACGACGCGGCGGTGAAGAACGCCACCGTCGTGCCCCCGTCGTCCGGTGTGGGCCGCAAGGGCATGGCCACCTCGCCCTTCCTCGGCTACACGAGCACGGAGACGCACGAGGGCCTGTCGTGGGCGCTGGAGGGCTTCCTCAACGACTACGGCATCGCGAAGATGGGCGAGGCGCTCCACAAGAAGACCGGCGAGAAGCGCTACCAGGAGGAGTCGGCGTACTTCCTCGACCGCGCCCGGGACTACGTCAACCTCTTCGACTCCGAGGCCGGGTTCTTCCAGGGGAAGAACGCCAAGGGCGACTGGCGGGTGGAGTCCTCGAAGTACGACCCGCGTGTGTGGGGCCACGACTACACCGAGACCAACGGCTGGGGCTACGCCTTCACCGCCGCCCAGGACAGCCGCGGTCTGGCCAACCTGTACGGCGGTCGCGCGGGCCTCGGGGACAAGCTCGACGAGTACCTGTCCACCCCCGAGACGGCCTCCCCGGACCTCAAGGGCTCCTACGGCGGCGTCATCCACGAGATGATCGAGGCGCGGGACGTCCGGATGGGCATGTACGGCCACTCCAACCAGGTCGCCCACCACGCCCTGTACATGTACGACGCGGCCGGGCAGCCCTGGAAGACGCAGAAGAACGTGCGCGAGGTGCTGTCCCGTCTGTACACCGGCAGCGAGATCGGGCAGGGCTACCACGGCGACGAGGACAACGGCGAGCAGTCGGCCTGGTACCTGTTCTCCTCGCTGGGCTTCTACCCGCTGGTGATGGGCAGCGGCGAGTACGCCATCGGCTCCCCGCTGTTCAAGAAGGTGACCGTGCACCTGGAGAACGGCCGCGAGCTGGTCGTCAAGGCGCCGAGGAACAGCGCGAAGAACGTCTACGTGCAGGGTCTGAAGGTCAACGGCAAGCGCTGGAACTCCACCGCGCTGCCGCACTCGGTGATCGCCCGGGGCGGGGTCCTGGAGTTCGACATGGGCCCGCGTCCGTCGTCGTGGGGCACCGGCAAGGACGCGGCGCCGGTGTCGATCACCCAGGACGACGAGGTGCCCGCCCCGCGCAAGGACGCCCTGAAGGGCGAGGGCGCCCTGTTCGACAACACGTCGGCGACCGGCGCCACGGTCTCCACGGTGGAGCTGCCCGTCACCGGCGCGACGAAGGCGGTGCAGTACACGCTGACGTCCTCGGACGCCGCGAAGGCGCCCACCGGCTGGGTGCTCCAGGGTTCGGCCGACGGCACGACGTGGACGGACCTGGACGAGCGGACGGGCGAGTCCTTCCGCTGGGACCGGCAGACGCGGGCCTTCTCGGTCGACCGGCCGGCGTCCTACGGCCACTACCGGCTGGTGCTGACCGGTGAGGCCGCGCTGACGGAGGTGGAACTGCTGAGCTGACCGCTGCTCACATGGCGGGTCCGGACCTGGTCCGGGCCCGCCTTTTCCATGGACTTCCGCAGGCCAACAGGTACCTCTCGGGTCACTGGTGCACCAGAATGAGGGTGGCCCCCGGTGCTCTCCGGGCGGCGTGTCCTTGGCAAGGGGAGAGCACGGATGACGTACTCGGGGGACTTCGACGCGGCCTGGCTGCCGCCGGCAGCGTTCCGGGCGGTCGGCAGCCGGCGTTCGCTGATACGGGCCGCCGACGGGCTGCTGACGGACACGGTGCACGGCGAACTGGCCGACGCCTGCGAGCGGTTCGGCGGCCGGGTGGTACGCGACGGGGGTGAGGACGCCGAACTGGTCCTCGAACTGACCGACGCCGAAGGGCTCGGCGACGAGGGGTTCGCGCTGGCGCGCCGCGACGGGACCACGACCGTCACCGCGTCCGGCGAACGCGGGCTGCTGTACGGGCTGTTCCACGTCGTCCGGCTCGGTGAGGACGCCTTCCGCGGTGAGCGGGCCCGCGAGGAGCACCGCCCGGCGTTCGCCTCGCGCATGCTGGACCACTGGGACAACGTGGCGGTGCACCCCGTGATGGGCCAGGTCGAACGCGGTTACTCGGGCGGCTCGTTGTTCTGGTCCGACGGCCGGGCGCGCGGCGACCTGGAGCGGGTGCGGGCGTACGGTCGGCTGCTGGCCGCGTGCGGGATCAACGCCGTCGCCGTCAACAACGTCAATGTGCACGGGACCGAGGCGCGGCTGCTCACCGACCGGATCGGTGAAGTCGCCGCGATCGCCGACGCGTTGCGCCCCTACGGCATCCGCACCCATCTGTCGGTGACGTTCGCCGCGCCGATGGTGTTGGGCGGACTGCCCACCGCCGACCCGCTGGACGGGACGGTGCGTGACTGGTGGGCGCGGGCCACGCGCGCGGTGTACGAGGCGATCGGCGACTTCGGCGGGTATGTCGTCAAGGCCGACTCGGAGGGCCGGCCCGGCCCGTTCGCCTACGGCCGCTCGCACGCCGACGGGGCGAACATGCTGGCCGCCGCGCTGGAGCCGTACGGCGGCACGGTGCACTGGCGGGCCTTCGTCTACGACCACCACCAGGACTGGCGCGACCGGAGCACCGACCGGGCGCGGGCCGCGTACGACCACTTCACCCCGCTGGACGGGGAGTTCGCCGCGAACGCGGTGCTCCAGGTCAAGCACGGGCCGATGGACTTCCAGGTGCGCGAGCCGGTGTCCCCGCTGATCGGCGCGATGCCCCGGACCCGGCTCGCGGTGGAACTCCAGGTCACCCAGGAGTACACCGGGCAGCAGCGGCACGTGTGCTGGCTGGGCCCGATGTGGAGCGAGGCGCTGCGGTTCCGGCCGGACGGCGAGGTGAGTGCCGGACGGCTCGCGGACGGGCTCGTGGCCGTGTCGAACGCCGGCGACGACCCGTTCTGGACCGGGCATCCGCTCGCCCAGGCCAACCTCTACGCCTTCGGCCGGCTGGCCTGGGACCCGGCGGCGGACCCGCGTGCGGTCCTCGGCGAGTGGATCGCGCTGACCCATCCGGGGGCGGAGGAACGGCTGGTCGAGGGCCTGCACGCGGTGCTCGACGGTTCCTGGCCGACGTACGAGAAGTACACCGCCCCGCTCGGGGTGGGCTTCATGGTGCAGCCGGGGCACCACTACGGGCCGAGCGTCGACGGCTACGAGTACAGCCCGTGGGGCACCTACCACTTCGCCGACCGGGATGGCATCGGCGTCGACCGCAGTACGGCCACCGGCACCGGGTACGCCGGTCAGTACGCCAAGCCGTGGGCCGAGGTGTACGAGTCGCCGGACACCTGCCCCGACGAGTTGCTGCTGTTCTTCCACCATGTGCCGTACGGGCATGTGCTGCACAGCGGGAAGACGGTGATCCAGCACATCTACGACACGCACTTCGAGGGCGTGGCGGAGGTGGAGGAGGCCCGCCGGGTGTGGGCGGGCCTCGCGGACCTGGTGGACCCGGCGCGCCACGCCCGGGTGGCGGAGCGCTACGAGGAGCAGCTCCGCAGCGCCCGCGAGTGGCGCGACCAGGTCAACAGCTACTTCCTCCGCAAGTCCGGGGTGCCGGACCAGCGGGGGCGGACGATCCACTGACCTCCGGCATCGTGTGTCCCATGGGTGAACGGGTCGACCGCGTCGACGAGCAGGACCGGGTGCTGGGAGTCGTCGACCGGGCCGAGGCGATCCGCCGGGGCTGGCTCCACCGCATCGCCACGATCGTGTGCCGGGACGGGGACGGGCGGTTCCTCGTCCACCGCCGGCCGGACGACGACTCCCGCTTCCCGGGCCAGTACAACTGGATGCTGGGCGGCGCGGTCGACGCCGGCGAGTCGTACGCCGAGGCCGCGGCCCGGGAGCTGGCGGAGGAGGCGGGGGTGCGTGCCGCCCCGCGCTTCGTGCTCAAGTTCCTGTGCGCGGGGGTGATCAGCCCCTATTGGATGGGGCTGCACGAGGTCGTCCTCACGACGCCCGTCCGGCCTAATGCCGAGGAAGTCGCCTGGCACGGCTGGGTCACCGCTCGGGAACTCGAATCCCTGGTGCGGCGGCGGGGGTTCGTTCCGGACGCGCGTGAGGCGTTCGACCGGTATCGGCGGCTGCGCCGGGCGGAGGAATCCGGAGCACCGCCACACCGAGCGGGTCGAGGGTGAACGGTTCGTTCTGTTCGGTGTGTTTGCCCGTGAGCAGGTCCGTGGCGGTGGTGTGGGCGGTCAGGTGGGCCGGTTCGGTGGCGTGGTTGAGGAGGAAGAGCAGGCGGGTGCCGTCGGGGGCGACGCGGGTCGCGGTCTCGACGGCGGTGTGGTCGGCGTAGGGGCCGACGAGGCCGTGCCGGTGGAGGACGCGGCGGACCACGTGGTCGACGCCGGGCCGGTCGAGGGCCGTGGCGACGTACCACGCCTCGCCCTCGCCGAAGCGGTTGCGGGTGACGGCGGGGGTGCCGGCGTAGAAGTCGGCGCCGTACGTGCCGACGGGTTCGGCGCCGCGCGGTCGTACGATCTCGAAGACCAGGCGCGCGTCGGCGGTGAAGTCGCCCAGGTGGACGGGGTTCACGACCTCCTCCTGGCGTGCGTCCCACTCGTCGATCCGGATGCCCATCAGCGGGGCGAGCGGGCCGGGCACGTCGGTGGGGAAGGCCCGGTCGTGCTCGTCGACCCGGCCGGAGAGGAACGTGGCCAGCACGGTGCCGCCGCGCGCGGCGAGGGCCTCCAGGCGGGCCGCGAGGTCGTCCTTGATCATGTGCAGCGCGGGGGCGAGGACCACGTCGTACGGGGTGAGGTCGGCGGTGACCGGAACGACGTCCACGTCGGCGCCGGCCTCGCGGGCGGCCCGGTAGTAGGCGTGGACCACTTCCTGGTAGCGGACGAGCCGGGAGGGGCCGTCGGACATCTCCAGGGCCCACCAGCTGTCCCAGTCGAAGAGGAGGGCGGTGCGGGCGGGGGTGCGGGCGCCCAGGCTCGCGTCGCCCAGGACCGTCAGCTCCTCCCCCAGTGCGGCGACCTCCTGGAAGACCCGGGTGTCGTCGCGGCCCGCGTGGCCGATGACCGCGCCGTGGTACTTCTCGCAGGCGCCGCGTGAGGCGCGCAGCTGGAAGTACAGGGTGGCGTCCGCGCCGTGGGCGACGGCCTGGAAGGTGGCCAGGCGCAGTTCGCCGGGGCGGCGCAGCGGGTTGACGTCACGGCACGCGGTCGTGGACGGGGTCTGCTCCATCAGCCAGAAGGGGGCGCCGTCCTTGAGGCCGCGCATCAGGTCGTGGGCTAGGGCGGCGACGGTGGGCGGGGCGTCCAGGGGCGGATAGCTGTCCCAGGAGGCGAAGTCGAGGTGGGGCGCCCAGCGGTGGTAGTCGAGGGGGCGAAACATGCCCATGAAGTTGGTGGTGACGGGTGTGTCCGGGTCGTGGGCGCGGATCACCTCCTTCTCGGCGAGGAAGCAGCCGAGCAGGGCGTCGGTGGTGAAGCGGTGGTAGTCCAGGGTGATGCCCTGGAAGGCGGTGTGGTCGGGTCCGCGCCAGTGCTCGGTGAGCGCGCTGGGCGGCTCGATCTGGTCCCAGTCGGTGTAGCGGTGCGACCAGAAGGTGGTCCACCAGGCGTCGTTGAGGGCGTCGAGGGTGCCGTGCCGGTCGCGCAGCCAGGCGCGGAAGGCGTCGGCGCAAAGGTCGCAGTAGCAGACGCCGCCGTACTCGTTGTTGATGTGCCAGGCGAGGACGGCGGGATGGCCGGCGTACCGTTCGGCGAGGCGGCCGGCCAGGGCGGTGGAGAGCCGACGGTACGCCGGTGAGCTGGGGCAGAAGTTGTGGCGCTGGCCGTAGCGGTGCCGGCGGCCCTCGAAGTCGGTGCGGTTGACCTCGGGGTACCGTTTGGCCATCCAGGGCGGGAGGGCCGCGGTGCCGGTGGCGAGGCAGACCCGGCGGCCCTCGGCCGCCGCCCGGTCGACGATCCGGTCCAGGACGGTGAAGTCGTAGGTGTCCTCGGCGGGTTGGGTGAGGGACCAGGAGAAGACCCCGACGGTGAGGGTGTCGATGCCGGCCGCGGTGAACAGGCGGTGGTCCTCGTCCCACACCTCCTCCGGCCACTGCTCGGGGTTGTAGTCGCCGCCGTAGGGGATCTTCGGGGTGCGGGGCGGGGTCATGCGGTGAACTCCTCCTGGGTCTCGGCGATCACCGGGCGGCCGCTGTGCAGCAGGGACAGCAGCAGGGGGGCGGCGAGCAGGGCGGGCAGGGCCTCGGTCAGCAGGGCGGTCCCGGCGGCGGTGAGGACCAGCAGCGAGAGGGCGCCGAGGGTGGCGCGCGGGTGCCGGAGCAGGAAGTAGGCGGCGAGGCGGGCGGTGTCGCGGGCGCGGAAGGTGAACAGGGTGGTGAGGATCAGGGCGTGCGCGCCCCACAGGAGGGAGCCCGTGCCGATCAGCGCGAGGAGCAGCGCCCACCAGCCGGGGAGTCCGGTGGCGGAGAAGTGGGTGAGGGTGAAGGCGATCACCGTGAGCCAGCCGAGCAGCGGCGCCCACAGTTTCAGCGTGGGCACGGCGCCCAGCCGCCAGCCGCGCAGGAAGGCGCGGGCCGGGTGGAGTTCGGTGAGGTCGCGGCTGCGGTGGTGCAGGGCGTAGAGGGCGGCTGATGTCGCCGGGCCCAGGGGCAGCAGGCAGAGCGCGGCGAGGGGCAGGTTGGCGGGGTCGGGGGCGAGCAGGAAGAGGCCGGCGAGGCCCGGCGCCGCGGTGAGCAGCAGCAGGGCCTCGACGGTGAGGAGCGTGTGGATCAGCGCGGCGGCCCGGGACAGCGTCCCGGTGCCGAACGCGTCGGCCCGTGCGGTGCTCACGGCACCTCCCGGCCGAGCAGCCGCCGCTCGTCCCACCACTCCGGGGTCTCGTCGTCGACCGGGGTCAGCTCGACGAGGGTGATCTCGTGGCGGGCCAGGGTCAGATCGAGCTCGACGCGGCCCTCCTCGACGGGCAGCCGGTGGTGGGCGCGGGCGGGCTCGGACGCCTCGCGCAGGACGTCGAGCTGCCCGGCCTTCGGTGAGCGGGGGCTGCCCATGTGCCGCCAGGCGGTGTACGCGTTGCCGCGCTCCTCGTCGACGGAGGAGCGCCGGACGAACGCCTCGCCGCGCGGGGCGGTGCCGACCGGCAGGGACAGGCGCAGGGTGTGCCGGTCCGGGCCGGGCGTCTCCCCCGTGGGGTCGACGGGCGCCCAGGCGAGGACGGTGACCCGGCCATCGGCGTGCCGGGTCACCAAGTGGTCGTCGCCGCGGGCCAGTCGCTCCTCCCCCATGCGCGCCATGAAGGCGTACAGGTGGTAGGTCGGCTTGCGCAGCCCGCGGTGGGTGAGCAGGCCGAAGCCGCCGTGGAACAGCGCGGTCGGGATGCCGGTCTCCTCGAAGACGTCGCTGAACGTCCAGTAGGAGAAGGAGTCGGCGTGGTCGCCGCCGGCCGCCACGACCGGGGCCAGGTAGGCGGCGTGGAAGGCGGTGTCGTGGATCGGGTTGTCGGGCCGGTAGGAGGAGTTGAACTCGGTGATGTGGACGGGCAGTCCGGCCAGCCGGGTGTCCTTGAGGACGCGGCGGGGAGCGGCGAACTGGTCCAGCAGGTCGGTCGCCGGGGCCAGGGTCTGGTGGACGCCGAAGGGGACGTGCTCGGCCGGTCCGGAGGTGTAGGCGTGCCGGGAGACGAAGTCGACGGGTACGCCGTGGCGGTCGGTGAACTCGGCGAACGGGACCAGCCACTCGTCCGCGCCGGGGGAGATCGCCGGGCCGCCGACCCGCAACCGGTCGTCCACCTCCTTCACGGTGTGCGCGGTCACCTCGTACAGCCGGTGGTAGGCCGCTTCGTCGGCGTTCCGCCAGAAGGCGGTCAGATTGGGTTCGTTCCACACCTCGACGGGCCAGGTGCGCACCTCGTCGGCGCCGTAGCGGTCGATGAGGTGGGTGAGGACGGCGCGCACCAGGGCCGTCCACTCCTTCTCGTCGGCGGGCGGGGTGATGTTGCCCCGCCACCAGAACACCGTCTCCTCGCCCGAGGCCAGGGCGCTCGGCATGAAGCCCAGTTCGAGGAAGGGGCGGATGCCGAGGCCGAGGCAGGCGTCGAGCACCTGGTCGAGGTAGGTGAACGAGTGGTGGGTGCGGCGGGTGCCCTGCCACTCGTAGGGGCGGTGGATGCCCATGCCGTCGCTGAGCAGGCCGTGGCCGCGCAGATACCGGAAGCCGATGTCGCGCTGGAGGTGGGCGAGGGAGTCCTGGTAGTCGCGGCGCAGGGCGAGGTCGAGGCGGCCGGTGCCGACGCAGGTCCGCCAGGCGTCGGACAGCCGGCCGTTCGACTCCGTGGGGACGCGGATCACGCGTTCTCCTTCTTGAACCGCTCGTACGCCTGGTTGTGCAGGTCGATGAACCGGTCCATGTTCTTGGCCTTCAGTTCGTTGACGTAGTCGTCCCACTCGGAGAGCGGGCGCTTGCCGAGGACGAACTGGAGCGCGTTCTGGGTGACGTGGTCCTTCAGCGGGGTGTCCCAGAGGGTGGCCTGCTCCTGCTCCTCGGCGCGCAGCGGGTGCGGCGGGTCGGTGGGCAGCGGCTCACGGGACGCCATGGCGTCCGTGAACTTCTTCTCGTCGGGGCTGAAGGAGGACGAGACCAGGGCCCAGCTGCCGCCGTAGGTGAACACGCCGTTGAAGAAGCCGAAGTCCTTCTGGAGGTCCTTCGGGGCGTCCGGGTCGGAGCCCATGAGGGTGATGCCGGACTTGAGTTCGTACTGCCCGGGGCCGGAGCGGGTGAAGGTGGTGTTCTCCACGCCCCACTTGCAGAACTCCTGGCCGGCGTCGGAGTACCAGAGCCAGTCCACGAACTGCATCAGGGCGACGAAGTCGTCGCTCTCCAAGGCCTTGCTGGAGATCATCATGCCGTTCTCCAGGCGGGCACCGCCGAGGACCACCGGTCCCGCGGGGCCGATCGGCACCGGGATCATCTCGATGGTGGCGCCCTTGACCTGCTTCTCGAGGTTGTAGCGGTAGTTCTGCACCAGCTCCTGCGGGTTGGCGCTGATCGCGAAGGACTTCTCCGCCAGCAGCTTCTTGACCGCCTCGTCATCGGTCTGGGTGAAGCTCTCGGGGTCCATCAGCTTCTCGGCGACCAGCTTGTGCAGATACTCGACGACCTGGCGGAAGGCGTCCGTGGCTCCGGTGAAGGAGAACTTCTGCGCCTTGGCGTCCCAGCTGGTGTTGAGATAGGACCAGCCGGCCCGTACGCCGTGCGCCTGGCCGAGGTACTGGAACAGGGCACCGGCGGGGAAGGGGGTGTTGGTGCTCCAGCGGTCGGTGAACGGGTAGAGGTCGGGGTACTCCGCCTTGAGCGCCTTGAGGGTCGTGTACACCTCGTCCCAGGTGGTGGGCAGGCTCAGGCCGTGCTTGTCGAGGATGTCGGTGCGGAAGGACAGCGAGTAGCCCTGCTTGACCTTCTCGTGCAGTCCGGGCAGCAGGTAGTAGTTGCCGTCGGACTGGCGCAGTGAGTCGACCTCCGGCTGGAGGTTCCATCTCTTGACCTTGTCCTGGAAGTTGGGCATCAGGTCCACGTACTCGCTGACCGGGAGGATCGCGCCCGAGGAGACGAACGCGGTCTCCTGGCCCGGGTAGGTCTTGGGGATGAGGAGGGGCGCGTCGCCGGCGCCGATGAGCAGGCTGCGCTTCTTCTCGTAGTCGCTCAGCGGGACCGGGGTGGCCTTGAGGGTGATGCCGGTGCGCCGGGTGAGCTCCTTCCAGAACAGCCAGTCGCCCTTCAGCGGGTAGACGGGGTTGTTGTTGTGCAGGAGGGAGAAGGACAGCGGCTCGGTGGCCTTGAACTGCTCGCCGGCGCGGTAGTTCTTCATGGCGCCGTTGCGCTTCTTCGACAGGTCCTTGGCGCCGTCGCCGCCGTCACCGCCGCTGCCGCAGCCGGTGAGGGCGGCGAGGCCGATGAATCCGGCGGCGCCGAGGAGTTGGCGCCGCGACAGCTGTCCGGTGTTCTTCACGGGGGACTCCCTTGGTGCGTTCGCGAGTTGAGGGGAGGGGTGGTGCGGTGGTCAGCCCTTGACGGCGCCGAGCATCACGCCCGACACGAAGTAGCGCTGCACGAACGGGTAGAGGCAGAGGATCGGCAGCGAGGTGAGCACGATCGTGACGGCCTGGATATTGGCGCTGACCTGGGTGAGCTGCTCGGTCGACGCTCCCGCGCCGGTGCCTCCGGTGGCGCCCGCGAGGAGGTTGCGCAGATACACCGTGACCGGCATCAGTTCGGTGCGGTCCATATAGAGGAAGGCCGAGAACCAGGAGTTCCAGAAGGACACCGCGTAGAAGAGGACCATGGTCGCGACGACGGCCTTGGACAGCGGCAGCACGATCCGCAGCAGGATGCCGTAGGTGCTGAGCCCGTCGATCTGCGCGGCCTCCTCCAGTTCCGTCGGCAGGCTCTCGAAGAAGGCCTTCATCACCAGCAGGTTGAAGACGCTGATCGCGTTCGGCAGGGCGATCGCCCACACGCTGTTCTTCAGTCCGAGGCTGGTGATCAGGACGTAGTTGGGGATCAGACCGCCGGTGAAGAACATGGTGAAGACGGCGATCCCGACGAGGGCACCGCGTCCCTTGAGGTTCTTCTTCGACAGGACGTAGGCGTAGCAGGTGGTCAGCACCATGGCGACGGCGGTGGAGACCACCGTGTAGAAGACGGTGTTGCCGTAGTTGCGCCAGAACATCGAGTCGGAGAAGACGATCTCGTACGTGGTGAGGTTGAAGCCCTTGGGCCACAGCGTCACCTCGCCGGCCCGGATCTGCCGTTCCCCGCTGAAGGAACGGGCGATGATGTTGACGAAGGGGTACAGCGTCACCAGCACGACCAGTGTGAGGATCACGCCGTTGACGCCCTGGAAGACGCGGTAGCCGCGGGACGGCCGGTTGACACTCACCACAGGCTCGTCCCCACCGTGCGGCGCGACAGCTGGTTGGCCGAGGTGATCAGGACCAGGCCGATGATCGCCTCGAACAGGCCGATCGCGGCGGCGTAGCTGAAGCTGTTGGACTCCACACCGGTCCGGTAGAGATAGGTGGAGATCACGTCGGCGGTCGGATATGTCAGCGGGTTGTAGAGCAACAGGACCTTCTCGAAACCGACGGCCATGAACGTGCCGATGTTGAGGATCAGCAGCGTGATCATGGTGGGGCGGATGCCGGGCAGGGTGACGTGCCAGATCTGCTGCCAGCGGTTGGCGCCGTCGATGCGGGCGGCCTCGTACAGGTCCTCGTCGATGGTGGTGAGCGCGGCGAGGTAGAGGATCGTGCCCCAGCCGGCGGTCTGCCAGATCTCCGAGCCGACGTAGATGGTGCGGAACCAGTCGGGTTCCTGGATGAACCGGATCGGATCGTGTCCGAACCAGCCGAGGACGTGGTTGATCGGGCCGTCCGTGGCGAGCATCTGGAGCGTGATGCCCGCGACGATCACGATCGACAGGAAGTGCGGCAGGTACGACACCGACTGCACGAACCGCTTCAGCGACTTCCGGCGCACCTCGTTCAGCAGCAGGGCCAGCACGATCGGGATGGGGAAGCAGAAGACGAGGGTGAGTCCGCCCATCCACAGGGTGTTCCTGAACACCTGCCAGAAGGTCGGGTCGGACAGGAACATCTCGACGTAGCGCAGCCCCACCCAGTATTCGCCGAGGATCGAACCGCCCGGCTCGAACCGGCGGAACGCGATCACATTGCCGATCATCGGCAGATAGCGGAACACCAGGAAGAACAGCAGCGGCAGCACCGCCAGCGAGTACAACTGCCAGTCCTTGCGCAGTGCGCGTCGCCAGCCGATGCGGGCGGGCGAACGGGTGCGCCGGGGCGCCGGCTTCGTCGGCGGCGGGTCCTGAGTACCGGGCGGCGGGGCCGACCTGGTGGGGGTGGTCATGACTCGGGGGCCTCCCGTGCGTAGGGCGCGGAACCGAAAGTTTCGAGCCCCTACCGGTAACTTCGCGGCAACCTATGAGCACCAGTAAGCGCTGTCAATGGGTGCCGCACAGCCGAAATTTGACAGGTCGCGGCGATGAGCCAACCCGTACGGACGGCTGTGGAAGCGGGCCCGGATCTGTTAACGTCCCCGGAACTTTCCGGTGCGTGCTCGCAACGATCGGCCGTGCTGCCCATTCGACTCCACTTCGACTCTGCGAGGTGCCCCGTGCCCGCGTTCGACCTGCCCCCGGCTGAACTGGAGCGCCACCGCCCGGACATCGAGGAGCCCGCCGACTTCGACGCCTTCTGGGAGCGCACGTTGAAGGAGGCGTCGGCCGAGGGCGATCCGCTGGTCTCCGTGCGGCCGGTGGAGAACGGGCTGCGGCTGACCGAGACCTGGGACGTGACGTTCCGCGGCTTCGCCGGCGATCCGGTGCGCGCCTGGTTCAGCCTGCCCGCGGGAGTGGCCGAACCCTTGCCCGCGGTCGTGGAGTTCGCGGGCTACGGACGCGGACGCGGGCTGCCGCACGAACGGCTGACGTGGGTGAACGCCGGGTACGCGCATCTGCTGATGGACAACCGGGGCCAGGGCGACCAGTACGGCTGCGGCGGCGACACCCCCGATCCGCACGCCCTGGCGCCGGGCGGCCCCGGCCCCGCCGTCCGGGGCCTGCTCGACCCGAGGGACTACCACTACCGCCGGCTGATCACCGACGCGGTGCGCGCGGTGGCCGCCGTACGCGCGCTGCCGGGGGTGGACGCCTCCCGTGTCGCCGCCGTGGGCAACAGTCAGGGCGGCGGTCTCGCGCTGGCGGTGGCGGGCCTCGTGCCGGACCTGGCGGCGGTCCTGGTCACCGCCCCGCTGCTGTGCGGCATCCACCGCGCGCTGGACCTCACCGACGTGCCCCCGTACGGCGAGATCACCGCCTACCTCTCGGTGCACCGCGGCGCCGAGGGGGCCGCCTACCGCACCCTCTCCTACGTCGAGGGCGTGTCCTTCGCCCGTCGCGCCCACGCACCGGCCCACTTCGGGGTCGGGCTGCGCGACACGGTCTGCCCGCCGAGCGGGGCGTACGCGGCGTTCAACCGGTACGCGGAACGGACCGCCGGGGACCCTGCCAAGGTGCTCCACGCCTATCCCTTCAACGGGCACGAGGGCGGGGACGCGGTGCATGTACGACGCCAACTGGAGTGGCTCGCCGCGCTGTTGGACACCTGAACGGTGCGTGGGCGGCGCCGATGGCCACCGGACACGCCATCGGTGCCGCCCACGGGGCGGTTCAGCCGACCCGGCAGGGCAGGGCCGTCGTACTGTCACCGCCCGCACCGGAGACCACATAGCCGAACGTCGTGCTCTCCCCCGGATCGAGGGAGCCGTTCCAGCCGGCGTTGTGGACCATCACGTCCTGGCCGTCGTACGTGGCGTCGCCGCTCCACAGACTGTCGACCCGCTGGCCGTCCGGGAGGGTCCAGTCGACCATCCAGCCGAGCATCGGCACGTCGCCGCTGTTGGTGACGGTCACCTCGGACTGGTGGCCGCCGCTCCAGTTGCCCGTGGTGCGGCGGGTGGCGGTGCACTCGCCGGGGACCGGGTCGGGGTCGGTCCCGTCACCGGGGTCCTTGACGCCGGTCACCTCGCCGTTGCCGCCGTCGAAGACGACGTCGGAGCACGAGTAGAAGGTCTCCTTGCTGTCCGAGCGCTGCCAGACCATGTAGATGACGTGGCGTCCGGACTTGCCCTCCGGAAGCTGCCCGCTCCAGCGGTAGTCGGCCTCGACGGTGCCCGGGGAGCCGTTGAGCGGCGGGTGGTCGACGGTGAGGAAGGGCTGCTCCTCCAGGTCGGACCAGGTGAGCGTCCGCGTCGGGTCGAAGCCGTCCTTGGTGATGTACACGTGGAACCAGCCCGGGTGCGCGGCCCAGGCGTTGTAGGAGAAGTCGACGGTCGCGCCCGAGGTCAGATGGGTGAGCGGCCAGTCGGCGCTGGGGGTGTTGAAGCCGGTGAAGTTGGTGTTGCCGCCGCTGCACAGCTCCCCGTCCGGCACGAAGCCGCGGGTGCGGCCGTCGCCGTCGGAGCGCAGGACGGAGAACCAGTTGTAGAAGGGTGTGGTTCCACTGACCTGTGCGGCGGCCCTGCACGCCGGGTTGACCGGCTTGATCTCGCCGGTGTCGGTCAACGCGTCCTGCCAGCAAAGGAAGGTGCGGCTGCCGGGTTTCATGGGCGTGCCGTGGGCCTCCGCCTCGGCGCCCGCCGTCACGACCAGGCCGATGGCCGGGACGGTGGCGAGCAGGGAGACCAGGACGAGGAAGAGGGCTCGGGTGCGGGTGGGGAGCGCCGATCGGGGGACGGGACCACTCCCGGTTCTTGTTGTGATCATGACACACCTGTCCGTCGCTGCGGGGGAAACGGTCGTGCGCAGGGGTGCGTGGAGGGCGAGGTGGGAGTGCCCCGACGGCGGGTTCCGGTCCACCGGAGTATGGGAGCGCTCCCACCTCGCTCGTGAGGGGAAGGTAGCGCCGAGCGGCGCGGTTGTAAACGGCTGGCACACAGGAAACTTGATGGGCAGTCAGCCGGAGGCGCCGATCACCCGCTCGACGTGGTCGCCGGCCTGCCCTCCCTCGAAGAGCCGGACCGCCTCCACCAACGCCCGCACCCCGCCCGGGACGTTGATCGCGGCGCGCACGACGCCCACCACGTCCTCCCGGAGCCGGACGCCCCGCAGATCGACCGGGCGGCCCAACTGCTCCCCCAGCACCGCCGCGAACTGCTGCCGGCCCGCCGCGTCCTCCATGCACGAGAGCTCGCACAGCGCGTCGGCGACCCGGATCAGCAGGCTCGGGCCGAGGCTCTTCGGGGGGACGTCCTCCGGCTCGAGCACGCGCCGCACCTCGGCGGCCGCCGCCGCGCCCTCGAAGACCTCGACGGCCGACAGCAGCACGTACTCTCCACCAGGCCGGCTCAGTGCCGTCCGCACGATCGCGACGACGTCCTCCCGGAGCCTCACTCCTCGCACGTCGACCCGGCGGCCCAAGTGCTCACCCAGGACCGCCGCGAACTGCTGCCGGCCGGCCGCGTCCTCCATGCACGTCAGCCCGGTCATCACCTCGGTGAGGGCGGCGAGCGGGGCCCGGGGCCGCCTGGGAACGGGGTCGGGGGGCGGGGTCGCCGGCGGAGCGGGGTCGGGGCGCGGGGAGGCCGGCGGAGCGGGGTCGGGACCCGGGGACGCCGGCGGAACGGAGTCGGGACCCGGGGACGCCGGCGGAACGGAGTCGGGACCCGGGGACGCCGGCGGAACGGAGTCGGGACCCGGGGACGCCGGCGGAACGGGCGGAGGAGGCTCTTCGCCGGCCTCGCGCCCCCGCGGGAGGGCCGGCAGCACCGACCGCGCCACCACCACCCCGCGCTCCACTTCCGCCCACATCTGCGGGCGCTGCGCGGCGCGGGCGCCGAGCAGTTCGTCGTACACGTAGTCGTACAGTTCGTGCACGCCGATCAGCCCGTCCCGGTCGCGGTCCGCCTCTCCGGTGCGGAGCCCTTTGACGACGGCCGCGGTGAACTGCGAGGGCTCCGGGTCCAGTTCGGTGACCCGCTCGCCCTCGAAGGCGTACTCGGTGCGGTTGGTGGCGGTGAGCACCGCTCGGCCGTGTCCGGCCAGTTCGTCCTTGACGTGGACCGTGGTGTCGCCCTTGGCGCCGGCCAGGAAGGCGCCGCTGTAGCAGCAGTCCAGGAGCAGGACGATCGACCGTGCCCGGCAGGAGCGCATCTGCTGGTGCACGAACAGGGCGGGGACGGAGGTGGAGGCGAGCAGCCGGCGATCGGTGTCGGCGGCGGCGAAGTGCAGTTCGCCGTTGTTGTTCTTGAGGCCGTGGCAGGAGATGTGCAGCAGGAGCAGATCGTCCCGGCGGCGGTCGAGGAAGAAGTGCTCGATGGCCTGGGTCACGTCCCTGTGGCGGCCGTCGACGACCATGCTCACCTCGAAGCCGCCGATCTTCGGGTCCCCGAGCACCTCCGCCAGCGCAAGGGCGTCCCGGGCGGGTGAACGCAGCTGTCGCAGGGCCTCGTTGTCGTACCGGCCCGTCGCGACGAGCAGCGCGTAGCGGCCTGCGGACACGGTCGTACGTTCCCTCAGTCGCCCTGGCCCGGTTCCGGCTCGCCGTCGCCGTGCGCGGCCAGGAACGCCTCGATGAGGCGCTGCTGATCGGCGGAGGAGACGGCCTCCAGTTCGAGGCTGTCCTCGCCCAGGGTGAGGGCGACCGTACGCACGGGACGGTTCTCGATCCACGTCCGTACGACGTCCAGGACCGAGCGCAGCGCGATCGGGGCCATGGTCACCACGAGGGCTCCGACGGCGATCGCGTCGGCCGGCTTGGCGCCGGCGGGGATGTCCCCGGAGCGGCTCGGTTCCACGTCGTCCACGTCCAGGTCGAGCAGTCGCTCGCGCAACCGAAGCGTCAGCTCGTCGAGTTCCTCCTGGTCGCTGTCCTGACGCCCGGTCAGGACGAGACGCATGCGCTGTGTACCGCGGCTCACCGCCACCCCCGTCACCTCGTGGTGCCCCAGCGTACAACGGGGAGCACGCCGCGCAGCATGTACTGCGACGTGCTCCCACCGCACGGTGGTTCTGCGGGATCTCGGCCGAGTTCTCCCACCGCCGACGCAGCACCTCAACACGCGCGGCACGGCGAGTCAGCGTGTCATTGTCGCCTGGTGCATGACGGCACGCCGCCTGCCACTCGGGTGTGGAAGCATGCCGTCCATGTCCACCGATCCCCTTGACGCGGCCGCTGTGGCACACGCGGCCCGCCTCGTTGCCACGGTCCCCACTCCCCTCGGCGCCGCGGACGCCGACGCTCCGCGCATCCAGTACGGGCCCCGCCACAGGCTGCTCGTCCAGCGCGGGGACGACGAGCTCGCCGTGGTCGGGCTCGGCCCGACAGGACAGGAGCACGGCGCCGAGTTCCGCTTCCCCGCCCCCTGGCCCCGGCCCTTCGGCGATGTCACCGTCTCTCCCACGGGCGACCTCGCCGTGTTCAGCGGCGTGCACGCCGTACGGGCCGTGGACCGGACGGGCAAGGTCCACTGGGAGCTCCCGCACGGGTGCTGGTCCGCCGCCAAGTGCACGGCGGTCCATGCCTCGTTCGAGGAGTACGCGGACGACCCGCGGCATCGGCGCGCGGGCCGCGGTTCCGCCGCGTTCAGCCCGGACGGCACGCTGGTGTGGGCCCATGTGCGGCACGCACAGGACTGGCCGCACGAGGAGTGGCTGGTCCTCGACGCGGCCGACGGGTCGGTGCTCGGCCGGACCAGGACCTCGACCGTGGGTTCGGCGTCCGCCCACTTCCCGCACCCCGACGGCTCGCACATGGGACTGACCGTCGGCGAGGGGCATGAGGACTCCCCCTCCCTGTGGGGGCATTGGGACGGTGCCGACCTGGGCTTCGAACGCATCGAAGGGGTGCTGCTGCAGGACGTCAGTCCGTCCGGCGGGCACTTCCTGTGCACGGATCCCGGCCAGTGGGCGCTGTATCTGCACGAGTCCCCCGGCGCGCAGGAGGACGGACGCCTCAACGCCAGGGATGTCGTGCCACCCGCGCCGGGTGAGGACATGGCGCGCTGGGATTACGAGGGCGCCTACCCCTACGAGGACGGTGCCGTCGTCAGCACCGATGGGCACACCGCCGAGCCCCGTCACTGGCTCGTGGACCCGGGCGCACTCGCCCTGCGCGGGCGGATCGTCTACTCCCTGCCGGTCTCGGGCAGCCCATGGCCGGCCGGCCCCGGCCTGTGGGCCACCCTCGCCGAGGACCGCACGGCCGTGCACCTGTGGAGTCTGGCCGACGCGGGCTGAGCGCGTCCCGCGACGCGAACGCCCGGCCGGGGAGGCTCCCCGGCCGGGCGTCCTGCTTGCGTGTCCGGCGGCGCCACTGGAGGTGGCGCCGGTGTCTCCTAGCGCCTCAAGCGCCAGAACGTCCGGAAGTCGGTCTTGTCGGCCGCTCCGCCGAACACCTCACCGTCGAGCTTCATCCTGCTCTGCTCGACGAGTGGTGCGCAGATGTCGGAGCACACGTTCTTCGACGTGCCGCCGTACAGCACCTCGTAGTCCGGGTTCTCCTCGAGCCACCTGAACACCGATTCCTCGGCGTGCTCGTAGGCGGGATTGCCCTTCTTGGTCACACGTCCGGGCACCAGGTTGCCGGGCACGAACGACTGGCCGTCGAAGAGCTCCAGAAGGTCGCCCTTCTGACCGGAGCTCATGCCCACCTTCTCGATGATGTCGTTGGTGCCCTTCTTCCGGACCCCGATGACCGCGACGGTCACCATGGACTCCTTGAAGAAGTGGAGCTGACCGGCGAGTTCCTGGGCGCGCTGCTGCGCCCTGACCGCCTCGTCCTTGTAGCCACAGTTGTGGACCAGGACCGCGGCGGTACCCGACCCCACGTAGTACGTGTGGACGCCCTCGACCGACAGGTTGTAGACCCTGGCCGAGCGGTGGGCGGTGTCGACCGCACTGATCTGGACCCAGGTACCGGCCGAGGTCTGCAGCCACATACCGGACTTGAGGTCCTTGGCCGGGACCCACTTGCCGAAGTCCGGGAGCCAGTACAGGTGCGCGGCCGTCGAGGTCAGCTTGAGCGCCTTGCCCTTGCCGCCGGAGTCGACGGTCAGGGTCACGAGGTCCTTGGTGCCCTCGTGATCACGCGTCTCGGTGACCACCCGGGCCCGGGTGTCCCCGGTCTCCGGGTCGGTGGCCACGACCAGGTCGCCGACCTCCAGCTTCTCGATGGCCCGGGTGGTGCCGTCCGCGAGGACGACCTGGGTGCCCGGCAAGAAGCTGTTCACCTTGCAGGCGGATGCCTGCGGACTGTCCGGCGACTTCGTCGTCGGGGCGTCCGCGCCGTCCGCCTTGCGGGTGTCGCTCGCGGCGTTCGCCGCGTCACCGGTGTTGTCCACCGTCTTGCGCACGTCGTTGGCGGAGTCCACCGCCTCGACACCCTTCTCGACGTAGCGGCCGGCCTTGATGGCGGTGGCCCCGTACCCCGCGAGCGGGATCGCCGAGGTCAGCGACAGTGCGGCGTCGACATAGTTGCCCTCGGCCGCGTACCAGATGCCGTTGGCGACGTCGGCGACCTCACCGACGACGGGGACCAGGCCGACCACGTCGAGCGCGGCATGGCCGATGTCCGAGAGCGAGAGACCGAACAGGTGCCCGTCGAGCTCGACGAAGCTGATCGGGTTGCCGCCGGCGAACGCGTACCGGTTGCCGGTGAACGGGTCGGTGGCCAGGGACATGTCGGCCAGGGCGCCGCTGTACGAGTCCCGGGTGAGGAAGCGGTTCAGCCCCGGGTCGTAGTTGCGGAAGCCCATGTCGTACGTGCCCGAGGCACCGTCCCAGCGCGAGGAGTTGAAGCGGAACGAGTTGTAGTCGCTCTTGCCCTCGGTGCCACCGTCCGGCTTGTCCGCACCGGTCATCTGGGACGAGTCGTCCGAACCGTAGGCCGTGTAGCCGTACGTGGAACGGGTCTTGCCGTCCTCCTTCGTGATCGCCTCGACGTCACCGCGCGGACTCGTGACGTACTGCGAGACCTCCTTGCTGCCGTCGTCCTTGTGCTTGATCTGCGTGGCGCGCTGACCACCGGCTATGTACTGGTAGTCCTTGTCCGCCTTGCCGTCGACCGTCTCGCGCAGGAGCGTCTTGTCCATGGCGAGGTAGGTGAACGCCGTGGTCTTGCCCTGGTCGCCCGAGGTGGTCTGGGAGACCGTCCGGTCGAACGGGTCGTAGACGTACGAGGTGGTCACCGCGGTGGCGCCCACGCCCTGCCGGACCTTCGCCTCACGGTCGAAGCCGTCGTAGTAGTGCTTCTCGACGGTCTGACCGCCGGTGCTGACGGTGTCGAGCCGGCCCAGCGGGTCGTAGTTGTAGGTGGACGTGACCCCGCCCGAACTCGCCGACAACAGGCGGTTGCGGTCGTAGCGCTGGGTCGTGGTGACGTCGTCCACCGTCTGCTCGACGATGTTGCTGTTGCGGTCGTAGCGGTAGGACTCGGTGGACGCGTCGTCGCCGCTCTTGGTGACCTTGGTGATGCGGTCCTGCGGGTCGTAGTCGAAGGTGTACGTGTTGTGGATGTAGGCCGAGTTGTCATCGGCGTTCATCAGCTTCAGGACGTCCTTGGAGCGGTGCCCGTTGGGCGAGTACTCCAGGTCGTGCTGCGCCACCACGGTGCCGCCCGAGGTCTTCTCGAGCGACTGCTCCACCGACCCGTCGGGGTAGTAGCGCATGTCGAGCGTGTTGCCGTTGGGCTTGGTCTGCTTCAGGAGCTGGCCGCGCCCGGTGTAGGTCATCGTGGTGATCTGCTGATCGCCCGCGGTGGGCGCATCGGCGTTGGTCACCTTCTTGACCAGGTCGCGCTCGTCGTACTCGATCTTCGTCCAGGTCAGATCGTGCGTGGACGTGACGGGGTTGCCGTTCTCGTCATAGGTCAGCGAGGTGGTGTTCTTCACCGTGCCGCCCGCGTACTCCTCCACCTTGGTGATGTGGTTGAGGCCGTCGTACGAGATCTTGTACGTGTCGATCTTCGCGCCCGGCGAGAGGTCACGGACCTCGGTCATGTTGCCGTTCGCGTTGTAGCTGTAGGTGAAGTCCTTCTTCTCGTTGTCCGTTTCACCGGAGTTCGAGCGGACCAGTTTCACCGCGTCCGCGAGCACCGTGCCATTGGCGGCGTCGGTCAGCGTGACCTTCTGCGGACCGTCCTCCACGAACGCGTAGGACCCGAGTGAGACCCACGTGCCGGTGTTCGCGGTCTGGTCGACGGTCTTGGTGGTGCTGCCGCCGTCGTGGTCGACCTTGAACTTGGCGTCCGAGGCGGCGCCCGTCATCTTCGGGTAACGGACGAACACCTCGTAGGTGCCGTTCTGCGGGATGTTCAACTGCCAGGACAGCGACGAGGTGCCGGTACCCGCGGGGTGCGAGTACGTGTCGTAGCCGTACTGCTGCTCGGCCTGCGTCCGCGACCAGTTGCCCTGGGTCGCGGTGTTGTTGAAGTCCGAGCTGTCCACCAGGACGACCTGGTTGCCGACCGGCACACCGTCGTCCGAGCGGGCCTTCTTGTTGCCCGACGGGTAGTAGTCCCACGTCATGGTGCGCTGCTGGGAGCCGCCTGCCGAGGTCAGCGTGTTCTTCGTCTGCTGGCCGAGCTTGTTGTACTCGTAGGCCGTGGTGATGTCCCACGGGTCCTTGGTCGTACGTGTCCAGCCGTTGTCGAAGTACGTGTACTCGGTGACGTTGCGGACCGTCTGGCCGTCCGACGGGGGAGCCGAGACCGACTTCAGGTTGCCGACGGAGTCGTACTCGTAGAACACCGAGTCCGGTGAGGCGTAGACCGCGTCGTCCTTGTCGTAGGGCGAGCGCTCCTCCTTGACCCGGTTCAGCTCGTCGTAGACCGTCTCCGACATGAAGTCCGTGTCGTCGTCACCGGTGGCGACACCGCGCGGGGTGATGGTCTTCGTACGGTTGCCGACCTGGTCGTAGGCGTACTTGGTCGTGCGGTAGGTGATGTCGCCGGAGGTGTCCTCCTTGACCGGCACCTTGGACTCCACGAGCGCGCCGCGTTCGTCGTACGTCGCGAGCGACTCGTTGCCCTCCGCGTCGGTCTGCGCGATCTGGAGGCCGTCCTTGTCGTAGCGGACCGAGGTGGCCCACCCCAGGGCGTCGACCGTGCGCTTGACCCGGTGGTTCAGGTCGTATTCGTAGCGCGTGGTGTAGTCGTCGGGGTTCGCTGTGGCGTTCTTGCGCGCGTCCACGACCTTGACGACGTTGCCGACGTTGTCGTACTCCACCGTCGCCTTGTTGCCCTCGGCGTCCACCATCTCGATCGGCTGGTAGATCGCGTCGAACTTGGTGGTGGCGGTGTAGTCCCCCTCGGTCGCCGTCAGGTTGCCCTGTGCGCCGGTACCGGAGACGAGGTTGCCGACCTTGTCGTAGACGGAGGTGGACTTGCGCACCGGACCGCCTGGCTCGTCGGACGGCTTGACCGACTCGATCCGCTGGTCCGCCTTGTCGAACACCGCCGTGGTCTCGGTCCCGTTGGGGGCGAAGGCCTTGGTGATGTTGTCGTTGGCGTCGTAGACCGGCTCCGGCGTGACGATGAACTCGCCTGCCTTCTGGTCCTTGGGCTCGCGCTTCTCCAGCGGTCTGCCGAACGCGTCATAGGCCTGGGTGACCTCGGCGCCCTGGGCGTTGGTCACCTTGGTGACGTTGCCTCGCACGTCGTAGACGAAGTGCGAGGGGTTGCCGGCCGCGTCCGTGATGGTCTTCGGGTAGCCCACCGCCTCGAACTCGCCGTACTGCGTGGCGTGCCCGTTGGCGTCGGTCTCCTTGGTGACCTGGCCGTACTGGTCGTACTCGGTACGGCTGGTGTAGTCGCCCTCGGTGGCGGATGCGACACCCTTGGGGTCGGTGACCGAGGTCAGGTTGCCCTTGGTGTCATAGCCGAACCGGTAGGTGCGGCCCTCCGGGGACTTCTTCTCGAAGAGGTCCGCGATATGGCCGTCGAGCCCGTAGGAGTACGTGAGGGTCTGCGCCGCGGTGCCGTTCTTGTTGGCCTCGGCGTCCTTCATTTCCAGCGGATAGCCGGTCCTGGTGTCGTACTTCCACGTGGTGACCGCGCCGTTGGCCTCCTCCAGGCGCGTCACGTTGTTGTCGGTGTCCCAGGCCGTCCTGGTGGTCTCGGACTTGGCGTTGGTCATCTGGGTGGCGCGGCCGTACCCGTCGAGCACGTACTGCGTGTCGTGGTTCTCGGCGTCCGTCACCTTGGTGTTGACGACCGAGCCCGACGTGCCGTCCGGATCGGTGTACACATAGCCGGTGGTCCCGCCCAGGCGGTCCGTCAGCGTCTGCGTGTTCCAGTGGAACTTCGGGTCGTCGCCCTCGCTCGGGTAGTAGTAGTCCAGTGAGGTGGAGTTGCCGCGCGGATCGGTGACCTCGACCAGCTTGGCGTTCTTGTTGCCCTGCTCCATGTCGTACGTGAAGCGGAAAACCTTCGGCTGCGCGCTGCCCGCACCGTCGGTGAGGGTGGTGAGCAGGCCCTTGTCCGAGTACTCGAAGGTGACCTTCCGGCCCGAGATGTCGGTCATCGACTTGACGTGGTCGATGATCTTCGGGCTGGTGGTGTCGTCCTTCGTGTAGTACTCGACCGTCAGCGACTGACGCGCGGCAGGGTCCTCGACGTAGGTGAGGAACTTGACCGGCTTGTTGTTCGACTTGCGCTCGGCGTACGTGTACGTCTGCGTGTTGCCGTTCTTGTCGACGATCGACGTCAGGTAGCCGTCGCAGTCGAAGAAGAACTGGGTGCGGTCCGGCCGGGTCAGCGACCAGGCCTTCGGGTCGCCGTCCTTGTCCGGTGTGCAGTCCACGCCGGTGCCCTGCCGCAGCAGGTAGTGCACACCCGCCGGCGCCAGCCACGTCCCGTCCTCCTGCTTGCGGAAGACGTGGGCGGTGCCGTCACCGTCGGGGAGTGTGACCTCGGTCGGGTGGGGGTTGGGGTGGAAGTCCAGCGCGGCGCCGAGACGCAGCGGCATCGCGGTCTGAGCCGACCAGCCGTGGCCGAGGACCGTGTCGGAGGTGTCCTGGGAGTTGTACGCGAACCGGGCGAACGTGGAGATGCCCCGGCCCGGGTTGGAGAACGCGTTGTACTGCCAGACGCTGTTGCCCGCGTACAGGTTCGTCATCAACGACGAACCCGCGCCCGTGTTCTTGCCCGCGTACGAGTAGTACTTCTCCAGGCCGAGCTGGTTCGACGTCGGGTCCTCGGTGCGGACGTTCTGCGCCAGCGGGGCGATGGACTCCGACTGGGACAGCCAGGTGCCGGTGGTGGTGTTCTTCAGGTCCCACTTCAGCACGTAGTCCAGGCGCTTGTTGCCCGAGTCCGAGTTGATCGGGGCCTTCAGCTTCGCCGGCACGGTGACCGAGTCGCCGGGCAGAACCTCGTCCGGCAGCGCCGTCTGAAGCTGGTTGCCGCCGGTGGTGGCGTCGGTGCCGTCCGGGAGCGACCAGGTGTAGGACAGGGCATGGCTGCCCGCCGCCCAGGTGCTGGTGGTGGTGTTGGTGAGGGTGACGTCGACGGTGTACTCGTCGCCCGGGATCATCCGGGACGGCGTGTACGGGGCGTGATAGGTCGCCTCTGTCGACTTCGTCAGGTACGTCACGACCAGCTGCGGGCGCAGCTGCGGCTCCTCGGCCTCGGAGGAGAGGAACAGCGTCCGCTCGCGCGGTCCGCTCGTCGACTCGTCGCGCAGTCTGACGGCGACGCCGTGGTTGCCGGCCGGGTCGGATATCCAGCTCTGGGCCAGCGAGGTGATGGACCAGGACTGCCGTGCCGGGTCGTTGGTGACCGTGCCGACCGTGTCGGAGACGGTGGCGTCCATGTCGCCGCCGGCGGTGGTCCACGAGGTGGTGGAGTTCGCCTTCGTCCAGGACGCGGTCGCCTCGTCGAAGTCGCGCGTCAGACCGTGCGCCTCGTAGATCGCGCCGTTGGAGTCGGTCGACGTCTGGAAGCCCCACATGTTGAGCTGCGCATCGAGGACGCGGGCGTTGCCCGGGATCTCGCCGACGCCGGGGAACTTCAGCACGGCACGGGTGTTTCCGTACGTGGCCGAGTTGTTGCCCACCGACAGCCACGGGTGTGCGACACCCGCGTCGGTGAGCGTGTCGTGGCCGGTGGACGGCTGCGCCGAGGAGAGCGTGGTGTCGCTCTGCCCGGACTGCAGCACCACCGTGGTGCGGCCTGCCTTGGGCAGACGCACCAGCTCCGTGACGGACGGGAGGATCCGCCCGTCACGGGTCTTCACCGCGACCATGTAGTAGTACGCGTCGCCGAACTCCTCGGCGGAGTCGACCGGGGTCGGCCGGGCCGAGGTGTCCGTGTACGTGCGCGTGTCCTCGTCGACCGGGGAGACCAGGGTCTGCGAGGACGGCGTGAAGTGCTGGAAGACGCTGCGGTGGACCTGGTACTCGGCGATGTCGTCGCCCGGCGAGGTCGACGGGTCGGTGTACGCGGGCCAGCTCAGCTCGGCACCGGTGGAGTGGATGACCTTCGGCGGATTGACGTCGACGCCCCGGTCGCCCCAGGTGAGGACCAGCTTCGGGTAGTTGGCGACCTCGCCCTTGTAGGCGTACTCGGCGGCCTCGTACCGCGGGCCGCCCTTGGGGGCGCTCGCGGACTCGTCGGCGGCCTTCACCACGAAGCCGTGGTTGTCGTAGGTGCCGTCGAGCCACTGCTGGACGGTCTTGGTCACCGGGAAGGAGTGCCAGGTGTTGGACTCCTGCGGCTGCTTGGTGACCACACCGCCCTTGGTGAAGCGCACCGCGTCCGCGAGGACGGCCGTGGAGGTCGAGGCGGGGCCGTCACCGAGCACGACCTGGCCGGTGGTGCCGGCCTTGAACGGGTGCTTGCCCAGCGGCTTCCAGACGCCTTCGGTGCCTGCCCGCTGGTCGACCTGGTAGGTTTTGCTGCCGCCGTCGTACGTCACCGTGTAGGGCGCGTTGCCGGCGCGGTCGGAGGCCGGGACGTAGTGCACGTCGACCTGGTACTCGCCGTCCTCGGGAAGGCTCGGCCGCCAGGTGTACTTGTCACCCGCCGTGGCGTCCTTGTTGTACCGGTAGTCCTGCCCGATCGCGTACTGGGTGTACGCGGTGTTCCCGGAGGTGGGCCAGGCGCCCTGGGCGGCCGTGGTGCCCGAGTCGCCGTCGTCGACGAGGACGGAGGTGCCGGACAGCTCACCGGTGATGCCGTTGGCGTTGTTCCAGGTGGCGCCCGCCTCGGTCCACGCCGCGGTGGCCCGGTGGGCCTCCAGCTGGACCTCGGTGGCGCCGGTGGTGTGCGTCTGGTCGTAGTACAGCTTCAGATCGGCCGAATCCAGCCGCGTGCCGGCGGGTATGCCGGACAGCCCGAACCTCAGCAGGGCACGCGACGTACCGGTGCTGGTGTTGCCGACCGACAGGCGCCAGAGGTCCGCGTAGTTGGCGCTCGGATCGTCCGAGGAGATCATCGCGTCCGCGGACTGCGACGGAGTCGGCGCGATCGTGACGGTCGGGTCGACCGTCACCGGGTACTGGCGCTCCGGTGCCGCCAGCCACTTGGCGTCCGGCTTCAGGCTGATGCCGTACGAGCCCTCCTTGCCGGACAGGGCCTGGCGGACGGCGTCGGTGCCGTTGGTGCCGTACGCGGAGCCGGCGTTCTTCTTCGCGTCCGTCATGAACGGCGCGGGGATCACGAGAGCGGGTGCGCCGATTGGTGAGTTCTCGCCGTACAGCGAGATGGTGCCGTTCTTCTCCGACTTGGCGGTCAGGCCGCCCGTGGTGAGCGTGAACTCGAAGGACGGGGTGCCCTTCGGCCGCTCGTTGAGGACGATGTCCTCCTTCACGCTGCCGTTGCCGACCGTGTAGGAGAGATCGATCCCCTGGCCCAGGGCGTCCTTGTAGGTGACCTTGTTGCCGTCGACCGCCGGGGTCAGCTTCGCGGCACCGGCGTCCTTCAGACCGATGGCGACCCAGTGGCCCTTGTCGAGCTCGAAGCGGACCAGCTCACCCGGGCGTGAACCGAAGTAGGTGCGGGCGAGGTTGGTGGTGTTCGCCTTCTCGAAGCCCTTGCGGTCGGTGTCGGTGACCGCGGTGTCGATCGGCTTCCACTCGGCGTCCTTGCCCTTGCCCGTCTCGTAGGCGGTGGGCATGGCCGAGACCTCGGACTGGACCCGCCCGTCCGACATGCGCCAGTGACGGGAGTACGGTGTCCGCCGGTCCGTCAGCTCCTTGACGCGCTTGGCCTTCGGCGCGTTCCGCGCCTTGGCGAGCTTGTCACTGGCCGGGACGTCGGTGTCGGGGAGCTGTGGCGGGTCGGCCGGTTCGGCGTCCCCGTCGCCGAAGAGACCGCGGAGGCTGTCGGCGAGCCGTCCGGTGTCGGGTGGTGCCGCGAATGCCGGTGTCATCGGTGCGACGGTCGCGAGGACCGCCAGCGCCGCACTCGAGGCCAAGAGCCTTACGGCCCGTGGTCTGTACATCGGTTTCCCTTCGGAGGAACCAATAACCAGCTGCCGGACGGCAGTTGGCAGCCGAGATTCCTAACAGAGGGCGACCTGTCCATGTCAACCGCACGGACTATTTACACAACTCACCCATAAGAGCAGTCAGTTGCGCCTGAGCTGCGCCTTTCCCTCTTCGTCGCGGAATCGTCCCGCAAAGCGACGCGATGGATCAGGCCAACCCTGACCGTTGCGCCAAGATCGCTTGACAGAGGATTCCCCACGGCTCTTGGATCGGGCGGGGCCCGTCCGGGCCTACGGTTGAGGGGAGTTCGGATGAGCGGCGAGACGCGCGAGGCGGGGCCTTCCACGCCTGCCCTCGAGCAGGCGGAGGCGGGCGCGGACGCTCCGGAGACGACCGGGACGGACGACGCCGGGAGCGACGGAGACGGCGGGGCTCCCCCGGCCGGCACCGAGGACGGCAACCGCAGGATCTCCTCCGACCGCCCCGTTCTGATCGCGGCCGTCGGCTTCCTCGTGCTCTGCCTCGGCGTGGTGCTGTTCGGTGTGGTGCGCGGCGGCGACGAGGACAAGGCCGAGCCCGAGGTCCCCACCGCCCCGGTGACGTACGAGGTGACCGGCGAGGGGACCGCCAACCTCAGCTACCAGGGGGCGAGCGAGCAGGGCACGGCGGAGACCGTCTCCGGCGCCCGCCTGCCCTGGAAGAAGACGGTCGAGGTGCCTCTCGGTCAGAACCCCGTCATCAGCATCACTCTGGGTGAGCGGGGCGGTCAGGCCCGCTGCGCGGTCGCCGTGCGCGGGCGGCACGTGCAGAGCGCCACGGCCAGCGGTGAGTTCGGCCGGGCGACCTGCTCCGCGCCCCTGCCCGCGCCGGCACCCGAGGCGTCCGACTGACCTTCCCCACGGAAGAACCCCGCACCTGGTCCCAGGTGCGGGGTTCTTCGTCGTCGTAGGCGCCGTCGAGCGCCAGTGCCCCGCCCCCGCGCGAGACGCGGGGGCGGGGCGCTCGTTCACATCAGGTCAGGAACCGGCAAGCTGGCGCAGCACGTAGTGCAGGATGCCGCCGTTGCGGTAGTAGTCGGCCTCACCGGGGGTGTCGATGCGGACGACCGCGTCGAACTCGACGCCCGTGTCGGTGGTGACCTTCACCGTGCGCGGGGTGGTGCCCTCGTTCAGCTCGGTGACGCCGGCGACGGAGAAGGTCTCCTCGCCGGTCAGGCCGAGGGACTCGGCGGTGTGGCCCTCGGGGAACTGGAGCGGCAGGACGCCCATGCCGATGAGGTTCGAGCGGTGGATGCGCTCGTAGGACTCGGCGATGACGGCCTTGACGCCGAGCAGCGCGGTGCCCTTGGCGGCCCAGTCGCGGGACGAGCCGGAGCCGTACTCCTTGCCGGCCAGGACGACCAGCGGGATGCCCTGCTCGATGTAGTTGCGGGAGGCGTCGTAGATGAACGCCACCGGGCCGCCGTCCTGCGTGAAGTCGCGGGTGTAGCCGCCCTCGGTGCCCGGCGCGATCTGGTTGCGCAGGCGGATGTTGGCGAACGTGCCGCGGATCATGACCTCGTGGTTGCCGCGGCGCGAGCCGTAGCTGTTGAAGTCGCGGCGCTCGATGCCGTGCTCCGTGAGGTACTTGCCGGCCGGGGTGTCGGCCTTGATGGCGCCGGCCGGGGAGATGTGGTCGGTGGTGACCGAGTCGCCCAGCTTGGCCAGCACGCGGGCGCCGGAGATGTCCTCGACCGGGGCCGGCTCCATGCCCATGCCCTCGAAGTACGGGGGCTTGCGGACGTAGGTGGACTCGGCGTCCCACTCGAAGGTGTCACCGGTCGGGATCGGCAGCGCCTGCCACTGGGCGTCACCGGCGAAGACGTCGGAGTAGGACTTGGAGAACATGTCCTCGCCGATGGCGTTGGCGACGACGTCGTTGACCTCGGCCTCGGAGGGCCAGATGTCCTTCAGGAAGACCGGGTTGTTGTCCTGGTCGTACCCGAGGGCCTCGCGGGTGATGTCCACCTTCATGGAACCGGCGATCGCGTAGGCGACGACCAGCGGCGGGGACGCCAGGTAGTTCATCTTGACGTCGGGGTTGATCCGGCCCTCGAAGTTGCGGTTGCCGGAGAGCACCGAGGTGACCGCGAGGTCGTGCTCGTTGACCGCCTTGGAGACCTCCTCCGGCAGCGGGCCGGAGTTGCCGATGCAGGTGGTGCAGCCGTAGCCGACGAGGTTGAAGCCGACCTTGTCGAGGTACGGGGTGAGGCCCGCCTTCTCGAAGTAGTCGGTGACGACCTTGGAGCCCGGGGCGAGGGTGGTCTTGACCCACGGCTTGCGGGTCAGGCCCTTCTCCACCGCCTTCTTGGCCACCAGCGCGGCGGCGACCATGACGTACGGGTTGGAGGTGTTGGTGCAGGAGGTGATGGCGGCGACCGTCACGGCGCCGTGGTCGAGGGTGTAGGTCGTGCCGTCGGGGGCGGTGACCTCGACCGGGTGGGAGGGGGCGCCGTTGGAGATGGCCGGGGCGTCGGAGGCCGGGAAGGACTCCTGGCCGGCCTCGTCGATGTCGCCGCCGTCCTTGACGTAGTTGCGCACGTCCTGGGCGAACTGGGCCTTGGCGTCGGCGAGGACGATTCGGTCCTGCGGGCGCTTCGGGCCGGCGATGGACGGGACGACCGTGGAGAGGTCCAGCTCGAGCTTCTCGGAGAAGTCCGGCTCGGCCTTCGGGTCCAGCCAGAGGCCCTGCTCCTTGGCGTACGCCTCGACCAGGGCGACCTGCTGGTCGCTGCGGCCGGTCAGGCGCATGTAGTTCAGCGTCTCGTCGTCGATCGGGAAGATCGCGGCGGTGGAGCCGAACTCCGGCGACATGTTGCCGATGGTGGCGCGGTTGGCCAGCGAGGTGGCGGCGACGCCCTCGCCGTAGAACTCGACGAACTTGCCGACGACGCCGTGCTTGCGCAGCATCTCGGTGATGGTGAGCACCAGGTCGGTGGCGGTGGTGCCGGGCTTGAGCTCACCGGTGAGCTTGAAGCCGACGACGCGCGGGATCAGCATGGAGACCGGCTGGCCGAGCATGGCGGCCTCGGCCTCGATGCCGCCGACGCCCCAGCCGAGGACGCCGAGGCCGTTGACCATGGTGGTGTGCGAGTCGGTGCCGACCAGGGTGTCGGGGTAGGCCTTGCCGTCACGGGTCATGACGACGCGGGCCAGGTGCTCGATGTTCACCTGGTGGACGATGCCGGTGCCGGGCGGGACGACCTTGAAGTCGTCGAAGGCGGTCTGGCCCCAGCGCAGGAACTGGTAGCGCTCGCGGTTGCGGCCGTACTCCAGGTCGACGTTCTGCTTGAAGGCGTCGGGGGTGCCGAACTTGTCGGCGATGACGGAGTGGTCGATGACCATCTCGGCCGGGGAGAGCGGGTTGATCTTGTTCGGGTCGCCGCCCAGCGCCTTGACGGCCTCACGCATGGTGGCGAGGTCCACGACACAGGGCACGCCGGTGAAGTCCTGCATGATCACGCGGGCCGGCGTGAACTGGATCTCCTGCGACGGCTGGGCCTGGGAGTCCCAGCCGCCCAGGGCGCGGATGTGGTCGGCGGTGATGTTCGCGCCGTCCTCGGTGCGGAGCAGGTTCTCCAGCAGCACCTTCAGGCTGTAGGGAAGGCGCGCGGAGCCCTCGACCTTGTCCAGCCGGAAGATCTCGTACGACTCGTCGCCCACCTGCAGCGTGCTGCGGGCGTCGAAGCTGTTCGCCGACACGACAGTCTCCTTCATTGATGTGCGCGTACCACCGCATCCTGCCGCCACGCCGCCCTGGCCGATCCGCTAAGGTAAGGCTAAGTTAGGTAACCCTCACCAGGGTGGCGGCTGCGGTGCGCCTCGGCAGATATCTCGATGTCGAGATAACTCTAGTACACCGGCCCCGAATGGTCATGCCCGGGCCCCGGCGCGCCCTCCTCTCCCCTCCACCCTCCCGCCATGCCGTCACGGATGCCATCAGGGCGCCCGAGCGGGGTAACCGACTGATACGGAGTCAGTTCCAGGTACGGCCGACAGGGAGACAGGGATGCCGCTCACGTTTCGCAAGAGCTTTCGGATCCTTCCGGGGGTGCGACTGAACATCAACAAGCGGTCGTGGTCCATCACCACCGGCGGCGGGAAGGGCCCCCGGTACACCCGTAGCAGTACGGGACGTCGTACGACATCGGTGGATTTGCCGGGACCTTTCGGATGGCGCCGGACTCGCGGAACCCGCCGCACCAGGGGACACTGACGTCACGTCACTCGAACGGGCCCCCCGGGAGGCGCCATCTCATATCTGAGATAGCCTCAACCTCATGTCAGACGACTACCTCGTACGCATCGGCAAGCTCATCCGCGACGCCCGGCAGCACCGCGGCTGGACGCAGACGCAGCTCGCCGAGGCGCTCAATACCAGCCAGAGCGCCGTCAATCGGATCGAGCGCGGCAACCAGAACATCAGCCTTGAGATGATCGCCCGGATCGGCGAGGCCCTCGACAGCGAGATCGTCTCGCTGGGCTACGCCGGTCCGATGCATCTGCGTGTGGTGGGCGGCCGCCGGCTCTCCGGCGCCATCGACGTCAAGACGAGCAAGAACGCGTGCGTGGCACTGCTGTGCGCCTCGCTGCTCAACAAGGGCCGCACCGTGCTGCGCCGCGTCGCCCGCATCGAGGAGGTCTACCGCCTCCTGGAGGTGCTGAACTCCATCGGCGTGCGCACCCGCTGGATCAACGACGGCGTCGACCTTGAGATCGTGCCGCCCGCGGAGCTGAACCTCCCGGCCATCGACGCGGACGCCGCCCGCCGCACCCGCTCCATCATCATGTTCCTCGGCCCGCTGCTGCACCGTTTGGACCGCTTCATGCTGCCGTACGCCGGCGGCTGCGACCTCGGGACGCGCACCGTCGAGCCGCACATGATCGCGCTGCGCCGGTTCGGCCTGGACATCGCCGCCACGGAGGGCCAGTACCACGCGGTCGTCGACCGCTCGGTCGCGCCCGACCGTCCGATCGTGCTGACCGAGCGCGGGGACACCGTCACCGAGAACGCGCTGCTCGCCGCCGCGCGGCACGACGGCACCACCGTCATCCGCAACGCGTCCTCCAACTACATGGTCCAGGACCTGTGCTTCTTCCTGGAGGCGCTGGGCGTCAAGGTCGACGGCATCGGCACCACCACGCTCACCGTGCACGGCGTGCCCACCATCGACGTCGACGTGGACTACTCCCCCTCCGAGGACCCGGTCGAGGCGATGAGCCTGGTGGCCGCGGCCGTGGTGACGGAGTCGGAACTGACCGTCCGCCGCGTCCCCATCGAGTTCCTGGAGATCGAGCTGGCGGTCCTGGAGGAGATGGGCCTCGACCACGACCGCACTCCGGAGTACTTCGCCGACAACGGCCGCACGCGCCTGGTGGACCTGACCGTCCGCCCCTCCAAGCTGGAGGCGCCGATCGACAAGATCCACCCGATGCCGTTCCCGGGGCTGAACATCGACAACGTCCCGTTCTTCGCGGCGATCGCGGCGGTGGCCCAGGGCAAGACCCTCATCCACGACTGGGTCTACGACAACCGCGCGATCTACCTGACCGACCTCAACCGCCTCGGCGGCCGCCTCCAGCTCCTCGACCCGCACCGCGTCCTGGTCGAGGGCCCGACCCGCTGGCGCGCCGCCGAGATGATGTGCCCACCGGCCCTCCGCCCCGCGGTGGTCGTCCTCCTGGCCATGATGGCCGCCGAGGGCACGTCGGTACTGCGCAACGTGTACGTCATCAACCGCGGTTACGAGGACCTGGCGGAACGGCTGAACTCGATCGGGGCACAGATCGAGATCTTCCGGGACATCTGAAAGCTCTAAGAAAAGGTAACGCGAATCCCCTTCCTGACCTGCACGCATGCGAGCCAGGAGGGGACTCGGCTTCGCCTGTGGGACTTCTCAGGGGCATTTAGGCCAGGCCGGGATACTGCCGACGTAAGGGGCAGGCGGGCGAATTCCCCGGCACTGCCCCTTACCGCTCCCCGGCCGTCATAATGGAGGCATGTCCTCCAGCCCACAGCACCCGGCACCCGCGCCGAGCGGCCTCTCGGACGCGGTCGCCGAGGATCTCGCGCTGTACCGGGAGAAGTTCCGCCGCCGTCTGCCGAAGTCGCTGGACGAGCTGCGCGGGCCGACGCACGGTGTCGTGGATCTGCCGCTGCACGTGGCCTGGTCGGGGATAACCTCGTACGACCTGGGTAAACCGCGCCAGCGCATGGGCCTGTACCGCACCGTCCTACACGAGGGCCTGGACGACGACCTGCCCCGCTACCTCAACCAGGACCTGCTCCTCGAGCTGTGGCCGGTACTGCGAACCCTCGTCGGCCGCAGCGTGCGCGCCGTATGGGAAGACGCCTTCCCTCAGCTTGCCTCCCGCACCCGGGCAGCCGCGTGACGGACATGCCCGAGCTGCACACGCGGCTTCTGGCGGATGTGATCGCCCTCGGCTCCCGGTACCCGCTGGTTCTCACCGGCGGGTACGCCGTGCGGGCGCACCACCTTGTCAACCGCCCCAGCCAGGACCTCGACGTCGCCACTGAGAACCCGGCGCCGATGGCCGACATCGCCACCACGCTCCGCGCCGGCCTGGAAGCCCGCGGCTGGGAAGTGCACGCGTTGGAAATTGCCCCGCTGTCCGCCCGCTTCACCGTGTCCGACCCGGCCACCGGGCAGGACTGCGAGGTCGACATCCTCAAGGAGAACTTCTGGCGGCCCGTCGCCCAGAGCCCGTACGGGCCCGTCCTCGCGGAGGAGGACGTGGTCGGAACCAAGGTCCGTGCCCTCGCCGACCGCGGAGCGCCCCGCGATCTGATCGACGTGTTCGCCGCCTCCCGCCGCTGGACCAATGCCGAGCTCGAGGAGTTCGGCCACCGCCACGCCCGCGGCCGCTTCGAGCGCGAGGACCTGCAAGCGAACCTCACGGGCGCCGAGTGGACCGACGACGAAGCCTTCTCGGCCTACGGCCTCGATGACGCCGCCATCACCGCCCTCCGCGCCTGGGCCTTGAAGTGGGCCGATGACCTCGCGGCCCGCCTCCTCGAAGGGGCCAACGATGTGGACATCGAATAGTCGGGTTCGAGTCCGTCCGCAGCCGGGGGGTGAACGCGGCGGCGGCGCAGCAGTTCCTGGGCGAGTTTGAGGCCGGTGCGCTCGCGCTGGAGGGCGCCCGAGAGGTCGACGAGGACGTTGAAGTCGCTGGCGTGGACGTCTTCCTTGATCTCGATGACGTCCTTCAGCAGGAGCTCACTCGTGGGCATCAGGCGGTCATTCCCTCTCTCGGCTCGCGGCCCAGCCGCACGACGCGCGCCCTTCTCAGTGCCTCCCCATCCTGCCAGGCGGCACCGACACGTATGTCCCTCGGTGCGGAATCTTCCGTACCGCACGGTGCCCACAGGATCACCGACAGCTTCCGCTGGGTAGGGTCGGCGCGGGTTCTGTCGGCGGTACGGGGAGCGGGGGCGACGACGGGTGGGGTGGCGCGAGGAGATCGCCGCGGCCTTGGGCGAACTGGTGACGATCATGGGCGGCACCAGCAGGCAGCCGCGCTGGCACCGGGTGGGGAGGGCAACCCGCACCAAGGAGGCCGGCTGGTACGCGGTGGACCTGCGCGGCTCCGACATCGGGCCGGACCAGCTGGACGCGCTGCGTCTCGCGGGGCCCGAGTCCGGCGGTATCGAGACGGAGGGCTTCACCGTCTCGGAGACGGTGCAGAACGGCTCCCTGCTCACGTTGAAGGTCGCCGAGTTCGCCGACCTCTCGGACGCGTATCTGTGGCTGCTCAAGCAGCCGCCGACCTTCCTCGTCACCGCTCTGCGCGACGGCATCGCCGGACTGGGCGAGGCGCCGCTGGCGGGTGCTCTGGCCGCGGGTTCGATCGGCGGCACGTCCGCTCCCCTCCCGGACCCTCCGGGGTTCCACCCGGCGCAGGGGGACGCCTACCGTGCGTGCCTGGGCCAGGGCACGCATCTGGTGTGGGGTCCGCCGGGCACCGGCAAGACGACGGTACTGAAGCGTGCCATCGGCGACCTGATCGCACGCGGCGACCGGGTGCTGCTGGTGTCCGCCACCAACATCGCCGTGGACAACGCCCTGTTGGGGGTGATGAAGGAGAGCAGGCACGGTCCGGGTGACATCGTCCGGGTGGGGCCGCCCCAGTTGCGGGAGGTCGCCGACGACCCCGGGGTGTCACTGCCGCTCATGGTGCGCGAGCGCCTGGCCGAGACGGCGGAGCGCAGGCGCGGGATCGAGGCTGCGCTGGTCGGCGTCCGGGCCCGCACGGCGGAGCTGGCCGCGCTGGAAGCCTCCCTCGTCCGCTTCGATCCTGCCGCGTACTTCGACGCGCTGAAGCTGCTGCGCACGCCCGGCCAGGATCCGGTGTCCGTGCGGACGCGGGCGGAGACTGCGGCGGCCCTGCTGGAGGAGGCCGTGGCGGCCCGGGACGCGGTGCAGCAAGCCGCCGTGGCGGCCCAGCGTCGCCGGGACGCGGCGGAGGAGTCGCTCCGGAAGTGGGCCGAAGTCGAACGGCTGCGCCAGGAGCAGTCCCGCGTCCTCAAGGCCGCGGAGCGCAAGCAGGCCGACGCCCTGACGGCCGAGGACCACCTTCGCGACCTGCGCGAAGAACTGGAGGAACTGGACGCCCAACGGTCGGTGGCCCGGTGGCGCGCCCGGGAGAAACGACAGGAGCTGCGTGAGCGGCTGGCCGACACTGAGGAGGACGTCGCCCGTACCCGCCGGGCGGCCCAGGCCGCACTCGCCACGGCTGAGGCACACGTCGTCGCGCTGGAGCGGGAAGTGGCGGACCTCGTTGCCGGCGTCACCCACACTCCCGAGGAGATCGCGACCCTGCAACAGGCGCTGGCCTCGGCACAGTCCGTGTACAGGTCGGCCCTGGACCTCGTGGCCGACCGTCGCGAGGAGACCGCCCGGCTGGAACGGGCCGTCGTCCGCGCTCTGGACGCCGCGGAACTCACCGCCCGCGCCGAACAGCAGGACTGGCCCGCCCGCCATGCCCACGCCGAACGATTACGGCCCCGGGTGACGGCCGACACCGCCCGCCGTGCCGCGCTGGAGGAGGAGTTCCAGCAGGTCCAGGAGGAGTACGAACGCCTCGCCCGCAACGCCGAGGGCGAGATCGTCAAGAGCGCGAAACTGGTCGCCACCACCCTCGCCCGGTTCCGCACCAACAAGGCGGTCTTCGAGGGCCCGTACGACGTGGTCCTGGTCGACGAGGCGGGTGCGGCGACGCTGCCCGAAGTGATCCTCGCGACGGCGAAGGCGACCCGGACGGCTGTCCTGCTCGGCGACTTCATGCAGCTCGGCCCGGTCGTCGAGGAGCGGCTGAAGGATCTCGACCGCCCGGACGTCAAACGCTGGCTCCTCCCGGACGTCTTCCAGCACTGCGGCATCCAGGACCCCGAGGACGCCCGACGGCACCCGGCCTGCGTCACCCTGACCGAGCAGCACCGCTTCGGTCCGGCGGTCATGGGCCTGGCGAACTCGCTGGCGTACGGGGGAATGCTGCGGGGCGGCAAGCAGGCCGCGGCACCGCGGCCCCTCGACGACCCGGAGATCGTCCTCGTCGACACCGACGGCCTGCACGAACTGGCCAGGCCCCACCTGACCGGAAGCCGCAGCGGCTGGTGGCCGGCCGGGTCCCTGATCGCCAGGGCGCTGGTGGACTACCACCGCGCGAGTGGCGAGGACACCGGCATCGTCACCCCCTACGGCGTCCAGGCGGAGGCGACCTTGGAGGCGCTGCGGGACGTGGAGAGCGGTGGCGGCCCGCTCGCGGAGGTGGGCACGGCGCACCGCTTCCAGGGCCGCGAGTTCCCCATCGTCGTCTTCGACACGGTCGAGGGCGCCGACGGCAGGGAACTGTGGATGTCGTTGGCGCACCGGGAGCCGGGCGCGTCGGACTGGGCGCGCAGCGGCGTGCGCCTGTTCAACGTGGCGGCCACCCGCGTCCAGACCCGCCTGTACGTCATCGGCAGCTGGGAGCGCGTCAGCTCCGCGAAGAAGGGCACGGCCTTCTCCCACCTGGCCGCCCTGGTCGGCACGCCGGGCGTACGGCGTCTACGGGCCGGCCATCTGATCACGCCGCCGCACGAGGACGCGCCGAGCCGCGGGGAGTTCGGTGCCGCCCTCGCCGACGTACTCGCCCGGCATGTCGAGATCACGGGCATCGACGACGAGACGACGTTCTTCAGCACCTTCGAGGACGAGATCCGCACGGCCCGCACCTCGGTCTGGTTGTGGGCGCCGTGGGTCGCGAACCGGGTGCGCGGCATCCTTCCGTTGCTGCGCGAGGCTGCCGGTCGCGGCGTGCGCGTGAGCGTGTTCATCCGCGACGACACGGACCATCTCCAGGCCCGCCCGGACAGTCAGAGCCTCATCGCGGACCTCCGGGCCGTCGTCCACACGGTCATTCCCGTCAACGTCATGCACCAGAAGATCGCGGTGATCGACGAGCGGACGGTGATGCTCGGCAGCCTCAACACTCTGTCCCAGTCGTGGACCCGCGAGGTCATGCTGACGATCCGCGGCGGCCACTTCGCCCGCAAGCTCCTGGAGCACGAGCACGCCGAGCTGTTCACCCGCCCGCCGAAGTGCGGCCGCTGCGGCGGCACGAGCATCGAACTGCGTCGCCGCAGGAACGGGATCTGGTTTTGGCGCTGCTACGACACGGTCTGCAAGACGGGACGGAACGGCCGGAGCAACGCCTGGAACCAGGACATCAGGGTGGGTGGGGGGAGAGGCTGAGGCTTGCGCGTTTTGGCGGCACTGCGCGGACGCGCAGTCCGCGGGCGGGTGAACAGCGCAGCCGGCTACAGGTGAAGTCCGACGTGGTTCACGATGAACCGCTTCCCGTCGGGATCGAGGGCGAAGTAGATCCGTCCGACCTCGTTGGGCGGCACGTTGTCCCGGACTTTGATGTGCCCCAGTCCATCCCAGCGCGGGTTGCCATCGAACGCGAAGTAGCGCTTATCTTTGTCCTTGCTGAGCTTCTCGTCGTTGGGCGCGTACTTCAGCCCGTGGTTGTCGCAGAACCATTGGGTCAGCCTCGGCATCCTGCCGGGCTTGGTGTAGAGAGCCATCGCGGCCTGCGCGAGAGCGGTCAACTGGTCGGTCATCTCCTGGCGGTACGGATAACGGGACTCCTTCCACGCGCGCGCCGCTCTCGCCGTGAACACGATGTGCTGCTCCGACGCCTCGGTGAGGGCCTCGAACGTGGGCAGCGCGTCCGTGGCCCCCAGGACCGGGATTGCGCTCCAGACGTCGAGCGTCGCCTTCTGTCCGCTCCCGCCCTTCGACAGGTCCAGGTACTGGCCCTTCCAGTAGTCGCGGTCCTGGCGCAGTGTCTTGGCGTCAGCGGCCTCGGACTGGGCCTTGTCGCGCTCCTCCACGTAGCTCTGCGCGAGGTCCTGCCAGGTCTTGACCTGCTTCAGAAGATCCTGCACCCGGTCGTTCAGCACGCTGAGCTGACCGGCCTTGTCGTCGGCGGCCTGCGCGCGGGACAGCTGCTCCGCCGCCCGGCGTGCAGCCGCCCGGTACGAGGCCTGCCGGGCCCGCTCCCACGCGCTGTCGGTGCCCCGGGCGATCACGGAGAGGTGACCGAGCGAGGACATCAGCCGACCTTCCACGAAGGACGCTTCGCACACCTCCTCACGCGAGTACGCGGGATGCTCGAGACCAAGGTCGGGCCAGACCAGCAGTGCGCCACCGCTGGGGACGGCCAGCTGGCCGTGCACCCGGCGGACCGCTTGCACGGTCAGGTAGTTCAGGGTCACCACCTGGGCGAGTCCGGCGAGTTGGCCCGAGGCGTCGGCCGCCGTGTTCCACGTCGCCTGGTCCCGGGGCTGTACCAGGAGGATGGGCAGGCGCGTGCTCAGCGCGAGAGAGTCGAGGAGCACGACCGCGCTCTGTTCGTCCCGGATTCGCTCGTACCGCCCGGTGGCCACCTGGCCCAGCACCCGTACCTCGAGTTCGGGATCCCTGAGCACCTCCCGCAGCAGGTTGGGGCGCTTGAGCCGCGGGTCCCGCACCGGAGCGATCCAGCCGTCGGGTATCTCCCGGCCCATGACGACCCTGAGTCCGCCACCGCCCTCCTCCGCCCGGGAGACCGTGATGCGCGTAACGAACTCGGCCGGGCTGCCGTCGGACAGCGGCTGGCGGATGGTCGTGCGCAGGGCGTGTGTGCGCTCATCCCCCAGCACCTCCCAGCTCACCGTGCGATCACCGTGGCCGGGGATCCTTCCGGGGAGCACCGCCCGGCCATCCCGGTCGAGATCGGCCGAGGACGGTGCCGGGACGCGTCCGCGGTCACAGAGCCAGTCGGCGAGATGACGACGCAGACGCTGATAGACGTGGTCCGGTTGCTCCTGGGCGGATTGGACGTCGAAACTGACGGCATACAGCGGCTGCACGGTGGCTCCCCTCACCCCGGATGCCCTGTGCAGCGGACCGGGTCCCCCACCGAACACGGTCAGGGCACCGCTCGGAGAGCCACCGTAATACCGCCCCGACGAAGTGGGCAGCCGAACGCTGCCTGTTCAGGTTCAGACGGCCCCGGCGGCCGATCTTGTGCCGTCAGGTCCGGGGAGCTGTCGCGCACTCGGCCCAGACCGTCTTGCCGGGGCCGAGGCGGTCGCGTACGCCCCAGTCCGCAGCGAGCGCGTCGACGAGGAGCAGGCCGCGACCGCTGTTGTCGTCCGTATCGGGGGTGCGGCTCCGTCGGCTGGGCGGAATGGGTGTCGGTCACCTCGATCCGGACGACGCCCCGGTTCTCGTCGTGGGAGAGGAAGAGGGCGAAGTCCCGCCCGGGAACGCGGCCGTGGAGTACGGCGTTCGCCGCGAGTTCGGCAACGACGAGGATGACGGTGTCGTGTGCCTCGGTGCCGTGCGGGTGGCCCCACTCGGTGAGCTGGTACTCGCGTTCCCAAACCCACCCGCAGTCCTCCGCCTCGCGACCGCGGGCCTCGCCGAACTCCACGACGAATGGATCGCCTTCCCCCGCCGTTACGTCTCCAACGAGAGCATGAACGCCCTCTACACCCGACACCCCGACCGTCCTGCCGACCACATCCAACGACTGATCGCCTACACCACCAGAAGGACATCACCCAGCCCACGGCCGCGTAGATCATAGGCCGACGCCAGTCACCCGGCTTCCAAGCCGCGTGATCCTCACTGGCCGCGAACCCGCTCGTGAAACGCGCGTTTCCCTTCACACAGGGCAGACCACCGATACGCGCGCATCAGCCCACACCGCGCTCGTACGCCGTGCGCTAGTGCTGTGACCGCATAGATTCGCCGGGGTCTTGGGGCTGGCGTTGTTCCGTGCGAGTGGCCGGGGGTGCACACTCGCAGGATGGGGCGGCGTGTTGATCCGCGGGAGATAGTGCGGCGTGAGGGTAGCGATCTGTTCGCGTTCTTGGTCTCGGACGGGGGGTTCGTTGGGCCTGATGTGCTTGAGTCCGGCTTGGTTTACCACCACCGCTCAGGGCTCCAGATCGCAATCTCTTACCTGGGACCGCGTGAACCGGAAGTGACCACGAGAATTCGCGTGTCGAGGGACTGCGACACTCCGCGCTCGGCGTCACTTGACTGCCTCTGGGTGGCCTTCGAGTGCGGGACGCTTCAGGATGTGCCCACGTCAGCCGTCAACGGAAGGACCATGGCGAAGCGGTTGCGGCAGCAGGCGGAGGCTCTGCGTCGGCTGCTGCCGACGCTGTTGACCTCGGAGGTTGATGATGCGGTTCGTCGCTGTCAAGGGCGGTTGCTGCCCGAGGGATGAGGTGCGGTTCAGGCTGCCCGAGGGCCAGGGCGGCCTCCCCAGCGGATGCCTCTCTCGCTGCGGATGCGGGTGCGTTCGCGGCGTTGGGCGGCCAGGACGTCAGGGTGGCGGGCGTGGGCGTTGCGCCAGCGCAGGTAACGATGGAGTTCGCGGGTCTGGACGGTGTGGTTGGGGTGGTGGGAGTTGGCCAGGGTGAACTGCCGCAGTGGCCCGAAGTGCGCCTCGATCGGGTTGGCCCAGGAGGCGTTGGTCGGGGTGAAGCACAGCTCGACCTTGTTCTTCTTCGCCCAGCGGCGGATCTTGTTGCCGGTGTGGGCGGAGAGGTTGTCCAGGATGATGTAGATAGGGGTCCCGTCCGGGCGGGCGGCGCGGATCGACTTCAGTGCCGCGAGCGTGTTGGTGGTGCCTTTGCGACGGCGGTTGACGCCCCACAGGGTGTCGTCGCCGACGGAGTAGCAACCGTGGAAGTACCTCACGCCGTGGGTGCGGTGGAAGGTCGCCGGGATGCGGTCGGGACGGCCGCGTTCGGCCCAGCAGGATCCTGCGGTGGGGCGGATGCCCAGGGGGCCGAACTCGTCGAAGGTGAAGACCCGGTCGGGGAAGTGTTCCAGGACGTGCTCGATGCGGTCCAGCTTGGCGTCGCGGTCGGGGTCGGTGGACTCCTTCCAGGTCTTGGTGCGCTGGAATTCCGCGGCGGGCGAGCAGCAGGCGCAGGGTCTCACGGCCGATGCGGATCACCCGGTCGTGGACTTTCCGCAGGTAGGCGGCGAGCTTGCGGATGGACCAGCGGGTGAAGGGCTGGCCGAGTTTGCGCGGGCGGGTGGTGGCCGTCTGGATGACGAAGTCCTCGTCGTCATCGCTGAGCAGGCGGGGACGGCCTCCCGCCCACCGAGGGTCCAAGCAGGCCAGGCCAATCTCGTTGAACCGATGGATCACGTCGCGGACGGTGTCCTCGTCGGCCTGGACCAGCTTCGCGATCACCGGCACGCGGTTCCCGCCGGCCGACGCCAGCAGCATCATCGCCCGCCGGTAACGCACCGAGCTGGTGCTGCCCCGGCGCACGATCCGCTGTAACTGCTGGCCCTCCTGGTCGGTCAACCTCCAGACCCTGACCGGCTCCGCCATTCCCGCCTCCCGGCACCGCACTTGCACGTCCCCAGACATCCAAGCGCGCCAGATCCCCAGAAAGCCACCAGCAACCCGGTGAACCTATCCAGTCACAGCACTAGCCGAAAGAGTCCCTACGAGCAGTGGTAGCCCTCTGGGACTTTTCTGGGACTTTCGACTTCATCAACCGGCACGAACGTGAAACAACTGAAAGACCATTCTCCCAGGTCAGCGACCGAATCCCTCTCATCGCCGCAGGTCACCGCGCTGGCCGGTCTCTCCCGGGACATCTGACGCGACGGTGCCGTCGTGCCTTTCCTGACCTACGGCTGTGCGGTCAGGGGCGGGTGCGGCGGCACCTGTGCGACTTCCCGCCTACGCGAGCCCCGCCGCTGAAGTACCGGCACAGCAGGCCATCCGGGGGCGGAGCGAACAAGTGACCGGCGCATAGGGCGGATCCTGCCGTGAAGGCGCTCGCCTCGCTCTCCTCGCTGAGGGCCGACGGCTACCCGAGCCCGTAAAGGGTCGGCAGGTCGACGAGGAGCAGATCTTCGCGGTCGGTCGCGGACTCGATCAGGTCCGGGTGGAAGCCGTGCGGGGAGAACAGGGCCAGGGTGGTGCCCGTGGTGTCGTGGCCCTGGTCGGTGAGCAGGGTGCGGATGTGTTCCAGGCGTCGCAGGTCGCCGGTGCCGCGGCGGGCGGCGGTGGCCTTGGCCTCGCCGAGGAGGGCGATCCGGGCGCGGGGGGCCTGCGGGCGCTCGCCCAGGGCCAGGGCGATGACGTCGACCTCGTGCTTGGCGCGGGCTGCCCGGTCGGCCACCTCGGTGGTGCCGACCGGGCCGGGGCCTGGATTACGGGGGCAGCTCGTCCAAGTCCAGTTGGACAAGAATCGTGCAACCCGACTTCGCCAGGAAGTCCGCGGCGCGTCGTCGTGGAAGCGCTCTCAGGCATCGCTGCCGACGTGCGTCTATTGTGGAGTGCACGCATTCGTGGCGGTTCGGATGCCTGATCCATCGCAGACGCACAACCGGAGGAGCGCACGTCGTGCCGGAGCAGACCGTGAGGCCTCGGCCCACGCTGGAGGCCGTCGCGGCGCGCGCCGGTGTCTCCCGTGCGACGGCCTCCCGGGTCGTCAACGGCGGAGCGGGAGTGCGGCCCGCGCTGGTCGACAAGGTGCGCCGGGCGGTCGAGGAACTGGACTACGTGCCCAATCACGCGGCCCGCACCCTGGTCACCCGGCGCAACGGCGCGGTGGCGGTGATCATCGCGGAGCCCGAGTTCCGGGTGTTCGCCGATCCGTTCTTCGAGCAGCAGATACGGGGGATCAGCCGGGAGCTGACCGCGCACGACGCGCAGCTGGTGCTGCTGTGGGCGGAGGGCTCCGGCGACCACGAGCGGATCGCACGCTATCTGGGGGGCGGGCACGTCGACGGCGCGCTCGCCTTCTCCCTGCACGACGACCGGCTGCCGTCCCTGATCGCCCGGACCGGGGTGCCGGCGGTGCTCGGGGGCCGTCCGGCGGGGGGCGAGGACCTGGGCATTCCCTTCGTGGACTGCGACAACCGCGGCGGTGCCCGGGACGCGGTGCGTCATCTGGTCGGCCTGGGCCGCCGGCACATCGCGCACATCACCGGTCCGCGCGACCAGACCTCGGCGATGGACCGGATCCACGGCTACCGCGATGTCCTGGTCGACGCCGATCCGCTGCTGCTGTGCGAGGGCGACTTCACCGCGGAGAGCGGGGCCCGCGCGATGGCGGAGCTGCTGGACCGCCGTCCCGACGTCGACGCGGTCTTCGCCTCCAACGACACGATGGCCCTGGGCGCGCTGCGCACGCTGCGCGAGCGCGGGATGCGGGTGCCGCAGGACGTCGCCGTGGTCGGCTTCGACGACATCGCCTCCGTGGTCCGGGCCGCGGAGCCGCCCCTCACCACGGTCCGCCAGGACATCGAGGACATGGGCCGGATCATGGTCAAGCTGCTGATGCGTCTGCTCGACGCGCCCGGCGAGGAGGTGCCGGCCTCCGTGATCACCCCGACGACGCTGGTCCGCCGGGCCACGGCCTGACCGGCGGCAAGGGCAGGCCCGGGGGGGGGGGGGGGGGGGGGGAGGGGGGGGGGGGGGGGGGGGGGGGGGGGGGGGGGGTGTTGGGGGGGGGGGGGGGGGAGGAGAGGGGGGG
>NZ_JBVIGS010000027.1:50554-83818 GCF_055570675.1 Streptomyces sp. NPDC031111
ACCTCCCCCCCCCCCCCACCCCACCCCCAAACCAACCCAAACCCCCCCCCCCCCCCCCCCCCCCCCCCCCCCCCCCCCGGGCCGGCGGACGGCAGCCGCGTGTGCGTCACTCGTAGGGAATGACCACCAGGGACGTGTCGGTGCCGGTGCGTAGCAGCGCGTTCGCGTTGCCGATCGCGCTCCAGACCTCCAGCCGCACCGTTCCCCCGCGCAGGTTGCCGAGGGTGCCGGTGGCGGCCTTCAGGCCGCGGGTCTGGTTGTACTCCTCCCAGCCGTTGACCGGGTCGGTGGCGAAGTAGTGGTACGTCTCGGTCCGGTCGAAGGTGCCGTCGCCGGTGAGGTCGTAGCTGATACGGGCCTGTTGGCCGAGGCCGACCGCCGTGCCGGCGTCCACCGGGAGGCGGAACGTGGTGGACGCGCCCGACTTGAGGGTGCCGTTGACGCCCTTGACCTCGTAGACGAGCGGCTTGTTCGGGGTGCCGTCGTGGTTGCGGCCCTCGGCCGACGGGATGGTGTCGTTGGCGGCCGTGGTGCCGGTGGACGTGGTGAGGGCGCCGCCGGAGCGGAGCCGGAAGGTGTTGCCGGTGGACGGATCGGGGTCCCCGCCCCCGGAGTCGGCGCCGGTGCCGGTCGCGGTGGAGCGGGCGGGCACGGTGAGCGTCTTGCCGTCGGAGAAGGTGACCGTGCGGGCGGTGGAACCGTGGTTGTGGGCGGCGTAGGTGCGGGTGCCGTTCTTGCTGAACACCGCGGACGTGGCCAGGTCGCCGGTCACCGAGGGGTCGGGGGCGCCGAGCGCGTCCAGGGTGGTGATCCAGTGGTAGGTGTGGGCCTTGGACTCGCCCTGCTCGGGGGTGTAACCGGCGTTTCCGGCGTCCCACTTGGACTTGGCGGTGGCCGGGTCGGCCAGCGACTGGAACTCCCAGAGGATGTCGCGCCATTCGACGGCGGGCCCGCCGTTCTCGCGCTCCATCTCCGCGATGTTGCGCCGGATCGCGTCCTTGTGCCCGGCCAGGTGCGGGGAACCGCCCGCGGTCACGGGCAGGACGTTGATGCCGTGGATCTCCTCCGGGTTGGCGGTCCACCAGGTGGAGTACGCGCCGCCGCTGCCCCACACCATGCCGACCGTGTCGTGGGTGAAGGAGCCGGGGAAGACCTGCTGGTCTGCGTCGAACCAGTACTGGGCGATCGCCTCGCCCTCGGTGGCGAGGAGGTAGCTGCCGAGGTCCCGCACGGAGGTGTCGCCGGTGGCCGAACCCCAGAGCACCAGTGCCGCGCTGAGGTTGGTGGACTCCGAGGAGGACTCCTGGTTGTTGCCGGCGGCGAAGCCCTGGTGGCCGGAGGCCCAGCTGTGCCCGGCGTAGACGTCGAAGCCGCGCAGGAACGGGAAGACGCTGTCGGTGCGGCTGGCGTTGGCCGTGTCGCGGATCAGGGTCTTGACCATGCCGCCCCAGGCGGAGTCGGCGGCCCAGGAGGCGTCGTACTGGGCGACGATCGCGGCGGCGTAGACGTAGTAGCCGTAGTGGAAGTGGTGGTCGTTGAGCTCGGCGTCGCTGCCGTAGGAGGCGGGGTAGCCGATGAGGGTCTTCCAGTCCTTGTCGTAGGAGAACTCGTTCGCCCCGCCCGCGGTGAACCACTCCTGGAGGCGGCCCTTGAGCAGGCCGATGAGCTTGTCGCGGACGGCGGTCTCGCCGATCTGGTCGGCGAGCGGCACCAGTTGGGCGAGCTTGCCCAGCGCCTTGCCGGTCCAGTAGGTGTCCGTGGCCCCGGAGAAGGGGTCGGAGGAGTTGGCGACCTCGGAGAGGTAGGTGCGCAGGCGGGCGGTGTCGACCGCGCTGGTCTTCGGCAGTCCTGGCAGGACCGGGGCGGCCTTCTGGCGGGTGGTGAAGGAGGCGCTCTCCCGGACCTTCATGGTGCCGCGGGGGGAGACGTAGGTGTACGACGTGAGGGGGTCGGTGGTGTGGAGCCACTGGTGCCGGTAGAGGGCCTGGAGGGTGCCGCGTTCGGTGCCCTCCTTGGCCTCGGTGGTGAGCCTGTAGGTGGCGCCGACCGTGCCGCCGGACGTGCTCCAGTCGACCTGTGATCCGGTGACGAAGCTGAACGCGTACTTGCGGAAGGTCGCGAGCGCGTCGGTGGAGGGCAGTACGGCGAGGGAGAAGTAGTCCTTGGCGCCGAGGCCGGCGGTGATCGTGGTGCCGGAGATGTTCCAGTCGCTGCCGGTCGGCGCGAAGAGGGCGTAGTGGTGTCCGCCGACCGTGATGCCGACGACGTTGCCCTGGTCGGAGAAGACGGTGGGCGTGGCGGCGGTGGTGATCTGGGCGTTGCCGCCGGAGCCCTGGGCGTAGACGAAGGGCATGCCGTGGCCGATGGTGGTCCGCAGGGTGCGGGTGCCGTCGGACCAGTACGGGGTGACCGTCCAGTCGGACCAGGCGTCGGCCTTGGTGTCGGGCGAGTTGAGCCCGCTCAGGCCGAGGGTGAGGTCGCGCTTGTGGGCGTACTCGTACTGGCGGCCCTCCCCCACGACGGCGGGGCTGGTCGGGTAGCCGACCTCCAGTCCGCCGGAGACGGCCTGGTACGTGAGGGGGTGGCCGTACATGGGCGTGGAGTACGGGTTGTCGCCGTACCGCTGGAAGGCGAGGGAGGACCACCAGTCGTTGGTGGGGACGGGCTTGCCCTTGGCGGCCTGGGTGACCTTCGGGGTGACCGGCGCGCCGGTGTTGTTGGTGGGGCCGGTCGTGCCGGACGGCCGGGTGTCGGAGTAACTCCCGGCTCCTACGGGGACGGTGGCGGCCGCCGCCGGAGTCGCGGCCGGGCCGAGGCCCACGGCCGCCAGGGCGGCGGTCAGGACCACCGCTGCGACCGGCCGTGGTCGGGGAGTTGGCATGGGGTGCACCTCATGTCGTCGAGAGGGACGGGCTCGTCAGCGCCGGCCGCGGCGGCCCGGGGAGGGGTGGAACGCCCTGGCCGCGGCGGAACCGTTGGGGAGAGTTGAAGAGCCCAGCCTGAGAGCGCTCTCAGGTGGCCGAAAAGTAAGACTCCTGAATGCGGTTGTCAATGCATCGCGCAAGACAAGGCATCTATAGGGGTAATTGGGTGATTTCGGTATGTCGCCGCTTCGTTATCTCTTCAAGTCTTGACGGGACGAATGCGGTGCGGGCACGCTCCCCCCACGTTTTGAGAGCGCTCTCAAGATCTCGGCGCTCGTTCCACCCGGAGCCAAGGAGGCTTCCCATGCCCATGTCCCGAGCCGCCAGGAGAGCCACCGTCCGCCTGGGGGCGGTCGCACTCGCCGGGGCGCTCCTCGCCGCCTGCGGAGGTTCGTCGGACGGCGCCTCCAGTGCCGACGGGGAAGTCACCCTCACCGTCGACCTCTTCGGCTCCTTCGGCTACAAGGAGGCCGGGCTCTACGCCGAGTACGAGAAGCTCAACCCCGGCGTCACCATCAAGCAGACCGACACCGAGGACGAGGCCGACTACTGGAAGTCCCTCCAGACCCGCCTCGCCGGCGGCGGCGGACTCGCGGACGTCCAGGCCGTCGAGGTGGGCCGGATCGCCTCCGTCGCCCAGCAGCAGGCCGACAAGTTCGAGGACCTGCGCAAGTACGGCGCGGACAAGCTCAAGGGCGAGTTCGCCGAGGCCAAGTGGGCGGCCGCCACTGGCGCGAACGGCGAGGTCCTCGGCCTCGGCACCGACGTCGGACCCGAGGCCATGTGCTACCGCACGGACCTCTTCGCCAAGGCCGGCCTGCCCACCGACCGGGCGGAGCTGGCCCAGAAGTGGTCCACGTGGGAGGGCTACCTCGACCTCGGCAAGCAGTACAAGAAGAAGGCCCCCGGCAAGAGCGCCTGGCTGGACAGCGTCGGCAGCCTCTACTCCGTCATGATCGGCCAGGAGAAGGAGCGCTACTACGACGCCTCCGGGAAGCTGATCTGGGAGACCAACCCCGCCCTGAAGGAGGCCTGGAACACCTCGGTGGAGGCCGCCCAGGGCGGTCTGAGCGCCGAGCTCGACCAGTGGTCGCCGCAGTGGAACCAGGCGTTCGCCGCCGGGTCGTTCGCGACCCTGCCCTGCCCGGCGTGGATGCTCGGCTACATCAAGGGCCAGGCGGGCGACACCGGCAAGGGCAAGTGGGACGTCGCCGCGCTGCCCGGTGGCGCGGGCAACTGGGGCGGCTCCTACCTCTCCGTGCCGAAGGCCGCCAAGAACAAGGAAGAGGCCTACAAGCTGATCTCCTGGCTGACCGCGCCCGAGCAGCAGGCCAAGCTCTTCGAGAAGCACGGCAGCTTCCCGTCCGCCACGGGCGCCATCGAGAAGATCGCCGACGCCAAGGACCCGTACTTCTCCAACGCGCCGATCGGCCAGATCTTCGGTGACGCCGCCAAGGCCTCGCCCGTCCAGGTCCTCGGCATCCACGACCAGAACGTGAGCCAGCAGATCACCAACGCCCTGAGCGAGGTCGAGCGCAAGGGCCTGGCCCCGGACAAGGCGTGGGCGAACGCCAAGAAGGGCGTCGCCAACATCATCGGCTGACCGGGAGCCGCCACCGGGCGGGCGCCGCCCGGTGGCGGCGCCTGCCCGACGCCCGCTCCGCACCCCGCTCACGACCATTCGAAGGGCCGCACCGTGACCCTCACCGCCTCCGCCCCACCGGCCCCGCCGAAGCAGGCGGCGCCGCCCCGGCCCGGCGCCGCCGTCCGGCGGGCCTGGCAGAAGTTCTCGCCGTACGCCTACATCGCCCCGTTCTTCACCCTGTTCGCCGCCTTCGGACTCTTCCCGCTGATCTACACGGCCTTCGTGTCCCTGTACCGCGTGGAGCTCCAGACACCCGGCGACATGCAGTGGCGCGGTCTCGACAACTACACCGCGCTGCTGTCGGACGACTACTTCTGGCTCTCGCTGCGCAACACGTTCACCATCGGGGTGCTCTCCACGGTGCCCCAGCTGGTGATGGCGCTCGGCCTGGCGCACCTGCTCAACTACAAGCTGCGCGGCCGGACCTTCCTGCGCACGGCGATGCTGCTGCCGTACGCGACGTCCGTGGCCGCGGCCACGCTGGTCTTCGCCCAGCTGTTCGGCCACGACTTCGGTCTGGTCAACTACGTACTCGGACTCGTCGGCATCGGCCCGGTCGACTGGCAGACCGGCACCGTCGCCTCCCAGATCGCCGTCTCCACGATCGTCATCTGGCGCTGGACCGGCTACAACGCGCTGATCTACCTGGCCGGCATGCAGTCCATCCCCAGCGAGCTCTACGAGGCCGCCGAAGTGGACGGGGCCTCCCGTTGGCGGCAGTTCTTCCACGTCACCCTGCCCGGACTGCGCCCCACCATCGTCTTCACGGTCATCGTCTCCACCATCGGCGCCACCCAACTCTTCGGCGAACCACTGCTGTTCGAGGGCTCCGTCTCGGGCGGCATCTCGCACCAGTACCAGACGCTCGGCCTCTACATGTACGAACAGGGCTGGGGCTTCTTCCACCTCGGCCGCGCCGCCGCCGTGGCCTGGGTGATGTTCCTGCTCATCCTGGTGCTCGTCGGGCTCAACGCCCTTCTCGCACGCCGCCGTTCCCGTAAGGAGGCCGTCCGATGACCGCGCTCGCCGACCCGCCGGCCAAGGCCTCCGCGCGCGGCACCCGGCCGGAGCGCCCGCGCCGCTCCCGCGCCGGCCGCACCAACCAGGGCGGAAAGCTCACCTACGCCGTCCTGATCGTCGCCGTACTGGTCTCCGCGTTCCCGTTCTACTGGACGATCGTGGCCGCCAGCCGCTCCAACGCCGACATGGCGCGGGTGCCGCCCTCGTTCCTGCCGGGCCCGAACCTGATGCGCAACTTCGAGGCGGTGCTGGAAGAGGCCGACATCGGCAAGGCGCTGCTCAACTCCCTGATCGTGTCGGGCTCGATCACCCTGGGCACCGTGCTGTGCTGCACCCTGGCCGGGTTCGCCTTCGCCAAGCTCCGGTTCCGGGGACGGGGCGCCCTGCTCGCGATCACCGTGGGCACCATGATGATCCCGCCGCAGCTGGGAGTGATCCCGCTGTTCATGCTGATCGCCGAGCTTCAATGGGTCAACCAGCTCCAGGCGGTGATCCTGCCGGGACTGGTCTCCGCCTTCGGTGTCTTCTTCATGCGCCAGTACCTGGTGCAGTCGCTGCCGGACGAGCTGATCGAGGCGGCCCGCGTCGACGGCGCCTCCACCGCCCGGATCTTCTGGTCGATCGTCGTCCCCGTCGCCCGGCCCGGGATGGCCGTCCTCGGCCTGCTCACCTTCATGGCCGCCTGGAACGACTTCTTCTGGCCCATCATCGCGCTGTCCTCCTCCGAGCCGACCGTCCAGGTCGCGCTGCGCCAGCTCGGCGGCGGCTACGTCCACGACCAGTCCGTGATCATGGCGGGCACCCTGCTCGGCACGCTGCCAGTGCTCCTGGTCTTCGGCCTGCTGGGCCGGCAGATCGTCGGCGGCATCATGCAGGGCGCCGTCAAGGGCTGACCGGCCGGTAAGCGGCCCGCCGGCATCCGTGCGGCCCGCCCGGCCTCCGCGCGGGCCGGCCGCGCCACCCCTCACCACAGACCTCACACCTTCTGGAGCCCCCTCCTCATGACCGCGCTCGACGCACGCCCCGACACCACCGCGATGCTCCGCTTCCCCGGCGACTTCCGCTGGGGCACCGCCACCGCGGCCTACCAGATCGAGGGCGCCGCCGCCGAGGACGGCCGCACCCCGTCGATCTGGGACACCTTCAGCCGCACGCCCGGCAAGGTGCGCAACGGCGACACCGGCGACATCGCCGCCGACCACTACCACCGCCTCGGCGAGGACGTCGCGCTCCTGCGCCGCCTCGGCGTCACCGACTACCGCTTCTCCATCGCCTGGCCCCGCGTCCAGCCCACCGGCCGGGGCCCCGCCGTCCAGAAGGGTCTGGACTTCTACCGGCGGCTCACCGACGAACTGCGCGAGGCCGGCATCCGGCCGGTGGCCACGCTCTACCACTGGGACCTGCCGCAGGAACTGGAGGACGCGGGCGGCTGGCCGCACCGGGAGACGGCGTACCGCTTCGCCGACTACGCCGGCCTCATGGCCGAGGCGCTGGGCGACCGGGTGGCGACCTGGACCACCCTCAACGAGCCCTGGTGCGCGGCCTTCCTCGGCTACGGCAACGGCGTCCACGCCCCCGGCCGCACCAACGCGCTCGACTCGCTGCGCGCCGCCCACCACTTCAACCTGGCCCACGGACTCGCCACCCGCGCCCTGCGGGCGGCCCTCCCCCGTTCCGTGGAGGTGTCCCTGACCCTCAACCTCCATGTGCTGCGACCCCACACCGACGCGCCCGAGGATGTGGACGCCGCACGCAGGATCGACGCGGTCGGCAACCGGATCTTCCTCGACCCGGTCTTCCACGGGAGGCTCCCCGAGGACCTGGTGCGCGACACCGCCGCGGTCACCGACTGGTCCTTCGTGGCCGACGGCGACCTGAGGACGGCTTCCGCCCCCATCGACTCGCTGGGCATCAACTACTACTCGCCCACCGTGGTCGCCGCCGGCACGTCCGAGTCGCCCTCCCCGTGGGCGGGCGCGGAACAGCACGTACGCTTCCTGCCCGCGCCCGGTCCCCGCACGGCGATGGACTGGCCGGTGGACGCGGACGGCCTGCACGAGCTGCTCCTGCGGCTCCGGGACGACCTCCCGGGCACGCCGCTGCTCGTCACGGAGAACGGCGCGGCCTACGACGACTACGCCGACCCGTCCGGTGAGATCAAGGACCCCGAGCGCGTGGAGTACCTGCACGCCCATCTGGCGGCCGTGCACCGGGCCGTCGAGGACGGCGCCGACGTACGGGGCTACTTCCTGTGGTCGCTGCTGGACAACTTCGAGTGGGCCTACGGCTACAGCAAGCGGTTCGGCATCGTCCACGTCGACTTCGCCTCCCAGCGGCGCACCCTGAAGTCCAGCGCCCGCTGGTACGCGGACGCCATCGCGCACAACGGCGTGCCCGCGGTGTAGCCCTCGGGATCGGGCCGAGCGGCGCCGTCGTCACGCGGCGGGGCCGCCCGGCCACCCCGGTGGCTCCTGATCACGCAGTGCCCGTTCACCGTCCGCGCGGCTCCGGATTGGGCGGGCGTACAGACCTGCGCCCGGGGCCCGCGGGTTCGCGCACGCGTCTGATTGACTCCGCGCTCACCCCCACACCCGTACCGCACCCCTTCCGGGGTGCCGGATCGACGTGAGCGGAGCCGCCCACATGTCCTTCGGACCGCAGCCCCGGCAGGGGCCGCCGCACCATGACGAGCCCGCAGCCGGCGCGCGACCTCCGGCGGAGCACGAGCGACGCGAGGAGGAGGCGGCGCGGCTGGCCGTCGGGCTGCGGCTCGGCGTCCGGATCGCCGTCGCCTGGCTGCTCTACGTGCTGCCCGCCGCCCTCGTACCGGCCGTGTACGGCACGCGGATCGCCGGACCGTTGAGCCTCGGCGCGGTCCTCGCCGTGGCGCCCTTCGCCGTCGGTGTGCACGCGCTGGTGCTGTACGGGCGACGGGTCGACCGGCTCGAGCCGCAGCCGGGCGCCCGGAGGTGGTCGTGACCACGCTCCTCGATCCCTCGTCCCGGTCCCTCGTCTTCGCCGTGTTCTCGGTGTTCGTCGTGATCTGCCTGATGCTGTGCGTCATCACCGGCGCCGACGAGGACGACCGGGCCCTCGTACGGTCCGAGAGCCGCCGGCTGCGCTCCTGGCAGCAGGGCATCGCGATGGGCGGCGACACCACCACGGTCGCGACGGTCACCGTCCTGGTGGGCATGGTCGCCACGTTCGGCTTCGACGGCCTCGGCGTCATGCTGGGCAGCCTGATCGGGGTCATGCTGCTCCTCGTGCTGATCATCGAGCCGCTGCGCAGACACGCCTCGCTGACCGCCCCGGACATGCTGGACGCGCGCGGCAGCGGCGGGCCCGCCGTACGCCTCTCGTGGGGCGTGGTGACCCTGCTCGTCTGCTTCCCGCTGCTGGTCGTGCAGTTGGTGGTGGTCGGCAACGTCGCCGCGGCGCTGATCGGGCAGCCCGGGGCGCGGACCGGCTGCATCGTGGTGATCGGGTGTGTGATGACGGCGCTGGCCGTCAGCGGCGGTATCCGGGGCACGGGCGTGGTGATGATCGCGAAGTCGGCGATCGCCCTGCCCGTGCTGGTGGTCGCCGCCGTGCTCGTGCTCGACCGCTTCGGCGGGGACCCCGGCCGGCTGCTCGACGCCGCCGCGCGGGGGTCGGGTCTGGGCGAGGCGTTTCTGCGTCCGGGCGGCTACACCGGTGACGGGTGGGTGGGGGCCGTGAACCGGATCGGGCAGACCTTCGGCATGTCGATGGCCACGCTGGCGATGCCCGCCGTGCTGATGCGGGCGATCTCGACGAAGAGCCCGCGCGGCGCCCGGACCGTCGGCCGCTGGATGCTCGGCGAACTCACCCTGCTGTACGGCGCGCTCGCCGTCGTCGGCGTCGGCGTGGCGGCCCTCGCCGGTGAGGCGCTGCGCCAGGCCGGTCCGGCGGCGCAGGTGTTCACGCCGCTGGTGCTCGGACGGGCGCTCGACAGCGGCGGCATCCTGGTCGCGGCCCTGGCCTGCGTCCTCTTCCTCACCGCGCTCGCGGCCGTGGTGGATGTGACCCTCGCCGCCGGCATCGCCCTGGGACGGGACGTGCTGGGCGCGTCCGGCAAGGCGGACGGTGCCGCGTCGCGGTGGTCGGCGGCGCTGACGGGAGTGGTCTCCGCGGTCGTGGCGGTCGTCGCCGCCGACTGGAACCTGGTGGTCGTCTCGACGCTCTGGCTCGCCGTCTGCGGCGCCGCCCTCGCGCCGGTTCTGCTGTACGCCCTGTACTGGCCCGGGTTCACCGCCCGGGGTGCGCTGTGGTGCCTGTGGGGGGCCACCGCGCTGAGCGTCGCGGCGCTCGCGCTGTCGCCGTACGTGTCCGGCACACCCGAGTCGATCTTCCCGGGGCACGACTTCAGGGTCTGGGACGTGACGATCCCGGGCCTGCTGACGGTGCCGGCCGGTTTCCTGCTGGGCTGGCTGGGCAGCGTCACGGATCCGCGCCGGGCAGCCGGAGACGCGGCGGGTGCGGAGCGTCGCAGGGAACTGGACACCGTCTGACGATCCGCGTGCCGCCCACCGATGAGTTCCGGTGGGTGGCACGGTCGTATCCGGTGACACACGACCGGATTCGGAGGACATCATGTCTCGGAAGATCATCGCCAGCCTGTTCATCTCGCTCGACGGCGTCGTCGAGGCGCCCGATCAGTGGCACTTCCCGTACTTCAACGACGAGATGGGAGCCGCCGTCGGCTCGAGCCTGGGCACCACGGACGTCCTGCTGTTCGGCCGCCGGACGTACGACAGCTTCGCCGGCGCCTGGCCCGAGCGGGAGACGGCGGGCGGCGACGACGCCGGCTTCGCCAAGCAGCTCGGCGACATGCGGAAGATCGTGTTCTCGCGCAGCCGGCTCGACCTGGAGTGGCGGAACTCCGAGCAGGCGCAGGGTGACGTCGCCGAGGTCGCCGCCGCGCTGAAGGGCGAGCCCGGCGGTGACATCTCGCTGAGCGGCTCGGTCTCCGTCGTCCGGCAGCTGCTGGCCGCGGGCCTCCTCGACGAACTGCACCTCCTCGTCCACCCCATCGCCGTACGCAAGGGCATGCGCCTGTTCGACGAGGGCGAGCCGTCGATCCCGCTGAAGCTGCTGAGGTCGGAGACGTTCACGACGGGTGTGCTGAACCTCGTGTACGGGCCCGACACCGCGCCGCCGACGGGCGGTTACGAGGAGGCCGTCGCCACGCTCGGGGAGTGAGCGTTCCGCGGAGTCACCAGTTCTTGTACCGGAGCGGGCGGTGGGGGCAGGGGGATCGGTGAAATCACCGGCCGGACGGGAGCCGAACTACTGGCACAGGGCGGCGTATTGGGCGTGCCCGTGCGTGCCGAGGTATCCCTCGCCGACGGTGGTGACCTCACCGGGCGGCACGGAGTGGCACGATCCCTCGGCACCGTCCTCATAGACGACCTTCACGGTCATCGTCACGGCGCAGTCGTTCCCGGCCTGCGTGTACCGCCAGCTCGGGTACAGGACGACACAGGAGGGGGCCGGCTCGGCGGCCGGGGGTGTGGCGGAGGCCGAGGCGGTCGCCAGGGGCGACATCAGGAACGCCACGCCCGTGGCCGCGCAGACCGAACGACGAAGAAGCCGATTCCACATGATGGGTCACCTTCCGAAAGATCTTCAACTTTCTGAACACGACGGCTAGCTACAGTCGTCTGTCGTGTTCAACAGTCGAAATCATTCGGGCACGGCACGGCGGACGCAACACGCTCGTCCCACTTCCGGTCAGGCGACCTCTTTCATGCCCGCACTCCTGTGACCTGCACGGACGCGACGCGAGGGGCGCGGCGGCGAGGATGACGATGCAACCATTTCGTGTTCGTGAAAAAGACACACGCCCCAAGGCGCAGGTGGCGGCCGTGCCGACGCGTGGTGGGCCGCCCGCCCTTGCAAGGACCTCGACGAGACATCGGTCCGGTTCTCGAACCCGGGTCCGGTAGTGCTTCGTTACGTCGGGTAATCTCGCCTGGTGGTGGGCGCCTGCCCGGGCATGTGGCTCTCTCGCGCAAGGAATCAGCGAACGTGGTACGTCGAAGCCAGAGCAGCAACCCCCGTTCGGTCGTCGTCCTGACCTCGGGTACGGACTGGGGTACCCGAGCCGCAGGGCAGCGACGGAGCAGCGGGGCCGAGTCCCCCATACCCAAGCGGCAGCCCGCGAAGATCAAGGCGTTGCACCAGGCCCTCCACCTGGCCCGCGCGGCGATCGGCAAAAAGAACTGGAACGCGGCGCGGTATGCACTCAGCCGGGCCCGCGCCCTCACCAACGCCCTCCCCAGCAACGTGGCCCTTCAAGAACGCGAGCAACTCTCGGATCTCCGCAGGAAGTACACGGCGCGCGACACACCGGCCGCGAAGAAGGCCGCACAGGCGAAGGCGACACCGGCCAAGCGTGCAGGCGGCAAGAAGCCGGCCCCGAAGAAGTCCACGGCGAAGAAGGCCGCGCAGCAGCCGAAGCCCGCGCCTGTCCGCGACCTCGGCGACCGTTTCATCAACCGCACGTCCCTCGGCTACGGCCCCACGAACGAGACCAAGGGCTCACGAACGCGGTGAGGGCGTGCCGTCCGCTGGGGTAGCGAACGGCACGCCCTCAAGTCGCTCAGCGCTCCGACGCGAACCGTACGAACTGGCCCCAGCCTTCGCGGCCGACGGTGAAGGCCGGGCGGGTCACGTCCTTGGAGTCCCGTACGTGGATGGCCTGTTCGGCGATCGCGACCTCCACGCAGTCGTCTCCCTGCGTGCCGCTGTAGCTGGACTTGAACCAGGCGAGTTCCGATGTGCCGCTGCTCATAGCTCTCCTCGCAGTCGCTCCAGCAGGTCCCGGGATTCCTTGGGGTTGAGGGCCTGCGAGCGCAGTGTGTCATAGCGCCGGCAGAGCAGACTCATCTCTTTCGCGTCGGAGATCAGCCGTCCGTTCTGCTGGCCTTCGGAGTACCCGAGCCGCCGCCCCTCCAGGGTTTCCAGGATTCGCATAGGCCCATCCAGGCACCCATGGAACTCCAGCTCCGTCGGCACCACTTGAAGCGTCACGTTGCGCGGTGCGGTCAGCTCAAGCACGTGGTCCAGCATGTTCGCCTGAACTTGCGTCCCACCCAACCTGCGCCGGAAAACCGACTCCTCCACGATGAAGCCGAACGGCACGGTCGGCCGCTCCCGCATCATCGCCTGCCGTTCCATTCGGGCTGCGACCTGTGCCTCCGTCTGCTCATCGGTCAGCAACGGGATGCTGTTGTCGAACACCGCCCGCGCATACGCCTCCGACTGCAACAACCCCGGAACCAACCGGCACTCGTACGTGCACAGGCTCACCGCCTCCCGCTCCAGCCGAGCCCACCGCCGGAACCAAGCAGCCAGCCCCGCCTCCCCCCGCGTGAGATGCCGCGCGGCCTTTCGCAGCGCGCCGGTGTTGCCGAGGGCCTCCTCCGCCCGCTCCACGAACGCCTCGTCCGGCATCCGTCGCCCCAACTCCACCGACTCGACCGTGTGCTTGGAGTACTGGACCCGGGCGCCGAGGTCGACTCGGCTCAGCCCCGCATGCTCGCGCAGTGCCTGGACGACGGCGCCGAACGTCCGCAGGCTGTCCGACGGATGCGGCTCCCGCTCCCACTCCCCCGCCGGGACCACCCGCGCACCGGCGCCCCCGGCCGCCTCCCCCTCGACTCCGACCACGTCCATCCGCCGCCCCTTTCCGCTCCGCCGTACCGCACCACGACGGCTCCTCACGCCGCCCGCGCACACCTCCAGCCTGACGGATCATCAGACGTACCGTCCACTCTTCGTGTCCGTACGCTGACTCAGCGTACGGAGTGCCACACTCGTCCCCGCCCCCGTCCGACCGCCACTCTGAGGCCACGGAGAGCCGGGAAAACCGTCCGCGTCCACCGCTCACCTGCGGAAACAACCGGGCGGCGGCCGGACCCGGCCGCGTTCAGACGAGCTGGAAGGTGCAGAGATGCAGAACGGAACCAACCTCTACGCGCTCGACATCAGCGGGGCCTCGTTCACGAAGGCGTGCGGCGGTCCCTGCACCGAGGGATGCGTGACCCTGGCCCGGATCGGTGAGGACGCCTGGGCGCTGGGCGACAGCAAGCGACCGGACGCGCAGCCGCTGCGGTTCACCACCAAGGAGCTGGACGCCGCCGGTATCGACCCGGCGCGCTTCGGCATCGGCGCCTGACCTCCCTCCCCTCCCTGCCGCCGGCCGGACCGGGTACCTCCCGCGTCCGGCCGGCGCTCCTTGAAACGGGAACTGCTCGTGCACCACCACGCCTATCTGTGGACCGGCCCGAAGACACGCTTCGACGACGAGGCCCTGCGGCGGCCCCCGCACCCCGATCCGCCCCCGGCCGGTGGCAGGCCGGAACTGATCGAGCGCTATCGCCAGGTGGCCGCGGAGTTCCGCACGTCCGACCTCCCGCCCCTGGAGACGGCGTACTGGCTCGTCAAGCCCCGCTCACTGGTCCGGGGCACCTGGGACGAGGCGAAGGAGGCGGCGGCCTGGCTCGGGGAGCGGCTGGCCGAGTACGCGCCCCGGTTCGCGGCGGAGGGCGACGGGGACACCGCGCGCCTGGCCCGGCTGGTGGACGCCGCCGCCGAACGACTGCGCGCGGGCGCCGACGTGTCGTACGGCTGCTACCTCGAACGCCCCTCGTACCTCTCCCTGGCCGTGGTGACCTGCTCCCCCAACCGCACGGTCCCCGGACTGGCCTGCCCGTGCACGTAGAGCGGACTCGGCACTCACCCCGCCCTGCCCGCACGCCTCGGCGTCAACCTCAGAGGGCTCCACCAAACGGGTGATCACAACTCAAAAGCCAACGAATGTTCTTGCCTCGCGCATAGTTTCGCGGCATGCCCAACGTCAGTCACGACACCCTGCACGGCTTCCTGCCGGGACGTCCGAAAACGCGGGAGGGGCGCGAGTACGGGCGTGGGACGGTCGATGTCAGTGGCGGCTGTCACCATCGGTGCGTGATTGAGAAGAGCGGGCGTCACTTCGACTGGCAGGGATTTCTTCGGTGTTGGCAGGAGGAATGGGTTCCGGGCGAGGACGACATGGAGGACCTGGAGGAGGGCGGGTTGACCCTCGCCGACCTGGCGCTCGCCGCTCCGCCCGCCACCGAGGCGGAGATAGCCGCCGCCGAGAAGCGCCTGGGTGCCCGGCTGCCTCCGTCCTACCGGCAGTTTCTGGGGGCCAGCAACGGCTGGCGGCTCGACGGAGGGTCCATCTACCGGCTGGGCGCGGCCCATGAGATCGGCTGGTTCGGGGATCCGTTCGACATGACCCCGGCCTATCAGCAGGGGCTGACCGAGCGCTCGACCGAGCAGGAGGTGCTGCTGGCCGGGATGTGGCGGCGGGCACTGCAACTGGAGACCGACTCGGACATGTCCTACGCCCTGCTGGACCCGGGCGACACCGACGAGGACGGCGAGTGGGCCCTGTACGTCTACAAGGGGTGGAGCGGCGAATTCCCGGACCGGTACCCGTCGTTCCGCGCCTATATGCAGCGGATGTACGAGGATTTCCACTCCACGCGGGCAGGCGTACCCGGCTTCGAGAACGACACCACCCGCGCTCTGGACTCTGACGTGGAGCGTGCGCGGGAGGAGGCGCTGTGCGGGAGGTGGGAGTCCGCCCGGGAGCTGCTGGTCGAGGCCCAGCGCTACGGACGACCCTGCGCCCGGGGCATGCTGCGTCAGCTGGAGGTGCTGGCGCACGGCGGCGGACACTACGGATTCGGTGAGCTCGTCGCCGATCCGCGCTACACGGGCGAATTGGTGCCCGTGATGGCCGCCGAGCACCTGAGGGACAGCCGGCCCGGCCGCATGCCCCACCGGTTCGTCCTGGGCACCGAGACCGATGACGGCGTCTCGGCTGCCGCGGACGAGATCCTGGACCGGGTGCGTGACCGCACCTACCGCTACGCCGCGGACGGCGCCTTCGGACGGGCGGTCGCCGAGGCGTGGGAGTCGGCGAGGTGGGGGGACACGGACACGGCGTGGCGGGTGATCCGTGCCGCGCTGCCGTCGTGGTCGCCGCCGGGGCCGGACCTGCTGGCACCGCTCGGCCTGCTGGCGGACCCCGTGCTGGGTCCGGTGGTGACGCGGGAGCGCGGCCTGGAGCTGCTGGCCACGCCCCGGGCCGGCCGACCCGGCCCCGCGCCCGATCCGGTGCCGGACCTGGATCCGCCGGGACTGTGCTGGCTGGCGGACACCCCGCGGTGGAACGCGCCCCACGACTCCTACCGGTGCCTGTGGGTGGAGGGTGCGGAGCCGGAGGCGCTGGTTGCCCTGATCGGGGAGGACGGGGGCGCCGGCCTGACCGCACCGCCGGGCCGTCGGAGCGGGTGGCACCACCACGGCCAGGAGCGGCGGGACGACCTGGCGCCGTGGGAGGACCGGGCCGTGGTGTCGGTGGGCCGGACGGGCTCCGGGTGGGCGTTCGGCGTCGACACGGCTCCGCGGACCCAGTCGCCCGGGAGCTTCTTCGTCTCCCCGGCCGTCGCCGCCTCGCGCGCCGGACGCGCCGTGGTGCTGTGGACGCGCCGCACGCGCGACGGCGGCCTCGGGGTGTTCCATCTGTCGGTCGCCGAGCAGGGCGAGGAGCTGTACGCGTACACCCTGCGCGGCACGGACGTCGAACGCTCGGGGCCGGTGCCCCACACCCTCGATCCCGAGCGGGTCCTGCACGGCGCCGACGAGGCGGACCGTCAGCGCCGCCTGCTGGCCGCCGTGCAGAACGAGTTCGGCCTCTCCCTGCCCCGGCTCGCGCTGACCGAGGGCATACTGCCGCAACTGACCACCCGGTCCTGGAACCGCGCGCCGCGTGAGGGCGAGTCCTACGCGTACGCCACGATCCGCGTCCATCGGACCTAGCGCCGCCGCCACTCGGGATCAGGGGATCAGTCGAGGCCCGGTGGGAAGACGTGGTGGGTCTCCCCGGGGACGAGCACCCGCCAGGCTTCCAGCCGTCCCGAGCAGTCGGGGAACACCTCGAGCCGGAACGCGGGCTCCCAGCTCACGGTGAGTTCACCCGCCTCGCCGACGGTCACGCCGTCGGCGGAGGGGCGGAGTTCGCCGAGCACTCGATTGAGCGTGGTGGCTCGGGCGTCGTAGATCATGCGGAACTCGTCGAAGGCCCGCTCTCCCGCGCCCTTCTGCGCGTACCGCATGTCCGCGGACCCCAGGACGACCTTCCCGTCCTGCACGATCCGGAACGGACACTGGAGGTGGATCCTGAGCGACCGGCCGTCCGGGCCGTCGAACTCGACGACGCCGAGGTCCGCGGCTCTACCGATGGAGCGGACGACCGTACCCGCCAGGATCCGAGTGATCTCGTCCCTGGAGATCTCGGCAGCCACGAACAGTTCCCTCCCCGAAGTGCGGTGCGTGCACCGAAAGACGCTCCCGGAGCGGCGGACCGCTCCGGGAGCCGCGCAGGCCGTCAACAGGTGTTCACTCCCATGCCGCCGTCAGATCGACGGCGACGACGAGGAGGGAGCCGGACGTGAAGGCGATCTCGTGGGTCATGCCCGAGGGATGAGGAAGCAGTTCGTCCAGCTGGAGGGCACCCAGTCTCGGCAGCATGCCGTCCGAATCCCCGGCGTCCACGCGGAAGGAGCGGACGTCCGAGTACCGGATGCGCAGACCGACCTCGTGCTTCCACTGGTTCGGAGCCAGGACGAGTTCGAGGGAGATCTCCCCGTCGTCGTCCGAGAGCGTGGCCCTGCTCAGTTCCAGATCCTTGACGCACCGGGAGTCCCGGAAGTCGTAGTGACCGGAACCGGTGGCGAACGCCGCCGCGCCGGTGGGTAGGTCCGCCGAGAGCCGCGGCAGGATCCGCAAGTACTCCTTGGGGTCGAGGTGGTACCCGTACTGATCCCGCAGCGGTTCGACGCGCACGTACTTCATCAGCAGCCTCCGGTCACACGCGGACGCTTCCAGTTGTCGCCCTTGACACGGCCAGGGTGGTGTCGATCGCCACCCACTCGCCGTCGCTGAGGGTACGGACGGGGCGCAGGTATTCGCGTGCCTCCAAGTGCCCCTCGGGCGTGGCGAACACGTCCCTGCTCTCCCCGCGCGCCGAGACGACCTCGACCTTCTTGCCGGTGCGCGCGGCCTGCGCGAGCGCCGCGTCCTCGGACGCCGCCCGCCCGTCACCGGTCCCGTCACCGGTCCCTGCGGCGGCGCGGGGCGCGGCGCCGGGCGGCTGGGCCGCGGCCGGACCGGCACCGGTGACCGACAGCGGTCCGGCCGCGAGCGCGAGTACGAGCGTCAAGGCCGCCCGTCTGCCGGACCTCCTGCGTGTGCGGGCACGACGAAACATCCCCCAGCCCTCCCCAGAGCCCCATGGAACCGATCATGCGAGCGATTGCGTGGGAACGATATGGAGGGCGTGTGAACGAGTCCACACGAACAAGTGGGTACATTTGCGCGGCATTCCCCCGCACGGCACAAACAGTGAAGCGATCTTGATCACAAGGAAGTCCTCGCGGGAATTTCCCGGCCAACTCAAGGGCAATCGTAGATGTCCTGCAAATGAACGACCCGAAGCGTCGAATTCATTGCGAAGGTATTCGCGGAATGCTGTTAATGTCCCGCGTCGTGACCAACTCGCTGATATCGCGGCCCCGTACGCAGCCGCCGGCCGGACACCGAACGCCCGGACTCCGGCTGGTCGTCGGGCTCGTGGTGGGGGCCGTGCTGGTCTGCTCCGTGGTGACGGCGCGGCTGCACGGCGACATCCGGTATGTACTGGCGTGTTTGCGGAGCAGCGCGGCGGTCGGTATTTCACCGTCGGAGACCTTTACGCACCGGCCCTATTTCTACCGGTGGTTCCTGTACGGCCTGGATCAGCTGACCGCCGGGCCCACCGCGGTCCGGGAGGCGGTCCTGCGGGCCGCCGGTGTGCTGCTGTGCCTCGCCGCCGGGCTCGCCCTGCGCGCGGCGCTGCGGCGGCTGCTGCCGGCGCGGGAGGCGGATCTGGCCGGTGCCGCCGTGGCCCTGGTGCTCGCGCTGGCGCCGCGCACCGACTTTCTCCAGCCGGAGTGGACGGCCGCGCTGCTGTCGGTCGTCGCGATGGCCGTCGTGCTCGCGGACGTGCGGCCCCTGCCCGCGGCGGCGCTCGCGGCCGTGCCGCTGGGGCTCGCGGTGATGATGAAGTACTCCACCGCCGCGACCGCGCTCATCGCGCTGCTGGCCGTCTTCGCCGCCGACCGGGTGCGCGCCCTGCTCCTCGCCGCCACGACGGCCGTGTCCAGCGCGCTGCTGCTCGGCCTCAGCCTCTGGTCGGGGTCGCGGGAGTGGCAGTGGATCCGGGACATGCCGCAGATCAACCAGGGTTCGCTGTCCCGGCAGGGGGTGCGGCCCGGGGAGCTCTTCTCCCGGTCGGTCGACTTCCTCGCCGACCGGGCCGTGCTCAGCCCCGTACTGCTTCTGCTGCCCGCGGCGCTGCTCCTGCTGCTGGCCTGCCAGGAGGACCGGCGCCGGCGCGCGGAGTGGGCCGTGCTCGCCGTGGCCGCCGCGGCCGTGGGCCTGGGGGCGGTCGTGGTGCAGGGCAACTGGTTCGCGTACCACGCCGCCGCGCTGCCGGTGGGCGCCGCCGCCCTGTGGGGTCTGGCGGGGGCTCGGTGGTACGGGGCGCGTGGGCGGGCGCCGTTGGGGTTCGTGGTGGTCAGCGGCGCGTTTGCCGTGCTCTTCCCGCTGTACTCGGCCGCCCCGCAGGGGCTCCAGCGCTCGGCGGTGGTGTGGGCGGCGGGAGTGGTCGCGTTCGGTGCCGCGTTCTTCGACGTGCGGCGGGGTTCGGGCCGGGGCGGTTCCGGGTTCCGTGTTCCGGCCGCTGTGGTGGGTGTCGGACTCGTCGCGGTGACCGTCTGGCCGTCCTCCCCGCACCTCATGGACCGCGGGAAGGTGGGCGAGACCAACCTCGCGTATCTGCGGGTCTCCGAGGAGAAGGCCGACGCGGCGGACGAGGTGCGGCGGCGGCTGCCGGACGGGGCGCTCGTGCAGTACCTCGCCTTCGGCGACGAGGCGTACTTCATCGGGCACGCCTCGCCCTGCCGCTACCCGATTCCCACGTTCCTCCAGCGCACCCGCTATCTGCCGGACGTGAGCGCCCTCGACTCCTACGCCGAGAACGCCCGCTGCCTGGACGAGGCGCCGCCGCGGTACGCGGTGCTGAACCGCGGCTGGTTCCCCCCGGCGAAGATCGACCGGGCGCTGGCGCGGCGGGTCGAGGCGCGCTACGACTGCCCGCGGGCGCCCGCGAAACAGCTCGTGGTGTGCCGGCTGCGCTGACGAGGGACGACACGCCCCGGCGCGCGGTGAGCGCGCCGGTGGTGTCCCTCGGCGCGCTCACCGCGCGCCGATCAGCTCCGTGACCCGGTGCGCCATCGCCACCGCGTAGTTCTGTCCCCGGTCCTGCGGGTAGACCTGCGCCATGGTGGCCAGCGTGACCCGGCTCATCGCCGTCTCGTGCGGCGGGATCAGCGCCCGGTACTCCGGGGTGACGACGGGCTGCGCGAAGGGCGCCCGGGAGAAGTGCCAGTCGGTGATCCAGGAGCGGTCGAAGTCCGGGTTCAGGCGCCGCAGCCAGGGCTCGTACGCGTCGAGCAGTTCCTCCGGGCCGGAGGTGAAGCGCCAGTCGTCGCGCGGCACGTAATTTCCGACGTACACGACGTGCCTGCCGCCGTACTCCGCGCGGTCCACCATCCGGGTGTGCTCGACGACGGCGAGGAACGGGAAGTCGGTGTCGTTGACGTTGAGCCAGTAGTAGGGGATGAGGCTGCGGTCCAGCTCCAGGACGAAGCAGGTGGCGCCGAGGTACTGGTTGTGCCACACCACGTCGTCGGCGGGCAGCCCGGCGGCCTTGGCGAAGGCGGGCTGCGGGGTGGTGACGACCAGGTGGTCGAAGCCGTACGAGGACCCGTCCCCCGTCTCCACCGTGACCGTGTCGCCGTCCTGCGCGATCCGCGTCAGCCGCTTGCCGAACTCGATCTTCCCCCCGTGCGCGGCGACCGCGTCCGCCAGTGCCGCGTACACCTTCTCGAACCCGCCGTGCACATAGCCGAGTTCGAAGGTCCGGCAGTGCACCCGGGCCCACAGCCAGGCCATGGACACCTCCTCGGCGCGCTCCCCGAACTTGCCGCGCAGCAGCGGCTCCCAGATCTCCTCCGTGGCGCGCCGCCCGGCCCAGCGGCGCAGCCAGCCCAGCGCCGTGCGGTCGTTGAAGCGCTCGCCCTTGCGTACGGCCTTCAGCGCGGCGGAGGAGAACGCGAAGCGCAAGGCCGGGACGGGCGGGAGGAAGCGCAGCATCTGCGCCGGGGTGCTGAAGGGGCGCAGACGCCCGGCGCGGTAGATGCCGGTGGTGGGCTTGTGGAAGCGCAGGGAGTCGCCCAGGCCCAGTTCCTCGATCAGCTCGATCATGGCGCGGTCGGAGCGGAAGATGTGGTGGTAGTAGCGTTCCAGCGGCGTGCCCTGAACGGTCAAGGAGGCGGCCAGGCCGCCCAGTTCGTCGGCCGCTTCCAGCACGGTGACCGTGTGTCCGGCCTTGACCGCGTCGTAGGCGGCGGTCAGTCCGGTGGCGCCGGCGCCGATGATGCCCAGGTTCACGCGAAGCTCCACTTCCGGTTGAGCAGGAATTGCACCGCCAGGACCAGCGGCAGGGAGGCGGCCTTGACCAGGTTCGGGTCGGTCCCGAGCCGGCCGGCGAAGAGCCACAGCAGCCCGAAGGTGAGCGCGATGCCGCACAGGCCCACGGTGTAGAAGCGCACGAGGCGCAGCGGCAGCCGGTCGCGCTTGTCGAAGGTGAACACCGCGTTGAGGACGAAGTTGTTGGTGATGCCGAGGGTGGTGCCGGCCACGTTGGCGATCTGCTCGTGCCACCCCAGGACGTTGTAGAGGAGCGCGAAAGCGGCCAGGTCCAGGGCGACTCCGCTGCCGCCGACGAGCGTGTAGCCGACCAGTTGCCGGAGGGCGCGCCGCTCGGTCCGGGTGGGCGCGTCAGTCACCGTCATGCCGGACCACCTGCCGGACGATGTACAGCGGCCGCCCCTGCGCCTCGCTGTACGTCCGCCCGATGTACGAGCCGAGCACGCCGAGCGAGAGCATCTGCACCCCGCCCAGGAACAGCACGACGACCATGAGCATGGTCCAGCCGGACACCGTGATGTCGGGCCGGAACACCTTCATCGCCAGCGCGTACACGATCCCCGCGAAGGAGAGGGTCAGCACGACGAAGCCGAGGCGGGTGATCAGCTTCAGCGGAACCGTGGAGAAGCCCGTCACCCCGTCGATCGCCAGCCGCGCCATCTTGCGCAGCGGGTACTTGGTCTCCCCGGCGAACCGCTCGTCCCGGTCGAAGTGCACCTCGGTCTGGACGAAGCCCATCGAGGCCACGATGCCCCGTACGAACCGGCTGCGTTCGCGGTAGCGCCGCAGCTCGTCGGCGACCCGCCGGTCCAGCAGCCGGAAGTCCCCGGTGTCCAGGGGGATGTCGACCTCCGTGCACGCCCGGAGGACCCGGTAGTACGTGGCGGCCGTCGCCCGCTTGAACAGCGTGTCCCGCCGGGACCGGCGCCGCGCGTGCACGACCTCCGCGCCGTCCCGCCAGGCGTCGATGAGTTCGAGGCTCACCCGCGGCGGGTCCTGGAGATCGGTGTCCATCACGATGACCGCGTCGCCGCGCGCCTCGTCGAGTCCGGCCGTGATCGCCATCTGGTGCCCGAAGTTGCGCGCGAAGTCGACCACCCGTACCCGGGCGTCGTTCTTCGCCAGGTCGCGGAGGATCGCCAAGGAGGAGTCGGACGAACCGTCGTTGACGTACACGAGCTCGAACGAGAGCTCCGGGCGGGTACGGATCGCGGCCACGAGCTCGTCGTGGAAGCGCCGGATGCCGTCCTGCTCGTTGAACACCGGCAGCACGTAGCTGACCAGTGCCGGCCCGTCGGGTCTCTCCCGGGGGAGCGGCACCGACGGCGGTGTCGCGGTATCGGATGCGTCTGACATGTGGTGAAGCTAGGGAGCGCGGCTGAACGGTGGACGAACGGCCGGTGATGTCCGCCACTCGAACAGGCGGCGGTGAGCCGCCCCGGATCGATTCCCGTGCGACGTACAACCGTTCGAGACGTTGATCGGTCTTCGCAGTGACCGCCCTGGTCACATGCACGAGGAGACCGTCATTTCCGCCATACGCAAGACCCTCACCGCCACCGCCGTCGCCACGGCGGTCCTGGCCGGTTCCGCAGCCTGCGGCACCGTGGAGAACCTGTCCGCCGGGCAGAAGCTCGACCAGGCCTTCGACCGGCTCGGGAAGGAGCGCTCGCTCTCCTTCGAGCTGGACCTGGACACCGACGCCGCGACGCTGAAGGCGCTGGACGCCGGGGCCGAACCCGCGGAGGCGCTCCCCGACGAGGTCGCCGAACTGCTCAGCGACGCGCGGATCTCCGTCTCCGTGCGGTCGCGGAAGCCGCTCGAGAAGTCCAGCGAGGAGGACTTCAGCGCCATGGCGCTGAAGCTCGGCACCCCGGACGGCGACCTGTTGGAGTACCGGCTGGTCGGCGACTACACCTACCTCCGCGCCGACGTGGACACGCTCGCCGGGATGTCCGGCAGCCCCATGCCGCCCGCCGACGAACTGCCCGACAGCGCGGGCGCGTTGAAGACGTTCCTCGGCGGCGGGTGGATCAAGGTCGCGACGAAGGAGCTGGAGGAGACCGGCGAGCGGATGTCGGGGGCGCCGGGCCCCGACGGCGGGGAGCCGTCGGCGGAGCCCACGCTCGACGCGAAGACGCAGAAGAAGCTCGCCGAGGCGGTGCGGCAGGTCATCGCCCAGGAGGTCGACTTCAAGACCTCCGGCGGGTCGGACGGCACCGAGCACATCGAGGCCACGGCGCCCTTCCGCACCCTGATGACCGAACTGTTCGGCGAACTCGGCCCGTTGGCGAAGGAACTGCCGCCGGGCGCCGAACTGCCGACGGCCAAGGACTTCAAGGACGCCCCGGACGAGAAGGTCACGGCCGACTTCACACTCAGGAACGGCGACCTGACCGAGGTGTCCGTCGACCTGGCCCCGCTGGCGGAGAAGGCGAAGGTCGAGAAGTTCGCGCTGGTGCTGCGCCTGGGCGAGGGCGAGAAGACCACGGCCCCGGCGGGCGCCACGGAGGTGCGCGTCGACGAACTCATGGAGGGCTTCCTCGGCGGCATGGCGGCGGGGGCGCTCGGCGAGGAGGAGTTCATGGACGGCGCCCAGGGCTGACCCTGGGCCGCGCGGCTACCGGGACGGGCTCGGTTTCGTCCGCCCGGTGCCGCGCTGGTCGTCCGGCCGGTCCGGGCCACCGCCGGCGATGTCGTGGAAGGCGCCGCGCAGGAGCTCCGTGACCCGCTCGGGGGGAGCGTCCCGCAGGCCGTCCAGGCGGAGCAGGTGGCGTCCGATCACGGTGCCGATGGTGAGCGCGCCGATGAGTCCGGCGCGCAGGTCCGCGTCGTCGTCGACGAGGTGCCCGGCGGCCTGCCGCTGCCGGGACACCATGGCGGACCGGACGTCGTCGGCCGCGTCGGGATGCGTGAACATCGACCGCAGCGCGGCGAGCGCCTCCGTGGGTTCCTGGGCGAGCTTGTGCTCCAGGGCCGCCAGCAGCTGTTCGGCGGCCTGCTCCGGGGAGCCGGTCACCAGCTCGTCCTCCTGGAACCCCGAGACCTGGGCGAAGAGCTTGTCCTTCGAGCCGAAGTACCGCATCACCAGCCCCGGATCGGTGTCCGCCTCGGTGGCGATGGCCCGGATGGTGGCCCGGTCGTAGCCGAGCTCGGCGAACAGCCGGCGGGCGGCGTCCAGGATGCGGGATTCCGTGCGGCGGCGCTGCTCGGCCCGGCTGGTGGGGCGGGAGTCCATGAACGTCAGTCTACAACCGTTGACCGAAATGGGGACACGGGGCTATCGTTCAGTCAACGGGTGTTGACTGAATCGAGGGGCTCGTCATGTGGCACGTGATCCTGCTCTCCGCGCTCGCCGGACTCATGGGCGCGAACGCCGTTCCGCACTTCGTCAAGGGGGTGGTCGGCGAGGACTTCCCGAACGTGTGGGGCAACGGCCCCCTGCGCAACGCGGTGGCCGGAACGCTCGGCCTCGCGCTGGCGGTCGCCCTGGGGTACTGGGCCGACCTCCCCGACCATCCCGCCGCGGGCTTCGTCGCCGCGCTCGGTGGAGCGCTGCTCATGGCCGTGTTCCACGGGCTGGGCGGGGCCTACCGGCTCAACTCCGCGCTGGGGCGGCCCAACCCTCCGCGCGCCCAGCACTCGGGCGTACGGTGATCTCCCCTCGCGCACACGGTCCGGGCGCCCGGCATCACCGTCCGACGACCGTCTCCCAGTGGACCGTGCGGTCGCACCAGCGGTTCAGGAGGGTGTGGTCGTGGCCCACCGACAGCAGGCCCGCGCCCGTCGCGGTGCGGTAGTCCTCGACCACGCCCACCAGCGCCGCCGTGGTCGACGCGTCCAGCATCGCGGTCATCTCGTCGCAGATGAGCCAGCGGGGGCGGAGCACCAGCGCGCGGGCCAGACAGGCGCGTTGGAGTTGCCCGTCGCTGACCTCGTGGGGGCGGCGGGTCAGCAGGTCGGGGGTCAGGCCGACGGTCTCGGCGAGTTCGGCCACGCGGCCGGGGACGGACGAACGGCGGCCGGTGGCCCGCAGCGGTTCCGCGATCAGGTCGGTGAGGCGCAGGCGGGGGTCGGCGGAGAGGCGGGGCTGCTGGAAGACGACGCCGAAGGCGGTGCGCTGCTCGCGGGGTGCCCGGTGGCGCCAGCGGCGTACGGGGGTGCCGTCGACGACGACTCCCCCGGAGTCCGGGCGGTGGAGGAGGGCGGCGACCCTCGCCAGGGTGGACTTCCCGCAGCCGCTCGGGCCGAGCAGGCCGACGGACTCGCCGGGGGAAACGGTCAGGGTCGCCTCCCGTACGACCGGGGCCCGGCGGTCGTATCCGGCGGTGACGGCGCGTAGTTCAAGCACGGATGTCCTCCGGGGCGGCCGCGGGGGCCGGGTGGTGGCAGGCGACCGAGTCGGTGAGGGGCGGGAGCGTCGCGCAGGTGTCGGTGGCCCGGTCGCAGCGGGCGGCGAAGGCGCAGCCCGGGGGCAGGTCGCCGAGTTCGGGGGGCATTCCGGGGATCGGGGTGAAGGCGCGGTCGGGGAGGGCGTCGAGGAGGCCCCGGCTGTAGGGGTGCCGGGGGCCGGGAGTGCCGAAGAAGGCCGCCGCGTCGGTGAGTTCGACGATGCGGCCCGCGTACATGACCGCCACCCGGTCGGCGACGCGTTCCGCCGCCGCCAGGTCGTGGGTGATCATCAACAGGGCCCGGTCGCCGTCGGCGTCGACATGGCGGCGGAGTTCGTCGACGGTGCGGTCGACCAGGTCGCGGTCGAGACCGGTGGTGGGTTCGTCGGCGAGGAGCAGGGGCGCGTCACCGACCAGGGCGAGGGCGGTGGCGGCGCGCTGGGCGAGGCCGCCGGAGAGTTCGTGCGGATGGCGGTCGAGATGGTCCGCCGGGAACGCGGCCCGCTCCGCGGCCCGTTCGGCGGCGGCGCGCAGCGCCGTACGGCCCCGCACACCGGTGAGCTGGGCGACCGTCTCCTCCACCTGGGAGCGGATGGTGCGTACGGGGGTGAGGTGTGCGGCGGGGCTCTGTGGGATGAGACCGATCCTGCGGCCCCGTACCGTGCGGGCGAGGGTGCGTTCGTCGGCGGCGAGCAGGTCGAGGTCGCCGAGGTGGGCGTGGCCGGCGGTCCGGGCGTTGGCCGGGAGGAGGCCGAGCAGGGCGGCGGCCAGGACGGACTTGCCGCAGCCGCTCTCGCCGATCAGGGCGACGCATTCGCCGGGCGCCACGTCGAAGTGGGCGTCGGTGACGGCGGCGATCCGCCGCCCGCCCGGCAGCAGGAACCGCACGGACAGGCCGCGCACCGACAGCACGGGGGATCGCTCGGTCACAGCGTCAGCTCCGATCGGCGGCGCGGATTGATCCGTTCCCGCCAGACACCGGCGAGGCCGGCGACGGCGAGGGTGGGGATGATCAGGAACAGGCCGGGGAAAAGGGTCGGCCACCACTGTCCGGCGAGGAGCGAGCCGCGGGCGCCCTGGATGAGCGTGCCGAGGCTGGCGGTGTGGGTGGGCAGGCCGAGGCCGAGGAAGGACAGGGCGGACTCGTGCCACATGGCGTGCGGCACCATCAGGACGGCGGCGAGCCCCGCCTGGGGCAGCACACCGGGCAGCAGATGCCGTACCGTCACCCGCCACCGTGAGGCGCCGCCGGAGACGGCCGCGTCGACGAAGGGGCGGGAGCGCAGCGAGAGGACCTCGGCGCGGACGATACGAGCGGTGGACAGCCAGTGGGTGACGGCGACGGAGATCACCACCGGCCAGACGCCCGGCCGGAACATGGCGACGACGAAGACGCCGAGCAGCAGGTGCGGGACCGAGGACAGGGTGTCGACCAGACGCATGACCGCGCGGTCCACCCAGCCGCCGAGCGCGCCCGCGGTGGCGCCGACGGCCGTACCGATGACGGTGGCGGTGAGCGCGGCCACCACACCGACCAGGAGGGAGACACGGAGGCCGTAGACGCAGCGCAGCAGCAGGTCGCGGCCCACGTCGTCGGTGCCGAAGGGGTGGGACCAGCTGGGTGGGAGGAGCTTGGCGGCGAGGTCGACGGCCTGCTGGTCGAGCCGGACCAGCGGCGGTACGAGCAGCACCGCCAGGACCGTCACGGCGACCAGGACGGCGGAGACGCGCAGCCGGAGGGCGTGGGTGGAGCGGCGGGCGGTGCCGTGCGTGCGCCACACCGTCTTCGTCACGGCGGTGGTGGTGTCAGCCATGTGGGTCACATCTCATTCAGCTTCACCCTCGGGTCGATCAGTCCGTAGAGCAGGTCGGCGAGCAGGTTTCCGGCGAGGACGGCGGCGGTGGCGAGGGTGGTGAGCGCGGCGAGCAGCGGGAAGTCGACGGCGGTGGCGGCCTCCACGGTCGCCGCCGCGATGCCCGGCCAGCTGAACACGGTCTCCACCAGCAGGGCGCCGGTGATGAGTTCGGGGACGCGGGAGCCGATCAGGGTGAGCACCGGCAGCAGTCCCGAGCGCAGGGCGTGGCCGAGCAGGACGGTGCGTTCGCTCAGGCCGCGGGCCCTGGCTCCGCGCACCGGGTCCTCCGCGAGGGCGTCGCCGACGCCCTGACGGACGTACAGCGTGAACCAGGGCAGTTGGGAGACGGCGAGGACGCCGGCGGGCAGGACCAGGTGGCTCGTGACCTGTCCGGCGGTGACGTGGTCGCTGCCCGTGTCGGTGAGGCCGCCGGCCGGGAGGACGTCCAGGTTCAGGGCGAACAGCCAGACGGCGAGCAGGGCGATCCAGAAGACCGGGGCGGCCTCCAGGGCGTACGCGAGGGAGGTGACCGCGCGGTCGAGGAGCGAGCCCGGCCGGCGGGCCGCGAGGACGCCGAGCACGGTGCCGAGCAGGACGGCGGCGGCGAACGCGACGGCGCACAGCAGGGCCGACCAGACCAGGCGTTCGCCGACGACCTCGGCCACGGGCTGACGCATCACGGTGGACTGGCCGAGGTCGCCGCCGAGGGCGGAGGTCAGCCAGTCCCACCAGCGGCTCGTGAACGGCCGGTCCACGCCGAGGTTCTCGCGCAGCCGGTCCAGGGTCTCCTGGTCGGCGCCGAGCGCGGCCGTGCCGGCGTACGCCTTGACGGGGTCGAAGGGGGAGGCGGCGGCGACGGCGAACACGCCGAAGGTGACGACGAGCAGCACGGGCACGGCGAACAGGGCCCGCCGTGCCACCAGCCGGGTCATCTCTCCCCAGGGGAGGGAGGTCATTTCTCGGTCTGCCAGTCCTCGACGTTCCACCAGGGGCCGCTGGCGAAGCCGTGCTCGTGCGGTTCGGTCTGGGTGGTGAGGTCCGACCAGCGGTCGGCGAGGACGTACATGTGGTCGATGTGGGTGAGGAAGGTGTAGCCGGGGTTCTCGACGAGTTCGCGCTGGAGGTCGTCGTAGGCGGCCTTGCGGTCCTCGGGGTCCTGGGTGCGGCGGCCGGTGTCCAGGGCCTCGTCCACGGCCGGGTTGTCGTACAGGGCCATGTTGTTGAAGCCGTCCCCGGCGAGGGAGGAGTGCAGCAGGGTGTAGAGGCCGAAGTCGGGATCGCCGGTGCTGCCGAAGCCGGCGAGGACGGCGTCGTGCTTCATCCGGGGTTCGATGACCTCCCAGGTGGCGCTCTCGACCCTGACGTCGATGCCGGCCTTCTTGGCGTCGGAGGCGTAGGCGAGGGCGTGGTCCTGGCGGACCTTGTCGCCGGAGGGGTAGTAGAGGGTGAAGCGGGCGGGGCGGCCGTCCTTGGCGCGGATGCCGCCCTTGCCGGGCTTCCAGCCCGCCCGGTCGAGGATGCGCCCGGCCTCGTCGAGGTTCCGGGGGCGTTCGATGCCCTTGGCGTACCAGGGGTCGTCGATGGGCAACGGGCCGTAGGCGGGGCGGCCGGCGCCGTCGAGGATCTTGTCGACCATGGCCTCGCGGTCCACGGCGAGGTCGAGGGCGCGGCGGATCGCGGTGTCGCCGGCGACCGGGTTGCCGGTGGGGAGGGTCACGGCGCGGAAGTCGTACGACGTCGCCCGGTACGTCCTCTTCCCGTCGTCGTCCTTGAAGGTGGCCGCGAGGTTGGGCGGGAGGGTCGCGCCGTCGAGGTCGCCGGAGCGCAGCCGGGTGGCGCGGACGTCGTCGTCGGCGATGATCGCCATGGTGAGCTTTTTCACCTTCGGGGCGCCGCCCCAGTAGTCCGGATTGGCCTTGAAGGTGAGCTTCTCGCCCTTGCTCCAGCCGGTGAGGACGTACGGTCCGGTGCCGACCGGCTTGGTGTTGAAGGAGCCGGTGTTGGGGTCCTGTTCGCCCGCGATGTGCTCGGGGACGACGGGCAGCACCGTGCGGGAGGCGAAGGCCGCGTAGGGGTGGTCGAGGGTGAAGACGACCTTGTCGTCGCCCTCCGCCCTGACCTCCTTGATGGCGTCGAGTTCGCTCTTGGCGGTGTTGTTGGTCCTCTCGTCCAGCACGGTGCGGTAGGTGAAGACCACGTCGTCGGCGGTGAGCGGCTCGCCGTCGCTGAACGTCACGCCGTCGCGCAGGGTGTACGTGTAGGTGCGGCCGCCGTCGGTGACCTCGGGGAGCGCCTTCGCCAGGGCCGGCTTCAGTTTCATGTCGGCGTCGTGGGCGAGGAGGCCGTCGAAGATCTTGGAGTTGCCGTCCTTGCCGTAACCCAGCAGCGGACTGAGGGTGTCCGGTTCGGACGGGACACCGATCACGACGGATTCGGCGGACGCTCCGCCGTCCGCGCCGCCCCCGCCCGGCGCCGAGCAGGCGGCGACCGCGCCGGCCATCGCGACCGCGGCGGCGGCCCGTATTCGTCGGGTCGTCATGGAACCTCACACCCCTGTTGCCTGAAAGTCGTTGTTGCATATTAATTGCAGCAAGGCTCTACCCATGACGCCGGCCCCTCACTCCCCCGTTCCGAGGGGCGGCGCCGCCCGTGTCAAGTGCTCAGGTGTGCGCCGGGGTGGGAGCTGCCGGGCGCCGTCCGAGCGCCCCCTGTGGCCGCTTGTCACCGGACCGGAACGGGCACTACTGTCACCACGCCTTGGTGACGGGAAATCGGTGCGATACCGGTGCGGCCCTCGCCACTGTGATCGGGAAGTCCGGCTCCGGCCCTCGCGGGCAGCCACTGGGTTCTTCGGGACCCGGGAAGGCGGAGCACGGGCGGTGGTACCCGTCAGCCAGGAGACCGGCCAAGGCGCGTCAACCATCCACGAGGTGCTGGAGAGGGTCTGCTGAGCCATGCACATAGCCGAGGGTTTTCTGCCACCGGCGCACGCGGTCGCCTGGGGCGTCGCGTCGGCGCCGTTCGTCGTCCACGGAGCCCGGTCGCTCATCCGTGAGGTCAGGGAACATCCCGAGAGCACGCTGCTGCTCGGCGCTTCGGGAGCGTTCACGTTCGTACTGTCCGCGCTCAAGCTGCCGTCGGTGACGGGGAGTTGCTCCCACCCGACCGGTACGGGGCTGGGCGCGATCCTGTTCCGCCCGCCGGCGATGGCCGTACTGGGCACCATCACCCTGCTGTTCCAGGCGCTGCTGCTCGCCCACGGCGGGCTGACCACCCTGGGCGCCAACGTCTTCTCGATGGCGGTCGTCGGCCCGTGGGCCGGGTACGGCGTCTACCGGCTGCTGCGCCGGTACGACGTGCCGCTGATGGTCGCGGTGTTCTCCGGCGCGTTCGTCGCCGACCTGTCGACGTACTGCGTGACGAGCGTGCAGCTGGCGCTCGCCTTCCCCGATCCGGGCAGTGGATTCCTGGGCGCGCTGGGGAAGTTCGGCTCCATCTTCGCCGTGACGCAGATCCCGCTCGCGGTGAGCGAGGGGCTGCTGACCGTGCTGGTGATGCGCATGCTGGTGCAGTCGAGCAGGGGTGAGCTGACCCGGCTCGGGGTGCTGGTGGCCTCGGCGGCCGGGCGGAAGACGGCGGACTCGGCCGGGGCGGTGGCCCGATGAGCCGTAACGCGAAGATCAACACGCTGCTGCTGGTGCTCGTGGCCGCGCTCGCGGTGATCCCCCTGGTGCTCGGGCTCGGCGACCACAAGGAGGAGCCGTTCACGGGCTCCGACGCCGAGGCGGAGACGGCGATCGCCGAGATCGACCCGGACTACGAGCCGTGGTTCGCGCCGCTGTACGAACCGCCGTCCGGGGAGATCGAGTCGGCGCTGTTCGCCCTTCAGGCGGCGCTCGGCGCGGGCGTCCTCGCGTACTACTTCGGGCTGCGGCGCGGGCGGCGGCAGGGCGAGGCGCGGGCACTCGCGGCGGCGGAGGCCGGTGACGAGGCCGGCGCCGGTGACGAAGCCGCTCCCGAACGACGACGGGTCTGACGGCCCGTGCTGCCGATCGACGCGGCGGCGCACAGCAGCCGCTGGCGCCGCCGTCATCCCGTGGACAAGGCCGTACTGGGGCTGGGCCTCACCGTGCTCGCCGTCTCGCTGCCCCCGTGGCCGGGCGCGGCCCTGGTGCTGCTGACCGCCCTCGTGGTGCTGCTCGGCCCGGCGGGCGTGCCGGGGCGGCGGCTGTGGCGCGCCTACCGGGTGCCGCTGGGCTTCTGCGTCACCGGGGCGCTGACGCTGCTGGTGCAGGTCGGCGGCCCGGACGGGTTCGTGTCCCCGGCCGAGGACGGGCCGCTGCGCGCCGGGGAGTTGCTGCTGCGCACGTCGGCGGCCTCCCTCGGGGTGCTGCTGTTCGCGTTCACCACCCCGATGTCCGATCTGCTGCCGCGCCTGGTGCGCGCCGGGGTGCCGGCGCCGCTGGTGGACGTGGCGCTGGTGACGTACCGGATGAGCTTCCTGCTGCTGGACTCGGTGCGCCGGATCCGCGAGGCGCAGGCGGCCCGGCTCGGGCACACCACCCGCGCGGCGGCCTGGCGCTCCCTCGGCGGGCTCGGCGCGACCGCGTTCGTCCGCTCCTTCGACCGGGCGGCGCGGCTCCAGACCGGGCTGGCCGGGCGGGGCTACGACGGCACCCTGCGCGTCCTGGTCCCCGAGGCCCGCGTCTCCGTCCGGTTCACGGTCGCGAGCGTGGCGCTCCTGGCGGCGCTGGCCGCCCTCACCCTCGTACTGGAAAGGCCACTGTCGTGAGCGAGTCCGTGCTGGTCGCCCTGCGGGGCGCGTCCTTCGCGTACGAGGACGGCCCGCCCGTGCTCACCCGCCTGGACTTCGAGGTGCGCGAGGGGCGCAAGCTGGCGCTGCTGGGGCGCAACGGCAGCGGCAAGACGACGCTGATGCGGCTGCTGAGCGGCGGACTGCGCCCGGACGACGGCGAGTTGACGGTGGCGGGCCGGGCGGTGCGGTACGACCGCAAGGGGCTGACGGCGCTGCGGACCACCGTGCAGCTGGTGGTGCAGGATCCCGACGACCAGTTGTTCGCCGCGTCCGTCGGTCAGGACGTGTCGTTCGGCCCGCTGAACCTCGGCCTGTCCGACGCGGAGGTGCGTGCCCGGGTGGCGGAGTCGCTCGCCGCCCTGGACATCACCGCGCTCGCCGACCGTCCCACGCACCTGCTCTCCTACGGGCAGCGCAAGCGGACGGCGATCGCGGGCGCGGTCGCCATGCGTCCCCGTGTCCTGATCCTGGACGAGCCGACGGCGGGCCTCGACCCCGACGGCCAGGAACGCCTGCTGACGACGCTCGACGGGCTGCGCGAGAGGGGCACGACGGTCGTCATGGCCACCCACGACGTGGACCTCGCCCTGCGCTGGGCCGACGACGCGGCCCTCCTCACCCCGTCGGGCGCCCGCACCGGCCCGGTGACCGACATGCTGGCCCGCACCGACCTCCTCGCGGCGGCGGGGCTGCGGCTGCCGTGGGGGGTGGCGGCGGCCCGGCTGTTGCGCGCGTACGGCCGGCTGCCGGACACCGGGACCGGTCCCCGCACGGCGGAGGAACTGGTCGCGGCCCTGACGGACGGATGAGCCGGGGTGGGGGGGGGGGGGGGGGGACCCCCCCCCCCCCCCCCCCCCCCCCCCCCAAAAAAAAAAAAGAGAAAAACCCCCCCCCCCCCCCCCCCCCCCCCCCCTGGTTGGCGGTGTTGGTCGGGAGAGGGCCC
>NZ_JBVIGS010000028.1:0-76520 GCF_055570675.1 Streptomyces sp. NPDC031111
ATCGCCGGGCTGTCGATCATCAGCTCCAGGCCCTGGTTCAGCTTCTCGCGGTTGGAGAGCAGGTCGTCCAGGTCGCTCTTGCCGATGATCGACCGGAGCGAGGTCTGGGCCATCTGGGAGACCGCGAACCGGTAGTCCTCGACGTTGACGAGGGCCGCCGGCGCGTCGACGACCTTGAAGTAGACGACCGCGTCGACGCGCACGGTCACGTTGTCCCGGGTGATGCCCTCCTGGGCCGGGACCGGCATCGTGACGATCTGAAGGTTGACCTTGTGGAGTCGGTCCACGATGGGGACGATCAGGGTGAAGCCGGGGCGGCGGGCATCCCCTCGGAGGCGGCCGAGGCGGAAGACGACGCCGCGTTCGTACTGTTTGACGACGCGGGCGGCGGCGAGGAGGTAGGTGGCGCCCGCGGCGCCTACGCATGCGGCTGCGGTGAGCAGTTCCTCGACCATGGTGACCTCCCGTTCAGAGGTCTGTGTGCTGTGTGTGCTTTCGTATGCACCTGCGAGGATATGCCCGGGGTTCGGTGTGGGGCCATGGGGTGGGCTGGGCGGCAGGGTGTTTTCGCCCCCGCCGCCCCTTCCCGTCCCGTTCCCGGGGGCTCCGCCCCCGGACCCCCGTTCGCGCAGTTCCCCGCGCCCCTATGGGGTGAGTTTCACGGGTGGTGTGTTCGTCGTGCTGTGGCGTTCGGACCAAGCCGTCAGGGCTGTGTGGCAGGCGTGGTCCAGGTGGTGCAGGCCGGTGAGGTCCAGTTCCACGGGGCGGTCCTGGGGGAGGGACTCCAGGGTGTCCAGGATCTTCGGGAGACGCAGGAACGTCGCGTTGCCGGACAGGTACACCTGGATCGGGCCCGCGCCCTTGTCTATGACCTCCAGTTTCGCCTGCGAGGCCTCCCAGGCCGTCTTGGCGACCGACAGGGCCAGACCGATCAGTACGCCCTCGAACATGTTGACCACGACGATCGACACGGCGGTGACCACCAGGATCAGAGCCTCGCCCCGGTGCCCCCGCCACAGCGCGGCGACCCCGCGGAACGGGATCAGCTTCCAGCCCGCGTGGACCAGGATGCCGGCCAGCGCGGGCAGCGGGATCAGCGCCAGCGCGGACGGCAGCAGCGCGGCGAACAGCAGCAGCCACACGCCGTGCAGCACCCGGGACGCCTTGGTCCTGGCACCCGCCTGGACGTTGGCCGAGCTGCGCACGATGACCGCGGTCATCGGCAGCGCGCCGAGGGCGCCGCAGACCGTGTTGCCCGCGCCCTGAGCGATCAGCTCCTTGTTGTACTGGGTGCGCGGACCGTCGTGCAGCCGGTCCACCGCGGCGGCGCTGAACAGGCTCTCGGCGGACGCGATCAGCGTGAAGGCGACGATCGTTCCGAGGATGCCCACGCCCAGTGAGCCCCACGCCTCCGCGCCGGGTGGCTGGACGGCGTCCAGCAGGCCCTGCACCTCGACCGTGGCGACCGGCACGCCGAACGCGAGGGTGACCGCCGTCGCCAGCAGGACCGCCGCGAGCGCGCCGGGCACGGCGCCGGCCGGACCCGGCATCCGGCGCCACAGGACCATCACCGCGACGGTGCCCGCGCCGACCGCGAGCGAGGCGAGCGCCTCGGTGCTGCCGAGCGCGTCCACGGCGGCTCCGGGCAGCCCGAGGATCTTGTCGATGCCGGAGGAGGGCGCCGTCAGCCCGGCCGCCGAGTACAGCTGCCCGGCGATGAGCACGAGACCGATGCCGGCCAGCATGCCCTCGACGACCGAGATCGATATCGCGCGGAACCAGCGCCCGATCCGCAGGGCGCCCATGAGCAGCTGGAGCAGCCCGGTGGCCGCCACGATCACGCCGAGCGCGGGCAGACCGTAGGTGTCGACGGCCTCGAAGACCAGCACGGTCAGCCCGGCGGCCGGCCCGGACACCTGGAGGCTGCTGCCCGGCAGCAGACCGGTGACCAGTCCGCCCACGATGCCGGTGACCAGGCCGAGTTCGGCCGGGACACCGGAGGCGACGGCGACGCCCACGCACAGCGGGAGGGCGACCAGGAACACGACGAGCGAGGCGGCGAAGTCCTGCCGCAGATGGGGGAACCTGGACACCGACGCGCTCACAGCGCCTCGAACGCGTCGGTGGCCGCGCGGTGTTCGCGCACGGCGCCGGTGTGCACCTCGTAGTACCAGCCGTGCAGCCGCAGCCGGCCCGAGGCCAGCCGCTGTGCGACGCAGGGGTACGAGCGCAGGCGCAGTAGCTGGGCCAGGACGTGGTGCTGCACCGCGTCCGCGCAGGCCGGGTCCGCCGCGTCGGCCGACGCCGGCTCGTCGGCGGCGTGCGCCAGCCAGTCCCGTACGGCGGGTACGGCGTCCAGGTCGTCGCCGCGCACCAGCGCGCCGATCGCCCCGCAGTGGGAGTGGCCGCAGACCACGATGTCCGTGACGCCGAGGACCTCCACGGCGTACTCGACGGTGGCGGCCTCGGCGGTGGGGCGCCCGGAGACGTACGGCGGCACGATGTTGCCCGCCGTGCGCAGCTCGAAGAGCTCGCCGGGCCGGGCGCCCGTGATCAGGGCCGGGACGACCCTGGAGTCGGAGCAGGTGATGAACAGGACGTCGGGGGATTGTCCCTCGGCGAGGCGGGCGAACTCCTCAGGGCGCTGTCCGAACGTGCGGGCGTTGTCGATGAGGGGTTGCATCTGGTGATTCCTCCTGGCGCGCGTGGGGGCGCGTCGGACGGGCATGACAAAGGTGAGTGTTTCTCTTGTCCGTGGCCCTTGCTTTACGGGTTGTGTGCGCGGATGCGAAGGTGCCCGGAAATGCGGAGAAGTGAAGCGCGGGTAAAGCGACGGCAAGGGCCGGGTGTGTGGCCATGGTCGCCGGGCCTGCGAACATGCGTTCTTGTCAAGGCGGTTCACACCTCTTCCGCACGTCAACTCTTGGTCAACGGATGGTCAAGAAACACGTTAACCCTGCAAAGTCCTTTGCAGGGTTAATTCGGTGTTTCGTGGCGCGGAGAGCCTGAAAAGAAGGGTTGTATTGGCGTGAACCCGCCCTTGATCAGGGGCGATTCAATCGGGTATCGCACACCCGTCTCAGGGGGTGTCGGCGAGCCGTTTCGCGTCCCGGGCCAGGGCGGTGAGCCGTGAGATCGCCCGGAAGTACTTCTTGCGGTAGCCGCCCTTCAGCATCTCCTCGCTGAACAGCTGGTCGAACGGCAGCCCCGAGGCCAGTACCGGCACCTCACGGTCGTAGAGCCGGTCGGCGAGGACCACGAGGCGCAGTGCCGTCGACTGGTCCGGCACCGGCTCCACACCGGTGAGGCACACCGCGCGGAGACCGTCGGTGAGGGCGCCGTAGCGGCTGGGGTGGACCTTCGCCAGATGGTCCAGCAGATCCGGGAAGGCGTCGAGCGAGGCGCCCTCGGTGGCGTGCGCCGCCCGTGTCACCACCTCGTCGGAGTACGGTGCCGGCGCCTCGGGCAGACCGCGGTGGCGGTAGTCCTCGCCGTCGATGCGCAGGGCGCGGAAGTGGGCCGACAGGCCCTGGATCTCGCGCAGGAAGTCGGCGGCGGCGAACCGGCCCTCGCCGAGCTTGCCCGGCAGCGTGTTCGAGGTGGCGGCGAGCGCGACGCCCGCCTCGACCAGCCTGCCGAGCAGGGTGGAGACGAGCACCGTGTCGCCCGGGTCGTCCAACTCGAACTCGTCGATGCACAGCAGGCGGTGCCCGGAGAGGGTCTTCACCGTCTGCTGGAAGCCGAGGGCGCCCACCAGGTTCGTCAGCTCCACGAAGGTGCCGAACGCCTTGAGGGAGGGTTCGGCCGGGGTGGCGTGCCACAGGGAGGCCAGCAGGTGGGTCTTGCCGACGCCGTAGCCGCCGTCGAGGTAGACGCCGCGCGGGCCGGCCGGGGTCTTCTTCGCCGCCTTGCCGAACCCGAACAGCCTGCGCCTGCCCGAGTCGCCGCCCGCCGGTCCGCCGAGGCCCGCCGCGAAGCCCTCGAGGACGCGTACGGCCTCGGTCTGGCTCGGCTGGTTCGGGTCCGGGATGTAGGTGCCGAAGCGGACCGAGTCGAATCGCGGCGGCGGCACCATCTCGGCCACGAGCCGGTCCGCGGGGACGTGCGGCTCGCGGGCGCACAGGGACAGCGGAGCCACGTCGGCTATCGGACCGGGACGGGAGGCGGCGGAGGAGGACGACACGGTCCCCCATGCTACGGGTCGTGGAAGACTGCGTGACATGCGACGCCTGTTCCCCGTGACCGACGTGACCGAAGAAACAGCAGCCGCCGGCGGGGTGGACGGCCGCGAGTGGAGCCTGGCCGAGCTGGCCGCCGCGTACGCCTATCCCGAGCCGGGGCCGGAGGGGCGGGAGCCGTGGCTGCGGGCCAACATGGTGTCCACCCTCGACGGGGCCGCCCAGCACGAAGGCCGCTCGCAGCCCATCTCGTGCCCGGCCGACATGCGGATCTTCGGCGTGCTGCGGGCCCTCGCGGACGTGGTGCTGGCCGGCGCGGAGACGGTACGGCAGGAGGGGTACCGTCCGGCACGCGCGCGTGCCGAGTTCGCGGCGGCGCGGGAGGCGGCCGGACAGGGGCCCGCGCCCGTGATCGCGGTGGTGACGGCGAGCCTGGACCTGGACTTCTCCCTGCCGCTGTTCACCTCCCCCCTGGTGCCCACGCTGCTGCTGACCGGCGCCGGGGCCGCCCCGGACCGCGTCGCCGCCGCCGAGAAGGCGGGCGCCCGGGTGGTGATCGCCGGGGAGGGGGCGGCGGTGGACCCCGCGCGGGCCGTACGCGCCCTCGCGGACCTCGGACACACCCGGCTGCTGACGGAGGGCGGTCCCCGGCTGCTGGGCCAGATGGTGGCGGCCGGGGTGCTGGACGAGCTCTGCCTGACCGTCTCGCCGATGCTCACCGCCGGTGACGCACAGCGCATCGCCGGTGGACCCTCCGTAACACTTCCGCGGCGTTTCGCGCTGAAGTCGATGTTGGAGGAGGACGGTTTCCTGTTCACGCGGTACCAGCGGTCCGGACCGTTCCCGGCCGGGGGCACCGGACGGTGACCACCGGTCCGGCGATCGGCGGAGCCCATCCGTCCGCTCGGCGCGGGGACAGGCAACACTGAATCCGGCGGTACCCGTGCGAACACGGGGAAGGATGGTTTCCGCAGGGCCTTGCCGGGCCCACGGAGCAGAGAGGGGGCCCGAGGGTCCTCCGACGAGAAGGGGCGCCTGGTGTTCACAAGCGTACTGATGATCGAGAAGGCCCTGACCTCCGCCGACGTGGAGTTCGTCACCACCTTGCACGGCGACGAGCCGGTCTCCTTCCACGTGCTGCTCCAGCCGCGCGGCGAGCAGGCCGACCGGCTGCTGAGGGCCATCGACGACGTCGCGCTCGGCGAGCTCGACGAGGCCGTCCGGGAGGGCGAGACGCCCGAGGGCGAGGAGGCGCAGAGCATGGGGGAGCGGGCCCTGGAGGTGTCCCTCCAGGCCCTGCGCGCGACCGGCGACGAGGCGGACGGCCGCCTTATCGAGGACCACCCCCTGGACGCGCTGAAGACCATGGTGGAGGAGGTCGGCGCGGACGAGGTGATCGTCCTGACCGACCCGCACTACGTGGAGGAGTTCTTCCACCGGGACTGGGCCTCCCGGGCGCGGCACAAGGTCGGGGTGCCGGTGCTGAAACTCTTCTCCCACAGCAAGGCATAGGCTGGGGCGGCGCTCTCCCGGCTCTCCCGCGAGGGCGCGAAGACCGCCGTCCCGCTCGCACCCCTGGGAGAACACGCATGGCACCCGGCCTTCCCACCGCCATGGACCGACCGCACTTCATCGGCATCGGCGGCGCCGGAATGTCGGGCATCGCCAAGATCCTCGCGCAGCGCGGCGCGAAGGTGGCCGGCAGCGACGCCAAGGACTCCGCCACCGCCGACGCCCTGCGCGCGCTGGGCGCCACCGTGCACATCGGGCACGCCGCCGGGCACCTCGCCGACGACGCCAGCTGTGTGGTGGTCTCCTCCGCCATCCGCGAGGACAACCCCGAGCTGCTCCGCGCGGCCGAGCTGGGCATCCCGGTGGTGCACCGCTCCGACGCCCTCGCCGCCCTGATGGACGGCCTGCGCCCGATCGCGGTGGCCGGCACCCACGGCAAGACCACCACCACCTCCATGCTGGCCGTCTCCCTCAGCGAGCTGGGCCGGGAGCCGTCGTACGCGATCGGCGGCGATCTGGACGCCCCCGGCTCCAACGCGCTGCACGGCGCGGGTGAGATCTTCGTCGCCGAGGCCGACGAATCGGACCGCAGCTTCCACAAGTACGCGCCCGAGGTCGCGATCATCCTCAACGTGGAGCTGGACCACCACGCCAACTACGCCTCCATGGAGGAGATCCACCAGTCCTTCGAGACGTTCGTCGGCCGGATCGTGCCCGGCGGCACCCTGGTGATCTCCGCCGACCACGAGGGCGCCCGCGAGCTGACCCGGCGACTCGACGGCTCGGTGCGGACCGTGACGTACGGCGAGGCGGAGGACGCCGACGTGCGGGTGCTGTCGGTCGTCCCCCAGGGACTGAGGAGCGAGGTGACCGTCGAGCTCGACGGCACCCCGCTCACCTTCACGGTGTCGGTCCCCGGCCGGCACTACGCGCACAACGCGGTGGCCGCGCTCGCCGCCGGCGTGGCGCTCGGCGTCCCGGCCACCGAGCTGGCGCCCGCGCTGGCCGCGTACACCGGGGTGAAGCGGCGCCTCCAGCTCAAGGGCGAGGCCGCGGGCGTGCAGGTCATCGACTCCTACGCGCACCACCCCACCGAGATGACCGCCGACCTGGAGGCGATGCGCGCCGCCGCCGGTGACGCCCGCATCCTCGTCGTGTTCCAGCCGCACCTGTTCTCCCGCACCCGCGAGCTGGGCAAGGAGATGGGCCAGTCCCTGTCCCTGGCCGACGCCTCCGTGGTGCTGGACATCTACCCGGCCCGCGAGGACCCGATCCCCGGCGTCACCAGCGAGCTGATCATCGAGGCGGCCCGGGCGGCGGGCGCGGACGTCACGGCCGTGCACGACAAGGCGGAGATCCCCGAGGTGATCGCGGGAATGGCGAAGCCCGGTGATCTCGTTCTCACCATGGGAGCGGGCGACGTCACCGACCTCGGCCCGCGGATCCTGGACCGTCTGTCGAAGTAAGGGGCTGGAAGCTCATGCCGTACGACGTGGAGAAGCCGGACGAGGAGTGGCGCGCGGAACTGTCCCCGTCCGAGTACGCGGTCCTGCGCCAGGCAGGCACGGAACCCGCCTTCACCGGCGAGTACACCGACACCAAGACGGAGGGCGTCTACTCCTGTCGCGCCTGCGGCGCCGAGCTGTTCACCTCGACCACCAAGTTCGAGTCCCACTGCGGCTGGCCGTCCTTCTACGACCCGAAGGACACCGACGCCGTGGAACTGGTCGAGGACCGCTCGCACGGGATGGTGCGGACCGAGGTCCGCTGCGCCCGCTGCGGCTCCCACCTGGGCCATGTCTTCGAGGGCGAGGGTTACCCGACGCCGACGGACCAGCGGTACTGCATCAACAGCATCTCGCTGCGGTTGCAGCCCACCGAGGGCTGATCCGCTTTCGTTCCGCCCGGGCCGCGGCCGCACATCGGCCGGGTCCCGGGCGCGCGTCGCAGGTCAGTCCGCGGCGATCGCGCAGTCGAGGATCCGCCCGTCCGTCGTGCCGATCAGGAGCTCTCCCGGCCCGGTCCGCACGAGCGACAGCGCCACCACGGGTTGGCCGTGGACCTCCAGCGGCCCGCGCCACCGCACGGTCCCGTCGGACGCGCTCAGGGCCACGAGCTCCCCGGAGTTCAGGGCGACGTACACGGTGTCCTCGTCACCGTCCACTGCGGTCGCCGGGTGGTCGCAGGTGAACACCCAGCGGACGGCTCCGTCCTCCGCGCCGCGCCGCACCACGAACGCGTTGCCGGGAAGCAGGCCCGCACCGTCGTGCACCGCACCAGCGTGTACCAGGTCCCGTACCTCCCCGGTGCCCATCTCGACTCCCGGTCCGCCGAAGAGATGCCCGGCCCGCCGTGAGTCCCACTCGAGCGGGAACAGTCGCCGCACCACCGGCTCGCCCATCGGGCCGAACGGCTCGACGGCGACGACCCACTTGTCCTTGTGCGGATTCCTGGCGTCGCCCTGGAGGAAGAGCAGTCGACGGCTGCGGAGAATCCGGAACGGATGGTTGACGAGGTCGAACCCGCTCAGCTCCGCCGTTGCCGCCGGGGTTTCCCCTGTCGGAGGGACCAGTGCGACCGGCCCCGGGCGTTTCCAGTCGTCCCAGCCGGTGCGGCGCAGCGCCAGCCACCCGTCCTCGCGATGGGTGAGGGTGGCGGTGAATCCCAGCTGGAGCGTGCCCAGCCGCCTTCCGTCCGCGAGGGACACCCGGGCCGCGGTGAGGGGTGGCTCGGTGGTCACCCATCTTCCACTCTCCCGGTGCATGCGCCTGCGATCCGCCACGACCCAGGCCTCACCCGTCTCGGGCCGGGCCGCGAGCTGGCGGCCGCCTTCGGGGTCCGGAACGCGCCATTGCAGCCGGCCGTCCGGCAGCCACGCCTCGGCCAGCACGCCCTCGGCGCACGCCAGTGTCCGGCCGTCGTCCAACCGCTGGACGTCCCACACCTGCCGCCGCGGCGTCCACGAGGGGTCACCGACGAGGCTCGCCAGCGACTCGACGGCCCGGGAGACCGCGGCCTCCTGCTGCGGACGCTCGAAGTCGACCCACTCCCCGCCCAGTTCCTCCGGGCCGATGGACCCCCGTGCGACATGCCGCCAGTCGGGACGCTCGATCACGACCTCGAAGCCATGCGCATGGGCGTCGTCGTAGTCGTAGTCGTCCGGTGGAGCCAGCACCAGGCGCAGAGCCTGTTCGCTCCGCCACGTCACGCTCAGAACCTCGCGCGGTCCTCGGGTGGCCGGGGTCACGCGGCCCGACTCGAGGTCGATCAGCAGCAGTTCGCCCTCGAAGGCGTACCCCCCGTCGTACGCGCCGGTGCCGACCGCCGCGAGCGGCAGCGTCGGATGCAGCGCGATGGACCGCACGGGCCACCGGGAGTCCACAGCCCACCGACACCGCGCCCCGTCCACGTCGTAGGCGCCGATCCGGTGCCCGCGCCGGCCGGCGGTCCCCGACCCCGACCACTGGAGGTACCCCAGATCACCGCCCACGACGATCAGCTCGTGCTCCGGACCGCCCACCACCACGGAAGGCGTGCCCACCTCGGCGAACGGGCGGTCGCCGAGGACGCGGTGAACTGACAGCGGCTGAGACATACGGCTGGATCTCCATGATCGAGGAGAACGCATTCTCACATCGGCCGTGTCCGGCATGCTTCGGGTTTTCTGCGATGTGAGCCGGGCGCGACGCGCGGTGCATCAGTACGCCATCGCGGTCAGTACGCCATCGCGGCGGAAGCCGAACTCGCCGAGCACCGCCGGCACGTCACCGATGTCGAAGCGCGCCATGCACAGACGGGCTGCCCTCTCGCCCCCCTCTCCTCAGGGCGCCGCGCGGTCGGCGGTCAGCACACGGGGAGTCCCGTCGAGCAGGGCGCGCAGGCGGTCCGCGGACAGGGGTTCGCCGGGGTCCCCGAAGATGTCACCCGACGGCGTACGGCCGGTCTTGAGGATCTCCTGGATCTCGGCCGAGACAGCCGCCATGACTCCGGGGTCACGGAAGTACGGCACGGCGGACGCGAGCGTCTCGGGCTCGAACCGCCAGCTCTCGGACAGTGGGCCGACGTCGACGGTGTCGAAGCCGAGCCGGCCGATCAGCTCGGCGGCGGACGCCTTGGCCCGCAGGCTGTCGCCGGCGATCGGCAGAGCGGAGCGCTCGGCCGATCCCGCGGGCCGGGCCAGGGTGAGGATGTGCGCGTCACTGAGGTTGGTGAACGCCTTGACCGTGCGCGCGCCGGGCAGTTGCCGCTGGACCAGCTCGGCCGTGGTGATCTCACCCGAGTCCAGCACGTCGATGTACCCGTCGCGCCACGACGGGTAGTAGTTGACGGTGTCCAGTACGACCTTGCCGGCCAACTCGGCCGCCGGGAGCTGTGGGACGGCCACCAGCGGGACGCTGACCACTACCCAGTCGCCGGCCTCGGCCGCCTCCGCCGGCGTCGCCGCCCGAGCCCGCCCGCCGAGGTCGGCGACCGTTTCCGCAAGGCTCTCCGGGCCGCGCGAGTTGGACAGGACGACGTCGATGCCGGCCTCCGTCGCGAGCCGAGCGATCTTCGCGCCGATGTTGCCACTGCCGATGAAGCCGAGTGTCGCCATGACGGCACCTCTCCTCATGCTTGGACCGTTATGCGGAGCAGGTGCTCCTCTTATTGCCTGCAAGGTAGCACGAGCGGAGCAAGTGCTCCGGTACGTCCCGGGGAGCGGTAATCTGAGCGCGTGACCACAGCCGAGCAGCCCCGCCCCCGACGCGCGGACGCCGAACGCAACCGCACCGCCATCCTCGAAGCGGCCGGCGAGGTCTTCGCCGAGCAGGGCAGCACGGCCGACGTCCGGGAGATCGCCCACCGCAGCGGCGTCGGCATGGGTACGCTCTATCGCCACTTCCCGACGAAGGAGGACCTGTTCGTCACGGTCCTGGAAGCGGAGTTCACGGCCTGGTTCGCCGACGGGCACCGCGCGGCCTCCGCGACCGAGGATCCCTGGCAGGCCCTGACGAGCTTCTTCGAGCACACCCTCACCCACCAGGCACGCAACCGCGCCCTGGTCGAGAGCTACGTCGCCACCGGCGGCCCCACCCACCAGTGCGCCTTGCTCTGCGACTCCTTCATGTCCGGGCTGCACGCCCGCTGCCTCGACGCCGGCGTCCTGCGGCCCGGGGTCACCAGCGCCGACCTGGTCCTGCTCCTCGCCTCGCTGAGCCAGGTGGTCCAGACGTCGGGTGACGATCGCCCCGGCCGGTGGCGCCGTCTGCTGCGCATCTCCCTCGACGGCCTGAGCAGCCGGAACACCGAGCCGCTGCCGGACGCGGGGGACGAGTAGGGTCCTGCGGACGGCGCGACCTGGACTGGTCGAGATGTCCGCGACGCGATCGACAACCACCGCGACGAACGGCAGCTGCCGCAGATCATGATCGAGGGGGCGCCGGTCTGGTGCCGCGATCGGTAGCCGTTCCCCCGCTCTCTCGCCATGGGCCGGCTGATCCCGTCAGCCGCCCAGGGCCAGGCCCGGCGAGTCGACGTTGCCGCCCAGCGCGCCGAGCACGCTACGGACGAGCAGGTTGACCTTCGCCTCGATTTCGTCCCCGGCACGCACGGAAGTCAGGGTCGGGGACTCCGCGGGCAGGTCGTTGACCTCATGCAGGAGGGCCAGGTAGACCCGGCGGCCCCAGGCGGGTTCGACCGTGGCGATCGCTCCCGAGTCCCGCAGACGGGCGAAGAGCACGTCGAGGCCGTCGAGGACGGCCGGTGTGAGGGCCGCGGTCAACTGGATGGCGAAGCGGTGGCTGAGCTTGAGCTCGAAGATGATCTCCGTGACCCGGTGCAGTGCGACGAGGGGCGGCGCGGTCTTCACCCGCGCCTCCGCCAGTCCACACAGATAGCGCCGGCTGAGCTGGTCGGCCAGGGCGTCCAGCAGTGCGGTGCGGGATGTGAACCGGCGGTGGACGGTGGCCCGGGCAAGGCCCGCCGCGTCGGCGATCCGCTCCAGGGACGCGGTGGGGTCCACGGCGAGCACGCTCTCGGCTGCCTCCAGGATGCGGACCGTACTGCGTTCGGCGTCCGCCCGGACCCGCCGTGGAGTGCTGTTCTCGGCCACGGCACCTCCTTCTTCTCCGGCGCAGCCTATCCCGCCGGCCAGTAAGTGAGACATTGGAGATGCAGTTATTGACGTATGTGAGACGAGTGCGTTTCACTTGAGCTGCCTGAGCCATTCCCATCACAGGAGTACGTCATGGATCTTCAGCTCGCCGGCAAGCGTGTTCTGGTCACCGGTGCGAGCAGGGGCATCGGCCTCGCCATCGTTCGGGCGTTCCAGGAGGAGGGGGCGGTGGTGACCGCGACGGCGCGACGTCTCACGCCGGAACTGGAGGCCACCGGGGCCGCCTTCGTACCCGCCGATCTGTCCACGGCCGATGGCCCGCAGCGCATGGTGGACGCCGTTCTGACCGCTGATCCCCAGCTTGATGTCCTGGTCAACAACGCGGGTGGCGGTGTCCTGCCGCGGGAGGCCCTCGGTGATCCGCTCAACGGCGGGGACGACGTCTGGACGGCAGGGTTCGCCCTCAACTTCGACGCGGCGGTACGGACCATCCGCGCGGCCCTGCCCTCGCTCACCGAGGCCAGGGGAGCGGTGGTCAACATCAGCTCCGACAGCGCACGCCGACCGGGAGCGGAGCCGCTGCCCTATTCCGTGGCCAAGGCCGCCCTGAACGCCTTCACCCGACAGTTCGCCGAGCGGGTGGCGTCCACCGGAGTACGAGTCAACGCGGTGTCACCATCGGCCACCCGCACCCACATGATCATGGACAAGGACGGATTCGTCGGACAACTCGCCGACAGCGTGGGCATCGATCACGACACGCTGGTGGCGGCCCTGCCGAAGCAGAACGGAATGCTCACCGAGACCCTGATCGACCCCGACGAGATCGCCCGGACGGTACTGCTGCTGGCCTCCCCGACGATGCCGAGCGCGATCGGTGCGAACTGGTTCGTCGACGCCGGAGCCACCAAGGTCATCTGAGCGGGCCGCGGGTCCCTCACCGCTTGCTCACCTGCTCGGCCAACCCTCCCTTGCGGAGGGTGAGTATGCGGCGGGACCGGGTGACGAGGATGTCGACGTCGCAGGCCATCGCGCCGGCGATGACGACGCGCTTCTGCCGGCCGCCCGACAGCCGCATGACGCTGCGGGAGGCAATCGACCTGTCGAGGCGAGACTGCGCAGCGGGTGCTCAGCGGGCGCCTTAAAGGTTGTGTTTGTCACCGGAAGTCATGGACGGCTGGTCAACAGCCCTGGACGAGCTCGCGGGCGACGCGGCGCCGGACGGCCGCGCCGTGCACGCGGCCCGCGCCGAGGTCTACGCCCTGCGCGCCGCGGAGGAGCGCGGCACCATGTCGACGGGCATCTTCAGGTGGGCCGAAGCCGAATCCCGGGGCGTTGTCGCCGGTACCGACGCCATGACCGAACTCGTCACGGCACCCCCTCCCCACTGAGGCACACGATCGCGCCCCGCCCGGCGGCTGCCGGCACGCCGGTCCCGGGGAAACCGGTACCTCCTCGACCGGCTGCACCGACGCGCCCTGCGGGGTGCGACCAGGCCACTTCGCAGGTGACCTACGACACTTGCGCCTGACCCCCGCCGAGGGCTGAACGGAGCGGTTTGCGAGTCGTGTTCAGTGGTTGGCGGTCAGTACAGCCGTGAGGCCTTCCTGTAGGTCCTTGACGAAATGGTCGGGGACCTCCAGTGACGGGAAGTGGCCCCCGCTTTCGGGTGAGTTCCAGCGGACGATCCGGCGGTAGCGCTCCTGTGCCCAGGGGCGTGGGGATTTCTCGATGTCGCGGGGGTACATGGTGATGGCCGAGGGGACGTCGACCCGGAGTTCGGGGTCGAGTGAGGCGTGGCTTTCGTAGTAGATGCGGGCCGCCGACGCGCCGGTGCGCGTCAGCCAATAGAGGGTGACGTCGTCAAGAACGCGATCCCTGGAGATCGTCTCGAACGGGCTGTCCTCGGTGTCCGACCACTCGGCGAACTTGTCGAGGATCCAGGCGAGAAGGCCGACCGGGGAGTCCACGAGCGAGTAGCCGATGGTCTGCGGCCGGGTTGCCTGCTGCTTCGCGTACGCCGCGCGGTGGAGCCAGAAGTCGCGGGTTTCCTCGGTCCATTCGCGCTCGACCGCCGTCAGCCCGTCCGTTGTCAGCCCGGGCGGCGCCTCCGCGAACAAGGTGTGGATGCCGAGAACGTGCGTCGGGAACCTGCCGGCGAGAACCGTGGTGATGTTGCCTCCCCAGTCGCCGCCGTGGGCCAGGAACTCGCCGTAGCCGAGTCGTCCCATCAGTTCGACCCACGCGGCCGCGATCTTCTCGGTTCCCCACCCGGTGGTGGCCGGCTTGTCGCTGTAACCGAAGCCCGGCAGTGAGGGGACCACGACGTGGAACGCGGGCGTGTTGGCGTCTTCCGGATCTGCCAGCTCGTCCACTACGTCGATGAACTCGGCGATGCTGCCCGGCCAGCCGTGGGTCAGGATCAGGGGAGTGGCGTCCGCGCGCGTGGACCGGCGGTGCAGGAAGTGGATTCCCAGATCGTCGATGGTCGTGCGGAACTGACCGATCTGGTTGAGGCGCTCCTCGAACGACCGCCAGTCGTAATCGGTGCGCCAGTAGTTCACGACATCGACGAGGTCGGCGAGCGGAACGCCCTGTTCCCATCGGCGATGGACGGTCTCGGCCTCCGGTAGTCGCGCCGCGGCGAGTCGTGCGCGCAGATCGTCGAGGTCGGCGTCAGTCGCGTGGGCTTCGAATGCTTGCACGTCACTGGTTGGACGGGGCATGAGGCCTCCTGGCCATCGCGGAACCGGCTAAGCCGGTTCCAGCGTGACAGAGGCCGTGCCGGCGTGCAACCGGCTAAGGTGGTTCCATGCGCGCTGGGTTCCCTGACTTTCGCCTCGGCAAGGTGCTGGCGACCAGCTTCACGGCGACCCTGACGGAGCGGCAGGGCAATGCTGTGGAGCGCATTCCCACGCCGCAGCGACTCGTCGACTGGCTGGCGGTGAGCGGCCTCGCCGTGGACTCCTGCACCGCCGCCCAGCTGGACCTCGCCCGGGAGCTGAGGGAGTCGATTCACGTCGCCGCGACGGCGGCCGCGATCCAGGACCCTCTCCCCGCGTCCGCTGTCCAGGTCATCAATGAGCGCAGTGCCGACGGTCGGGCCGCCGCGATCCTGACCCCCGAGGGCAAGCGGCAATGGCGGATCAGTTCGGGTTCCCGCGTGGAGGACGCCCTCGGCGTGATCGCCGCCGACGCGATCGGCATCCTCGCGGGAGAACGGGACGGACGACTGGCCTTGTGCGCATCGCCGACCTGCCGGGCCGCCTTCTTCGACACCAGCCAGAGCCGCACCCGCAGATGGTGCGACATGAACACGTGCGGCAATCGTCAGAAGAAGGCACGCTTCCAAGCCAACCGATCACGGCCCGCCGAGGTCTGAGCCGCACTCCGTCGCTCACCAGCCGGTGCGCAGCAAGTGGTTGAGGAGCAGGGCGAGGACGGCCTGCGCGGCGAGCCAGGCGCGCGGGCCGGGCAGGAAGGCGGCGGCCGGGAGCAGCCAGAAGGCGAAGGGCAGCCAGATGCGTTCCGTCTCCGCCTTGCTCATCCCGGACAGATCGGCGACCAGCAGCGCGAGCAGGGCGGCACCCGCGAGCAGCGCCAGACGGGGACCGGCGGTGCGTGGGATCAGCACGCGGCCCCTGATCAGCAGTTCCCCGCCCCTGCGCAGCCCCGCCACCGTCGCCGGGCCGATGATCAGCACCGTGCAGGCGAAGTTGGCCCACACCCAGTACCCGTACGGCCGTACCCCGCCCGCCCCCTGGTAGTAGCGGGTGACCAGCAGCCGGTACGCCTCCCACCAGTCGAACCCCAGGACGGCGAACACCACCGGCACGACCAGGAACCCGGCGACCACGTACGGCAGCGCCCGCAGCCGCCGCGTCCCCAGCAGCAGTACCGCCGCGCCGATCACCGCGAACAGGGTGAGCCCGTACGACAGGTACACGGTGAGCCCGAACAGCAGTCCGGAGCCGAAGCCGGTCCAGCCGGGACGGTGTCCGGTCACGGCGAGGGCCAGCAGGGCGACGGCCCAGGCGGTGACCGCCGTGAAGTAGCCGTCGGCGGAGGTGCCCACCCACACCGCCGCCGGGGCGAGGACCAGGAAGGGCGCCGCGCGCCGGGCGAGCGACTCGTCGGCGAGCCGGCGTACGGCGATCAGGATCGCGACCGCCGCCGTGGTGCCGGTGGTGATGACGAAGGCGCCGGCCCACCCCCCACCGCCCAGGCCGATCCGGTCGAGGAGGACGAAGGTGAGGGTGGCGCCCGGGGGATGCCCGGCGACATGGGCGGGCCAGTTGTCGGGGGTGTCGAGCAGGATGTGGGCGTCGAAGTCCCGCAGGGTGGCGGGGATGTCCCGGAAGCGGTCGACGGCCCGCAGATATTCGTGGGTGCTGGTCAGCTGCCCGGCGACACCACGGAACCAGCCGTCGACGAGCGCGAGCGACCACGTCCACGCCAGGGACGCGCCCCACGCCGTGAGCAGCAGGCGCCGCCAGGACGACCGGGCGGCCAGGGCGGGGCCGTACGCCACCACGAGGACCGCGACGACCAGTGCGGCCGGAGTCCCCGGGCCGACGTGCGGCGCCCAGTCGGCCAGCAGCGGAGGCCAGTTCACCCGGAGGGAGCCGTCGCGGTCGATCCACGCGCCGATCAGCGCGGCGGCCAGGACGAGCAGCGCGGCGGCCGCGACCGTGCAAAGATCGCGGGCGAGGCCGCGGGACGCGGCACGGGGAAGATCGCGGTTCACGCCGTCACGCTAGGCCGGGGGAGCGGTCGGGAACGGCCGACGAGGGCGGATGTCAGCGTTTCGTCATCCCTGCCGGACCCTCTCAGAGGGTGGTGCGGACCTACGGTCGGCACATGGCTCGGTCCTTCCTCCCCACCCGTCCCGGGCGCGGCCCGTTCTCACCGGACTTCTGGCGCAGCCCGCTGCGCGGCCCCTGGTTCACCTCGGTGCTCGGGGTGGTCCTCCTCGCCGGCGTCACGATCCTCTTCGTGACGGGGCTGCTGTCGTACGCCGCGTACAACCCGGACCTCGATCCGGTGAACGACAAGACCCCCGGCAAGGGGATCCTCGGCTTCTACCTCTTCTCCTGGCCCACCGACCCGCCGTGGCTGTACCGGCTCACCCAAGGGGTCCACGTCACGCTCGGGCTCGTACTCGTCCCCGTACTGCTGGCCAAGCTGTGGTCGGTGGTGCCGAAGCTGTTCACCCTGCCGCCTGCCCGCTCGCTCACCCACGCCCTGGAGCGGATCTCCCTGCTGCTCCTGGTCGGCGGGGCGCTGTTCGAGTTCGTCACCGGCATCCTCAACGTCCAGCTCGACTACGTCTTCCCGGGCTCGTTCTACCCGCTGCACTTCTACGGCGCCTGGGTGTTCTTCGGCGCGTTCCTCGCCCATGTGGTGCTGAAGGCGCCGGTGGCGTTCCGCAATCTGCGGAGGATGCGGGAGGGGGCCGACGAGCGGACGGGCGAGCGGGCCGACGAGCTGGTGGCTCGCCGTCCCGACCCGCCGACCGTCTCGCGGCGGGGAGCGCTCGGGCTGGTCGGCGGCGGTTCGCTGCTGCTCTTCGTCACCTCCGCGGGGCGCAGTTTCGACGGACCGCTGCGCGAAACGGCCGTCCTCACGCCGCACGGCGGCCCCGAACCCGGCACCGGGCCCGGCGCCTTCCAGATCAACAAGACGGCCGCGTACGCCGGTATCCGCGCGGCCGAGACGAGCGACGAGGCGTGGCGGCTGGTCGTCACCGGGCACTCCGGCACCGTACGGCTCGGCCGCGCGGAGCTGCTGGGCCTGCCGCTGCACAGCGCGGCCCTGCCCATCGCCTGCGTGGAGGGCTGGTCCACCTCCGACCAGTGGTGGCGGGGCGTACGGCTGCGGGACCTCGCGGCGCTCGTCGGGCACGACGAGCCGGTCGACGTGTTCGTGGAGTCGCTGCAACGGCGGGGTGCGTTCCGGCGTGCCGCGCTGCGTGGCAATCAGGTGGCCGACCCGCGGTCGCTGCTCGCCCTGTTCGTCAACGGCGAGGAACTGTCCGCGGATCACGGTTATCCGGCGCGGATCATCGTGCCCGCGGCGCCCGGGGTGCTGAACACCAAGTGGGTGGCCCGGCTGACCTTCGGCGAACTGTGAGGCGACGACCTGTGAAGCTGTTCGTGTTGCTCTGTTCGTTCGTCCTCTGCGCGTACGCGGGGGTGCGGTTGCTCGACGGTGACTGGGTCATGGTCGCGCTGTGGTTCGTGGGGGCGGCGGTGATCCATGATCTGGTGCTGCTGCCGTTGTACGCGGCGGTCGACCGTGTGCTGGTGAAGGGCGCGGGGCGGCGGAGGGGGTGGGTCAACTACGTACGGGTGCCGGTGGCTCTGTCCGGGCTGCTGCTGCTCGTGTGGTTTCCGCTGATCAGCGGTCGGGTGTCGGAGCGGTACGGCGGTGTCGCGGGTCTGTCCGCGGACGGTTACGTGGTGCGGTGGCTGATCGTCACGGCCGTGTTGTTCGGTGGGTCGGCGGTGGTGTTCGCGGTGCGGGGCGGAAGGAAGCGGCCGTCGGCCGACGGTTGAGGTTGTCGCCCCCGCCGCCCCTTCCCTCCCCCACTCTCGGCTTCGCTCGAGCGGGGCGGGGGGACCCCCATCGTCCCTGGGGGCTGCGCCCCAGACCCCCCTTTCGGCCCTTCGGGCCTCGTCCTCAAACGCCGGACGGGCCAAAAGATCAGCGCCCCCGGAGCGCTACGAAGCAGCGACCGTCCGTCGACCATTCGGCCTCCGCTCGCCAGCCCGCCTCCTCCGCGTACCGCCGCAGCGCCGGAGTTCCGAGGCGGGCCCACGGGAACGGGGGGCCGGGGGCCCAGTGGGTGTCGGTGAGCTGGACCAGGGCGCGTTCGTCGATGTCCGGGTGGGGGACCGTCTCGGCGATCACCAGGCCGCCCGGCGCCACGAGTCGGGCGAGCCGGTGGAGCAGGGCGGACGGGTCGCCGCCGATGCCTATGTTGCCGTCGATGAGCAGGGCGGTGCCCCAGCGGCCGGTGCCGGGCAGCGGGTCGAAGACGGAGCGGAGCAGCGCCTGCCCGCCGCGCGCGACGGTGTGCGCGACCGCGGCCTCGCTGACGTCGACGCCGAGCGCGACCTGCCCGCGGGCGCCCAGGGCGGCGACGAGCCGTCCCGGTCCGCAGCCCACGTCCAGCACCGTGCCCTCGCAGCGCCGCAGCACCTCCAGATCGGCCGCGTCCGCCTCCGCGCACCAGCGCTCGACCTCCAGCGGCAGCAGCCACCCGTCCGCGCGGCGCAGGAACAGCGGTCCCCGGCCCGCGTGCAGGGCGTCGGCGTAGGGGTCCGTGGACCAGGAGGCGCGGGCCGTCCGTCGGCGTCCCACGCGCGCTGCCGCGCGCACGCCGCTCACCGGTGGGTCTCCGTCAGTCGGGCCAGGCGCGCGGCGAACCGTCCGCCGGGGGCCTCGCGGGCGACCAGCGCGGCGTCGTACGCCGTGTCCACGTCCCGCAGTCGCGGCAGTTCCCGCACCCGCAGCCGCGCGAGCCGCCGCCGTTGCGCGGCCCCGGTCTCCGGTGTCGACATGGGGACCCCGCGCAGCAGCCCGGGGTCGGGTGCGGCCAGGCCGAGCGCCCAGAAGCCGCCGTCCTCGGCGGGGCCGAAGTACGCGTCGCAGTCCGCGAAGTCCACGGTGAGCAGCTCCGGGGTCACCTGGGGCGTGTCCATGCCGATGAGGAGGGCGGGGCCGTCGCACCCGGCGAACGCGGCGGCCAGCCGCTCGTCGAGCCCGCCCGCGCACTGCGGTACGACCTCGACGCCGGCCGGCAGCCAGGGCCCCGGCGCACCGTCCAGCACCAGCACCCGCCGCCGCGCGGGCGTACGGGCCACGGCGTCCAGGGTGTCCGCGAGCGCGGCCTCGGCGAGCCCCGCCGCCTCCTCGGGGGTGAACGGCGGGGTCAGCCGGGTCTTCACCCGGCCGGGGCGGGGCTCCTTGGCGATGACGAGCAGGGTCACCGGCGCCTCCGAGCCGGCCGTCATGAGGCCGCCCTCTCGGACGCGGGTGCCTCCCGGAGCACACGGCTCATGTCCCGTACCGCCTGGAAGGTGCCGCGCCAGGTGCCGGTCACCTTCGAGGCGCCGGTGCGCGGCGCGTACGGGACGTCGTGCTCGGTGACGCGCCAGCCGGCGTCGGCGGCGCGCACCACCATCTGGAGCGGATAGCCGCTGCGCCGGTCGGTCAGGTCCAGGGCGAGCAGTTCCTCGCGCCGGGCGGCCCGCAGCGGGCCGAGATCGCGCAGCCGCAGTCCGGTACGGCGGCGCAGCAGCCGGGACAGCGCGAGATTGCCCGCGCGGGCGTGCGCCGGCCAGGCACCGCGCGCCCGCGGCCGACGCCGTCCCAGCACCAGGTCGGCCTCGCCGGCCCGGATCTCGCGCACGAACGGCACCAGGTCCGCCGGGTCCAGCGAGGCGTCGCAGTCGCAGAAGCAGACGATGTCGGCGGTCGCGGCGGTCAGCCCGGCGTGGCAGGCGGCGCCGAAACCGCGCCGCTCCTCGCGCACGACGGTCGCGCCGAGCTCACGGGCGATGCGGTCGGAGCCGTCCGTGGAGCCGTTGTCCACGACGAGGGCGCGCCAGCCGGGCGGGACGCGTTCCAGCACCCACGGCAGCGCCGCGGCCTCGTCGAGGCAGGGGAGGACGACGTCCACGGACGCCGGGCCCGGTTCCGGGGCGGGGGAGGAGGTGGTCACGGCTCTCACCCTACGAATGTGAAACGGGCATACCGGGCATCGGCTCCTTACGAAACAGGGACGTCGGCGGCCCGCCCGCACCGCTCGCGCGCGCGTGGTGCGAGGCTGGGCGCATGGAGCAGCGACCACCGAACGCCGAGGCCGGGGCCCGGGTCCTCGTCGTGGACGACGACCCCACCGTCGCCGAGATCGTCACGGGCTACCTCGACCGCGCCGGATACGTCGTCGACCGGGCCGGCGACGGCCCCGACGCGCTGGCCCGCGCGGCGGCCCACTGGCCGGACCTCGTCGTCCTCGACCTGATGCTGCCCGGCATGGACGGCCTGGAGGTGTGCCGAAGGATGCGCGGGCACGGGCCCGTGCCGGTCATCATGCTCACCGCGCGGGGCGACGAGGACGACCGCGTCCTCGGCCTCGAGGTCGGCGCCGACGACTACGTCACCAAGCCGTTCAGCCCGCGCGAGCTGGTCCTGCGCGTCGAGTCCGTACTGCGCCGCACCCGGCCCGCCCCGGTGGCGTCCGGCCTGCTGCGGGCGGCCGGTCTGTCGGTCGACCCCGCCGCCCGCCGGGTGCTCAAGAACGGTGTCGAACTCGCCCTCACCATCCGTGAGTTCGACCTCCTCGCCTTCTTCCTGCGGCACCCCGGGCGGGCCTTCGCGCGCGAGGAGCTGATGCGCGAGGTGTGGGGCTGGGACTTCGGCGACCTGTCCACCGTGACCGTCCATGTGCGGCGGCTGCGCGGCAAGGTCGAGGACGATCCGGCGCGGCCCCGGCTCATCCAGACCGTGTGGGGCGTCGGCTACCGCTTCGACCCCGCCGTCGGTTCCGGGGAGGAGTGAGCGTGCGCGACATGCTGCTCATCGCCCTGTTCGCCTTCCTCGGCGCCGCCGCGGCCGGTGTGCTCGGCGCGGGCGTGCTGCTGCTGATCCGGCGCTGGTCGCTGACCGCGCACCTCGCGGTCGTCGCCGGGGTCGCGGCGACGGCGATGCTCGCGGGCACCCTGGCCGTCGCCCAGGCCATGTTCCTCTCCGCGCACGACCTGAGCGTGGTGACGACGGTCGTCGCCATGGCCGCCGTGGTCTCCACGGTCACCGCACTGCTGCTGGGCCGCTGGGTCGTCGCCCGCAGCCGGGACCTGGCGCTCGCCGCCCGCTCCTTCGGCGACGGCGGTGACTTCGCCGCGCCCGACGGCCCGGCCACCGCGGAACTGGCCGCGCTCAGCCGCGAGTTGGAGGCGACCAGCGTCAAACTGGCCGAGTCCCGCGACCGTGAGCGCGCCCTGGAGTCCTCCCGCCGCGAACTCGTCGCCTGGATCTCCCACGACCTGCGCACGCCGCTCGCCGGACTGCGCGCGATGGCCGAGGCGCTGGAGGACGGGGTCGCCGCCGAGCCCGACCGCTACCTCAAGCAGATCCGCACCGAGGTGGAACGCCTCAACGACATGGTCGGCGACCTCTTCGAACTGTCCCGCATCCACGCGGGCACACTGACCCTCTCGCTCTCCCGGATCTCCCTGTACGACCTGATCGGCGACGCCCTCGCCGGCGTGGACCCGCTCGCCCGCGAGCACGGCGTACGGCTCGTCGGCGACCGGGTGGAGTCGGTGCCGGTGGAGGTGGACGGCCGGGAGATGAGCCGGGTGCTGGGCAATCTGCTGGTCAACGCGATCCGCCGGACCCCGGCCGACGGCACCGTCGCCGTCGCCGCGGAACGCTCCTCCGGGGGCGTGGTGCTGTCCGTGACGGACGGCTGCGGCGGCATCCCCGAGGAGGACCTGCCCCGCGTCTTCGACACCGGCTGGCGGGGCACCCACGCGCGCACCCCACCGGCCGGCGCGGGCCTCGGCCTCGCCATCGTCCGCGGCATCGTCGAGGCCCACCGGGGCAGCGCCACGGTCCGCAACGTCACCGGCGGCTGCCGCTTCGAGGTCACCCTTCCGGCGACGGAGGGATGACCCGGTCGCCCCGCAGGCCCGCCGCCGCGAACTCCCGCATGCCGTCCTCGAAGCCGACCTCCGGCTTCCAGCCCAGCTCGGTCCGCAGCCGGGAGGAGTCCGCCGTGATGTGGCGGACGTCGCCCAGGCGGTACTCGCCGGTGACGACCGGGGCCGGGCCGCCGTGGGCGTCGGCGAGGGCGAGGGCCATCTCGCCGACCGTGTGCGGTGTGCCGCTGCCGGTGTTGTAGGCGGTGAGCGTCCCGGCGGGCGGGTCCGCCGTCAGCGCGGCGACGTTCGCCGCCGCCACGTCCCGTACGTGCACGAAGTCCCGCCGCTGACCGCCGTCCTCGAAGACGTGCGGGGCCTCGCCGCGGGCCAGCGCGGAGCGGAAGAAGGAGGCGACGCCCGCGTACGGGGTGTCGCGGGGCATGCCGGGGCCGTACACGTTGTGGTAGCGCAGCGACACCGCCGAGCTGCCCGTCGAGCGGGCCCAGGCGGCGGCGAGGTGCTCCTGGGCCAGCTTCGTCGTGGCGTACACGTTGCGCGGGTCGGTGGGGGCGTCCTCGCCCACCAGGCCCGGTTCGAGGTCCGCCCCGCACGCCGGGCAGGCGGGTTCGAAGTGTCCGGCGGTCAGGGCGGTGACGGTCCGTGGGCCGGGGCGCACCACGCCGTGCCGGGGGCAGGTGTAACGGCCCTCGCCGTACACCACCATCGAGCCCGCCAGCACCAGGCGGCGTACGCCCGTCTCCGCCATCGCGGCGAGTAGCACCGCCGTGCCCAGGTCGTTGTGGGAGACGTAGTCCGGCGCGTCGGTGAAGCCTGTGCCGAGGCCGACCATGGCTGCCTGGTGGCAGACGGCGTCCGTGCCGGGCAGTGCCTTGCGGATCGCGTCGGGGTCGCGGACGTCCGCTGTCGGGTCGGTGCGGATGTCGAAGACGGTGGGGTCGTGGCCGTGTGCCCGTAGGGCCTCCACGACGTGGGATCCGATGAAACCGGCTCCGCCGGTGACCAGTACGCGCATGTGTTCACGCTAGGCGTGCGCCTTGTGCCGCGGTGGGACCGCGCGCGTGACGTCACGGGTCCGTAAGACCGGTGAGCGGTGTTGATGCGGGGCGGGGGGTGTTCGCGCGGCCCGGCGCTTGCGGGGTGCCGTCGCGCCCACCCGGGCCGCCCTGGGGGCACCTCCCAGGCCCTTTAGGCACTGAGGGAGGCACGACTGCCCGCGGAGTGCGTGGGGTCGTCAATGAGTGTTGTGCAGGGGTAGGCGTGCGGTGAAGACCGTTGAGCCTGGGGTGCTGGTCAGGGTGATGTCGCCGCCGTGGGCCCGTACCAGGGAGCGGGCGACCGCCAGGCCCAGGCCGGTGCCGCCGCGCTCCCGGCTGCGGGCCTTGTCGATGCGGTAGAAGCGGTCGAAGACCCGCTCCCGGTCCTCCGCCGGGACGCCGGGGCCCGCGTCGGCGACCCGTACCAGTGCCGAGTCGCCGGTGACCTCGACGCCGACCGAGACCCGGGTGCCGGCCGGGGTGTGCACGGCGGCGTTGGTGAGCAGGTTGTCCAGCACCTGCCGGACGCGCTGCGGATCGAGCCGCAGGACCAGCCGGCCGGGACCGGCCGCCACCGTCAGCGGATGCCCCGGGTGGCTCGCCCGGAACGCGTCGGCGGCCTGCTGCACCAGCTCCACCAGATCCGTGTCCGCCGTCCGCAGCGGTGCCTCCACCTCCGCCGCGTCCAGCCGGGCGAGCAGCAGCAGATCGTCCAGCAGGATCCCCATCCGCGCGGCCTCCGCGCGCAGCCGGGCCAGATGCCGTTCGCGTTCGGCGGGTTCGTTGGCGGCGGCGTACTGGAACAGGTCCGCGTAGCCGCGTACCGACATCAGCGGGGTGCGCAGCTCGTGCGAGGCGTCCGCGACGAAGCGGCGCAGCCGCAACTCGGCCTCCGCGCGCACCGCGAGGGAGTCGTCGATGTGCTCCAGCATCGTGTTGAACGCGGTCCGCAGCTCCGCCACCTCGAGGCCGCCGTCCCGCCCGTCGGCGCGCAGCGGCAGCCTCGCCGCCGACTCGGTCAGATCGTGCGAGGCGATGCCGTGCGCGGTGTGCGCCATGTCGCTCAGCGGCTTCAGGCCGCGCCGCAGCATCCGCCGTCCGAACACCACCAGCGCCAGCAGCGCGAGGGCGAACACCACGACCTGCACCGTGATCAGCTGCCCGACGGTCTCCTCGATGTCCGCCACGGGCGCGGCACTCACCAGCACCACCCCCGGCTCGACCTCGCAGCCGCGCAGCCGGTAGGTGCCCTCCCCGTCGATCCGCGCGGTGCGGGTCAGCTCCGTGTCGGAGTGCGCCATCGCCCGCGCGAGGTCGGCGAGGGCGCGGGTGTCGGCGGGTACGTCGGCGGGCCTGCGCAGGCTGACCGCGTCGCCGGAGACGTCGTACACGGCCGTGTACCAGCCGTAGTACGGCTTCCGCTTGACCGTGCCGTGCGCCGCCGCGTCCTTGGCCTGCACGGTCTGGATCAGCTTCAGCTGGTCGCCCAGCTGCCGCTCCAGATAGTCGTGCATGTAGGTGGTGAGGGCCGTGCCGACGACCGCGAACACCGCCAGCGACAGCACCCCGAGGCCCAGCGCCAGCCGGGTGCCCAGCCGCATCCGCCGGTAGGTGTCCCGCAGCCGCCGGACGAACGCCGTCACTCGGCGGCCTGCCGGATCACGTACCCGAAGCCCCGCACGGTCCGGATCAGCGGCTCACCGGTGTCGTCCAGCTTGCGCCGCAGCCTGCTGACCACCAGTTCCACCACATTGGAGCGGCCCCCGAAGCCGTACTCCCACACATGGTCCAGGATCTGCGCCTTCGTCAGCACGGCCGGCGACCGGCGCATCAGATAGCGCAGCACCTCGTACTCGGTCGGGGTCAGCGACAGCAGCCGCTCGCCGCGCCGCACCTCACGGGTGTCCTCGTCCATCGTCAGATCCGCCACCCGCAGCACCGACCGCTGGTACCCCGGCCCCGCGCTGCGCCGCAGCACCGTCCGCAGCCGGGCCATCAGCTCCTCCACGGCGAACGGTTTGACCAGGTAGTCGTCCCCGCCCCGGGTCAGCCCCGCCACCCGGTCCGCGACCCCGTCCCGCGCGGTGAGGAACACCACCGGCACCATCGTCCCGGAGCGCCGCAGCCGGTCCAGGACACCGAAGCCGTCCACGTCCGGCAGCATCAGGTCGAGCACCACGATGTCCGGGCGGAACTCGGCGGCGCGACGCAGCGCCTCCTCACCCGAGTTGGCGGTCACCGCCTCCCAGCCCTCGTAGCGGGCGACCGTCGCCACCAGGTCGGCTATGGGCGGGTCGTCGTCCACGACCAGGAGTCGTACTTTTTCCACCCGCCCATACTGCGGCACACCGCCTCCGGCGCCAGAGGCGGTGCGGAACCGCGTCCCGATCGATAAAAACTTGAAAGTTGACCGACAGCGGATCGACAGCGCCCGTGACCAAGCTCGGTGTCCCAGGACCCGATCAAGGAGTTTCCGGCGTGACAGCTGTCCAATCGCCTCCCGCACCCCCCACCGCGAGGCGACGCCCCAAGGCGGTGGCGCGCATCGGTCTGTACGGCCTGCTCGCCGCGAACGTGCTGGTGGTGGCCGTCTTCTTCGTCCAGGCGGGCTTCGGCGCCAACGCCCTCGTCCTGCTGGGCCGCCTCACCGGCCTCTACGCCGCCCTGCTGATGGCGTTCCAGCTGCTGCTGGTGGCCCGGCTGCCCTGGCTGGACCGCAGGATCGGCATGGACCGGCTGACCCTGTGGCACCGGTGGGTGGGCTTCGGACTGCTGTGGACGCTGCTCGGCCACGCGGTCTTCATCACCTTCGGCTACGCCGAGATGTCCTCGATGGACCCGGTGAACCAGCTCGTCGACCTCGCCGAGACCGTCGAGGGCGTGCTGCGCGCCGTCGTCGCGCTGGCCCTGATCCTCGTCGTCGGCGCCGTCTCGGCCCGTCGCGCCCGGCGCCGGCTCGCCTACGAGACCTGGCACTTCATCCACCTCTACACCTACGTCGCCGTGGTGCTCGCCTTCACGCACCAGGTCGCCGTCGGCTCCACCTTCACCGCCTCGTCCGCCGCCACCGCCTACTGGTACGGACTGTGGGGCGCCGCCCTCACCGCCGTGTTCGCCGGCCGGCTGGTGCTGCCGCTGTGGCGCAACCGGCGCCACCGGCTGCGGGTCACGGCCGTCGTCCCCGAGAACGACCACGTGGTGTCCGTCCACATCACCGGCCGCGATCTGCACCTGCTGCCCGCCCGCGCCGGCCAGTTCTTCCTGTGGCGGTTCCTGACCAGGGACCGCTGGTGGCAGGCCAACCCGTTCTCCCTGTCCGCCGCTCCCGACGGCCGCACCCTGCGGCTCACCGTGAAGGCGGCCGGCGACGGCAGCGCGGCCCTGCGCCATCTCGAGCCCGGCACCCGTGTCTTCGCCGAGGGCCCCTACGGCGCCTTCACCGCCCTGCACCGCACCCGTCCGGACGCCCTGCTCATCGCCGGCGGTGTCGGCGTCACCCCGATCCGGGCCCTGCTGGAGGAGCTGCACGGCCACGCCGTGGTCCTCTACCGCGTGTCCACCGACGCAGACGCCGTCCTCCACGACGAACTGCGCGAACTGGCCCTCGCCAAGGGCGCCGGGCTGCACCTGATCACCGGCCCCCCGGTACCGGACCTGCTGGCCCCCGGGGAGCTGTCCCGGCTCGTGCCCGACCTCACCGACCGGGACGTCTATGTCTGCGGCCCGCCCGGCATGACCACCGCGGTGCTGCGCGGCCTGCGCGAACTGGGCGTACCGAAGCGGCAGATCCACCACGAGCGCTTCAGCCTGGCCGGATGAGGACGCGGGACGATCGAGGAGAACATCGTGAAGCGAGCACTGCCCGTCCTGGTCCTGACCGTCGCCGGACTGATCCCCCTCTGGCGCTACACCCCCTCGGCGGCCCCGGAGCCGGCGAGCGCCGAACCCGCGCCCTCCCCCTCGGTGTCCACCTCTCCGGGCAGCACCGTCCGGGTCGTCGCGGGCCCCACCGTCGACACCGAGAAGGGCCCGGTGCAGGTCGAGGTCACCCTCGACGGCGACCGCATCAGCGCCGTACGGATGCTCCGGCAGCCGGACCATCCGCAGACCACGGCCGCCGTGCCGACCCTGATCGAGGAGACCCTGCGGGCACAGAGCGCCGACGTCGACACGGTCTCCGGCGCCACGGTCACCAGCGACGGCTACCGCGAGTCGCTCCAGGCCGCCCTCGACGCGCGGGACTCCTGACGTGCGGCGCGTCGAACACGTCATGGGGTTCCCGGTGTCGCTGCGGATCGACGACGAGGGGCGCTGGGACGCCGTGGCGGACGAACTCTTCGCCGGGCTGCGCGAGGTCGACGCCCGCTTCAGCCCGTTCCGCGAGGACAGCGAGGTCTCCCGGCTGGACCGGGGCGAGTTGGGCCCGGACCGGCTGAGTCCCGAGCTGACCGAGGTCCTCGACCTCTGCGAGCGGTACCGGGCCGCGACCGGGGGCGCCTTCGACGTACGGCTGCCGGGGCGGCGCCTCGATCCCTGCGCGGTGGTGAAGGGCTGGTCGGTGCAGAGGGGTGCCGATCTGCTCCGGGCCGCCGGGGCGCGGGGGTTCTGCCTCAACGCCGGCGGGGACGTGGTCGTCGCCGGCGGGCCGTGGCGGGTGGGCGTACGGCACCCGGAACACGCCGACCGGCTGTGCGCCGTCGTGGAGCTCACCGACGGCGCGGTCGCGACGTCCGCCCGCTACGAGCGGGGCGACCACATCGTCGACGGGCGCACCGGCCGTCCGGCGACCGGACTGCTCGCCCTGACGGTCGTCTCCGCCACGCTGACCCGGGCGGACGCGGTCGCCACGGCGGCCTTCGCGCTGGGCGCGGAGGGGATCGCGTGGGCGGCCGCGCGCCCCGGCTGCGAGGTGTTCGCCGTGACCGCGGACCGGCGGGTGGTGCGGACCGCAGGGTTTCCCTCGGTGGAATCGGGGCAGGTGGCGGCGTAGCCCGGGGCGCCGCGACCCGGGTCGTGGAGTTCCGGGGTTCTGTCGGAGGCGCCGTCTACACTCGACCGGCGACAGAGCGTGCGGCCTTGGTCAGAAGCTTTCGGCACCCGAAGGGCAATCGGCGTCTTGATACGGATCGATGCAGTCACGAAGCGGTACCCGGACGGCACGGTGGCGGTCGACCGGCTGTCGCTGGAGATCCCCGACCGCTCGATCACCGTCCTCGTGGGGCCCTCGGGCTGCGGCAAGACGACCACCCTCCGCATGATCAACCGGATGGTCGAACCCACCGAGGGAACGATCCTGCTCGACGGCGAGGAGACCCGGCGCCAACCGGTGACCACCCTGCGCCGCTCCATGGGGTACGTCATCCAGAACGCCGGGCTCTTCCAGCACCGTACGATCGCCGACAACATCGCCACCGTGCCCCGTCTGCTCGGCTGGGACAAGCGGCGGGCCCGGGAGCGGGCGGCGGAGCTGATGGAGCGGGTGGGGCTCGACTCCTCGCTGGCCAAGCGGTATCCCTACCAGCTCTCCGGCGGTCAGCAGCAGCGCGTCGGGGTGGCGAGGGCGCTCGCCGCGGACCCGCCGGTGCTGCTGATGGACGAGCCGTTCTCGGCCGTCGACCCCGTGGTGCGCAAGGGACTCCAGGACGAACTGCTGCGCATCCAGGACGAGCTGGGCAAGACCATCGTCTTCGTCACCCACGACATCGACGAGGCGATCAAACTGGGCACCATGGTCGCCGTACTGCGCGAGGGCGGCAGGCTCGCCCAGTACGCGCCGCCCGCCGAGCTGCTGTCGAACCCCGCGGACGGCTTCGTCGAGGACTTCCTCGGCGCCGACCGCGGCATCCGGCGGCTGTCCTTCTTCCCCTCCGCCGCACTGGAGTTGACCACCGACACCGTGATCCCGGCCGACGCCACCGCCGGACGGATCGCCGCCGCCAAGGGCCCCCACCTCCTGGTCACCGACCCCGACGGCCGCCCGCTCGGCTGGGCCGGGCGCGACGAGCTGACCGCCGGGGACATCCGGACGGATCGACTGCTGCCGTACGGACGACCGTTCGTGCCCGGCAGCGACTCGCTGCGGGTCGCCCTCGACTGCGCCGTGCTCTCGCCCGTCGGCTGGGCGGTCGCGGTGGACGGCGGCGGCCGGGTCACCGGGGTCGTCTCCCAGCAGACCATCGGCGAGGCGATCCGCACCGCCCACGCCGAGGGCCGGGCGGACACGGACAGGGCCGGGGTCGCCAAGTGAACGGCTTCTTCGACATCCCGAGCGACCTCCAGCACAGCTGGTCCGGCCTGATCGGACTGCACATGAGGGAGGCCCTGCTGCCCGTCGCCGCCGGGCTGCTCCTCGCGCTGCCGATCGCCCAGCTGTGCGGACGCTTCCGCTGGCTCTACCCGCCCGTGCTCGGCATGACGACCGTGCTGTACGCCATCCCCTCCCTGGCGTTCTTCGTCGTCCTCATCGACTACACCGGCCAGACCGAACTCACCGTGATGATCCCGCTGGCCCTGTACAGCCTGGTGGTGCTGGTGCCGGCGATCGTCGACGGCGTGCGCTCGGTGCCGGACGAGACCCTGGCCGCGGCCACCGCCATGGGCTTCGGGCCCGTACGCCGCTATCTCCAGGTGCAGTTGCCGATCGCCGCGCCCGCCATCATCGCCGGGCTCCGGGTGGCCACCGCGTCCAGCATCTCCCTGGTCAGCGTCGGCGCCCTGATCGGCAACCAGGGCGCCCTCGGCAACCTGCTCGCCGCCGCGCAGAAGTACGACCGCCCGGAACTCGCCGTCAACGCCGTGCTCACCATGGCCGCCCTGGCGATCCTCTGCGACGCCCTGCTGGTCCTGCTGCGGGTGCTGCTGACGCCGTGGATGCCGCGCGGCACCCGCCCGAAACCCGCCGCCCGGCGGGCGGAGATCACACCGGAGGGTGCGGTCCGGTGAACGTCCTCAACTTCGTCGGCGCCTTCTTCGGCGACAGCGCCCACTGGCACGGCTACGACGGCATCCCCCAGCGCTTCCTCGAACACCTCCAGTACTCGCTGCTGGCCCTCGGCATCGCCGCCGCGATCGGCCTGCCCGTCGGCCTGCTGACCGGCCACACCGGACGCGGCGGCAACGCGCTCGCCTTCCTCGCCAACGCCGCCCGCGCGCTGCCCAGTTTCGGGCTGCTGGTCCTCGCCGTCCTGCTGATCGGCTTCGGGCTGCTGCCCGTGATGATCCCGCTGGTCGTCCTGGCCGTCCCGCCGATCCTGGTGACCACCTACGAGGCCGTCCGCTCCGTCGACCCGGCCCCCGTGGACGCGGCCCGGGGCATGGGCATGCACGAGTCGCGGATCCTCTTCCAGGTCGAGGCGCCGGTGGCGCTCCCGCTGATCCTCAGCGGACTGCGGTCCGCTGCCATCCAGATCGTGTCGACGGCCACCATCGCCGCGTACGTCAGCCTCGGCGGCCTCGGCCGGTACATCATCGACGGGCTCTACCAGCGCGACTACGAGAAGGTCGTCGGCGGCGCCACCCTCGTCGCGGTGCTGGCGCTGCTCACCCTCGCGGTGTTCTGGGCGGCGGGCCGGCTGGCCGTCTCGCCCGGAGTGCGCAGGCGCTGACGTTCGATCACCCGTGCGACAAACCGTAACGTGGACGTTCTTGACTGGCCGTGAACGGCTGGATTGGATCGGCGAATGACTTCTACCGCGAAAAGCAGCAGGTCCAGGACGAGGCACACCGGCGCGGCGGCCGTCGCGCTCGCCGCCGCGGCGGCGCTGCTCGCGGGCTGTTCCTCCGACGACACCTCCGACAACCCCCTCGACGGGGAGAAGGCCGAGGCCGGCACCGTCGTCGTCGGCTCCAACAACTTCGCCGAGAGCACCCTGCTCGCCGACATCTACGGCGAGGCGCTGCGCGCCAAGGGCCTCAAGGTCAGTTACAAGCACAACATCGGCAGCCGTGAGACGACGTACGGGCTGATGAAGAACGGATCGATCACGGTCCTGCCCGAGTACAACGGCTCCCTCCTCGCCTACCTCGACCCCGAGGCCGGGCAGGAGTCGACGGAGGCCGTGAACGAGGCCGTCAAGGCGAAGCTGGACAAGACGCTGACGCTGCTGGAGTCGTCGCCTGCCGAGGACAAGGACTCGGTCAGCGTCAACGCCGAGACCGCGAAGAAGTACGGCCTCACCACCGAGTCCACCCTCGCCGACCTCAAGGACATCGCACCGGAGCTGGTGATCGGCGGCTCGCCCGAGTTCCAGACCCGGCAGCAGGGGCTGAAGGGCCTGGAGTCCGTCTACGGCCTGAAGTTCAAGTCGTTCAAGGCGCTCGACGCGGGCGGCCCGCTCACCCAGGCGGCGCTCACCAGGAACGAGGTCCAGGCCGCGGACATCTTCACCACGGACCCGACCATCGTCAAGGAGAAGTTCGTCGTCCTCAAGGACCCGGAGAACCTCTTCGGCTTCGCGAACGTGACCCCGCTGGTCCACAAGGAGGGGCTGTCGCAGGAGGGCGTCGACGCGCTCGACGCCGTGTCCGCGAAGCTGGACACCGAGACGCTCCTCGACCTCGACGCCCAGGTGCAGCTGGAGAAGAAGGACCCCCTGGACGTGGCGAAGGCCTGGCTGAAGTCGGCCGGTCTGGACTGACCCCCGCGGGGTGCGGTGAACGGGCCGCACCCCACCGGCGGTTCACCGCGCCGGGGCCGCCTCCGCGATCAGCCGGTCGATCAGCGAGATCAGCACGTCCCGGCACGACTCCCGCTCCCGCGCGTCGCACAGCAGCACCGGCACGCCGTCCGGCAGCGTCAGCGCCTCCCGGATGTCCTCCACCGGGTACGGGTGCTCCCCGTGGAATCCGTTGACGGCGATCACGAACGGGATGCCACGGCGCTCGAAGAAGTCGATCGCCGCGAAACTCGACTTGGGCCTGCGCACGTCCACCAGGACCACCGCGCCCAGCGCGCCGACCGCCAGGTCGTTCCACATGAACCAGAACCGCTGCTGCCCCGGTGTGCCGAAGAGATACAGCACGAGGTCGTCCGAGACGGTGATCCTGCCGAAGTCCAGGGCGACCGTGGTGGCACGTTTCTCCTCGACGCCGTTCAGGTCGTCGACGCCGAGGCCCGCCATGGTCAGCGGCTCCTCGGTGCGCAGCGGGACGATCTCGCTGACCGAGCCGACCATGGTCGTCTTGCCCACGCCGAAGCCGCCCGCGATCAGGATCTTGACCGTGTCGGGTGCCGGACGCCCGGTGTGCGCCTGAGCGGTGGTGTCAGAGCCGGCCAAGGCCCTCCCTCACTTTCTGCAGCAGATCCAGGTCCGGAGTGGTGCGGTTGACGGGATGCGGGGGATGGACGGTGATCCGGCCCGCCTCCAGCAGGTCGCACAGCATGATGACGACCACGCTCATGGGCAGGTCGAGACGGGCGGCGAGCTCGGCGACCGCGACCGGCTCGGCGCACAGCCGCAGGATCCGGGAGTGCTCGGGCTGCGGCCGGGCCGCCGACTCGGGCTGCGGATCCGCCGCCGTCACCGTCGTGATGAGCGTGAAGTCGGCGCGGCTGGGCCGGGTCCGGCCACCGGTCAGGGTGAACGGCCGGACCAGCCGGCCCGCCGAGTCGCTTCCGCCCACCTCACACGCCGGGGTCGACGGCCGGCCCGGCGGTGTCCCGCGGGGCCGCGCTGAGGTGCTCGCCGATCTTCTTCACCAGCATGTTCATCTGGTACGCCACCACGCCGACGTCCGCGCCCGGACCGGTCAGCACCACCAGATGGGCGCCGGGACCGGCCGAGGTGAGGATCAGATAGCTGTGCGCCATCTCGATGAGCGCCTGGCGCACCGGGCCGCCGCGGAAGTCCATGCTGACGCCCTTGCTGAGGCTCATCAGACCGGACGCGGTCGCCGCCAGGCGTTCCGCGTCGTCCCGCAGGAAGCCGGTGGACTTGCTCACCACCAGTCCGTCCTCGGAGAGCACCACGGCCTGGTTCACGTCGGCGACCCGTTCCACGAGTCCGGTCAGCAGCTGATCCAGCTGGGTGTGGGTGGCGGGGATGGGGCGTGTCATGACGGTGTTTCCTTCTCGGGCGTCGGCGGTCAGCGGTCGGCGGGCGGGGTCGGGAGGCCGGCGGAGTCGGCGGGCACGTGGGCCGGCGCGTCCACGTCGTCCGGCGGCACGGCCCCGTCGGTGTCGTCGTCGTCCCGCGCCTGGGACGTGCCGCGCTGGAAGCCGGCGAGGGAGGAGGCGGCGCGCTCCGCGGTGAAGTCCTCCCCGGAGTCCTCCTCGGCGTCCGGCAGGGACTCCTCGCGGAGTTCGGCGGCCAGGCTGGTCTGCGGCACCCGGCGGGGGAGCGGAGTGAGACCGTCCGGGCGCGGCGCGGGCACCGACGCGGCCGGGGCGGGGGCGGTCCGGACGGCGGTCGCCGACCGGGCCGCCGCGGCCCGCGTCCCCGCGCCCGCCGGCGCGCTCACGGGGGCCTCCGCGCGCTCGGGCCCCACCGGGCCGTCGGGCGCCGCGTCCGCCCCACCCGCGGCCGTGTCCCGCCGTTCCGTTCCGGACGGCACGTCCCGCACCACGATCTCGTGCGGGACCAGCACGATCGCCGTCGTCCCGCCGTACGGCGAGGGGCGCAGCGTGACGGCGATGCCGTGCCGGTGCGCGAGCTGCGAGATCACGAACATGCCGAGCCGGAGGTCGTCGGCGAGCGCCACCACGTCGAACTGCGGCGGCTTCGCCAACTGGGCGTTGAGGGAGGCGTAGTCGTCGTCCGACATGCCGAGGCCGCGGTCCTCGATCTCGACGACGAGGCCCTTGGCCACCATCGCCGCCCGCACCCCGACAGGGCTCGGCGCCGGCGAGTACACCGTCGCGTTGTCGATCAGCTCGGCCAGCAGATGGATGACGTCGGCCACCGCGGGCGGGGCGACGGACACCTCCTCCTCGGTGAGCACCTCCACCCGCTGGTACTCGGCGACCTCCCCGACGGCACTGCGCACGATGTCGATCAGCGCCACCGGTTCGCTCCAGGAACGTCCGGGACGCTCACCGCTGACGATGACGAGGTTCTCCTCGTAGCGGCGCAACTGGCTGGCCGTGGAGTCCAGTTCGTAAAGGCCCTTGAGGACCTCGGGGTCGGTGTGCCGGCGTTCGAGCGCGTCGAGCTTGCTGAGCTGGAGGTTGACCAGGTTCTGGCTCTGCCGCGCGATGCCGAGGATGACCTTCTGGAAACCGCGCCGGGTCTCGGCCAGTTCGACGGCGGTGTGCACGGCCGTGCGCTGCGCGGTGTTGAACGCCTGGGCGACCTGGCCCAGTTCGTCGTGGCCGTAGTCCAGCGGGGTCGTCGCCGACTCCTTGTCGACCTTCTCACCCCGCTCCAGCCGGGCCACCACGTCGGGCAGCCGCTCCTCCGCCAGACCGAGGGTGGCCACCCGCAGACCGCGCAGCCGGCGGGACAGCGAACGGGTGATGCGCCAGGACAGGCCGACGCACAGCAGCAGCGCGAGCAGTCCGGCGGCGCTCAGGGAGGCGGCCGTCACCAGCAGGCTGCGGGCCTCGTCGGCGCTGCGGGTGAGCAGCGCGTCGGTCTGCTCCCGGATCATGGTGGCGTACTGCGGGGCGACCCGGCCCATGGCCTCGTCCCACCGTTCCTTCAGGTCCGGCAGTTCGACGGTGCGCTTCTCACGCGTGGGCGCGGTCGCGAGCACCTGGTCCTCGACCGCCTCGAGGGCACGCCACTCGGTGCTCTGGAGGATCCGCTCGGTCTGTGTTTTGACCTCACCGCGCAGGGAGGGCACGATCTGGTCCTCGACCAGCCAGCGGCGGGTGTGCACCAGTTCCGCGAACTCGCTCCAGCGCTGCGTGTCCAGGTGCCCCGAGGGCCAGCCGAGGGTGAGCACCGCGTTCTCCCGGGAGAACAGCTCCGCCGCGTGCTCCAGCGCGACCAGCGGTCCGGCCTCCGAGGTCAGGTCCCCGTCGTCGACCTGGGAGAGCTCCTGGAAGGCGTGGATCTGGTCGTCGTTGATCGAGGTGTACTGGTCGAGCGCCTGCTCGGCGGTGATGTCGCCGGGGTTGTCGATCTGGTCCCGGTAGTACTCCAGGCTGCCCACGGAGCCGAGCACCCCGTACAGCCGGTCCGAGATGCGCGCCGGTGCCTCGGCGATCGCGTCCGCCTGACCGACCAGCTTCGCCACCGCCTCGTCGGTCTTCCTGCGCTGGGCCTCGAGGGCGGTTCGGGAGCCGTCCGGATCGGCCAGCCAGGCGGCGGTCAGCCGCCGCTCCTGTTGCAGCGCGAGCGTGGCGTGCGTGCCCATCGCGCCGGTGGACCGGCTCAGTTCCGTCTGGGACCGCAGTTGCAGGCCCTCGGAGAACATCTGGATCGTCGTCAGTCCCCACATGCCGGCGAGGGTGACGCTGGGCACCAGTGCGAGGAGGAACAGCGAGAGACGTATGGAGCCGAGACGGCGCCGGGCACCTGTCCGTGGAGACATCGTGGTCCTAGAGCGGTCGGATGGTGGGAGGAGTACGCACGGCCGGCCCGTCAGCGGGTTCCGTCGGCGGCGAACCCGGCGACCGAGTCCGCGTTGGCCTTCGTGACGAACGCGGGCCCGGTGAGCACGGGCGCGACCCCGCCGCCGCTGATGTTGCCGTTGGTCCGGTACAGCCACAGCGCGTCCACGGCGAGATAGCCCTGGAGATAGGGCTGCTGGTCGACCGCGAACTGGACGTTGCCGCCGCGCACGGCCTCCACCAGGTCGTTGTTGAGGTCGAAGGTGGCGATGTCGGCGTTGCTGTCGGCCTCCGCGACGGCGTCGACCGCGGTGAGCGCGTAGTCCGCCCCGTTGGTGACGACCTCGTCGATGGTGGGGTCCTGCCGCAAGCGGGCGGTGATGATCCCGGCGACGGCGCGCATGTCGGTGCCGTCCACGTAGAGGTTCTCGGTGATCCCGCCGAACCTCTTCTTCACGCCGGCGCAGCGGGCCTCCAGGGCAACGTTGCCACGCTCGTGGACGACGCACAGGGCGTGCTTGGACTTGAGCTCGTTCAGCTTGTCGCCGACGGCCCGGCCCGCCACGCTCTCGTCCTGGCCGAAGTACCCCAGCAGCCCCGACGTCTTCCAGGCGTCGATACCGGAGTTGAGCCCGACCACCGGTATGCCGGCGGCCCGTGCCTCGTTGACGGGGCCCTTCATGGCGGCCGGCTTGGCCAGCGTCAGCGCGATGCCGTCGACGCCGTCCCGGACCGCCTCACGGACCAGCTCGGCCTGCCCCGCCGGGTCCGGGTCGCTCACATACGTCAGGTCGATGCCGTCCTTGGCGGCGGCCGCCTCGGCGCCCTTCTTCACCCGGTCCCAGAAGGCGTCGCCCTCACTGCCGTGGGTGACGATCGCGACCTTGATCCCTCCGGCGCCCGGGGCGGCCGCGCCGTCGGAGTCCGAGGAGTCGTCGGCCGTGCCGAAGGCGGAACAGCCGGTCGCCAGCAGAGCGACGGCGGCTGCCAGGACCACCGGTCGGCGTCTCGGGAGGCGGGAGGACGGGGGACGAGTGTTCATCGGGAGTGCGGACCTCGCTGTGCGGCCGAGCCAGAGCAGGGGAGAGCACGGACGGAACCGCGGGCGCGTGCGCCGACCGGGTGAACTCTCGCTGGCCCGGAGCCAACCCTGTGGAACCACTGGTAGTCAAGTGAACAGCCACGTGAAGTGAGGCGTTGCTGCCGCATTGTGATGAAGCGTGAGGACGAGGGGGTTCGCGGGCCGCGCCGAACCGAATGGACGGTACGGAGTGGGCTCCGACTCCCTTCCGGACGACCGTCGTTCCGTGCGGGAACACGTCGGGTCCTTCCGTGCAGTACGGATGAACCGGCCGCCGCGTTCACCTCCGTCGTGATGCGGGCATAGCGGTTCGTTCCTGGTCAACGGCCTGTTGTCGAGGGTGGGTTGCCGACCGGATCGAGGGTTTCCCCCGTATCCGGTTCACCCGAGCGCTGCCTATCGTTCGAGCGCGGTCGGCCCACCGGCAACCCCGGAACGGGCCTGCTGCTCGCGCCCGGCCGGCCGATTGCCGCACGTCGATTCACCCCACACCGCTTCGACGACGAAGCGAATCGATTCTCCTCCCCACGCTCCGCGCTGCCCGGAGTCCCGGCACGAAAGGCACACCCTTGCGCACCTCTTCGAGCTCACCCCGCAGCTCCTCCCCGAGACGGCGGCTGATATCCGTCGCCGCCCTCTCCGTCGCCCTGCTGACGGCCGCCTCCGCTCAGGTCGCCGTCGCCCAGGACGCCCCCTCCGACGCGCCCGCCGTCCCCGCGGCCGGCACCGAGGCCGCCCCGGGCACCCCGGCCGAGCGGCTCATCGTCGGCTACAAGTCCGGCGCCGCCGAGGCCAAGTCGAACAAGGCCGCCTCCGCCGACGCCGAGGCCAAGGGCAAGGAGGCCGGCGAGGACCTCGGCTTCAGCCGCCGCCTCGGCACCGGAGCCGCCCTCGTCGACCTCGGCGACGACCTCACCACGGCGGACGTCGCCGACGTCGTCGCCGAGTACCGGGCCGACCCGCAGGTCGCCTATGTCGTACCGGACCGCCTCAACAAGCCGCTGGCCACGCCGAACGACACCGAGTACGCCAAGCAGTGGGACCTGTTCGAGACCACCGCGGGCATGCGGGTGCCGGGCGCCTGGGACCTCGCCACCGGCAGCGGCGTCACCGTCGCCGTCATCGACACCGGTTACGTCGCCCACTCCGACCTCGCCGCGAACATCGTCGGCGGCTACGACTTCATCTCCGACACCGCCGTCGCCGTCGACGGCAACGGCCGCGACAGCAACCCGGCCGACCCGGGCGACTGGTACGCCGCCGGCGAGTGCGGTCAGGCCACCGGCAGCAACTCCTCCTGGCACGGCACCCATGTGGCGGGCACCATCGCCGCGGCCACCAACAACGGCAAGGGTGTCGCCGGCATCGCGTACGGCGCGAAGGTCTCCCCGCTGCGCGTCCTCGGCAAGTGCGGAGGCTACGACTCCGACATCATCGACGCCATCACCTGGGCGTCCGGCGGCACCGTCTCCGGCGTGCCCGCCAACGCCAACGTCGCCAAGGTCATCAACATGAGCCTGGGCGGCGGCGGAACGTGCAGCACCGCCACGCAGAACGCCATCAACGGCGCCGTCTCCCGGGGCACCACGGTCGTCGTCGCGGCCGGCAACAGCAACGCCAACGCCGCGAACTACTCCCCGGCGAGCTGCAACAACGTCATCACGGTCGCCGCGACCAACCGCTCCGGCAGCCGCTCGTACTACTCCAACTACGGCACCGTCGTGGACATCGCCGCGCCGGGCGGCGAGACCCGGACCACCACCTCCGGCGGCATCCTGTCCACGCTGAACTCCGGCACCCGGACCCCGTCGACCGAGAACTACGCCTACTACCAGGGCACCAGCATGGCCGCCCCGCACATCGCGGGCCTCGCCGCGCTGATGAAGTCGGCGAACCCCGCCCTCACCCCGGCGCAGATCGAGTCGGCGATCAAGTCCAACGCCCGTGCGCTGCCCGGCACCTGCTCCGGCGGCTGCGGCGCGGGCCTGGCCGACGCCACCAAGACGGTCCAGGCGGTCAAGGGCGGTACGTCCACGGGCTCGACCTACTCCAGCACCACCGCCGTCTCCATCCCGGACAACGGCTCCGCGATCGAGTCCCCGATCACGGTGAGCGGCCGCAGCGGCAACGCGCCGTCCGCCCTCCAGGTGGGCGTGGACATCACCCACACCTACCGCGGTGACCTCGTCGTCGACCTGGTGGCGCCGGACGGGTCGGTGTACCGGCTGAAGTCCGCCAGTTCCTCGGACTCCGCGGACGACGTCAGGACCACCTACACGGTCAACGCGTCCGCCGAGACCGCCAACGGCACCTGGAAGCTGCGGGTGCAGGACACGGCGTCGTACGACACCGGCCGGATCAACGGCTGGCAGCTGACCTTCTGATCCACCCTCGAAAGCGGGCGGGTCGGCCGGTGCGGATGGGGCACCGGTCGGCCCGCCGTTCTCTTTTGCCCCCACACCTGACACACTTAGATACCGGACGCGCTGTTTTCTTTCATGAAGCGCGTTTGTTTTGCCCGATGTGCCCAACTCCTGTGGTCCGCCCGCATGATGAGGGTCGCCACAGGGTGAGATATCGTGTACCCGGCGTCAAAACAAACGGCATGACCCGTTCCTTTCCGGCTCAGGAGTTCAGGCGATGGCGAGGCAGGTACGCGCCGAGCAGACCCGCGCGACGATCATCACGGCCGCCGCCGACCTGTTCGACCGGCAGGGCTATGAATCGACCAGTCTCAGCGACATCGTCGAGCACGCCCAAGTCACCAAGGGGGCCCTCTACTTCCACTTCGCCGCGAAGGAGGACCTCGCCCACGCCATCCTGGAACTCCAGTCCGCGACCTGCCGCCGGCTGGCCCGGGACACCGAGGTCCGGGGCCACACCTCCCTGGAGGCGCTGATGCGCCTCACCTTCTGCATAGCCAGGATGTCGGCCGAGGACCCCGTCCTGCGCGCCGGGCTGCGGCTCGCCACCGGCGGCACCCGCCCGCGCCCGCCGCTCAGCCATCCCTTCACCGAGTGGCTGGACATCGTCTCGGCCCGACTGCTCGGCGCCGTCAAGGAGGCCGACGTCCACCCGGACGTCGACATCGACGTCGTGGCGCACTCCCTGGTCTGCTTCTTCGTCGGCACCCGGGTCGTCGGCCGCTCCCGTGAGTCCGTCGCCCGGCAGCCCCGCCGCACGGCCGAGATGTGGCAGATCCTCATCCGCGGCCTGGTCCCCGTGACCCGGCGCGCCCGCTACCTCTCCCTGGCCGCACGGCTGGAGCGGGAGATCGCGCCGGTGTGAGCTGCGCCGCCCGACGGCCCGGGCGCGTTACGGTGAGCCCCATGTCCGACACCCCCACCGCGCCCGTGATCCTCGGCAACGAGCCCGGCACCTTCCCCCACGGTGTGCTGGCCGAGCGACACCCCGCGATCATCCGGCAGGTGCGCGAGGCCTTCCCGTACGGTCCCGAGCAGCACCGCGCGCTCGACGCCCTGCTCGCCGACTGCACCGAGGGCACGATCGAGCCCCTCCCCGCCGACGCCCACGACCGGCGGCGCTGGGAGAGCTGGGGCATGGACACCTACGCCGGCCGCTCCTGGTACGACGTGCCCTGGCTGTGGTCCGAGAGCTGGTTCTACCGCCGACTGCTGGACGCGGTGGGCTACTTCGCCCCCGGCCCCTGGCAGTCGATCGACCCGTTCCGCCCCTCCAAACTCGCCGAACTCGACTCGCCCGCCACGGACGAGGAACTGGCCGCGCTCGACGACCTCGCCGGACGCCCGGAGGACGAACGGGCCCGGGCCCTGCTGCACGGCTCCCTGTGGGGGAACCGCGCCGACCTCGGCTTCCGGCTGTCCGCCGAGGGCGCCGAGGAGACGGCACCCGTCCCCGCCCTGGTGGCCGACGACAGCGAACGGCTGTGGCCGCTGCTCGGCACCTCCGGCACCGGCACGCTGTGCCTGGTCGCCGACAACGCGGGCCGCGAACTCGTCCCGGACCTGCTGCTCATCGCCCACCTCCTGGCCCACGGACGCGTCGGGCGGGCCGTACTGCACGTCAAGCCGTACCCGTACTACGTCTCCGACGCCACCACCGCCGACGTCGTCGACGCGGTGCGCCGGCTCACCGACGCCGAGGGAGCGGCCGCCGAGTACGGGCGCGGTCTGTGGGCCGCCCTCTCCGACGGCCGGCTCCGCCTCCGCGCGCACCCGTTCTCCTGCTCCCCGCTGCCGTACGAGGAGATGCCGGACGACCTCCGCGCCGACTTCGCCGCCGCCACGCTCACCGTCGTCAAGGGCGACCTCAACTACCGCCGCCTCGTGGGCGACCGGTACTGGCCCCCGACCACACCGTTCGCCGACGTCACCGGCTACTTCCCCGGCCCGGTCGCCGCCCTGCGCACCCTGAAGTCCGACGTGATCACCGGGCTGACGGCCGGCACCGAGGCGGCCCTGGCCGCGGCGGAGGAGCAGCGCTGGCGCACGAGCGGCACCCACGCGCTGATCCAGGTCAGGACATAGCGTCCGGAACTCCCGTACCGGGTACGGTTCACGCGATGGTGTGATCATGCGGTGGCCGGCGGATGCCGCCGCCGGGCCACGGGTAGCCCCCGGCCATGACGCAGCCGTTCGAACTCCCGCACTTCTACCTGCCGCACCCCGCGCGGCTCAACCCGCATGTCGACGAGGCCCGCGCCCATTCGACGGAGTGGGCGCGCGAGATGGGCATGCTGGAGGGCAGCGGGGTCTGGGAGCAGGCCGACCTCGACGCGCACGACTACGGCCTGCTCTGCGCCTACACCCACCCCGACTGCGACGGGCCCGCCCTCTCCCTCATCACCGACTGGTACGTGTGGGTCTTCTTCTTCGACGACCACTTCCTGGAGAAGTTCAAGCGCAGCCAGGACCGCGCCGCCGGCAAGGCCCACCTGGACCGGCTGCCGCTGTTCATGCCGCTCGACCCGGCGACTCCCGTCCCCGAACCGGAGAACCCGGTCGAGGCGGGCCTCGCCGACCTGTGGGCGCGCACCGTCCCGGCGATGTCCGCCGACTGGCGCCGCCGGTTCGCCGTCGCCACCGAGCACCTCCTCAACGAGTCCCTGTGGGAGCTGTCCAACATCAACGAGGGGCGGATCGCCAACCCCGTCGAGTACATCGAGATGCGCCGCAAGGTGGGCGGCGCGCCCTGGTCCGCCGGGCTCGTGGAGTACGCGACCGCCGAAGTGCCCGCCGCCGTCGCCGGGACCCGGCCGCTCAGGGTGCTGATGGAGACGTTCTCCGACGCCGTGCACCTGCGCAACGACCTGTTCTCCTACCAGCGGGAGGTCGAGGACGAGGGCGAACTCAGCAACGGCGTGCTCGTCCTGGAGACCTTCTTCGACTGCACCACCCAGGAGGCCGCCGACCTCGTCAACGACGTCCTCACCTCCCGGCTCCACCAGTTCGAGCACACCGCGTTCACCGAAGTCCCCGCCGTGGCCCTGGAGAACGGGCTCACCCCGGCCGAGGTCGCGGCCGTCGGGGCGTACACGAAGGGGCTTCAGGACTGGCAGTCCGGGGGCCACGAATGGCACATGCGCTCCAGCCGCTACATGAACGAGGGCGCGCGTTCCCAGGCCCCCTGGCAGTCCCTCTCCGGGCCGGGGACGACCGCCGCGGACGTCGGCGCGCTGCTCGCCGGGGCGGGGATCGAGAGGCTGCGCGCCCACACGCACGTGCCGTTCCAGAAGGTCGGCCCGTCGATCATCCCCGAGATCCGCATGCCGTTCCCGCTCAGTCTCAGCCCCGCTCTCGACGGCGCCCGCCGGCACCTCCTCGAGTGGTCCCGGCGGATCGGCTTCCTCGGTGAGGGCGTCTGGGACGAGGACAAGCTCGAGAGCTGCGACCTGCCGCTGTGCGCGGCGGGCCTCGACCCGGACGCCACCCAGGAGCAGCTCGACCTCGCCTCCGGCTGGCTGGCCTTCGGCACCTACGGCGACGACTACTACCCGCTCGTCTACGGCCACCGCCGCGACCTGGCCGCCGCCCGGCTGACCACGGCCCGTCTGTCGGCCTGCATGCCCCTCGACTCCGAACAGGTCCCGCCGCCCGCCAACGCCATGGAACGGGCCCTGATCGACCTGTGGACGCGCACGACGGCCGGGATGACGCCCGACGAGCGCCGCCCGCTGAAGTCGGCCATCGACACCATGACCGAGGCCTGGGTGTGGGAGCTGTCCAACCAGATCCAGAACCGCGTCCCGGACCCGGTGGACTACCTGGAGATGCGGCGCGCCACCTTCGGCTCCGACCTCACCCTGGGGCTCTGCCGCGCCGGACACGGACCGGCGGTGCCGCCCGAGGTCTACCGCAGCGGTCCCGTGCGCTCGCTGGAGAACGCGGCGATCGACTACGCGTGCCTCCTCAACGACGTCTTCTCCTACCAGAAGGAGATCGAGTTCGAGGGGGAGATGCACAACGCGGTCCTCGTCGTGCAGAACTTCTTCGGTGTCGACTATCCGACCGCGCTGCCCGTGGTGCAGGACCTGATGAACCAGCGCATGCGCCAGTTCGAACATGTCGTGGAGCACGAACTGCCCATCGTCTACGACGACTTCCAGCTGTCGGCGGAGGCGCGGGCGATCATGGAGGGCTATGTGACGGACCTGCGGAACTGGATGGCGGGCATCCTCAACTGGCACCGCAACGTGGCGCGGTACAAGGACGAGTACCTGTCCGGCCGGGTCCACGGCTTCCTCCCGTACCGCTCACCGGCGCCCGCGGTCCTCGTCTGATCCCCAGCAACCCCGCCGGAGGCGAACCATGGAACAGACCGCGTTGCGGCCCAGACCGATGCCCGGCGACGGGGGCGGGGGCGGCGGCTCCGGGGACGGGCCGGGTTCCGGCCCGCCCGGCCGCCGGACCGGGCGGCGGCGCGGACGGCTGGTGGCCGCGCTGCTCGGGCTGTCGGCGGGGACGGTCCTGGTGCTGTCCGGGGTCGGGCTCGGCGCGATGGGTGCCACGATCGTCGGCGCGGGCGGATGGGCCGAGCCGACGCGGCAGTCCGGGACGCCCTCGGGCGCCCCGGCCGTGTCGCCGCGCACCGCGCCGTCCGCCGTGGCCGCCCCGCCCGCACCCGTCGTCGCCGGGCTCGGCCTGGAGGTGGCGGACGACCGGAAGCCGGGGGCGCTGGTCGTCGGCGTGCACGTGCCCGGCCCCGGCTTCTCGGCGGGACTCGTACGCGGCGACGTGCTCCTCGCCTTCGGCGCCACCCGTGTCGACTCGGCCGCCGACCTGGCGCGTGCCGTCGCCCGGGCCCGCCCGGGTGAGGAGGTGAAACTGACGGTGCGCCACAGCGGCGGGGGCTACCAGCAGTTGACGGCCGTCCCCGGCATCGTCACATGACCACGCGGAAGTGGCTCGTGAGCCGCCCGTCGTCGTCCAGCACATGGAAGGCGAGCCCGACCGGGGCGTCCCGGTCGGCGACCTCCTCGCCCTCCCAGGGCAGCCGCAGCGTCCAGGTCACCCCGGGCCCCACCAGCACGGGGCGGCCGGCGAACGTCGTGGCGGCCGGGGTGTGGGCGTGACCGGTGATCAGCCCGACGACCTCGGGGCGGCGCGCCAGCAGCGCCGCCAGCCGCTCGGGGGCGCGCAGGCGATAGGAGTCGGGCAGGGGGTGGTGCAGCGCCACCGGGGGGTGATGGAAGGCGAGCAGGGCCGGAAGGCCGTCGTCCAGTCCGTCGAGCGTCGACTCGATCCAGGCGCAGGTCTCCGCGTCCAGCTCCCCGTCGTCGCTCCCCGGAATGCTCGAGTCGCACATCAGTACCGCGCCGCCGTCCAGCAGGTGCGCGCTGTTGACCGGGCCGTCGGCCGGCGCCCGTCCCAGCAGCGCCTTGCGGTAGGGGGCGCGGCTGTCGTGGTTGCCCGGGCAGGTCAGCACCGGGAACGGGGCGTCCCCGTCGCGCAGTCCCAGCAGCCGGGCCGCCTCCTCGTACTCGGCCTCGGTGCCGTGGTCCGCGATGTCCCCGGTCACCAGCAGCGCGTCCGGCAGGACCGGCAGCTCCCAGAGCCGGTCCCGCACCCGTCGGGCGCGCTCCGTCGCCCGCGTCGTTCCGTCCAGATGCAGATCGCTGATGTGCGCGAGTACGAGCACGGTCGTGGGCCTCCCCGGCAGTGGATCTCCTAATGGGTATGTGCGATCTAAGCATTAGGTCTAATGGTTGGGCAATGGTGTGCCGTTGGTCGGGGCGGGGGGCGGCGCCGTTCGTCGCGGCGGGCCGCGGGGGCAACACCCGCAACCGGCTCGCGCCGCCCCCGCCCGCCGGGCAGGATGCTGCCCGTAACCTGATGTCCGCCCCTGGGAGGCCCCCGGATGACCGGCACCGCGTCCGCGTCCTTCACCGTCGACGACTACGAGGCCCGCATGGAGCGTGCGGCGCGGCAGGCCGCCGACGCCGGGCTCGCCGGACTGCTCGTGGCCCCCGGTCCCGATCTGGTGTGGCTCACCGGATACGCGCCCACCGCCGTCACCGAGCGGCTCACCCTGCTGGTCCTGGCCGCCGGCCGGGACCCCGTGCTCGTCGTCCCCACCCTGGAGGCCCCGGACGCCGAGCGCGCCACCGGCGCCCCCGCCCTCACCCTGCGCGACTGGACCGACGGCAAGGACCCCTACGCCGTCACCGCCGAGCTGCTCGACGCGAACGGCCGGTTCGGGATCAGCGACAACGCGTGGGCGATGCACCTGCTCGGACTTCAGAAGGCGCTGCCCGGCACCTCGTACGCCTCCCTCACCGAGGCCCTGCCGATGCTGCGCGCCGTCAAGGACGCGGCGGAGCTGGAACTGCTGGCCGCCGCCGGGGCCGCCGCCGACGCGGCGTTCGAGGAGATCCGGGGGGTCGCCTTCGCCGGCCGCCGCGAGTCGGACGTCGCCGCCGATCTCGCCGCGCTGCTGCGGCGGTTCGGCCACTCCCAGGTCGACTTCACCATCGTCGCCTCCGGCCCCAACGGCGCCAACCCGCACCACGAGGTCGGCGACCGCGTCATCGAACGCGGCGACATGGTCGTCCTCGACTTCGGCGGCCTCAAGGACGGCTACGGCTCCGACACCTCCCGCACCGTCCACGTCGGCGAACCCACCGACGAGGAACGCCGGGTGCACGACCTCGTGCGCGAGGCCCAGGAGGCGGGCTTCCGCGCAGTGCGGCCCGGCGCCGCCTGCCAGGAGGTCGACCGGGCCGCCCGCGCGGTCATCGCCGACGCCGGGTACGGGGACCGCTTCATCCACCGCACCGGCCACGGCATCGGCGTCACCACGCACGAACCCCCCTACATGATCGAGGGCGAGGAGCGGCCCCTCGTGCCCGGCATGTGCTTCTCCGTCGAACCCGGCGTCTATCTGCCCGGCCGGTTCGGCGTGCGCATCGAGGACATCGTGACGGTGACCGAGGACGGCGGACGGCGGCTGAACAACACCGCGCGGGAGATGGTGATAGTGGACTGAGCGGTTCCCCCGTCCGTCCCCTCCCTGCCTCCCCGAACGGCAACGGCCCGATCATGACCCAGGCACCGACACCCACCGCGGACACCGTCCGCCGGCTGGCCCGCTCCCTGCTCCAGGACAGCGGGAGGGGCGGCGGCGCGGCGTCCGCCGCCGGACCCGACGTCCGGCCCGTCGCCGAGGGCGCCGAGCCCGCCACCTGGTGGGTCGGCACCCGCCATGTGCTGCGCCTCGCCCCGGACCGGGAGGCGAGCCTGCGCCGGCGCCGCGAGCTGCGGCTGCGCGACCTGGTCCGCCCGCACGTCCCGGTCGCGGTGCCGTCCGTCGTGGCGCACGCCGAGTGGGCGCCCGGTCTGCTCTGCACCCTGGAGACCCGGCTGGCCGGGGGCACGGGGGAGGAGCACGGCGTGTCCGCCGTCGGCGAGGCCGACCTGGCCGGGCTGCTCACGGGGCTGCGCGAGGTGCCGGTACGGCAGGCGGAGACGCTCGGCGTGCCGCGCGTCTCCCCGCGCTCCCTGGACGCCCTGCGCCGGGCCGCCGGAGCAGCGGCCGAACGGCTCGCCCGGGCCGACGAGTTCGACCCCGGCCGGCTCGACCAGCTCACCCCGCCCGCCGCGATCCAGCTCGCCGCCCAGCCCGGCACGGCCGTCCTCGTCCACCACGCCCTCACCGGCGAGCATCTGGTGGTGAGCGCGGACGGCCGGGTGCGCGGCGTCCTCGGCTGGGACGCGGCGGTGGTCGGCGACCCCGCCGAGGACATCGCGGGCCTCGCGCTCGCCGTCGGCGCCCCGGCCGCGGTACGCGCCGCCACCCTGGCCGGCTACGGTGCCCGCCCCTGCCTGCGCGGCCTGTGGCTGGCCCGCTGCGACGCCGTACTCCACCTCGCCGACGCGCTCACCGCCCGCACCACCACGCGGCCCGCCCTGCGCGCCCGGCTGCGACGCGCCTGGGAACCGATCATGCTGGAACGCGTCACGGACCTCGGCGGCGACGAAGCACCCTAGGCGGCGTCCGCAGCTCTCTGCGGGCACGCCCCCGGTAGCTGCGGGCAGTCGTGCCGCTGGGGCGATGGGGGTACCTCCCGCTCGAGCGAAGCCGAGAGTGGGGGAGGGTGGGCGCAGCGGCACCCGGCAAACGCCGGCAGAGCAACCCTCGCCCCGGGCAACGCAACGGCACTGGTGCCTGAGCGCCCTCACTCCTGTAGCAGCACCACCGCCGACTCGGCGGGCACTCGCAGCACCCCGTCCGCGCCCGGGGTCTCCACCGGCTCCCACGCCGCCAGGACGCGGGCGTCGCGGGCGCCCAGGGGGATCGCCGCCGGGTGGTCGGCGAGGTTCACGGCGACCCGGACGTCCCCCCGCCGGAAGGCGAGCCACCGCTGCTCCTCGTCATAGGCCACCTTGGTGTCGCCGAGGTCGGGGTCGGTGAGGTCCGGCTGCTCGTGGCGCAGGGCGGCCAGCAGCCGGTACCAGGCCAGCACGCGCGCGTGGGGCTCGCGTTCCGGCTCCGACCAGTCCAGGCAGGAGCGGTCGCGGGTGGCGGGGTCCTGCGGGTCCGGTACGTCCTCCTCGGCCCAGCCGTGCGCCGCGAACTCCCGGCGCCTGCCGTCGCGCACCGCCTTGGCGAGCTCCGGATCGGTGTGGTCGGTGAAGAACTGCCAGGGCGTGCCCGCCGCCCACTCCTCGCCCATGAACAGCATGGGCGTGAACGGCGCCGTCAGGGTCAGTGTCGCGGCACAGGCCAGCAGCCCCGGGGAGACCAGGGCGGCCAGCCGGTCCCCCTGGGCACGGTTGCCGACCTGGTCGTGCGTCTGGCTGTAGCCGAGCAGCCGGTGCCCGGCCACCCGGTCGCGGTCCAGGGGCCGGCCGTGGCGCCGGCCCCGGAAGCTGGAGTACGTGCCGTCGTGGAAGAACCCGCCGGTGAGCGTCTTGGCGACGGCCGCGAGCGGAGCACGCGCGAAGTCGGCGTAGTAGCCCTGTGACTCGCCCGTCAGCGCGGCGTGCAGGGCATGGTGGAAGTCGTCGTTCCACTGGGCGTGCAGCCCGAGGCCGCCCTCCGCGCGGGGCGCGACGAACCTGGGGTCGTTCAAATCCGACTCGGCGATCAGGAACAGGGGCCGGCCGGTGTCCGCGGCCAGGGCGTCCACGGACTCCGACAGCTCCTCGAGGAAGTGGCACGCGCGCGTGTCCACCAGCGCGTGCACCGCGTCCAGCCGCAGCCCGTCGATCCGGTAGTCCCGCAGCCAGGCCAGCGCGCTGTCCACGAGGAACGCGCGCACCTCGTCGGAGCCGGGCGCGTCGAGGTTGACCGCCGCGCCCCAGGGCGTGTGATGGGTGTCCGTGAAGTACGGCCCGAACCGCGGCAGATAATTGCCGGACGGCCCCAGATGGTTGTGCACGACGTCCAGGACGACGCCCAGCCCCAGCGCGTGCGCCCGGTCGACGAACCGTTTCAGTCCCTCCGGTCCGCCGTACGGCTCGTGCACCGCCCACAGCGAGACCCCTTCGTACCCCCAGCCGTGCCGGCCCGGGAACGGACACACCGGCATCAGCTCCACATGCGTCACGCCCAGGTCCACGAGATGACCGAGCCGCTCGGCGGCGGCGTCGAACGTGCCCTCGCGCGTGTACGTGCCCACGTGCAGCTCGTACAGCACCGCGCCGGGCAGCGGGCGCCCCGCCCACTCCGTGCGCCAGGCGAAGGCGTCGTGGTCGACGACCGCGCTCGGCCCGTCAGGACCGTCCGGCTGCCGGCGCGAACGCGGATCCGGCAGGACGGGGCCGTCGTCCAGCGCGAAGCCGTACCGGGAGCCGTCCCGCGCCTCCGCCTCCCCCCGCCACCACCCCTCCCGCTCGGGATCCCGCTCCAACGCGCGGGTGGCGCCGTCGCACTGGAGCGTCACTCGGCCGGCCTGTGGTGCCCACACCTCGAACTGCACGGACGGTTCCCCTTCGTCTGCTCACCGTGAGGTAGCGTCTCCATCGTGCGCCATGGGAGATCAATACGCCGGGGGATCCTCCCTTTTGCGGCAGGTGTCGCCGGGTGCGCGCGCGTGGCGGCCGTTTCCCCGCTTTCTGGACAGCCCGGCCGTCACTGACCGACAATCAGCAGCGTGACGTCGTCCTTCGAGTTCCACACGTACCCCGCGCGGCTCTCCGACGCGGAGCGCGACAAGGCGCTGAGCGTGCTGCGGGACGGCGTCGCCATGGGCCGCCTGTCCCACGACACCTTCATCCGGCGCATGGAACTCGCGCTCGCCGCGCGCCGTTCCGACGAACTCGCCGCGCTCACCGCCGACCTGCCGAAGGAAAGCCGCTTCTCGCGCCTGGTGTTCGGCACCGTGGCGGCCGTATCCGGATTCACCGTACGGGTGCGCCGCGCCTGGCAGGCGGAGAAGCTGCCCAAGCTGCTGCTGCCGCACCCGGCGACCGCCCACCCGCTGCGGATAGGGCGCGACCCGGCCAGCGGACTGCGGCTCAACCACGAGACCGTCTCCCGCGTGCACGCCGAACTCCACCACCAGGGCGGCCTGTGGGTGCTGCGGGACCTCGGTTCCACCAACGGCACCACGGTGAACGGGCGTCGGGTGGTCGGCGCGGCCGTCGTCCGCGACGGCGACCAGATCGGCTTCGGTCAGATGACCTACCGGCTCTCGGCGGACTGACCGCGGACCGACCGTGGATTGACCGCGCCAAATCCCCGTGCCGGCCACGGTGTTGACGTACCCCCGAAGTCGTGACTGACTGTGCGTACACCGTGCACTCCCGGTGAGACGACGGCACCACTTCGTGGAGGTGTGCCCTGCCTCCCCTCCCGCACTACCCGACCGTCGACGAACTGGGCGCGCGGGCCGCCGCCCTCGTCGCCCGGCATCCCCGCGCCGCCCGACTGCGCCGCGTCGGCGTCTCCCGAGCGGGCATCCCCCTGTGGCTGCTCAGCGTCGGCCGCGGCAGCCGTCAGGCCCTCGTCGTCGCAGGACCGCACGCCAACGAGCCCGTGGGCGGCGCCACCGTGCTGCGCCTGGCCGAGCGCGCCCTCGCCGACCCCCGGCTCACCGAGGGCGCCGACGCCACCTGGAACCTGCTGCTCTGCCTCGACCCCGACGGACTGCGCCGCAACGAGCGCTGGCTGACCGGCCCGTACACCCTCGGCCACCACTTCCGGAACTTCTTCCGGCCCGGCTTCCTGGAACAACCCGAATGGCTGCCCGACGGCGCCGCTGCCGCCGCGCTGCCCGAGACCCGCGCCCTGCTCGCCCTCCAGGACGAGCTGCGGCCGTTCCTCCAGTGCTCCCTGCACGGAGTCGACGTCGGCGGCGGCTTCGTCGAGCTCACCCGTGACCTGCCCGGCCTCGACCGGCGGGTCGCGGGCATCGCCGCCCGGCTCGGCGTCCCGCGCGAGCTCGGCGCCTACGACGCCCTGTACTGGCCCGGCCTCGGCCCCGCCGTCTACCGCATCCCGCCCCCGCACCGCCGTGACCTCGCCGCCGCCATCACCGAGGCCGCCGTCGAGTCGACGTGGTTCCACCCGCACCGGCACGGCACCGTCACCGCGGTCGTCGAGGCACCCATGTGGGGAGTGGCGGCCGTCGCCGACGGCTCCCCGGCCGCCGGCGCGGAGGCGGAGCTGCGCTCCGTCAGCCGCACCCTGCGCCAGGACACCCTGCTGCTGGCCGGGCTCACGGCCCGCGTCCGGCCGTATCTCACCGGCGTGCCCGACGCGGCGCGGCTGCTCGCCCCGGTCGACGACTATTTACTGGTCTGCCCCGGACTCGCCGACGCGTGGGACCCCGACAGAGGGAACGATTCTGCGCAGCCGCTGCCGACCATGACCACCGCCCGCCTCACCGCCCTGCGCCTCGCCGGGCTGCGGCTGGCCCTGCGCACCGCGGGGCTGCTGCACCAGCTGGTGACACGGGCCGGGCGCGATCCGGCGGGGGCGCTGCCGGAGCTGGACCGGCTGATCGACGCGCGGTGCGCCGACTACCGGGACGTCTTCGGGGCACGCTGGATCGCGGTCGCGCGCCAGGCGGAGTACCAGGCGCGGGTCGTGCTCGCCGCGTTCGAGCTGGCCGTGCGCGACCCCTTCCGTTCGGGTGAGCCGGGCTGGGGTCCGGGGACCGCCGTGCCGATGCATCGGGAATGACGCACACCTCACTGAAAGCGGTACGGGCGGGCCTGCTCGCCGCCCTCGTCCTGCTCGCCTGCACGGCCCCCGCGCGGGCGGAGGGCGAACAGCCGGCCGAGGAGAGCCGGCTGCTGCTCACGGTCAACCCCGGCGAGACACCGGCCGTCACGGGCGGCAGCGTGCTGCGGTGCGATCCACCGAGCGGACACCGACGGGCGGCCGACGCCTGTGCGGAGCTGGCGGCGGTGGACGGCCGCATCGCCGACCTCCCCCCGAAGGAGGGCGTCGTCTGCCCGATGATCTACGCCCCCATCACCGCCCACGCGACGGGCACCTGGCGAGGCCACCCCGTCACCTACACACAAACCTTCCCAAACACCTGCACGATGACGGCCAGAACAGGCTCGGTCTTCGCCCTGACCCCCTAGCCCGCCCCCGCAGCCTGCGGGCAGTCGTGCCGCTGGGGCGGCACGGGTGGGCGCAGGCGGCACCCGGCAAGCGCCGGGCCGCGCAACCCACCCCGCCCAGCCCCAACACAGCGTCAGCGTGCCTGCTCCCGAGCATGCCGCGCCGCCGCCAACACGGTCCGCGACTGATGCTCCACCTGATGGTCCACAGGAACCCACCGCGCCCGAAACCGCGCGGCGAACGCACGACTCCAGTGGGCGACCAGCCGCTCCAGCCGCGCCGCCGCCCGCTCATCACTCCCGCTCAACGCCCGCCGCAGCATCGCCGCCGCCCTCAACGGCACCCGCCGCGCGAACGCGTCCACGCTGCCCACATACGCCCGCGTCCCGTCGGCGGGCGGTGTGCGGATCAGATCGGCGGCCAGCCCCGGCACCAGCTCCAGCCCCCAGGTGGCCGCCCGCAGCAGCGGACCGTCGGCGTCCGCGCGCCCCGGCCCCGCGTCCTCCAGCACGCGACGCACCTCCTCCGCGTCCCGCAGCAGCCGGTCCGCGAGACGGCGCATCGCCGCGTCCGGCGCCGGATGCGGTGCCGGGTCGTCCACCAGGTCGCTGGCCCACATCGGCACCTCGATCACCGCGGTCAGCCCGCCGTAGCGGTGGGCGTGGTACCAGGTGCTGTGCCGCGCGTCGTCGGTCAGGCTCGGATAGGCCGGCGCGGTCTCCGGAGCCGGCATCACATGCACGCCGGGGCCGGACGCCGGCCAGCCCGCCGCGTCCGAGGCGCCCGTCTCCACCGGGATGTGCAGCTGCGCCGCGGACTTGGCGAACGGCTCGGCCAGTCCGGGCACGTCCCTCGTCAACTGCACCCAGCTGCCGCCGAGATCGGTGCCGTGCAGGGACACCTGGAGAAACGGCCGCACCTCGTCGATGACCCGGGTCAGCGCCCGGGTCTCGGGCGGCAGCCGGTCGGGCGGCAGCACCGACGGCGCCCACTCCGGCTGCTCCGGCCCCGCGGGACGGAAGAACCCCAGGTGGTAGTCGTACAGACTCCGTGGCGCCGGCGTCACATGGAGGCTCGCCCCGTCGGGGTCCGCGCACAGCAGGAAGTGCCACGACGTGCCGTCGCGCAGGTCCCGCTCCCGCACGGTCCGCCGGGCCAGCGCCAGCAGCGTGCCCCCGCCGGCCGGCTCGTTGGCATGGGCGCCGGCGACCACCAGTACGGCCTGCGGGGCGTGCCCCACGGACAGCAGGTGCAGTGGCCGGCCCGCGCGGGAGACCCCCACCTGCCGCAGGACGCACAGACCGGGCGCCCGGACCGCCAGCGCGCGGGCCGAGGAGACCAGCTCGGCCGGTGTCGGATAGCACAGCTCCAGCAGCGGACCCACCCCCCGTCACAACCACCTGAATCCGCATTGCGCAGTACCCCACGGCGGGAGGGTGGTGTCAAGAGCATGAGAGGGAGCCTCCAGGGGGCGCCCCGGGGCATGCGGACCGGTCACGGACGGGGTCGGTCCGGGAGCCTCTCCAGCAGGGCCACCGGCAGCCGTCCGAACAGGTCCGCCACGTGCGCCTCCCCGTCGAACTCCCGTCCGGGCTCCAGCGCGTCGGTCCACCGGCCCGGCGGCAGCGGCAGCCGTGTGTCGCGCCAGCCGCCGGCCTCCGCCAGCCGCAGCGACAGGCGGGTCACGGCGGTGAGGACCTCGCCGGAGCGCACGAACGCGAGGCAGTGCGCCGCCGCGGGCCCCTCGGCGGTCAGCGGTTCGTACGACGCCGTGTCACCGAAGACGTCCGGCCGGTGCGCTCGCAGCCGCAGCGCCGCCCGCGTCACCGCCTCCTTGTCGCTCTCCCCGTCCCCGAACCGCACGGTCCGCCGGTTGTCCGGGTCCACCAGCGCCCGGTACTCGCGCTCCGTGCCCTGGTACAGGTCGGGCACCCCCGGCATCGTCAGATGAACCAGGGCCGTGCCCAGCACATTCGCCCGGATGTACGGTTCCAGCGCGGTACGGAACGCCGCCACCCGCTCGCCCGGCACTCCGCACGGCCCCGCCGCCACGAACTCCGCCACCGCTTCCTCGTACGGCGGCTCCTGTTCCGTCCAGCTGGTGTACAGCCCCGCCTCGCGCACATGCTTCAGCAGCGCGCCCTGTACCCGCTCCTCCTCCGCCGGGCCGAGCCCGAACACCGTCTGCCAGGCCGCCCACGCCAGCTGCGCGTCCGGCACGCCCTCGCCGCTCCGCGTCACGTCCGCGAGGACGTCCGCCCAGCGCTCCGGGCACTCGGTGAGGACGTGCAGCGCCGCCCGTACGTCGGCGCTGCGTTTGGTGTCGTGCGTCGAGACGACCGTCCCGGACGACGGCCAGTCGCGCTGCACACGCGCGCAGTACGCGTGGAACCGCTCCGGGGACACCGCCGGGTCGCCGGGGTTCCCGCCCACCTCCGTCGCCGACAGCAGCGGCACATAGCGGTAGAACGCCGTGTCCTCCACGGACTTGGCGCGCAGGGCCGACGCGGTCTGCGCGAACCGCGTACGGAACTCCACGTGCTCCGGCCCGTCCCCGTACCGCCCGAGCACCAGATCCCGTACGACGTCCACCGCCCCGGCCTCCTCGGGGACGGCGAAGGCGAGCCGGGCCTCGGCGGCCGCCTCCTCGGTGACGACACCGGCCGCGTCCACGGAGGGGTACGGCCGGTACACCTCCAGCCGGACCAGCAGTTCCTGGAGCGCCGTGCGCAGCGCCCACGGCGCGCGGTCGCGCAGCGCGGGCTCCGGCGAGGTCGCGCAGAGCCGGCTCGTCACCCGGGTCAGCCGGTCCACCTCGGTGGCCAGTTCGTGCGTGAGCACCTTGTACGCGGCCCGCCGCACCGTGGCGTCCCAGTCGCCGCCCCGGTCCGTCTGCGGGGCCGCGAACCGCCGGTACCGGCCCAGCAGCTCCCCGAACCCGGCCGGGTCCGTGAACAGCCCGTCCACGTGCCGCAGGGCGTCGTAGCCGGTGGTGCCGGCGACCGGCCAGGCGGCGGGCAGCGGCTCCCCGTCGGAGAGGATCTTCTCCACCACCGTCCAGCGGCCGCCCGTGGCCTCGTGCAGCCGCCGCAGATAGCCGTCCGGGTCGGCGAGCCCGTCGGGGTGGTCGACGCGCAGCCCGTCGATCACGCCCTCCCGGAGCAGCTGAAGGATCTTGCCGTGCGTGGCCTCGAACACCTCCGGGTCCTCGACCCGCACCCCGATCAGTTCGGAGATGCTGAAGAACCGCCGGTAGTTGAGCTCCGTCCGGGCCAGCCGCCACCACACCGGGCGGTACCACTGCGCGTCCAGCAGCCGCGGGAGGGGCAGCCCGGCCGTCCCCTCGCGCAGCGGGAACGCGTGGTCGTAGTAGCGCAGCACGTCGCCGTCGGTCTTCAGCCGGTCCCCCTCCTGGCCGAGCGGCCCGCCGAGCACCGGCAGCAGCACCTGCCCGCCCTGCGCCTCCCAGTCGATGTCGAACCACCGCGCGTGGCGCGACGCGGGGCCGTCCCGCAGCACCTCCCACAGGGCCCGGTTGTGCCGCGGTGACATCGCCATGTGGTTCGGGACGATGTCCACGATCAGACCGAGACCGTTCTCCCGCGCGGTGCGCGCCAGCTCCCGCAGCCCCTCCTCGCCGCCCAGTTCCTCGCGCACGCGCGCGTGGTCCACCACGTCGTAACCGTGCAGGGAGCCGGGGACGGCCTCCAGGACGGGGGACAGGTGCAGGTGGGACACGCCGAGCGAGGCCACGTACGGCACGGCGTCCGCCGCCGCGCGGAACGGGAAGCCGGGCTGCAACTGCAGCCGGTAGGTGGCCGTGGGCACCGCCGGGTCAGGTCGCTCAGAGGTCATGAGAACCTACGTACCCGCGTGACCGCATCTCGTGTCATCGCTCCTCCGTTCGGGGCCGCGAGCGGGGTGTTTTCGCCCCCGCCGCCCCTTCCCATTCCCGTCCCCCGGGGGCGCTGCCCCCGGACCCCCGCTCCTCAAACGCCGGAGGGGCTGACTTCCAGCCCCTCCGGCGTTTGAGGAGCGGGGTCTGGGGCGGAGCCCCAGGTTCGGGTCGGGAAGGGGCGGCGGGGGCGAAAGAACGTCAGGGACCGCGCCCCCTACGCGGGCCGTTGCAGCACCGTCATGCTGCGGTCCGTCAGGGTCAGCCGCGTGCCGGCCGTCACCTTAGGACCGGTCCCCGGCGGGACGCCGTCCGCGCGGGCCGTGTCCACCACCACCTGCCACTGCCGACCGTGGTCGACCGGGACGACGAAGTCCAGCGGCTTCGGCGAGGCGTTGAACATCAGCAGGAACGAGTCGTCGGTGATGCGCTCCCCGCGCTGCCCCGGCTCGGAGATCGCGTTACCGTTGAGGAACACCGTCAGGGCCGACGCCCGCGCGGAGTCCCAGTCCCGCTGGGTCATCTCCGCCCCCTCGGGGGTGAACCAGGCGATGTCGGAGAGGTCGTCGTGGGTGCCCTCCACCGGCCGGCCGTGGAAGAAGCGGCGCCGCCGGAAGACCGGGTGGTCCTTGCGCAGCCACACCATCGCGCGGGTGAACTCCAGCAGCTGACGGCGCGGGTCCTCCTCGGTGTCCTCGGCCCCGACGGGCCACTCGAGCCACGCCAGCTCGTTGTCCTGGCAGTACGCGTTGTTGTTGCCGCGCTGGGTGCGGGCCACCTCGTCGCCGTGGCTGATCATCGGCACGCCCTGGGACAGCATCAGCGTCGCGATGAAGTTCCGCATCTGCCGGGCCCGCAGCCGCAGCACGTCCGGGTCGTCGGTCTCGCCCTCGACGCCGCAGTTCCAGGACCGGTTGTGGTTCTCGCCGTCCCGGTTGTCCTCGCCGTTGGCCGCGTTGTGCTTGTCGTTGTAGGAGACGAGGTCGTGCAGGGTGAAGCCGTCGTGGCAGGTCACGAAGTTGATCGAGGCCAGCGGGCGCCGCCCGTCGTCCTGGTAGAGGTCGGAGGAGCCGGTCAGCCGGGAGGCGAACTCCGCGAGGGCGCGCGGCTCGCCCCGCCACAGGTCCCGCACGGTGTCGCGGTACTTGCCGTTCCACTCGGTCCACAGCGGCGGGAAGTTGCCCACCTGGTAGCCGCCCTCGCCCACGTCCCACGGCTCGGCGATCAGCTTCACCTGCGACACCACCGGGTCCTGCTGCACCAGGTCGAAGAACGACGACAGCCGGTCCACCTCGTGGAACTGCCGCGCGAGGGTCGCCGCCAGGTCGAAGCGGAACCCGTCGACGTGCATCTCGGTGACCCAGTACCGCAGCGAGTCCATGATCATCTGGAGGACGTGCGGGGACCGCATGAGCAGGGAGTTCCCGGTGCCCGTCGTGTCCATGTAGTAGCGGCGGTCGTCGGTCAGCCGGTAGTACGAGGGGTTGTCGAGGCCCTTGAAGGACAGCGTCGGGCCCAGGTGGTTGCCCTCGGCGGTGTGGTTGTAGACCACGTCGAGGATCACCTCGATCCCGGCCTCGTGCAGCGCCTTCACCGCCGACTTGAACTCCAGCACCTGCTGGCCCCGGTCGCCCCAGGACGCGTACGCGTTGTGCGGGGCGAAGAAGCCGATCGTGTTGTAGCCCCAGTAGTTGTTCAGGCCCATGTCCACCAGACGGTGGTCGTTCACGAACTGGTGCACCGGCATCAGCTCCAGCGCGGTCACCCCCAGCTCGGTCAGGTGATCGATGACCGCCGGGTGGGCGAGGGCCGCGTAGGTGCCGCGCAGTTCCTCCGGCAGCCCCGGGTGGCGCATGGTGAGGCCCTTGACATGGGCCTCGTAGATCACGGTGTGGTGGTACTCCGTACGGGGGCGGCGGTCGTCGCCCCAGTCGAAGTAGGGGTTGACCACGACCGACGTCATCGTGTGCGGCGCCGAGTCGAGGTCGTTGCGCCGCTCGGGCGCGCCGAAGTGGTAGCCGTAGACCTCCTCGCCCCAGCGGACCGACCCGCTGATCGCACGCGCGTACGGGTCGAGCAGCAGCTTCGCCGAGTTGCAGCGCAGCCCGTGCTCGGGCGCGTACGGCCCGTGCACGCGGAAGCCGTACCGCTGCCCGGGCATGACGCCGGGCACGTACGCGTGCCGTACGAACGCGTCGCTCTCGCGCAGCTCGACCGCGGTCTCGGAGCCGTCGTCGTGGAGCAGACACAGCTCTACTCGGTCCGCGGCCTCCGTGAAGACCGCGAAATTCGTTCCGGCGCCGTCGTACGTGGCACCGAGCGGATACGCCTCGCCAGGCCAGACCTGCATGGATACGACTCTTTCAGGTGTACGGCGCCGGGGGGACGCCTTGGCTCCGAGTGTCCCCGAGTCTCCCCGAAAGGGCGGGAACAACCTCCACCCGTCGCCGGACCTCCCACGGCCCCCGCGTCCGCCGATCCCGCTATGACTCCGCTCACTCCGGGGAGCCCGCGCGCCGGAACGATCGTGTGGACGGGGGAAGTTGAGAAACGACCCTGTCCATCGGGCTGCACCGTGCACCGCTGGCGGAGTACTCTCCTTGATCGTTGGGACGGGAGTGCTCGGGGGAGCGGAAGGCGGTGCGCGGGTGGGCTCGGGAGGGCTGGAACTGCCCCCTGGTGACGACGGTCACGAGGGGAGCAGTTCCACGGACGTCCCGCCCGGTGCGGTGTCCCTGGCACGGCCGATGGACGCGGGCTCGATCGGGCCGGAGCTGGACTGGGGCGCCGACGCCTGGCGCGAGGTGCGCACCCGCGCCCAGCGGGCCGGCCGCGCCTACATCTGGCTGAACCTGGTCGAGCAGCGGCTGCGCGCGGTCGTGGCGGCCGTGCTGCGGCCCGTGTACGAGCCGGTGCACGGCGACGACTGGGTGGTCGCCGCCGCCGGGCCCGCCGGGCAGGAGTGGGTGCAGCGCGCGGTCGCGGTGCGCGAGGTCAGCCGCCGCAAGGGCTATCTGCTCGACCCGGCCGACGACAACGTGCTGTCCTTCCTCACCCTGCCGCAGCTGCGCGAGCTGATGGTCCAGCACTGGCCCTGCTTCGAGCCGTACTTCGACGACCGCCGGGAGGTCGAGCTCGCCCTGGACGAGCTGGAGGTCACCCGCAACGTCGTCTCCCGCAACCGCGCGCTGTCCGAGGCGGTCCTCAACCAGGCCGAACGGGCCTCCGCGCGACTGCTGGAGATGCTCGGCGCGGGCGGTGACGTGCCGTCCGCGCGGCGGCTGCCCGTCGACGCGGTCGAGGACCTGGTCGGCGACCGGTACGCCGACGTCGTCGCCGTCCACCCCGACCGGGTGCGGCTGCTGCGCCAGTTCCCGGCCGAGGACATCTTCGGCGGGGCCCGCCGGCTCGACGCCCTCGGGATCGGCCTCAACCTGCTGGTGCAGAACTTCTCCGGGCGCCGACTGGTGCGGCTGGCCGAGTCCGGCTGCCGGGTGCGGCTGCTGTTCCTCAACCCGGCCTCCAGCGCCGTCAAGCGCCGTGAGCGCGAACTCGGTCTCAAGCGCGGCGAGCTGGGGCGCGCCGTCGAGATGAACATCCTCCACATGCGCCGCGTCCGGTCCCGGCTGCGCGACCCCGGCGCCTTCGAGATCCAGGTGTACGACGAGACGCCCCGCTGCACGGCCTACCTCGTGGATGGGGACGGGTCGGACGGCATCGCGGTCGTGCAGAACCATCTGCGGCGTTCCCGGGGGATGGAGGCGCCGGTGCTGGTCCTGCGCAACGGGACCAAGGTGGTCAAGCCGGGTGAGGTCGAGGAGGGTGGGCTGTTCCCCACCTATCGCGAGGAGTTCGAGCTGATGTGGGCGGATTCGCGTCCGGTGTCCTGAACGCCCGGAAGTGGCGCCGGTTGGTCCGGCCGTAATCGGAAGGCGATCCTCCGATTGTCAGTGGTGCGTGGGAGGGTGGAGACCACTGGGGGAACGCACCACACAGAAGGGGGGCAGCCCATGGGCTGGCACCGGGAGCTGCTGATCGGCTTCGACCTGGAGACGACGGGTACGGACCCGCGCGAGGCGCGGATCGTCACGGGGGCCGTGATCGAGGTCAGGGCGGGAGAGCCGATGGGGCGCCGGGAGTGGCTGGCCGACCCGGGCGTGCCGATCCCCGAGGACGCGGTTGCGGTGCACGGCATCAGCAATGAGCGGGCGACCGCCGAGGGCCGCCCCGCCGACCAGGTGGCCGACGCCATCGCCGGCGTCCTCACCGCCTACTGGAAGACGGGCGTCCCGGTCGTCGCCTACAACGCGGCCTTCGACCTGACCCTGCTCTCCGCCGAACTGCGGCGGTACGGACTGCCGTCCCTGAGCGACCGCCTGGGCGGCAGCGATCCCGCCCCGGTCATCGACCCGTACACCATCGACCGCGCAGTCGACCGCTACCGCCGGGGCAAGCGCAACCTCGAAGCGGTCTGCGCGGAGTACGGCGTCGTCCTCGACTCGGCGCACGACGCGACCGCCGACGCCCTCGCGGCGGCCCGGCTGGCCTGCGCGATAGCCGGCCGCCATCCCAAGGTGGCGGCCCTCGGCCCGGCGGAACTGCACCGCCGTCAGATCGAGTGGTACGCCGCATGGGCGGCGGACTTCCAGAGCTTCCTGCGCCGCAAGGGCGACGCGACCGCACTGGTCGACGGCACCTGGCCGCTGCGGGAGTTGGCGGGCGAGCGGGTCTGACCCGCCCGCGGGGCGGCCCGTGGGTCAGAAGGGATACCAGCGCACGGTCTCGTCCCCGTCCCGCAGGGACGCCACCCGGCGCCGGAACTCGGCCAGCGCCTTGGGGTTGCCCGGCGCGTGCTGGGCGACCCAGGCACAGCTGGCCGTCTCCCGCGCGCCGCGCAGCACCGAGCAGCCCTCCCAGGCGCGCACGTCCCAGCCGTAGGTCCCGGTGAAGGACGCGTACGCCTCGTCCGGCAGCCCGTAGCGGTCGTGGGACAGGGCCATCACCACCAGGTCGTGCTCGCGCAGATCGGCCGAGAAGGTCTCCAGGTCCACCAGGACCGGCCCGTCCGGCCCGATGTGCACATTGCGGGGCAGCGCGTCCCCGTGGATGGGGCCCGGCGGCAGATGGGGTGTCAGCGCCGCGGCGGCCGAGGCGAATCCGTCCCGCCGCTCGCGCAGATACGCCGCGTCCGCGGGATCGATCGCGTCGCCCGCCAGCCGCAACCAGCGCTCCACACCGCCCAGCAGCTCGCGGGGCGGCAGCTCGACGGGAGGAGCGGGCAGGGCGTGGACCAGCCGCAGCAGTGCGGCCAGGTCGCGGGGTTCGGCCGGCCGTACGGCCTCCGGCAGCCGGTGCCACACGGTCACCGGGTGCCCGTCGGTCAGCAGCGCCTCCGGTCGTGCCGCCCGCACCGCCGGCACGCCCTCGTCGGCCAGCCATTCCGCGATGGCCAGCTCGCGGCGGGCCCGGTCCAGCAGTTCCGCGTCGCGGCCCACCTTGACGACCAGGTCACCGACGGCGAACACCGCGTTCTCACCGAGGGCGAGCAGCCGAGCGTTTGCCGCCGCGCCGGGCAGCACCCCGGCCGCCGCCAGTACGTCCCGGGCCCGCGCCTCGTCCATCCGTCCGCCTCCGTGTCCGTCCGCATCCGACCGCCGGGATCCGGCCGGCCGTCGGCCAGTGTCGCATTCACCCAGGTCGGGCGGTGTGCGCGGGGCCGTGATCGCAAACAAGTTGCACGAGACGTCTCGTCTCGCCTATGGTCCCGGTATGACCAGTCCCGCGCACATCGCCATGTTCTCCATCGCCGCCCACGGGCACGTGAACCCGAGCCTCGAGGTGATCCGCGAGCTCGTGGCGCGTGGCCACCGGGTGACCTACGCGATCCCGCCGCTCTTCGCGGAGAAGGTCGCCGAAACGGGTGCCGAGCCCAAGCCGTGGAACAGCACGCTGCCGGGCCCGGACGCCGATCCGGAGGCGTGGGGCACCACGCTGCTGGACAACGTGGAGCCGTTCCTGAACGACGCCGTCCAGGCGCTCCCGCAGCTCATCGAGGCCTATGAGGGGGACACCCCCGACCTCGTCCTGCACGACATCACGTCCTACCCGGCGCGCGTGCTCGCCCACCGCTGGGGCGTGCCCGCGGTCTCCCTCTCGCCGAACCTCGTCGCCTGGGACGGGTACGAGAAGGAGGTCGGCGAGCCGATGTGGGAGGAGCCGCTGAAGACCGAGCGCGGACAGGCGTACTACGCCCGCTTCCACGCCTGGCTCGAGGAGAACGGGATCACCGAGCACCCGGACCCGTTCGTGGGCCGTCCCGCCCGCTCGATCGTCCTCATCCCCAAGGCGCTCCAGCCGAACGCCGACCGGGTCGACGAGAGCGTGCACTCCTTCGTCGGCGCCTGCCAGGGCGACCGCGGCGCCGAGGGCGACTGGCAGCGGCCCGCGGGAGCCGAGAAGGTCGTGCTGGTGTCGCTCGGGTCGTCCTTCACCAAGCAGCCGGCCTTCTACCGGGAGTGCGTCAAGGCGTTCGGCGACCTGCCGGGCTGGCACCTGGTGCTCCAGATCGGCCGGCATGTCGACCCCGCCGAGCTGGGTGACGTACCGGAGAACGTCGAGGTGCGTTCCTGGGTGCCGCAGCTCGCGATCCTCAAGCAGGCCGACCTGTTCGTCACCCACGCGGGGGCCGGGGGCAGCCAGGAGGGGCTGGCGACGGCCACCCCGATGATCGCCGTACCGCAGGCCGTGGATCAGTTCGGGAACGCGGACATGCTTCAGGGGCTGGGGGTGGCTCGGCATGTTCCCACGGAGGAGGCGACGGCCTCGGTGCTGAGGGCGGCGGCGCTGGCTCTGGTCGACGACCCGGAGGTGGCGCGGCGGCTGAAGGCGATCCAGGCCGACATGGCCGAGGAGGGCGGCACCCAGCGGGCGGCCGACCTCATCGAGGCGGAGCTGCCTTAGCGCAGCTGGGGGCAGTCGTGCCTGCCTCCGCCGCCGCAGCTGCGGGCAGTCGTGCCGCAGGGCGGCACGGGTGGGCGCAGCGGCACCCGGCAAGCGCCGGCGAGCGAACCCACGCCCCGGCCGCAGCTGAGGCCGGGGGAAGTTACGCAGCCCGGCGACTACGGGGTGCCGCTGCGCCCACCCGTGCCGCCCCAGCGGCACGACTGCCCGCAGTTGCGGGGCACGACTGCCCGCAGCTAAGGGGCGGGGCCGCCCGCAGCTAAGGGGCACGACTGCCCGCAGTTGCGGGGCACGACTGCCCGCAGTTGCGGAAGGGGCCCGGCGGGCATTCGCCGGGCCCCTTTCTGCTGGATCAGACCGGTACTCGTTCGCCCTCGTCGTCCCGTGCCCCCTTCGGCGCCAGCGCTTCCGGTGACTCGTCGTGGGTCAGGTCGGGCATCCGGTGCAGCCACTTCGGCAGATACCAGTTGCGCTCGCCGAGCAGCGCCATCACCGCCGGGAGCAGCACACCCCGGATGATCGTCGCGTCGATCAGCACCGCCGCCGCGAGGCCCACGCCCATCTGCTTCATCGACTGCATGGACAGCGTCCCGAAGATCGCGAACACGGCGACCATGATGACCGCGGCGCTGGTGACCACACCCGCCGTGGTGACCACACCGTGCTGGATCGCGTCCCGCGTCGTACGGCCCCGCATCCGGGCCTCGCGGATCCGGGAGACCACGAACACGTGGTAGTCCATCGACAGGCCGAAAAGGATCACGAACAGGAACAGCGGCAGCCAGGTGATGATCGCGCCGACGCCCTCCGCGCCCACCAGGGACGCGCCCCACCCGTGCTGGAAGACCGCCACGAGGATGCCGTACGCGGCGCCCACCGACAGGAGGTTCAGCACGATCGAGGTGATCGCGATCGTCAGCGACCGGAACGACAGCAGCATCAGCACGAAGGCGAAGACCACCACGAAGGCGAAGACCGGGACGACGGAGCCGACCAGCTGGTCGTTGAAGTCCTTCGAACCGGCGACCTGACCGGTGATCGGCGCCTCGACGCCGTCCACCTCGCCGAGCGTGGCGGGCCGCACCTCGTCGCGCAGCTTGTCCAGGCTCTCGCCCGCCTTGTCCTGGTCCGAGCCGCCGACCAGCGGCACATAGACGAAGGCGACGTTCTGCTGGTCGTGCAGCTTGATCTCGACCGGGCCGCGCGAGGCCCCCGAACTGATCGCCCGCTCACGGAACTCCTCGAGCGCGGACTTCACCTCGGGCGCGTTGATGTCGTTCGCCTTGACGACCACCTCGGCCGGCTCGGAACCGCCCGGGAAGGCCTCGTTGACCCGGTTGTACGTCTGCACGATCGGCAGCGAGTCACCGAACTCCTGGTCCAGCGTGAGGTTCTGCGTCTTCATCCCGACCGCGGGAGCCGCCACCGCCAGCAGCGCACCGGTGGCCACCACCACCGACAGCACCGGCCTGGCGAGGACCCGCTTCAGCACCGCCGACCAGAACCGGCTGTCATTGCCGCCGCCGGTGCGGCGCCGGCGCAGGAACGGCACACGGCCCTTCTCGACCCGCTCGCCCAGCAGCGAGAGGAGCGCGGGCAGGACGGTGACCGAACCGACCATGGCGACCGCCACGACCATCAGCGAGGCCAGGCCCATCGCCTCGAACTCGGCGATCCCGGTGAACAGCATGCCCGCCATGGCCACACACACCGTGACACCGGAGACGACGATCGCCCGGCCACTGGTCGCCGCGGCGATCCGCAGCGCCGTCTGCGCGTCCCGTCCGGCGGCCCGCTCCTCGCGCTCCCGGCGCAGGTAGAACAGGCAGTAGTCGACCCCGACGGCGAGGCCGACCAGCAGCATCACCGAGTTCGCGGTCTCGCTCATCGGCTGGAGATGGCTGACCAGGCCCATCAGACCCATCGTCGCCATGATCGCGGTGATCGCCAGGGCCACCGGCAGCAGCGCCGCCACCAGCGCGCCGAACGCGATCAGCAGGATGCCGAGCGCCACCGGCACCGCCGAGTACTCGGCCTTCTTGAAGTCGTCGCCGAACGCGTCGTCGAACGTCTTCATCATGCTGGCGCCGCCGATCTCCTCGATCCGCAGCGAGTCGTGGTCCTTCTGGACGTCCTCCACGGCGTTCAGGACCGGCTCGACCCGCTCACCGGCGGTGTCCGAGTCGCCCCGCATGTCGAACTGGACCAGCGCGCTGCGCCCGTCCTTCGAGATGGTGTCGCTCTCGTACGGCGAGGTGACCTGCGTGACCTCGCCGGTCTTCTCCACGGCCGTGACGACCGCGGTGACCGCCGACCTGAACTCGGCGTCCGTGGCCTTCGGACCACCGTCCTTGGCCTGGATCAGTACGGTCTCACTGGCCGGCTCCTCGATACCGGCGTCCTCGATGATGCGGGCGGCGGTGTTCGTCTCTCCCTTGAGCTGATCGCTGTCGCCGACGTCGACCCGGCCGGCGGCCGAACCGAGTCCCATCGCCAGCACGACGAACAGCACCCAGATGCCGACGGCCGCCCAGCGGTGCCGGGCGCTCCAGCCGCCGGCCCGGGCGGCCAATCCCCGCACCCGTGATTCTCCGTTCCCCATGACGGGCTCGCTCCCTCGCGTTCGGCAGCGACCCCCTGCCGCCACCTGACTTTTCGAAGGTATGGGCCGGATAAGCCGGTCTCGTCGTGCTGTCCGGTGAAGCTCGGAGGACCCGGGTCATCCCATCGGCGCTCACCACCTCCCCACTGGGGAGGACAGTGGCCCCCTACACGTACCCGGGACCTCGGGGCCGATGATCAGGGTTCCGGGAGCCCGCCGCCGTTTCCACAAGGTTGTTGAATAAGTCACAGGGGCGTGTACCGGTTGATCCGGACCCCACCGGTCCGCCAGAGTGCCGAGCAGTCCGCCCGTCGCGGACCCGGCCGTCGTGCCCACCCCCACGGGGCACGACGGCCGTCCTAGGGTGTGTGCCCATGGCGACGAGATACGCGGCGCTGCTGCGCGGGATCAACGTGGGCGGCAGCAGGAAAGTCCCGATGGCGGAACTGCGCACGCTCATGGAGGGCCTCGGCCACGAGGGCGTGCGCACCCATCTCCAGAGCGGCCAGGCGGTGTTCACCTCCGCGCACGGCGACGAGGAGTCGCTCGCCGCCGAGTTGGCCGGGGCGATCGAGCGGCACTTCGGCTTCCCCGTCGACGTGATCGTGCGCGACCACGCCTATCTGAAGGCGATCGTGGACGCCTGCCCGTTCCCGGCCGCGACGCTGGAGGCCAAGCAGCTCCACGTCACCTACTTCTCGGCGCCCGTCACCCCCGAGCGCTTCGCCGAGATCGACAAAGCGGCGTATCTGCCCGAGGAGTTCCGCCTCGGCGACCGCGCGCTCTACCTGTACGCCCCGAACGGCCTGGGCCGCTCCAAACTCGCCGAGCACCTGGCCAAACCCCGCCTCAACAAGGGCGTGATCGCCACCAGCCGCAACTGGAACACGGTGGTGAAGCTCGTCGAGCTCACCGGGGACTGACCAAGTGGCCCAGGGAGAAGACGCGGAAGTGGGCCAGGACGCCGGCGAGGGTCCCGCATAGGTTCGGCGGCATGACGAACGAACCGGCGCCCACGCGCGTCGACTGCTACTTCGACCCCGCCTGCCCCTTCGCCTGGATCACCTCCCGCTGGCTGCTGGAGGTCGAGCGGGAACGCCCCCTCGATCTGCGCTTCCGTGTGATGAGCCTGTATCTGCACAACCTCGGCAACGAACTGCCCGACTGGTACCGGGACCTGGTCGACCGCTCCATCGGCCCGGTGCGGGTGGCGGTGGCCGCCGCCGAACGGCACGGCGAGAAGGTGCTGCGCGACCTCTACACCGCGCTCGGCACCCGCATCCACGAACGCGGCGCCGAGGACTTCGACACCGTGATCGCCGAATCCCTCACCGAACTCGGCCTGCCGGGCGACCTGGCCGCCGCCGCGCACGACCCGGCGTACGACGACGCCGTGCGCCGCAGCCACGAGGCGGGCGCCGAAGCGGACTCGGGCGCCTACGTGGGGACGCCGACCCTCCATGTCGACGGCACCGTGTGGTTCGGACCCGTGCTGAGGGCCGTTCCCCGGGGAGAGCGGGCGGCCCGGCTCTTCGACAGCTTCCGGACGCTGGCCACCGAACCCGACTTCTTCGAGCTCAAGCGGACCCGGACGGGCGGCCTGTCCTTCGACTGAGCCCGGTGAGCCGATCAGGCCCCGACCGCCGCGAGCCGCGGCACCCGCGCCTCGTCGTACCGGTCGAGGAGCAGCCGGGCCACCTCCGGCGCCGGGCCCAGGACGTCCGCGAGGACGTCAGCCCCGGCCGCGCCCCGGGCGATACGGTCCGGGAGGAAACCGGGGGCCAGCACGTACGGCGCGACGGCGACGCGTTCGCAGCCGAGGGCGCGCAGCTCGCGTACCGCCTGCTCGGTGCGGGGGAGGGATGCGGAGGCGAACGCAGGCCGCACGGCGCACCAACCGGTGTGCCGCCACTCCCGCGCGATTGCTGCGATCACTGCGATCGCCTCCGGGTCGGAGGACCCCGCCGAGGCCAGGACGACCCCGGTCGAGGACTTGTCGGCGGGCGTGAGGCCCGCCTCGTACAGCCGGCGTTCCAGCGCCGAAAGGAGCAGCGGGGAGGGGCCCAGCACCTCGGCCTGGCGGATCCGCAGCCTGGGCGGGGCCTCCGCCAGTACCGCCGGGATGTCCGCCTTGGCGTGGAACGCGCGGGTCAGCAGCAGCGGGAGGGCGACCACATCGCGGACGCCCTCCGCGTCCAGGGACTCCAGCACCCCCTTGACGGAGGGCAGGTTGAAGTCCAGGAACCCGGTCTCCACGCGCAGCCCCGGCCGCAGCGACCGCACCCGGCGCACCAGGGCGTGCACGGTCGCGGCGTGCCGCGGATCGCGGCTGCCGTGGGCGACGACGAGAAGTACCGGACGGCGCATGGTGTCCCTCAGCCCTTCACCAGCAGGCCGCGGCTGCGCAGCACCCACCGCTCCAGCGGACTGAAGATCAGCAGGTCGATGGCGATGCCGACGGTCAGGATCAGCAGGATGGCCTCGAACACCATCGCCATGTCACTGGCGTTGCGCCCGTTCTCCAGCAACTGCCCGAGGCCCACGCCAAGGTCCGGGAAGGAGGCGATGATCTCCGCGGCCATCAGCGAACGCCAGGAGAACGCCCAGCCCTGCTTCAGACCCGCCACATAGCCGGGCAGCGCGGCCGGCAGCACGATGTGCCAGGTGCCCTTCAGGCCCGTCGCGCCCAGCGTCCGGCCGGCCCGCAGGAACAGCGGGGGCACCTGGTCGACACCGGAGACCAGGCCGTTGGCGATCGAGGGGACCGCGCCGAGCAGGATGACGGCGTACATCATCTGGTTGTTGAGACCCAGCCAGATCACCGCCGGCGGCACCCACGCCACCGACGGCAGCGACTGGAGCCCGGACAGGATCGGGCCGATCGCGGCACGCACGAACTTCACCCGCGCCACCAGCAGCCCCAGCGGGGTCCCGATCAGCAGCGCGAAGAAGAAGCCGAGCAGACCGCGCGAGACGCTGGTCCAGATGTAGCCGAGCAGCTCGCCCTGGAGCCATGCCTCCCGGAGCACGTCCCACACGGCCCCCGGCGAGGGCAGCTTGCTCGGATCGTCGACGATCTCGAACGAGACCAGGGCCTGCCACACCGCCAGCACCAGGGCGATGGCGATGACCGGCGGCAGGATCTTCTCCGTGAAGGTCTGCCGGAACGGCTTGCGGCCGGTCTGCACCGTCTCCAGTGCGTCGAGCCCCGCCTCCAGACCGGCGAGGTCGCCCCCGTCCTTGTCCTTCGCGGTCGTCTCAGTGCTGGCCATGACGGCGGATCTCCCCACGGAGTTCTTCGGTGATCTCGACGGACAGTTCCGCCACGGCGGTGTCCTCGATGCGACGCGGATGCGGAATGCCGACCGTCCACTCACGGGCGATCCGGCCCGGACGGGACGACAGCAGCACCACCCGCTGCGCGAGCCGCACCGCCTCACGCACGTTGTGCGTGACGAACAGGACCGACAGCTGCGTCTCGCGCCAGATCCGGGTCAGCTCGTCGTGCAGCACGTCCCGCGTGATGGCGTCCAGCGCCGCGAACGGCTCGTCCATCAGCAGCAGTTTGCTCTCCTGGGCGATCGCCCGCGCCAGCGCCACGCGCTGCCGCATACCGCCGGACAGCTCGTGCACCCGCTTGCCGTGCGCGCCCTTCAGCCGCACGAGTTCGAGCAGCTCCTCGGCCCGCTCCCGGCGCTCGTTCTTCGGAACGCCCCTGAGCTTCAGGGCGAGTTCGATGTTCTTGCCCGCGGTCAGCCACGGGAAGAGCGCGTGCTCCTGGAACATCAGGGCCGGCCGGCCGTCGGTGCTGATGGTCCCGGCCGAGGGGCGGTCGAGCCCCGCGACCAGGTTGAGCAGCGTCGACTTGCCGCAGCCCGAGGCACCCAGGAGGGTGACGAACTCACCGGGCGCGACATCGAGGGTGATGTCGTCCAGCACGAGCTGCTGCCCGGCGGGGCCGGCGAACGACTTCGAGACATGCTCGATCCGGGCGGCCTGCGTGGCCGCCTCGGTGCCGTCGGCGGCCTTGGCGAGGGTCGTGGCCATGGTCGTCACCTCCTGGGAACTCTGCGTGATCCGGGCTTACTTGGTGCCGAGTCCGGCGTCGTCGACGGCCGGCTCACCGGAGGCCTCGAGGACCTTGTTGAGCAGCGTGAGGTCGTAGATGCCGTTCAGATCGGGCTTCTCCAGCAGGCCCGCCTTGACGGCGTGCTCCGCCTGGGCGTCGAGCGTGGCGGCCAGCGGGTCGTCGATGAACGTGATCGACTCCCACGCCGGGTCGAGCACCTCGGCGGGCAGCGCCTTGCCGGAGTCGGCCTCCAACTGCTCGTTGGCGGCGGCCTTCGCCTCGTCCGGGTTGGCCTTGATCCACTTGTTGGCCTCGACGGACGCCCTCAGCACCGCCTCGACGGCCTTCGGGTGCTCCTTCAGGAACTGCTGGCGCACGATGATGTTCGTGATCACGAACTTCTCGTCCGGCCACAGCGTGGCCTCGTCCAGCAGCACCTTGCCGCCCTGCGCGACCAGCTTCGAAGCGGTCGGCTCCGGCACCCAGGCGCCGTCCACCGACCCGGCCTTGAACGCGTCCGGGGTGACCTTGTTGTCGCTGCGGACGACCGTGACGTCGCCCTTGCCGCTCTGGGCGTCGACCTTCCAGCCCTGCTCGGCGACCCAGTTGAGGAACGCGACGTCCTGGGTGTTGCCGAGCTGGGGGGTCGCGATCCGCTTGCCCTTGACGTCCTTCAGGGACTTCACCTTGTCCGGGTTCACCACGAGCTTGACCCCGCCGGACGCCGAACCGCCGATGATCCGCAGGTTCTTGCCGCCGGACTTGGTGTAGCCGTTGATGGCTGGGGACGGGCCGATGAAGCCGATGTCGATGGACCCGGAGTTGAGCGCCTCGATCTCCGACGGCCCCGCGTTGAAGATCGCGTACGTGGCCCTGGTGGCGCCGAGTTCCTTCTGGAACAGGCCCTTCTTGTTCCCCACCAGCGCGGTGCCATGGGTGAGGTTGCCGAAATAGCCGATCTTGACGGAGTCGAGTCCGTCGATCTTCTTCGCCCCGGCGGCGACCTTGGCGGTGTCGTCGTCCTTGGCCTGGGAACCGTAGCCGCAGGCGGCCAGGGTGAGCAGCGGGAGCGCGGCTATCACCGCGAGGGTACGGCGCAGGGCGGATGTGGCAGGCACGGGAGGCTGTCCTCTCGGAGGCCCGGCGGTCACGGTCTGTCAGGTCGTGGCCGGGAAGTCGGCGGGTTTTCGTCTACGGCGGTGGGGGGTGAGGGCGCGCGAGCGGTGCGCGTACGTCATCGCGCACATCGGGCCACCCCGCCCTGCCCGCTGCCGAGGGCGCCGCTGCCGACGCGGCCGCCCTCCTTCGCGAACATCGAGTAGAAGTCGTGGGAGTTCATCGTCAGAAGTCCCATCCGTCGTCGTCGGCCTCGTCCTTGACGGGTTCCGGCGCGGCGAAGGACTCACCGACCATGCCGGCGGTGAGCGTGGTGCCGTCGCTGGGGTCGATGAGGATGAACGAACCGGTGCGCCGCGAGTCCGAGTAGGAGTCGGCGGGCAGCGGTTCGGCGGTACGGATCTTCACCCGACCGATGTCGTTGGCGGTGAGCTGCCCGGGGTGCGGGTGCAGCGACAGGTCGTCGAGCGTCAGCCGGGACGGGATGTCCTTCACGATCGCCTTGACGGTGCGGGTGCCGTGCTTGAGCAGCACCCGGTGGCCGACGGTCAGCGGCTGGTCGGCGACATGGCACACGGTGGCCTCGACGTCCTGCGAGGTGGCCGGCGCGTCCTTGCTGGGGACGATCAGGTCCCCGCGGGAGATGTCGATGTCGTCGGCCAGCAGCAGCGTCACCGACTGCGGGGTCCAGGCGATGTCCACCGGCTTGCCCAGCAGGTCGATGCCGGTCACCGTCGTCGTCCGCCCGGACGGCAGCACGGTCACCGAGTCGCCGACGCGGAAGGTGCCCGCGGCGATCTGGCCGGCGTAGCCCCGGTAGTCGGGGTGCTCGGCGCTCTGCGGCCGGATCACGTACTGCACGGGCAGCCGCGCGTGGCAGTGCGCCAGATCGTGGCTGACCGGGACGGTCTCCAGGTGCTCCAGCACCGTCGGGCCGCCGTACCAGTCCATGTGCGCGGAGGGCTCCACCACGTTGTCGCCAACCAGCGCGGAGATCGGGATCGCGGTGACCTCGGGGACGCCCAGCTCGGTCGCGTACGCCGTGAACTCCTCGGCGATCTGCGCGAACACGCCCTCCCGGTAGTCGACCAGGTCCATCTTGTTGACGGCGAGGACGACGTGCGGCACCCGCAGCAGGGCGGCGATGGCGGCGTGCCGCCGGGTCTGCTCGACGACCCCGTTGCGGGCGTCGACCAGGATCACCGTCAGCTCGGCCGTGGAGGCGCCCGTGACCATGTTCCGCGTGTACTGCACATGGCCGGGGGTGTCGGCGAGGATGAACCGCCGCCGGGGCGTGGCGAAGTAGCGGTAGGCCACGTCGATGGTGATGCCCTGCTCCCGCTCGGCCCGCAGACCGTCCGTCAGCAGCGCGAGGTCGGGCGTCTCCTGGCCCCGGCTCGCCGACGCCCGCTCCACGGCCTCCAGCTGGTCGGCGAGGACCGACTTGGAGTCGTGCAGCAACCGGCCCACCAGGGTGGACTTGCCGTCGTCGACGGAACCGGCGGTGGCGAACCGCAGCAGGGTGGTGGCCGAGAGTTCCTCGGTCGTGGTGGTGCTCATCTCTAGAAGTACCCCTCGCGCTTGCGGTCTTCCATCGCGGCCTCGGAGAGCTTGTCGTCGGCGCGGGTGGCGCCGCGCTCGGTGAGCCGGGAGGCGGCGATCTCGGTGATCACCTTCTCGATGGTGTCGGCGTCGGAGTCCACCGCGCCGGTGCAGGACATGTCGCCCACGGTCCGGTAGCGCACCAGCCGCTTCTCGACGGTCTCGCCGTCCTTCGGGCCGCCCCACTCACCGGCGGTCAGCCACATGTTGGAGCGGCGGAACACCTCGCGCTCGTGCGCGTAGTAGATCTCCGGCAGCTCGATGCCCTCGCGGGCGATGTACTGCCACACGTCCAGCTCGGTCCAGTTGGACAGCGGGAAGACGCGGACGTGCTCACCCGGGGCGTGCCGGCCGTTGTACAGGTTCCACAGCTCGGGGCGCTGGCGGCGCGGGTCCCACTGGGAGAACTCGTCGCGCAGCGAGAACACCCGTTCCTTCGCGCGGGCCTTCTCCTCGTCCCGGCGCCCGCCGCCGAACACGGCGTCGAACCGCTCGCTCTGGATCTTCTCGGTGAGCGGCACGGTCTGGAGCGGGTTGCGGGTGCCGTCCGGGCGCTCCTTCAGCACCCCGCGGTCGATGTAGTCCTGCACGGACGCGACGTGCAGCCGCAACCCGTGCTTGGCGACCGTGCGGTCCCGGTAGTCGAGGACCTCGGGGAAGTTGTGCCCGGTGTCGACGTGCAGCAGCGAGAAGGGGACCGGCGCCGGGGTGAACGCCTTCAGCGCCAGGTGCAGCATGAGGATGGAGTCCTTGCCGCCGGAGAACAGGATCACCGGCTTCTCGAACTCGCCCGCCACCTCGCGGATGATGTGCACGGCCTCGGACTCGAGGGCGTCCAGGTGGGAGAGGGCGTACGGGCTGTCCGTACCCTCCTCGACGGTGGCGACGGTCGTCATGCCAGTCCCCTTTCGCTGAGCAGGGCGTACACCGACGCCGCGGACTCCTGCACGGTCTGGTTCTGGGACTCGATCCGCAGATCGGGCGTCTCGGGCTCCTCGTACGGGTCGTCCACTCCGGTGAGCCCGGTGAGTTCGCCCGCCGCCTGCTTGGCGTACAGCCCCTTCACATCGCGTACGGAGCACACCTCGACCGGGGTCGCCACATGCACCTCGACGTACGGCGTGCCGTTCGCCTCGTGCCGCTTGCGGACCGCGTCCCGGCTGTCCGCGTACGGCGCGATGACCGGGACGAGCGCGATGACGCCGTTGCGGGCGAGCAGTTCGGCGACGAAGCCGATGCGCTGCACGTTGGTGTGCCGGTCCTCGCGGCCGAAGCCGAGGCCCGCGGAGAGGAACTCGCGGATCTCGTCGCCGTCGAGCACCTCGACCCGGCGGCCCTGCTCGCGCAGCCGGCCGGCCAGTTCGTGGGCGATGGTGGTCTTGCCCGCACTCGGCAGACCCGTGAGCCAGACGGTGGCTCCGGTCGTCACGTGGTTCTCCTGGTTCGTCGAAGGCGCGGTCATGGTCAGCCGTGCAGTCCGCACTCGGTCTTGGAACGGCCCGCCCAGCGGCCGGCGCGCGCGTCCTCGCCCTCCAGCACCCGGCGGGTGCAGGGCGCGCAGCCCACGGAGGCGTAGCCGTCCATCAGCAGCGGATTGGTGAGGACGCCGTGCTCGGCGACGTACGCCTCCACGTCGTCCTGCGACCACCGCGCGATGGGGGAGATCTTCACCTTCCGCCGCTTCTCGTCCCAGCCGACCACCGGGGTGTTGGCCCGGGTGGGGGACTCGTCGCGGCGCAGGCCGGTCGCCCAGGCCACGTACCCCTCGAGGCCCTGCTCCAGCGGCTGGACCTTGCGGAGCTTGCAGCACAGGTCGGGGTCGCGGTCGTGCAGCTTCGGGCCGTACTCCGCGTCCTGCTCGGCGACCGTCTGCCGGGGGGTGAGCGTGATGACGTTGACGTCCATCACGGCGTCCACTGCGTCCCGGGTGCCGATGGTCTCCGGGAAGTGGTAGCCGGTGTCGAGGAAGACGACGTCGACGCCGGGCATCGCGCGGGAGGCGAGGTGGGCGACCACCGCGTCCTCCATCGAGGAGGTCACGCAGAACCGCTTGCCGAAGGTGTCGGCGGCCCACTGGAGGATCTCCAGCGCGGAGGCGTCCTCCAGGTCCCGGCCGGCCTGCTCGGCCAACGCCTTCAAGTCCTCGGTGGTGCGCTCTTCCTGAACAGCCGTCATGTCCGGTCCCCTCCCGTGTCGGATCGCTCAAGTCCCCGGGCGAGCAGCCCGAGGAACTTCAGCTGAAAGGCTCGGTTGCACGCGCCGCATTCCCACGCGCCGTGGCCCTGCTCGCCCGGACGCAGGTCCTCGTCCCCGCAGTAGGGGCAGTGGAACGGCACCGCACGCTCGCTCACGACAGGGCCTCCTCCGACGCGCGGCCGACCCAGGTCGCGAACCGCTCGCCGTCCTCGCGCTCCGCCTGGAAGCGCTTCAGCACCCGCTCGATGTAGTCCGGCAGTCCGTCCGCGGTGACCTTCAGGCCCCGCACCTTGCGGCCGAAGCCGGCCTCCAGGCCGAGCGCGCCGCCGAGGTGGACCTGGTAGCCCTCGACCTGCTCGCCCCGCTCGTCGAGCATCAGCTGGCCCTTGAGACCGATGTCCGCGGTCTGGATACGGGCGCAGGCGTTCGGGCAGCCGTTGAGGTTGATGGTGAGCGGTTCGTCGAAGTCCGGGATGCGGCGCTCGAGTTCGTCGATCAGCGCGGCGCCGCGCGCCTTGGTCTCGACGATGGCGAGCTTGCAGAACTCGATGCCGGTGCAGGCCATGGTGCCGCGCCGGAACGGGGAGGGCCGGGCGCTGAGGTCCAGTGCCTCCAGGGACTCCACGAGGGAGTCGACCCGGTCCTCCTCGACATCGAGGATGATCATCTTCTGTTCGACGGTGGTCCGCACCCGCCCCGAGCCGTGCGCCTCCGCGAGGTCGGCGATCTTGGTGAGGGTGGTGCCGTCGACCCGGCCGACGCGCGGGGCGAACCCGACGTAGAAGCGGCCGTCCTTCTGGCGGTGCACACCGACGTGGTCGCGCCACTGCCGCACCGGCTGCTCGGGAGCGGGCCCGTCGGTCAGCTTGCGCCCCAGGTACTCGTCCTCCAGCACCTGGCGGAACTTCTCCGCGCCCCAGTCGGCGACCAGGAACTTCAGACGGGCCCGGTTGCGCAGCCGGCGGTAGCCGTAGTCCCGGAAGATCGACAGGACGCCCTCGTAGACGTCGGGCACGTCCTCGATCGGAACCCACGCGCCGAGCCGCACGCCCAGCTTGGGGTTGGTGGACAGTCCGCCGCCCACCCACAGGTCGAAGCCCGGCCCGTGCTCGGGGTGGCGGACGCCGACGAACGCGACGTCGTTGATCTCGTGCACCACGTCGAGGACGGGCGAGCCCGAGATGGCCGTCTTGAACTTGCGGGGCAGGTTCGAATACGCCTTGTTGTTCAGGACCCGGCGCTTCATCTCCTCCAGCGCGGGAGTCCCGTCGATGATCTCGTCCTCGGCGATGCCCGCGACCGGGGAGCCGATCATCACGCGGGGCGTGTCACCGCAGGCGGTGACCGTGGACAGTCCGACGCCCTCCAGCCGGTCCCAGATCTCGGGCACGTCCTCGATGCGGATCCAGTGGTACTGGACGTTCTGCCGGTCGGTGATGTCGGCGGTGCCGCGCGCGAACTCCTGCGAGATCTCGCCGATCACCCGCAGCTGACGGGTGGTCAGCGCGCCGCCGTCGATGCGCACCCGCAGCATGAAGTACTCGTCGTCCAGCTCCTCCGGCTCCAGGATCGCGGTCTTGCCGCCGTCGATCCCGGGCTTGCGCTGGGTGTACAGCCCCCACCAGCGCATACGCCCGCGCAGGTCACTGGGGTCGATCGAGTCGAAACCCCGCTTGGAGTAGATCGTCTCAATGCGTGTCCGCACATTGAGACCGTCGTCGTCCTTCTTGACCTGTTCGTTGCCGTTGAGCGGGGTGAAGTGACCCGCGGCCCACTGACCCTCGCCGCGGTGACGGCTCACCTTGCGGCGGGGAGTCGTGGCGGCAGGCTTCTGCGGGGTGGCGGCCATGGTTGATACGTCCTTCGGGACAGGCGGGAATGCGGCTCTGACCTGCGCATACGGGCGCACGGATTCATGTGCGCGTCATTGCGCGGGGAGTGAGGTGAAGAGGGCTGTGTCGGGCGGTGCTGGGTGCTCTCAGCGCGCCGGACAGATGGCGCTGGACATGCGGCCGAGG
>NZ_JBVIGS010000029.1:0-75618 GCF_055570675.1 Streptomyces sp. NPDC031111
CGGAGCAAGCGAACACCCGTGCTGCGCACGGGTGTTGCGCTCACGCTCCGCGTGAGCGCTGCTGCTCGCTGCGCGAGCAGCGTCACCCGCCTTGCTGCGCAAGGTGGGTGACGCTCCGTTCGCTGCGCTCCCGGAGCCTGCGGGGCCTGCGGCCCGCGAGGTGGCTTTCGCCGCGCTCCAGCCACCCAGGGGCGCGATGCGCCCCAACGGCCGGTCCTGCTGCGCGAGACGGCCAACGGGCCTGCGGCCCGGGCAGCTACGGGGAGGGTGTGGCCCCCTGTCGGTGACTCTGTATCAGGTGATGCAGTATGTAGTTTTGGCAGAACCAACCCACCCATGCTTCAAACTTTTGTCCAGGATCAACTCTGGAACCAGACCCCCATCACTCGGGCCAGTCAAACCGCCGAAATTTTCGAGCCGCATTTTGGAGGAATCTCCGAATCCCTTACCAACGGAAGGAACTGAATTGGCATTCCGTGCGGCTAAGTAAACCGCGGCATACCCGGGAAAGGAAAAGGATCCCATCGGGGCCCAACACCTTTCAGGGTAAGGGACGTTGGTTCAGCCCTCGGGGTGTGACTGCTCCCAGGGGACAAACAACCCCAGGGAGAAGACAGGAACAGGCACGCCCATGGAGGACCGAATAACCAGGACCAGCAACTGAGCCGAAGCACGCCGGACCACCGGCCCGCCCTCACCCTCCCAGGGCCCTCAGGGCCCCACCGCAGCGCGCGGAGGCCCCGCCGACGCGCAACACACCCATCCGTCCCAATCCCCGACGCCGCCGCAGCACCCACACCCACAGCCCACCCTTTTTCTATCATTCGGGCAGGGAGAGCGGCAGCAGAGGGGATGTCAGCAGTCGTACCACGCTTGACTGATGAGGTGACCAGGGAGGACGTAGAAGCCGGCTTCTAGGCCCCGCAACACCCAACACAACCTCTACCGCAACACCATGGCGCAACATCCAGCGCAACCCGCAGCGCAACAGGGGTTCCATCCGAGCGGGCAACACACTATTATTTTAAGTCCTGGGGGAGGCGACCCCCGGGAACCGCAAGGGACCATCGAAGGGGAAAACATGGAACTGACGATCACTGACGGGATCGTGCGCGGGGTGCGCGGCGCAGACGCGCCCATGACCGAGCTGGCGATTCGGGCCCGCACTATCGCGAACCTTCTGCCCCTGCCGTGCGCGCGGGCAGGAGTGAAGATCGTGCACAACTCCGACCGGGATTACACCGGCATTCGGTTCGAGACCAAGGCCGCCGGTCCGGTCGTTCTAGAAATGCCGAGGGACGATGAGCCTTACCGGCTGGTTCAGGAATTCATCGACCCCGACAAGTCGGGACGCATGGAAGTTGAGTTGCGGCGATTCCCGCAGATCTACAAGCCCCACGGAATCGCGTACATCGCGGCCGAGTTCCTCCGGGCGAACGGGTTCCTGAAGTAATCCGCACGGGGGCGCCCCGGTTGGGGTGCCCCCGTTCCACCCGGCATCACCGAAAGGAGAAGGGACGCCATGGAGAACACGCGGATTCCGGAGCGGACCCAGGAAACCGGCGCGCCGATCACGGAGGCAGAGAAAGAACAGGCCCGTTACGCGCTGGCCGAGTTGGCGCGCAGCGAGCGGGACCCGGACGCCTTGAGGGTGTCTCACGAACAGCTGGACGTGGTCCGCTCGTTCTTCGAGTTGGGTTGGGCCATGGGTGTGCGCACCGGGCACACCGGCCCGGCCCTGGCCGACGTGCCGGTCGACCGGGGGACGATTGACCGCGCGTTCATCGACCTGTTGCTGTCCGAGCGGGTGGCGAATCCGCTTGCGCTCGCGGTGGCGCGCAGCCTTGACCCGCAGAACTCCGGGCCGATGCTGTGGCAGAAGGTCAGGTATCACGGCACCGTGACACGGCGTCACGGCGTCTACTGGGTGCAGGCCATCAAGGCGCAGGCCGGACCGGTCGGAGCGGCTCACAGCGTCCGCTACGACCTGTGCGAGGTGATCGGCGGCATTCCGGTGACCGCTGTCACGGACGTACGGCGGCAGAGCTTTACGCCGATCCCGGAGTTCCGCGCGCCGTTGGCCTAAGTGTGCAGGTCAGGGGTGGGTTTAGCCACCCCTGAAACACACTATTATTGACTTTGTTCGGGGGGCGGTGGCTCCGCCCCCCGGCCCGCAGAGACCAACAGCGAAGGGGAACACCGCATGACTCAGCAGTTCGCCGAGCGCGCTACGAACGTCGCCCCCACCGGGGCCCGTAACGCGGACCTGTCCGACCTGGTCCGCATCCTGGAGGACGGACAGCGCCGGAAGCTGGACGTCATCGCCCCCGCGTCCGCGCTGCGGATGCGCGAGGGAAACGTGCACGTCGAAGGCGTCGAGTCCCAGATCACGGCAAGTGGCGTGACGAGGGTTGACGGCATCTACCGGCCCACCGCCGTTGCCGACGAGGGGATCTCTGACAAGCTCCGCATCCCGCTGGCCTACCTGCGCCGCATGCGCGCGGAAAACGTCCCGCTGCTGGACGAGAACGTCAACGCGTGGCTCCGTGAGGGTCCGGAGCGCCGTTTCATGCTCCGCGCGTTCCGGGGCGAGGACGGCCCCGGCCTGCCCGGCGAGGGCGTGGCCCGCGCGCTGCTGTCCGACAGCTACAAGTTGATGGACAACCTTGACATGCTGCTGGCCGCCCTGGACGGGGTGGAGCAGTCCGGCCACCCCACGCGGATCACGGGGTGCGACCTCACCGACCGGCGCATGTACGTGCGCGTCGAGTCCGAAGCGGTCGCGATCCAGGCCCGCAACCTGCTGCGCGGCTACCGCTCCCCGTTCGACGGCCGCAGCGGTGACGAACTCCCGATGATCTCCGCAGGGTTCGTCATCACCAACAGCGAGGTAGGAGCCGGGGCGTACACCATCACCCCGCGCGCGGTCATCCAGGTCTGCCGCAACGGCCTGACCCAGACCAAGGACGTCATGCGCGCCGTACACCTCGGAGGCAAGCAGGACGAGGGCGTGGTGAACTGGTCCGGCCAGACCCAGCGCAAGACGCTGGAGCTGATCACCTCCAAGACCACCGACGCCGTGCGCACCTTCCTGTCACAGGAGTACGTCGAGGCCAAGGTGTACGAGATGGAGGCCGCCGCCGGTAAGACGCTGGACGAGCCGACGAAGACGATCGAGCACGTCACCAAGTCGCTCAGCATCGGCACCGAGACGAAGGACCGGATCCTTTCCCACTTCATCCGGGGTGGGCAGATGACGGCCGGGGGCGTGATGCAGGCGGTCACGTCGACCGCGCAGACCCTCACCGACGCCGACCAGGCCGCAGCCCTGGAAGCGCTCGCGGTTCCCGCCCTCACAGCCGCCGCCGCGCACGGCTGACAGACCCCCGTGCGGGCCGGGCAACTCCCCCAGCCCGGCCCGCACGGGCCCGACCGTCCCAGAGCCCCACAGCTCCCGCAGGGAGCGCGGAGCGCGCCCGCCGGCCCCTGCCGCGTAGCGGCAGCGCGACGCGTCGGCGGAGCCGCCCGCGCGCCCACAAGAAGCCCGTTGTGCCCAGAGGCGCAGTGCGGCCGGCCTCCGTCGCCCACCGCCCACCGCCCCGCAAGGAGTCCTCATGCCTGCACGCCCGGAGCTCACCCACCCCGGAGACGACGCCATCACGGCCGCCATGAGCCGCACCCTGACCGCCCTTTCCGCCGTGTTCCAGGCACTCGGAGACGGTGAGCACACGCTGAACCTCGTGGCCGAGCGGACCGACAACACGTTCGTCACGGGCCGAACCGATCTCTCGATCGGCATGGAGCCGCTGCGCCTGGCCGTCCTGAACGAAGACGAGTTCTGCGCCTTCCGCATGCTGCTGGTGTTCGCGTTGGAGGGCAGCACAATGCGCAGCGCCGTCCTGATCGCGACCACGGCCGCCGAGCCGAACCCCCGCGCGTGCGGCTGGTCTGTGCGTGACGGGTGGCTGCACCCCATGGACACGGACGACCTCCAGGCCGCCGTCATTCCGTGCCCCGACGTGGCCGCCGTAGAGCGCGAGGTCTACCCCGCCCCCGTGCTCATCCAGCTCCCCGACTCCGACGAGGAGGCCCCGCATGCCTGAACCGCAGCTTCCACGGCCCGACAACGCCGCCACGGCGTCCGCCATGGGCCGCGCCCTGCACGCGTTGACCGCGTTGTTCCCGGCCCTCGGTGAGGGGAGCCACGAGCTGCACATCAACGCCGAGCGGACGGACGGACGGCACGGAGGTGAGCGCCGACCTGTACGTGTCCGTCGAGCCGGGTTCCTGGTGCGTGGATCACTCCGCTGAGGAGTACGTGCAGTTCTTCGTACTGCTGACGTTCGCCCTGGAGAACAGCACCGTGCGTGACGCCGTCCTGATCGCCACGACCGCCGACGCTGGCTTACGCGTGTGCGGCTGGGAGGTACGGGCCGGAGTCTGCACCCCATGACACGGCCGACATCCACAAGGCCGCCATGTCCTTCCCGCCAGACGACGCCGCGCCGCAGGTGGTCTGTCACGCCCCCGTACTGCACCGCCCCAATGGGGCCGCGAAGGAGCGCTCATGAGCGAGAAGCCCGCCGTCACGCCGGACGGCTACTGCACCAACAAGGAGCCGGTCCCCGGCACGACCAGACAGGTCAACGGCCACGCACTCGGCGGGAAGTTCTTCAAGATGCACGGCCGCCGGTACGCGGACTGCCCCTGTGGCCGCCGACCCAGCCTGACCGACCGGGGCAACCTCCGCCGACACAAGCCGCCGCAGGAGTAACCCGCAGACACCGTCCACGCCCCTCCCCCGGTACGGGGCGTGGACGACCGCCCCGGCCAGCGTGCCGCCCCGCGCCCGCACCCTCCCCTTCGGCGAGCGCGGGGCGGCACGCCCCGCAGCCCACCCGGTCGAGTCCCGAGGAATCGCAGCCCATGACCAGCCCGATCCTGACCATCGACACGCCCGCCGGCCCCGTGCGCGCCACCGCCGGCCCCCGCGAGGACGACGCCGTCGTGTTCGAGCTGGGCGGGGCGATGCGCGGCAGCGTGCACGTCACCGGCACCACCGACCCCCACCGCTGGGACCAGTTCACCGCCGTACGCGCCTGTCTCGGCCCCGTGAATGCCTTCAAGACCACCGCCCCCGACGAGGACCTCCCGCGGCTCGCCCGCAGCCGCACCGGCTACCACGGGAGCCTGACCCTCTACCGCGACCACGCCGACCGCCCCCAGGTCTCGGTACATCCGTTGCCGAGCGCCGCTGATTACCCGCCGTCGGAGAAGACGGAAGCGGTACTCACCGCCGTCCTGCGCAGCTGCGCCGAGCACGTCGCGCAGCGCGCCGACCTGCCCGCGATCCTGAGTGCCTCACGGCAGCGCGACACCCCCGGTCTGTTGCGCTTCCTCACCTGGTCTGCCTCCTACCACCAGGCCGAAGCCGCCCGCCTGGAGCAGGAGGCGCGCGCCGCCCACCCCGCGCGCCGTGCTGCCGTGGTCGCCTGGTGGACCGTCGCCCGCTGGTTCCTGGCTTCCCCGCACCCGGTCCTGCTGCTCATGCTGGCTGACCTCCCCTACTCGGTGCTGCCCGATTCTCTGGCCCGCACCGTCGACGTCCAACAGTGGTGGGCCCCCTACTGCGTCAGCGCGGCCGCCGAGGAGCGCGAGCGCGCCCGCCGCGCCCAGGAGGAAGCCGACTCCCTGCGTGCCCAGCAGCGCAGGCGCCCGCGCGGCCGCCGCCCGGCCTTGGTCGGCACCTCCTGAGAGCCGGAGGAAAGCGCAGGTCAGGGGTGGGTTCACGCCCACCTAAATACACTATTATTGGAAGTACGAGAGGGGGCGTCACTGGTCCTGCCCCGCCCCCCTCGCACCCGGAGCCGACCGAAGGAGCCACCGTGCCCGAGGAGTTCACGTACGCCGCCAACACCGGCTCGTTCGGCCGCCGGGTCCTTGACCGTCAAGATCGCAGCATCTTTGGGATCGTCTGGCACGACCCGAACGGCGTCTGCGCATGGGTGGCCGAGTTTCCCGGGAACCGCCCCGGCAACGGCGGCGGCATCCCCGGCTTCACCAGCCGCGCATGGGCCGCGCGCTTCCTCTACCGCTACCGCAAGCCCGAGCCGTCGGGTCGCCCTTGACCCACCGCCCCTCACCCGCACCCAGCTTGTGACCGCCCGACACGGAAGACAGGAGCCCCGATCATGCGTTGGCTGATGAGCCTTGGTGAGCGCACCCGCCCGGATACACCGATCTACGCGGAGGACCCCGCCCCCCAGGCGCGCGCCCTGGCCCTGGTCGACGACTTCGGCCACCTTTTCACCGTCCTGCAGGAATGGCGGCAGGAGTACGGCGAAGAGCTGACCGCATGGGCCGTGCAGGTGGAGGCCGACGACGTCGAGAACCTCCCCGCGGAACTCATCGAGCAGTGGGAATGGGAGGGCGCCCCGGTCCGCCTCGACACCCAGCGGGGCGGCTACGTGAAGGTGTCCGACTACCGCGACGTGCCCGTGCGCCCCGGCATCAGCCCCCGCACCACCACCGGCCTGCCCCTGTGGACCGCCGCACCCTGACCCGTCCGGCAGGCCGCCCCGCCGCTCACCCCCTTGGAAGGAGAAACCGTGTCCGTCGGACGCCACTTCGGCATGGTCATCAGCCGCATGCCCCGCATGACGTACGCAGCAACGGTCCGCGCCTCCGAGGACTGCCGGTTCATGTGCTCGATCTGCTACGAAAACTGCTGGGGCATCTACCGGCTGTACGGCGAGACCTCATGGATGTGTTGGCGGTGCACCGACCTCAAGGACAACGGCCTGGTGCCCGGGCCGCGCCTGCTCAACACCCAGCCACCCCGGAAGCTCAGGGTCGGCGAGCAGCTGCGCAGCCCCTCGGGCGTGTGGGACGTCACCAGCTCCGAACACGTCAGGGAATGGGAAGGCCGCCGCCTCCGGCAACCGGCCTGCGTGTATGCCGTCACCCGCGAAGACGGCCACGCGGAGACGTGGCGAGGCAACGACATGACCGACTTCCACCTGATCCCGGCCGAGTTCGAGCACATCACCCGGGCGCGCTGCAACGAGCTGGGCAGCATGCTCACGGCCGCCGGCCTTTCGTGTGGAGGACAACGGCCGCCAGGACGCCCCGCAGCGCCTGAAGTACACCGTCACCGGCCCCCGCGGCCGCCAGTGGTCCATCCGGCCCGTCGCCCCGATCGACTTCGACCCGTGGCAGCCGTCGAACCTGTGGCATGCCGTCCGTACCGCCCCGCCCCACCAGAGCCCCGTACTGTCCGCCCGGCCCCTGGCCAACCACATCCGGGAACTCCAGCCGTGAGCGGCCAGCTTCGGCCATGGCGCCCGGAGGACTTCGACGACCGGTGCGAGACGTGCGGCGCACCCCCAGGCCAGCTGTGCCGCTCCTGGTGCGACACCGGTTACACCGCCGAGGACGCCCGCCGTGACGCCGAGCTCCGCGACCAGGACGCGAAGAGCCCCGCGCCGACCACGCCCACCAGCCATCCGAAGGAGTGAACGGACCGCCATGACACGCGAGTTGACCACGCAGAAACAGCTCGACGCGTTCGCCGACGAAGTGGCGCGAGAGTTGGGTACGCACTGCCGGACAGCCGAACTCACCGACGACCACCGCGGTTTGGGACGGCTCATCGTCGACGGAGACGGCCGCGCCCTGCGCCTGTCCCAGCCCGACGAACGCCACCCGGACCGCTTGAAGATCCACGCCGCACTGCCGGACGAGACCAAGATGATCGCACCGTCGATCGGCGTCACCGCCCGCAGCGCCCGGCACGTGGCCCGCGAGATCACCCGGCGGCTGTATCCGCTGCACGCTGATGCCGCGCAGCAGGCCGCCGAGCTCACCGCCCGCCAGCAGGCGGAGGAGAGCGGCCGCCGCGCCGTCGCCGAAGCCGTGGCCGGCGCACTCCCCGGAGCCCAGGTCGAGGAGCAGTACCGGCGCACCCGGATCATCTGGCAGCACGACACCAGGCCGCCCGGCGAGCACGGCCCCGTCCAGGTCGACAGCGTCACCGTGCTCGTCGGCGCCTCCGGCGAGGGGGTGCAGGCCGAAGCGTCCGAGCGCCCCAGCTCCGTGATTTCCATGCTGGCCGCGTTCGCCCAGGCGTCACGGGAGTAAGAAGCGCAGGTCAGGGGCGGGTTCCCCCTCCATCAAAAGACACTATTATTGCTAATGGTCGAGGACCGCCCGAGCGCCCGCCCCGCCTTCCCGGCCGACCTGACGGCCGGGACATTCCACCCACCCTGGCCCGAGAGCGAGGCCGCGCCCTGCCCGACCAGGACGAGGGGCGCGGCCCTCACAACCGAACACCGAGGTGCTGTAGCTCAGTTGGTAGAGCGCGGATCTTATAAGTCCTGAGGTCGCGGGTTCGAGTCCCGCCAGCACTACTCCAACACCGATCCACATGACTGGAGTTGTGATGACCGACACCGAGGTCGCCCCGACGCCCGAGACGCCCGCCACCGTGGCGGCTGCCGACCTGGACGCCATCGAGGCGCAGCCCGACGTCTTCAACATGGACAACTGGGCATTCCTTGCCGAGGCCCTGCGACTGGCCCCCGAGGAGGCTCCGGCGTGCGGTTCCCAGCTGTGCGCGGCCGGATGGACGGCGCACCTCACCGGCTGGACGCTCGCATCCCTGCCCGCCGAGGAACAGGTCGAGGTCACCGGCACGGACTACGACGGCGACGAGTACGAGACGCTCGCCAGCGTCTACGCGGAGCGAGGCGAGGAGCGCCGCCTGATCTGTGACGTTGCCGCCAGGGCTCTCGGCCTGAAGCCCAGCGAGACGTTCTGGTACGTCGACGCGTCCACCGCTTTGCAGCGGCTTCGCGAGATCGCCGGACGCTGACCCGCCCTCCTCCGGCCGCCGCACCGGCGGCCACAAGCCTGCGTAGCTCAGCGGTAGAGCGGCCCCACTCCGAGTCGAACGGTCGACGAACCGCAGGTCAGGGGTGGGTTCACGCCCAGCAGAAGACACTATTATTAAATATGTGATGCGGGATCCTCCCGCCCTCTCCGCCCGACAGCCCCTGCGCCAGGAAGGTTCCCCATGAAGCGGTGCGAGTGGACGTTCCACACGATCAACGCCGACGGCGAGATGTTCGGGTACAACTACCCGCCCACCGGCATGGGCCCCTCCATCACGGCCGACGAGCCGTGCGCAACGGTCGAGAACGCCTCCGAACTCACGAACCACGAGTTCACGCGGGCGGTGAGCTCCATCGTCACCGAGCACTGCGGCGACCACTACACGCCCGTATTCCAGGGACGCGGCTGGACAGTCGAGCTCCGCTGACTATCCACTGTGGACCACCACCTCATGACCTCCCCGGCGACCGGCCAGCGCGAGCCGACCGCTCCCACCGGTCGACCGGACACGAGCGGCCCCCTTCCCCTCCCCCACGAGAAAGGCACGCACGTGACCCACGCCCACCAGTCCTCCGAATGCCGACCGTGCGCGGGGGCAGCTACGGCGCCCGCCGACCGCCACACCATTCGGCGCGTCCTGCGCCGCGAAGTCGCCGGCACCATCGGCCTGCTCACCGACGAACACGACTTCCGCGCCATGCGGCACTACCGCACCTTCGCCTTCACCGACTTCGCGGAGTACCTGAAAGCGTTCGAAGGCCTTCTCAGCAGCCGCGCCTCGCAGGGCGCGCACACCACGGTCGCCCTGTTCGACCCGGAGGAATACGTCGACTTCTGCACCGACACCGGCCTCGACCCTGACAGCGCGTCCAGCCGCGCCCGCTACACCGCCCAGCTCGCCACCACGGGCCCGGCCCTCCCGTACGACGGCCAGCCCCTGGCCGACCTGATCCCGGACCTGATCGAGGAAGCCGTGCGACAGGCCACCTGGGAGTACGCCACCACTCTCCTGGCCCGGCTCGGGGCCTGCGCCTCCTGCGGCGAGGACATCGGCCGAACGGCCTTCACCCAGGCATCGGGCCTGCTGGCGCGCATCCTCGACACGGCACGGCCGGGCAAGAGGCACCTAGTCTGCAGCGTCTCAGCAGCGCCCGAGACCCTGGTCGCCGTCCTCCACGCGGACACGGACCCGGACGGCACGTGCCAGCTCGACGAGGCCGAGGCCCTCGAATTCACCACCGTCCTGGCCGCCGGTCTGGCAACCCGGAGCCCCGGCGGGCTGGTCATACGGAGTTCCGTCCCGAGCACCCCGGACCGGGTATACGGGTGGCGGCTGCGCCAGGGCGAACCCGAACCCCTCACCGCAGGAGAGGTCTTCGACGCCTACTGCACGGACACCGACACCGGAGACCTCGTCTCCCCGGAATCGGACGTCGACTACTGCGTGCCGCCGGACCTCGGACCGGACGTCACACCGTCGGCCCACCGGCACTGAAAAGCCTCGACGACACCGCAAACCAGCAGGTCAGAGGGGGGTTCACACCCACCTGACTCACACTATTATAGATAGTGAGCCTGAACCCGCCGCCGCACTGTCGCCCCGACCACCGGGGCGACAGTGCACCTTTCCGCCGAATCCAATTCTCAGGAGCTTTCCGTGCAAGGGAACCCGATGCCGGTCATCGACTGGTACAGCAACAAGGCCTACCAGTGCCCGCAGTGCCACCACGACACGGTCGCGAGCCCCTCCCGCTGGGAGGTGTACACCTGCTGCAACTGCGCCACCCGTTTCGCCCGCTTCCCCCGCCTGCAACGCTTCCTGCGCCACGTCGGCGTCACCTGCGAGTTCTGCACGGAGCGCCACCCCGTGACGGTCGACGGCGAGCCCTTCGGTTTCCTGCGCCGCCGCCACAACGGCATCGGGATGTATACGGAGCACCAGTTCGAGGCGTGGCTGTACGACACGGACGAGTTCGCCGACCACCGCGACGGTGTGAACTACCGCAGCACCCGCGCCAGCCGCGCGGAGGCGATGGCCGACCTCGCCCACTGGCGCAGCATGTTCGGCCCCGTCGAGGACGACCTGAGCCCCGTCTTCGCCGTCGTCGTCGACGAGCGGTTCGACAGGTACGGACCGGACGTGACCGAGGAGCAGCGCGACGCGTTCCTTGACGGCACGCTGGAGGCCTACGGCGTCGGCGTCCTGCGCGCCTTCGTCCCTCCGCACCGCCGCCGCGGGCAGTTCCACGTCGACACCGCCACCTTCACCTGGAGCCTGATCGCCCCGTCAGGCCTGGAAGGCATCTACACCAGGGCGGCACCGAAGTCCCTGGCCGCATACGCACCGCAGCTCTGACCTGCCGCACGCGGACGCGCGCACCTCCCCGTTTGCGCAGGTCAGGGGCGGGTTCACACCCTCCCAACTTACACTATTATTAATAGTGAGCCGAGGGGGCGCCGTTACCTCCCCCCGCTTCATTCACCAGGTGACGGCCCCCTTCCCCCCTCCAGCCCCAGGAGTTGCCATGCTTCGAACGCTGCGCCGCGCCCTGCAACCGGCACGTCTCCGCATTCCCGCCCGCCGGTTCTCCGCCGGGATCGCGGAACTGCCGCCCACCGCGCACGAAGCGCTCGGCACCGACGTCACGGCCGGGGAGGCCATCGCCTACAACCGCGTCCGTGTCGCCACCGCGACCGCCGTCGCCCTCTACCGCAGCGGCTACACGCTCCCGATGCCCGACGACGAACTGGACGACGCCGTGCGCGCCCTGGACTTCCCCTACTCGGTCCCGAGCGCGGAGACCCGCGCGTCCATCCGTGCCGCGCTCGCCGTCCTGGACGCCGACTACACCGTCACCGTCACCCGCTGACCAGCCGCCCGCCCCGGCCGTGGGCCGCCCCGCGCAGGGCGGCCCACACGGAAGGAGCCCGATGTTCCTCGTCGCGCCCGACCCCGCTCACGGACTCGTCGCCGCGCCGCAGTCCTCCGACGACCTCACGCCCGCCACCGAACAGTCCCTTGCCGCCCAGGGGTTCGCCTGGAACGACGAAATCGAGGCGTACACCCGCGAGGCCGACCACGGCCCCGCGGCCGTGGACGGCACCGCCAGCATGCTGCGCGACCTGGGCCACTACGTCTTCTCCGCCTACAGGCCGCTGCCCAGGAGGTCACCGCCGCCCGGCCGGCCTCCACCGCCGCCGTCTCCCGCCCCTTGCGCAGATGGAGTTCCGCCATGCCCCGACGCCGCACCCAGCCGCAGCAGTCCGTCCGGTACTCCGCCGCCGAGCACGACGGACGCCACCAGGTCGTGGACCAGCTCCACGGGTACACGCTCAGCAGCCACGCCACCCGCGCGGCCGCCGAGGACGCGGTACGCGAGCTGACCGCCAGCCCGACGGCCGCGATCGAGGCCGTCGAGGAGCTCGACGCCGCCCAGACGGGCCCGGCCGCCACCGAGCGCCGGATCCTGCGCCGGTACGGGTACGCCTGGAGCCTGCGCCAGGCCGAAATGCTGTCCCTGCGCGGCGAGTTCAGCCATCACCGACTGGAGACCCTGGTCACGGGCGGTGCACTGGCCATGGTGTTCAGCCCGGCCGGTCTGCCGTACTACACCACGCCCGAGCGGTACGCCCAGCTGTCGCCCCGCTGGATACGCGACGGCAACGAGTCCTTCCCGGCCGCCGACGTCGCCCGCCTCGAACGCCCCCGCCCCGCCCTGGAGTTGCTGCCCGCGCGCAAGCGCTACGAGCCGTGCGAGCTGCACGGAATCACCCTGTGGCGGTGCCTGATCTGCGGGCCGCGCGAGCGCTTCGAGTGCCAGTGGGGCGAGTGCACCGCCAACCGCGTCACGGCGTACTGCGAACGCTGTGTACGCATGGACCCCCGGCGCACGTTCCCGCTACCGTCCCGCCGAGAGCACGACTGGCCGTAAAACCGCAGGTCAGGGGAGGGTTCACGCCACCCTAGAAGACACTATTATTAATTTTGTGGGTCCTGCGGAACACCCCGTACGGCGGGGCCACCACCCCGCCGTACGGGCCCCTCACCGCCACGCCACGGAAGGACATCGGCGATGAAACACGAGGAACTGGCCGCGCTGCTGGCCGAGCCGACCACGCCCCTGGTGCGCGCCGCGCTCCGCGGTCTTCCGCCCAAGACCCTGGAGTCCCTGGCGACCGTCGCCGACCAGGCGGCGGGGGGCAAGGTTGGCGGCAGGTCGTCGTCGACCGGGTCCGGGCCTTCGCCGCCGAACAGCCGGGCGACGGACCGCAGGCCGTGACCGCGTACTTCACGACGACGGAGCAGCGGACGGGCCGCGGGGTGTCCATGGGCTGGAGCCCGTTCATCGCGGCTCTCGGGCCCACCGAGGGGATGCCGGACCTCCGGTACACCGAGACCACGGCGCGCATGGTGCCGGTCGGCGAAGCGGCGGAGGCCGAGGAGGACTTCGCGGACCCGAAGCTGTCCGAAGCGCTCCACCGGCTCGCGGCACACGACCCGCCCGCGCACGCGGACGTCCTGCGCGTCCATCTGCCGACCTCCCGCGTCACCCGCGTGAAGCCCTGACCGCCCATGCCTGCGGGCGCCCGCCGAGGGGCGCCCGCGCGGAGGTGCACCGTGCCTGTTCCGATCCTCTGCCACGTCTGCCGCAGCGGCCGCTACCAGCCCGAGAGTCCGGGCACCTACCGCTGCCGCTCCTGCGGCAGCCCGGCGACGGAGTCGACGTTCCCCGTCCAGAGCGACGAACGGCTCGTCGCAGGCGTACTCCAGATCCTCACCGTGCCCAACGGCCACCAGGTGATCACGCCCGACCGGCGCTGCTACGCCCCGCACCTGGGAGCCAGCCTGAGCCTCGCACTGCGGGTCAACCGGACGCACCCGGTGTTCCGGCAGGCCGAGGACGTCGGCACCGCCGAGGACCTGCTGTCCCTGCTGGACGCTGACGAGCGGGGCCCGTGGGTACTGTCTCCCGCGCAACTGGCGGTTCTCACCCGAGCCATGGACGTCCGCAACGCGCTGCTGCCGTCGACGTCGAGGCAGTACCCGGACTTCGACGCGGAGATCCGGGCGGCCCGCACACGTAGCCGGCACCCGCGCGTCACGTGAGCGCCACCGTGCCCGTCGGCTCCGGCCGGCCGCGCCCGCCCCCGCGTCGCCCACACACCGAACCGGCCCCTGAGCCAGAGAGGTTGACCCATGTCCGTGCCCCACTCCGTCTACGCCGTCTACGGCGTCGTGGTCGCGCCGCCCCGGGAGTGGGCAGCGCTGGACGAGTCGCTGCAAGCCCAGGCACACCGCCCCGCCAGCGGAAACTCTGCCGACGTGCACGTGCAGCTGTTCACGGTCGGCGACGACAAGCACATAGTTCTCGGCTCGGGCTACGAGCAGCTCGGACCCAACACGTACCGGGCCGTTCCCTCCCTCCCGGTCAGCGCCGGGTGGGACGAGACCCTGCTTGAGCAGGTCGGGAACCTGGGACTCACAGTCTTGTCCGGTCCGTGCTGGCACGTCGTGCACGACCTGAGCTGAGGCCGGGACTCGTCGACCGAGACCGCCCTATGGAGCACCTCAGACACCCCGAGAAGCCACGTTTTCGCAGGTCAGAGGGCGTCTAGCCCTCAACCCAGAAGACACTATTACTGCATTTGAAGCGAGGGGGCGACACCCCAACCGCCCCAATTCGCCGAACAGGCAAGGAGAAGGAGAGCCCCATGGCCACCGCCGTCTCGACCCAGCCCACCGAACCCGTCACGCCCGAGGAGGAAGACGCGCCGCAGATCGTCCTGCTCGACCCGGCGCAGGTGGTGCGCGACGAGCAGAACGCCCGAGAAACCGACACCGAACCGGACGAGGAGCTGATCGCCTCCGTCAAGGAGATCGGTGTCGAGGAGACCATCAGCGTCCGGCCCCGGCCCGACGGCACGTACGGCGCATTCAAGGGCTGGCGGCGCGCGCAGGCACAGAAGATCGCCAACGACACCGCCGAACAGGACGGCCGCCCGGTGCGCAGGATCAAGGCGCACGTGCGGGAAGACCTGGTCGGCCGTGACGGCTGGACCCGGTTCCTGTCCCTGGTCGAGAACAAGCACCGCGAGGGGATGAGCGAGCGCGACATCCTGAAGTCGCAGGAGCTGTCCCTGATCGACATGAGCGACGTCGAACGGCGCCAGGCCACCAGGGCTCTCGGCGTCGGCCGCAACGCGGCCAAGCATGCCAAGGCGGCGCAGAAGCTCGATGACGCCACCCTTCGCCGGGCAACGGCCGGAGGCATGGACCTGGAGCAGACCGCCCAGCTCGCCGAGGTCGAGCACGTGGACGGTGCGGAGCGCCGTCTGCTGCGCGCGCTGAAGCGCGATCACGATGAGGGCAACGGCGGGCGCGGCCACTGGGACCAGGAGTTGGCGCTGCTCAAGGCCGAGCAGGCCGACGCCGAGGCCCGGACGAAGGCCGAGGAAGACCTCAAGAAGGCGGAGATCCCGCTGCTGGGGCAGCCGAGCTGGGGGGAGAAGGACACGTCCAAGCCGCTGGCCGAGCTGACCACCGGGCTGGGCAATCCGCTCACCGAGGACAACCACAAGAACTGCCCCGGCCACAGTGCCCGGCTCGACGACGAGCACCAGCCCGTGTGGCACTGCTCCGACCCGGCCGCGCACGGTCACAAGGTCCGCCCGCAGCCGAGGAAGCCCAGGACGGAGGAGGACGAGCAGCGGGTGGAGGAGCGCCGCAAGGTCATCGCCTGCAACCGGGCGTGGAAGGCCGCCGCCGGTCCCCGTCAGGACTTCGTCGCCCGGCTCGTGCGCCAGAAGGCCCTGCCGGATGCGGCCCGCGTCTTCGCGCAGGAGGTCGTGCTCACCGTCCCGTACTTCTACAGCTCCTGGACCGACAAGCACGAGTCCGAGACCGTCGCCCGTTTCCTGGGCAGCAAGGAGCCCGAGCACGCGGACCTGGCGGAGACAGCAGCGCAGCTGCCCAAGGCACGCGTCGTCAACGCGCTGTTCGCGCACGTCGCCGCCGCCTGCGAGCACGACATCCGCGAGCCCAAGGCGTGGTCGAACCTCAACGTGCGGCAGGCCCGCTACCTGCTGCTCCTCGAAGCGCTCGGCCAGGACGACAACGGCAGCTACCGGCTGTCCGAGGTCGAGGACGAGGCGGTCGCCCGCCACCGGCCCGAGGCCGCCGCCTGACCGAACCTCCCCCGCAAGCCCCGGCCGGGCACGCCCGTGCCCGGACGGTTCCCCACCCCCGCGTCACAGAGAGGCGAACCAGCATGACCGTCACCATGGCCGAAGTCCTCGACTTCATCGGCAAGCTGCCGAATGCGATCCAGGTCGCGAAGGTCCAGGAAGCCTCCGCACTGCGGCTCAGCGCGATCGACAAGGAGGCGTTCGCCGGACTCGTGGCCGGTCGCCGGGCCCGCATCAACGAGTCGCTGCGCCCGGCCCTGCTGCGCGGTCTCACCGGCACCGTGCAGGAGCGCAACCGCACCGGCAGCCGCGCGGGCTTCCTGCTGGACGAGGAGTCCACCCGCATCCTGCGCCGCGACCCGCGCAACACCAAGTACCGCATCCCCGAGGACATGACGCGCTTCCGGCTCCCGGGCAACGGCGTTCCCGTCGCCTGCCTGGACGCGATCGAGGACGACTGACGGGCCCGCACGGCGCCGCCCCGGCAACGGGGCGGCGCCCGCACCCCGCCGATCAACCGGCCGGACCGCTCCCAGCCCGGCCCGCACGTGAAAGGCCGTCATGACCGACCAGCAGCAGGCACCGTCCCCCGTCCCGGACGGCGAGGCCCCCGACCGCCCCCTGACCCTCACCGTGCTGCGCCATCTGGTCCGCGAGGACTGGAAGGGCCTGCCCGGAGACACGCTCGTCGTGCTGTCCCGGGACGCCGAGGGGAGCCTGTTCTCGCCGTTCTCCACCTACAGCCACTCGCGGTACGCGCCGACCCTCAGCGAGCTCGTCGGCGACATCTTCCCGCTGCCGGAGGAGCTCAAGGCGGACCCGTCCTTGCGCGAGCTGTACAGGGACCGCATCCCCGACACCGCCCTGCCCGCGCTGGTGCTCTACCCGCTCGGCTGAGCGAACGCCTGCGGGCGGGGCGGCCCTCCGGTCGGCCGCCCCGCCCGCGGGCCGTCAACTCCCTCTTTCCCGAAGCCTCTTCCTGGCCACGGTCCTCACGAAAGCGACGTGTCACCGCCATGTCCGCCCCACCACAAGCCCCCCGGGAAGGACCGCAGGCCCCGGTGCTGGTGATCAGCGACAGCACCGACGACGATCCGGTCGGCCTGCGGTCGAGCCCGGTCCCCCGCCTGCACCTGCCATCGCCGTTGTTCAGCGCCGAGGAGTACCAGCGCGCGCCGCTCGTGCTCCTGGACGACCGCAGCTACACCGACTTCACGCTCCGCCACGTGCCGCACCGCCCAGGGCTGATCATCGTCCTGGTCGACCCCGACGACGGCTCCATCTACCCCCGGGCCGCCGCCATCGGCGCGGAGGCCGTCCTCCGGGCCGGAGACAACCTCAACTGGCTGCATCTGCGCCTGCACGACGCGACCGGCTGCCGCTACGCCCACTGGGAAGCGCTCCTGGCCGGCGGCCCCGCCGACCCTCCCCCATCGGCCAGCGGCTGACACCCGGCAGCCGAGCCCTCGTGGCACGCCCCCGATCCGAAGGAACTCTCCCCATGCACGCGATACCCCAACGCTGTGCCCACCGGCCGCTGTCGGGCGGCCTGGTGGTGCCATACGTGACCCTGATCCACGACGGTCACGCCGCCTTCGGTGTCCTCGACGCCGACAAGGCCATCAACGCCTTCCGGCGACGCCTGTGCCAAATCTGCGAACACCCGCTGGAGCGGTGCTTCCTGCTGGTGCGCCCGGCCGACGTCGTCAAGGGCTGCTCCCCGGAACCGGCGCTGCACCCCGAGTGCCTGCCGTACACCGCCGACCACTGCCCGATGCTGAACGGCACCGTCACGCACTACCGCCGCAGCCCGGTCCTGGCCAGCCACCCCGCCGGACGGCCGTGTTCCAATCCGTCCTGCCTCTGCCTGTCCCGCACGACGGACGAGGGGCAGGCCGCCCGCAGCGGCAGCCCCGCCGACCGGTACGAGGCCTGGATGATCCACACGCGGAACTACCAGCTGATCTCGCTGCCCGAGCGGCCCGATGTGCCCTCCGGCATCAGCCTCGACGTGCCCGTCCTGCGCCGACGCGTGCTGCGCACCGCGACCCTCACCCCCGACCAGCAACACCTGATGGACCTCTTCAACGGCCTCATGAACGGGGCCTGACCGCCCCGTTCCGCACGGAAGGAAACCGCCATGCCGATCAAACCGGACCCGGCCCCGCCCGCAGGCGGGGCCATCATCGATCTGGCCGACCTGACGGACGGCCTCCAGGAGCGCACCGGCGAATGGCCGGGGGCGGACACCGTCAGCATCCTCGAAGGGTGGCTGAGCCGCTTCAGCTTCGCCGTCGAGGAGAACCTCACCCCGCAGGTGACAGGCCGCGCGTGGGTGCTGCGCCAGTGGGACCGGCACAGCGACGATGTCACGCTCTGGTCCGACGAGGCCTCCGCCCTTGCCTCGCTGGCGCAGCCCGTGCGCAGTTCCTGGGACGACGTGGCGGGCGAGGATGGCGTCCCGTTCCGTCCGCCCGCCGACGACCGTAGGGCCGTGGAGCTCTTCTACGGGTCGAGGGAGGACATCGAGGGCTACACGCTGTACGACACGGACATCTCCCGCTGCGTGCTCGCGCCCCGAAACCCCAGGCTCTCGGACGCCGAGGAGTGCGCGGAGGCGAACAGTACGGCGGTGTTCCACGCGATGCGGGGGCCTGACGACGAGGGCCTGCCCTGCATGGAGATCGCGGGCATCCTCGTGTTCGCCTACCTCGACGCCGACCTCCGGGCCGTTCGGGTCTCCGTTCATCTGGACACCACCGACGAGCAGTTGGTCCGGGCCGACAGCACGGTGCCGCTGCTGGTGGAGATCGGGGACGCCACGGTGTTCGACAACCTCACCCCGCCGCCGGCCCCGGCGCAGCCGACCGGGTGGAAAGCCCGCTTCCGGCGTCTCGCCCGCCGTACCGCACTCTCCGGCGGCGGGAAGTGCCGACAGGGGGTTGACCAACACGCAAAAAACACTATTCTTCTAAATAAGAGGTGTTCGCATGGCCCCGTGCGTCACGCACGTGACCGGCACCGTCGCCGGTGGCGTGGAAGTCCGCTTCACTCAAAGCGGCATCGCTGTCTGCCGGTTCCGCCTCACCGAGACCCCTACACAGTGGGATGCCACCGCGCAGAAGTGGCGTGACCTGGAGCCGATCCCCTACATCTGCACCGCCTGGCGGGACCTGGCCAGCAACGCCGCCGAATCGCTCGTCGACGGGGTCAGCGTCCTGGTCAAGGGGCGCATCACCGGGGTCAAGGACGACTCCATCTACCTGAGCATCGACGACCTCGGCATCAGCCTGCGCAGGCGCATCGCCTACACCGAGACCAGCCTGCCCAGCCCGATCGCCGCCCGCCCGGTCACCGCTCCCCCGGCGCCTCAGCCCGCCGCTGCGTCCCGACCGGCCACCGGGCGACCGGGCAGCCCACCCGCCTGGTGGGAGCAAAAGCGGTCCGCCAACTGGTCCTAGCCCGGCCACTCCACCGCAGCCGCCGACGGCACCCCCTTCCCGTCGGCCGCTGATCACTTCCCCCTTCGCCCGCCCCGGCGCGGCACCGGTTCGCCTGCTGGTGCCGCGCCCTGCCCGAAAGGCCGGCCGCCCATGCCCACACGCGCCCTGTCCGAACGAGCCGCACGCGCCGCGCTCGCCGCCCACTTCGCCCCCGGCCAACTCGCCGCCGAACTCGACGAGTACACCCCGGCCGAGGTGTGGGACCGGCGCGTCCGCAGCGACAGCAGCGGACTCCTTGCCTCCTACCGGCCGCACGAGGAACTCGCCCAAGCAGAGCTGACCTGCCCGTTCGTCACCCCCTCGGACGAGGAGTGGCCCACTGCCCTCGCCGACCTGGGGCCCGCATGCCCCCTGGGTCTGTGGGTCCGCGGCCGCGAGCAACTTGCGCGGCTGACCGACAGCGCGGTCGCCGTGACCGGCAACCGGGTCCCCACCGAGCAGGCCGTCACCCGCGCGCACGACTTCGCCACCGCCCTCGCCGAGGCCGGGCACACCGTCACCGCCACGCTCGCCTACGGCGTCGACTCCACCGCTCACCAGGCCGCCGCCGAGACCGGCGCCGCGTCCCTCGCCGTTCTGCCCCGCGGCCTGGACGGTGCCCACCCCCACACTCACGCCCCGCTGCTGCGTTCCATCGTCGACAACGGCGGCGCCGCGGTCAGCCTCTGCCGACCCGGCACAACCGCCAGCGGCGCGACGTTGAAAGCCAGCGCCGTGGTGCTCGCCGCCCCCGCCACCGGGGACGTCCGCTCCAGCGGCAACGCCCGCCTCATCGACGGGCAGCTCGCCGTCAACAGCCCGGACCCCGTCTCGCGCTCGCTCTGCCGCACGCGCGCGTGGCCCGCGCCGGCGATGTCGCGGACGGCGACCTGCTCCTGGCCGCGGTCGGCGAGGAGGGAGCCGACTACTTCGTCACCCCCTACATCGCCCACCCCGAGCCCTTCGACCCGTCGTGCGGCTGCGGCGTGTGCTGCCTCGTCACGGCGCCCGGCGAAGTGGTGGTGCTGTCCCAGGGCGATCCCTGGGAGTCCTGCGATCCGTGGCCCGCCGACGACCGCCTGCTCATCGTCTCCGCCCAGCGGCTGCCCAACCTGCCCCTCGAGAAGTGAGAGCCGCCAGGCCCCGTACGACGTACACCCCTGCACTGCCCGGCCTCAGCGCCGCCGACGACGACCTGGACACCATCATCAACTGGGGCCTGGGCGCCGACTCCACCGCCTACCTCGCCAAGATGCTCACCGCCCCGGACGCGCACGGCATCGACTTCGACCGCACCGCAGTCCTCTACATGGCCACCGGCAGCGAATGGCCCGAAACCCGGCTCCTGGTCGATATCGGTAAGTCCGGCTATCAGAACCTGCGCAATGCTCGGGGCGAGAGCCTCCCCCCAACTGTTCGGCTGCAGAGGCGTCCTGGAAGCCGGGCGCTGCTCAGCCATGCGCTCGGAGGCGAAAGCCGTAGGTGTTGGGAAGTCTCGCCTGGCAGCTGTATCGCCCGCACGTACGGAACGGCAGGACACCGCAAGGTCACAGGTCCGCAGGAGATACAACTCCAAACTCAGTAAACTGGTCAAAGGAAGCACATAGAATCTTTGAGGAACTAGAACAGTTCCACCTTCAACCTTGCTCCAACGAGAAAACCTTGGGGCACACGATGGAACTCAAAGAGATAAGCCTCGCCCCCGAGTACCCCGACGCGTACTGGGCGGCAGGTGACGAAGCCTATCAACTTCTAGAACCGCTAGGCGAGAAGCGTACGGCCCAGTTGCGCGCCAACATCAACCATAACCTTCTGCTACATCGCCGCCTGTTTCTCGCAGACACAAGCATCCTGGTGAGCCCTTCGATGTTCACCCTTCTTCGCGACGAGCAATACGGTCCCGGCTATCAACAGCTTTTTCGCGACGGCCTAATAGTGACGGCAATGCGCGCATCAGCCAACAATTATGCGGAAGTTGCCGAGATGGTCATAGAGAAGCGCCACTTCGTAGCCGAGATGGAAAAAGAGAGAATACGGGAGTCAGCGAGCTTGCTGGATAGCCTTAATCCGCAGATCATTCACACCGACACTCGCGATAAGATGCGGATCATAGGACACCGATACTTGCTACAGCCGGAATATTGGATGTCTCTCGACCTACCTGAGCAAATCGCGATGAAAATGACTCGTAGCGTCAGGCGGAAAATTGAAGCGCGCCGCCTTGAGACCGTACGGCAGACCGAATTCTGGGAGTACGCTCGCGATAGGCTTGTTAGACCAGATCAAGCTGCGATGGCTCAGCAGATTCGCGCCTACATGACTATTGCCTCGCTGGGCACCATGGCTAAAGGAATAGGACTGCCTCCGATTTTCCCAGCAGCCTATGGCGGGAGCGTTGACCGACTATACGGGACACGCACACCCTGGCGACACCACCCCGCCGACGGACGGATAGAACTACTGGAGCCATTCGAGGAGAAATCACCAAGACGCCTTGAAGAAGAACGCAGCATTCACGAGATGGCGGCACTTTTGACCGCCGGTCAAATTTCGGAAATGCGAACTAGGAAAGAGCATCAGAAATTCCTGAAGGCCATCGAAAAATACAGTAAAGAAGAGAGCGATTCTGCCGCCTTCCAAATCGATCGCACCATGCAGGAATTCAGGGACTCTCTAGAGGTGAGCGCGGGCGAGTTCCTAACTGGATGGGAGCATCGGAGAGTGAGCTGGATCTGGGAGGCACCGAAGGGCCAGCTGGCGCGGCTACCCGTTCCGGGAGCAGTAGGGACCGTCGCGGCACGAGTAAACGAGATGAGTCACGCGATCCCCGACAGTGCACACCTACTCGGTTATGGGTCTGGCGTGACCGTGGGTGCAGCTCTAACTCTTTTCGCATGGAAGAAGGCAAAAGGGACAAAGAATCGGAGAGAGGAATTCCGGGAAGCAACGAGCGAAGCCTTGGAGGATCCTTCGGTAATTCCCGAACTCCGAAGTGAGGGCCGTATACAAATGAGCCTGTTCGGATCCATCCCTTATCGATTCCATGTCGATTAGGTAAGGGAACTCTTCGAGCAGAACGATCGCCGTTTTCGAAGGGAGCATTCCCAGGGCTGTACCAGTAGTCCGGCTATTTTGGAGTGAATCGCCGTTGCGCTGGCGTCACGGTGGTGGAAAATGCCGAGCAAGCCCTTGACTGGGTTGGCTATGGTGCGGACATGGCGCAGAGCAAGAAGCAGAACCAGCGGAAGTGTCCCGGTGCGCAGGTGTCGGGGAACCCCCAGGTGCGGCGCTCGGCGTCCCCAAAGGGCCGGCTGGGACCGTTCTTCAAGCTGCTGGGCGAGATCGCGGTGGCGGCCGAGCAGACCGTGCAGTCGACGCCGAACGCCGCTGATCAGCTTGTCCGCTTCGACATCGAGATCTTGATGCGTGGCGCCAACAGCGTGAAGGCGGTCCGGACTCTGCTGGAGCAGGGCCACTGGGAGTCTGCGGTCGGGGTGACCCGTCAGCTGTTCGAGCTGCTGGTGAACATGGAGTACCTGGGCGCGATGGAGGACCGTGGGAAGGGGACTCTGTTGTTCGCCCGATTCGGTCTGCTTCAGGTGCTGCTCGCCCAGCAGAGGAAGGCTTCCTATCAGCAGGAGAAGGGGCATTCTTTCGACGCTCAGTTGGTCGCGCTGGTGGATCAGCACCTAGCGAACGACTTCAGTGATTTCCAGGGAAAGCCGAAGGCGGACGGCTCAGTGAGGTGGGTGTCGAGCTGGTGCCGGAAGGACACGGCCGAGCTCGCCAAGCTGTCGTCGGATCCCATGCGCGCCCACCAGTACAATATTCTGTTCCGAGTCTGGTCGGAGCAGGCTCATGCGGCTCCCGGTGCCCTGATTGCGAACATGTTCCGTGGCAGCGAAGAGGGGTGGGTGGAGCAGGCTGTTACGGAGAACGACCGGTCCAGCATCGAAGCCGTTCTGTTCACGGTCATGTTCTTCTTGCGCCTCTGGCTCGAACTGCCGAACATCCCGGCGTCGCCTGAGCGTGTGGCCAGGTGGTTGCGTGAGGTGAGCGCCCTGAGCGGTGGGCCCAACCTTCCGCCTCGTCCTTGGACTGCGGAGGAAGTTTCTGCGTGATGGTCGGGCCCGCAGGACACGCCATGCTCGGCATCGCCCGCCTCCACAACCTCACCCTCGCAGGGTGACAGGAAACGGTCCAGTCAACCGGCATCCCGTGCCCTTATTGGGACCTGCGGAATCCCTTCCGGCGTGAGAGCTGGGCAGCGTAGTTAGCTCGTGTGGAGCCTGCCTCCTTGGTCCACATCTCGGCGCGGCTGATGTGCAGTCCCAGCAGGCGGCTGAGGACGACCGCGGGGAGTTCGGCGGAGAGCTCCATGAGTGTGGTGTTGCGGGCAGGACGTGCCCGGATACCGAGAGCGGTGAGCTTGCGCATGAGCTGTCGGCTGCTGATTGGCTGTCCGCCGGCCGTGCCCGGGAAGAGCCATGGGTGATCGTCACTGCGTCCGAGGGTCGAGTAGCCGTGGCGCTGCTGGACGAGCTCAAGCACGAGAGAGTCCAGCGGAGGCGGCAAGTCGGTCGGGTGGGGCCCGAGCTTGAGCGCAACCCCATCCTCCGTGTGGGTGACTTGGTCGAGCCGGATCTGGGAGGTCCGACTCAGAGGCTGGGCGAACAGCAAGAGAAGAAGGCCCGCGACGCGGGTGGCGGTGTCAACCCCGTCGCCCTTCACGAGTCAGCGGACATGGGCCCATCGTTGATCTTGCTCGAGGAGGACCATCGACGGGTCCTTGGGCGGGATCGGGATCAGGACGCGGTGAGCGTGGCCGTTCCGTACCGACCAGACCAGGAAGGTCCGGGCGAGGTAGCGGACCCAGATGTCGGCGGCCAGCCAGTCGTCAGTGTCGTGCTGGGTGCAGGTGGCCAGGCTCGTGCTGCGGGCCCGGAGCCATTCGATCAGCTGAATTGCAGCCTTGACCTCACGGCGGACGACAACCGCCTGGTGCAGCGTGACAGGCCGTTTCTCGGCGTCTCGCCGGAGCCGCCGCGAGTGGTGCCAGGTGGCATAGCCGCGGACGACCTGGCGCTCGCTGAGGTCCTCAATTCGGGCGACGGCCCGGGGCAGCCAGCGCTCAAGTTCGGCGAGGCGCTCGTCGCGAGCCGGAAGAACACCGTCGGCAGCCAGAGCCGCCCGCAGGTGCCGGACCGCTTTAACCGGGTGCTGAAGGCCGTCCAGGAGGTCGTGCGTCACGGGCCCCTTCTCGGCGGCGAGAGCGGCCAGCAGGCGCTGCGGAACGGGTTCGCGAAGCCAGTAGAGAAGAGAGAGGGGATCGCCCCGATGCAAGCACTGGAACACCGGTTCCAGGTCCAGCCGGACGATGCCGTCCGGCCCGCCGAGCAGGCCGGTCAACTGCCGGACAGAGCGCACGAGTTGCAAAACCCATGATGATAGAGCCGTTCGAGGACACCACACTGGACACAGTTGCGTCTGGCGATGGGGTGCTTGTCGTAGCAGACCCTGCAGAGCGCTTCCCCCTTCGGGCCGCGTCCCGTGAGCGGCTTGGACCTGCCGCAGATGTGGCAGGGCACCGGAACCCGAATGCAGCTGTGACAAAGAGGCCCGCCATCGGGCAGCCGACCCTTCACCGACCGCTCGTTGCCGCACCGCGAGCACGTCTGGGGCGGCCGCAGCCGGTAGACGAAGATGGTGTACCGGGCGTTCACACCGCAGGTCCGCGCGCTCAGGAAAGAGACGGACGGGCCGCTGATGTTCGCCAACGTGCTCGGGATGCGGGCCGAGGAGAGCGCGGACCGGCGCAACCGGGAGGTGTGGCGCCGTACGACTGACAACTCGGCCCGGGTCGTCGACGAGTGGCTGCCCGCCCACCAGGTGAGCACCGAGGAGGTCTGGGAGCGCACGATCAGTGCGGGGCTGCCCTACCACTGGTGCTACGACTCGCATCCCGGCGCCGGGGACCGGCGTGGCTCCAGTCGTTGTTCGTGCTCGGCCTGCACCCTGGCCAACAACCGCGATCTGCTGCTGATGGCCGGGCGCCGGCCGCGGCTCGCCGAGCTGTGCGCGCTGGTCGAACGCGTCCGCCAGGTGCCGTTCAACCCGAACATCACCATGGCGGAGCTCATCGCCCTGTCCCGCCGGCGCGATGCCCCGGACCCCGGCATCGAGGTTGAGGAGAACGCGGACTTCGAGCGGATGCAACGCGACGTCCACGCCGCCCTGCGAAAGCCGCCCACCTGGGACTCCAAGGCCCGCACCGGGCCGGGCGAGATCCTGCACAGCGCCGCCAGGTGCGACGGCTGCCACTGACCACCACACCGCACACCGCTCCTTTGGAGGGATACTCCTCATGATGACGACGACCACCCAGCGCATCCTCGATCTCGCTGCAGCGGCACCGGCCAGCCACGGCGAGGACCTGGTGCTGCTCCTGGGCGAGGCGAACGAGCTGTACCAGCAGGGCCTGCAGGATCTGCACCGGGAAGTGGCAGCACGTCTCGACGGGCTAGCCACAGCGGACCTGATGTTCGCCGCGGACACCGCCGGTATGCCCTGTGATCCCTCGCAGGACCGAGACGAGGTGATCCTGCTGCTGGCCCTGATCGAGTGGGAGATGACACCGGCCGCCATGGCGTACATGGAGATGGCCGAGGCCGCCGCGCGCCGCGGGGTCTGCTTGATCCCCGAGGAGTAGGCGGGGAGCCGTCAGCGCGGCCGCTGGCGAAAAACCTTGAGCCGCGGGCTGGACCTCCCTCCGAAACTTCTGCCATTATTTGCGTTGTGAGCCGGGCTGGCCGGCGCACTGCTGACAGAGCGGACGGTTCTGCCATGACCTCGCGCCGTGAGCCTCGCCTGGCCGACGCTGCTGAGATCGCGGCTGAACAAGGTCTGACGTCCGCGCGGATCAGCCAGTTCTACACCGAGCGCACGGAGAACGCGGTCGGCAAGGCGTTCCCCGAGCCGGTCGACAAGCGCGGCCGCGCCCGCCTGTGGGACCACGCGGAGGTCACCAAGTGGTTCGCCCACCGGGCGCCGGCGCGGCTCGCTGGACACGCACCGCCCTCCCGCGATCCGGAGGAGTTGCTGAACGCCGCGGACGCCTCGAGGTACCTCGGCTACAAGAACTCCAACCAGGTCACCACCTTCGTGCGCGACCACCCCGGTTACTTCCCCGAACCGGACGTCGTCGAGGAGAAGGGCACGGCCGAGAACCCTTACCGCCGGCAGCTCTGGAAGGTGCAGACCCTGCAGGAGTGGATGGCCAGCCGGCCCGGCCGCGGAAGACGAGCCGGAGCCAAGGAGGCACCGCCTCTGCCCGACGTTCCTGTCGACGGCGATCCCGACGAACTCCTGGGGGCGAGCCAGGCAGCCGCCTTGCTGGGGTACAAGAGCGTCGGCTCCTTCTCCAGCAGTCTGTCCCAGGGCAACCTTCCGCTGCTGAAGACCACGGACGGGGTTGCCGAGAATGCCGGGCGCCAGAACGGGCGCCGGCGGTGGACGCGCCGGCGCATCCTCGAGCAGGCCGCCCAGCGGTCCAGAAAGTAGTACCCGGCGGTGGGCGGACCTCCGCTCACCGCCCCATGAACGCGGCCCCCGGTTTTGGGAGTTGGTCCCTTGCGGGCCGGGTGTCGCACGATGGTCGGCATGGCGTGGTTCGCCACCACGCCCCGCAGCAGCACCTGCTGCTGCGGACCGGCCATCGCTTATCTCGAGCGCCTGTTCGCGCGGCCGCGCATACTTCTGATCTCCCGGCTACTCGCGTGGTCGGGCCCGTGAAAGCCCGACCATGGCCCTGACCACGAGAGTGTTCTTGCGTTGTAACCTTGGTGGGGGCCCCATGGTCGGGGGTTGGGTCGGGGGGTGAGGGTTGCCTCTTCTCCATGCCCCGTCCCACATCTGGTGCTGCGGCCGCCGAGTTGGCCCCCAGCCCCGCCGAACCGCTGCGCTTGCAGGTCCTGACCGCTCTCGCCCTTCACCGCATGGCCACGACCGGCCAGTTGCGCCAGATGCTGCGTCCGGACAGCTCCCGCCAACTGGTCTCCCGCGTGCTGAACAAGCTGCGTTCCACGGGCTTCGTCGACCTCACCCCGCTGCCGGACTCGGACCGGTCTCGCACTCACGCCTGGTACCTCACGCCTGAGGGTTCGCGTCTGACCCGCGATCTCCCCATCCTGCGGGGGCGTCCGCCGTACCCCATCACCTCAGCAACCGCAGCGTCGCTGAAGACACCGCACACGCTCACCGTCGTGCGCGCACATCTTCCCTTCGCGGCAGATGCTCGCCGGCTCGGACATGAGCACGGCCCGTGGGACTGGACCCCCGAAGTGTCCCACCCCATCGGTGAGGGAGAACGGCTCGTGGCCGACGCCGTCATGCACTACACCGTCGTCGACGACGAACACCGCCCGAAGCTGCGCGCCTTCGTGGAGGTCGATCGCAGCACCATGAGCAGCGAGCGCCTGGCCGTGAAGCTGATCGAGTACGCCAGATTGTTCCAGTACGAAGCCCAGCCCGTTGGCCGCCGCAGGCCTGCCTCCACCGGGCCGGCGTGGCTCCGCTGGTATCCGGTCTTCCCCCGCGTGCTCTTCGTCCTCACCGGCGCCTCCCGGGCCCGGCTCGGCGACCGAATCAGCGATCTACAGGCGATGGTCACCCAGCACCCACTCGTCGCAGCTCTCGCCCGGGAGGTTCAACTGGGAGCCGTCGTCCTGGAAGACATCGAGGAGCACGGCCCGTCCGGGCCGGTGTGGGTGCCATTGACCGGGGGCGAACCTCGCCCGTGGACCGATTTGTGATCTCACACGGGAATACCGTAAGACCGCGGCCTCTGGTTTAAGGTATCGACGAACTCCCGGTGGGCCAGAGGCCGCACGATGGCCGGTGCGGAGCCAGCCACCTCTCCGCCGCGAAGCCGGCGGCTTCGCGGCACCTGCCATCGCTGTTTCCTGAACGCTCCCGCGCCTGCCGCCCCCGAGCTCCTCTCCAGGTTCCGGAGTGATCACATGCCTGGGCAGGCTCTTCTCCCCCTCCCCAGGGGAGGGCTCTTAGATACCGTTGCCCGCGCCGAAGCGCGCCGAGAGCGGCTGAGCGCCAGAGCAGACGAACCGGCCGTCGCGCCGCACCGGGTAGAGATTCCGGGGCGGCACGGCGGCGTGTGCCTCGCCTCAGCTGCCAGGCTGCGAGCCCTTGCCGCCATCGTTCCCGGACGCGGCCGCGTCTCCTTCGGCCTTGCCTGATCGCTGGCTGCCACGGCGCTTGGGGCGTGTACACCGAGTCAGCAGCTGCGGAAGTCCGCCCAGACTTCGTACGCCTCGTAGCCGAACATCACATGGCTTCCCCGGGACTGACGGAAACCAGCAGGCCGTCTCCCGGCCACAGGGCGCACCCGGCTTCCGCCAAAGCCAGTTGCCTGCCGACCTCGACCAGGACCTCGATACGGTCGGCGGGCCCGTACGTCTGATAGCGCGCGGCCGCCGGATCGTAGACTCGGACTTCGCTGTGCGGGCCGGAGCACACCAGGGCACGGGCGATATCCGGCAGGCGCAGGCTGAGCCCGTCGCATTCACGGTCCTGGATGAGTTGAAGCAGGTCCGCGGTGACCGCAGCCCAGTCGCCGACCTCCGGCCAGCGCGCGCCGCCGTCCAGCTCGTGGGTGAGCGTGGACAGCGGCACGATCTCCCCCTGTCGGCGGCCGCGGGTGAGGCGTTCGTAGATGCGTGCGCCGTCAGGCTGCCGGACGTGCGGGTGCAGCAGCGAGGCTGCGGCCACGAGCGAGGTGTTGATCTCCTGGGTGGCGGCCGGGTAGTAGGCCTCGTGGGCGAAGAGCAGGTACACCTCGCCGGTCGGCTGCTCGGGACGGTTTTGGGGCATGTAGGTCTTCTCCTTCGTCGTGGCGGGGGTTGCGTGGTCGGCTGAGGGCTTGGGCTGGTGGCGGGGTTGGGGCGGATAGGGACCCAGCGGCTGCTGTCGGCCGGACCGGTCTTGGCGGTCGGACGATGCTCCGCCGTTCATGGGCGTGACGATCCGGCTGGTCTGGATAGCGAGTTGCAGCATCAGCCGCTCCTGGGCGATGAGCTCGCTGGAGGCCGAGCGGGTGGCGCGGCGCTGGAGCAGGTCTGCCGTGTCGAACAGCTGGTGGTGGCCGACCTCGACGGCGCGCCGCACCTCGTAGCGGTTGCTGCCGAGAGCCGCTTCGACGAGGCCGGTGTGAAGAGCGGCGAGGCGCTGCAGGTAACGGCAGGCGGCTTCGGCCTCGACGATCCGGACGTTCTCGCCGGCGCGGGCATCGAAGCGCTCGGGCAGGTGCTCCACGAGCAGGGGGGCCAAGGTGGCTGCGGGCACCACGATGCTGAAGGGGACGCCGTGCGTGATCGCGACGATGGCGGCGGTCAGGGTGAGGGCCGTGACGAGGGCGGTGACCGGCCGTACGGTCATGGGGCCGAGGCGGATGAGGTGTGCCGGTCGCCTGGCCAGCCAGCGCAGGCCAAGGCGCTGGGTGCGAGTCGCGATCGGGGTGAACACGGCGATCCGGTGGGGCTGTTCGGGCAGGCTGCCGTCGGCCGGGACACTCCAGTCGACCCAGCCCCATCCGGCCCGTTCACGGATCAGGACCGGTTCGCAGCCGTCCGTGCAACCGGAGCCGCAGCAGATGTGGCCGCCGCGCACCGCGCGGGACCGCTTCCTCTCCCACCGCTGCTGCTGTTGCTGGAAGGGGCGCAGATGCTGAGCGATCCCGCTGGTCGTCGGCGGTGTCTGGGCGGTCATGGTGTGCTTCCTTCCGGCAGGTTGGTCGATGCGGTGGCACAGGTGATGCAGCGGCCGTCACCGTCGGGGTGGGCGCGCCGGGGTGTCGGGCCGGGGCAGGTTCGGCACAGCGGCCAGCCCAGGCATGCGGGGCAGAGATCTTCGCCGGGGGCGGTCCCGGGAACGCCGCAGCCGGCGCACTCGACGAGCGCTCGGTAGGTCAGGGCCTCGGTCACCGTGCGGGTGGCGGACGCAGTGGACGACCGCTTGGTCGCTGGCCGCCCGTGCGGTGCGTCGTTCAGGACGTCGTCGCGGTGGTGAGGGCTGTCCAGCGTGGCGGGCGGCGGATAGGCCTGGGCGGCCCGCAGACGGGCGGCGATGATCGCACCAACCGTGGTGCGCACTGGGTTCGGCAACGGCCGGTCGGTGATGACGTGGCGCAGCTGCTCGCTGCTCCAGCCGGACTCCATCATCACGGTGAGTACGCGGCCCTGGTCGGTCAGCACCTTCCCGGTCAGCAGGAGTTCGGGGCGGCTGCTGCCGATCTCGAGCAGGAGCTGGATTCCCGGATGCATCTCGTCCGCCGGAGGCGCGGCCGGCGGGGACGCTGGTGCGTCCGTCCCTTGGGGCGTTCGCGCGGTATCGCCGCGATCGCACGGACGGAGGGATCTGGTCTTCTGCTGGTTGGTCTTCTTTCTGTTGGTGTTCTTAGTGGGGCGATTAACCGACGTCGGGTTATCCACTGGTGGAAAACCCGACATCGGCCCGGACCTGCTGTTTTGCAGGCTGGGCAGGTCGGTGATGAAGTACGCCGCCGCGCCGAGGGTGCCGTCGGGATGGCGCTCGCGTTCCCGGAGCAGGAAGCCGTGCTTCTCCAGCTCCTTGAGCCCGCTCTTGACGGCTGCCTCGCCGTCGCGGCCGCGGCGCGCCAGGTCGGTGACGCTCATCCGCCAGCCGTCCCGGTGCGTGCTGAGGAGCCCGAACAGGCCCTGGGCTTTGAACGACAGTCGGGGGTCGCGGAACAGGCCGTTGGCGATCTGAGTGAACTGGTCCCCGGCCATCACCCCACGGCGGATCCCCGCCCCGAAGCCGGGCCCGGCCTCACCCGCTGGCAGGAGGGAGAGCGCCGTGCCGACTGCCGGCGCGAGGTCGGCGCCGGCGGAGGCAGGGCGGTCCGTGATCGAGTACACGATCTCGCCGAGCGTCCCGTTGCCGTGCCTGAGCTGTTCGCGGACGAGGTAGCCGTGCCTCTGCAGTTCGCTCAGGCCGCCGCGTACGGCGTCCCGCCCGTCGGGTCCGGCGCGCACGAGGTCGGCGACCGTCACGTGCCAGCCGGCGCGGTGGGTGCTGATGTAGCCGAAGATTCCCTTCGCCTTGAAGGAGAGCCGGCTGTCGCGGAACAGGTCGTTGGCGATCTGGGTGAACTGGTCCGCCGCCATCACCCCACGGCGGATCCCCGCCCCGAAGCGGCTCATCGTGCTTCCTCGCGCGCCATGTGCACGCGAACGCTGACGCCTTGGAGCAGGCGTGCGGGCGCGAGGTGGCCGGGGCCGCCGGGTGAGAAGACGTGGGCGAGATCCATGCCGTCAGCTCACCCGGCGCCCCCGACCAGGCTGACGGCCACAGCCCCCGACCACCGGTCACGGTCCGGCAACATGCGCACCGGGCTGCCGTGGTCGGGCCTGTGGTCGGGCCGACCACGCGTCTCCCCCGGTGCTCGGGAGCAATGCGCCATCGCGGCTGCGCAGTGACAGCGGAACTCGTTGCGCAGTCGGCTGCGCAACCGGTCCGGGGTCGTGCGCAGTCGGCATGTGCTGCGGACTGCGCACAGCGGACAGGCACGGCCGGCCCTGGCTCTGCGCAGTCGTCCGAGTCGTGCGCAACGGGCGCTACGGCCTGCCCCTGGAAGCGGCGCGCGACCGATCCACTGGCGGCCTCTGCCTCTCTACCCTCTTGAGCTCGCTGAGCCAGTTCACCGTCCGCGCCGCCCTCTACGCCGGTGGTCGGTTCAGACGTGCCCGGCCATGGCCGGTGCCCCGTGGTCGGGGCTGTGGTCGGGCCGACCACAGCCCCGACCACGGGCTTTGTGTCCCCATCGTGACCGTGGTCGGGGGCTCATGGTCGGTGGTCGGGTCGGGGCCCGCGGGTTTTCTCAAGGTCAGCACGTACACGTTCTGATCTGGGAGTTTGACCATGTCCCCTGGCAAGCAGGCTTCGGAGAGCGACGTTGCTCCTCCGATGGCCGCAGGCATCGAACTGGAGAAGATGAGGCGCCGCGTCCGCCTGTCGCGCCTGGCCCTGTTCACCGCGATCGCGGCCGGTCCCGTCGCCCTGGGCGTGGCGGTGATGTCCGGCCCGACCACGGCCAAGGCCGCCCCCTCGGACAAGCCGGCCGCTGTGCGCACCGCGGCCGCCGCGGCCGACCCGGCGGGCTATGCGCAGGTGTTCGTTGACGCGTGGTTGCGCAGCAGTGGCGAGGAGGCCAGCAGCGCGCAGGCGCGGCTTGCGCAGTTGCTCGCGCCGGACGTCGATCTGCCGGACCCGGTCGCCGGTGCGCAGCCGAAGCTGGGGTCGGTGACCGCGGTGCGCAGTGCGCAGCGCGACGCCGGCGAGTGGGCGGTGACTGTGGCTGCGCAGTACGCCGACGGACGGGTGCGCTACTTCGTCGTCCCCGTGGCCGCCGACGCGAGCGGGAGTTCGTTCGGCGTGACCGGTGCCCCGGGGGTGGTGGCGGGCCCGGCGCGCGCCGCGGTGACCCCGTCGCCGTACGGCGTGAGCGTGCCGTCCGGGAGCGATCTGTCGTCCGCGGTCGGGGAGTTCTTCGGCGCCTACCTGACGGGGGCCGGGGAGGTGGATCGCTACCTCGCGCCCGGGGTGAAGCTGTCGCCGATCTCGCCGGCCCCGTACCAGGCGGTCGCGGTCCAGGAGGTGTGGGGCGCTGAGGAGGCCGCTGCCGCCGAGCAGGTTCCGGCCGACGGTACCGAGGTCCGCGTCCGCGTCCGGGTTGAGGCGCGGGATGACGCCGGGCGCTGGCCGCTGGCGTACGACCTGGCTCTCGAGTCCCGCTCCGGCCGGTGGGAAGTCGCGGCGCTGGAGTCCGGGACCGTCCGGGACGGGGGTGCCCGGTGAACACGGTGCAGAGCATGATGCTCGCCGGGCAGCTGGACGACCTCGGCGACAGCTGGATCGACATGTTCGAGGGCTGGGCGACCAAGGGCCTGCAGGCCGGTCTGATCGTGCTGGTCGTCGTCATCATGATCCAGAAGTTCAGCCTGAAGGCCGGGATCGGCGCCCTGCTGCTGATGATCATCGCGCTGGGGCTGTACGACTCCCGCGAGGACCTGGCGGACATGTTCACCGACGAGGTGAAGAACCCGGCCAAGGGCGCGCCCGCCGTGCCCGGCGTCGTGCAGGGTCCCGGTCCGCTCGCCCGTGTGCACTCGGGCGGCGCGGGAGGCCGGCTGTGAGCGCGGCGGCCGCGGGGCGGGTGGGACGCTTCTACACCTCCGCCCGCCGCCACCCGTGGGTGCTGGGCAAGGTCGCCGACTGGAAGATCCCGCTCGGCCCGTACACGCCCGCACAGATCGCGGTCGCGGTCGGCGGCGGCTTCCTGCTGGTCAAGACGATCGGCTGGTGGTCGTGGATGGGCCCGGTGCCCATCGTGGCCTGGGTTTTGACGGTCTGGGCGGTACGCCGGCCGAAGATCAAGGGGCGCGCCCCGTTGCAGGCGGCGCTGGGCTGGGTGCTGCTCGCCTGGCAGCCGCAGGGCGGCCGGATGGGCGGGAGGGCCGCCCGGGACCGCCTCTCCCGTCCTCTGCTCGGTGGCTTCACCCTCGAAGAGGCTGTTCTTGCTGTCCCGGCCGTGGCGGCGCCGCGCGCCGGCCAGCCGGCAGCCGGCCGGAGCGCGCCCCGGGGCCGGGCTGCCCGTCCGTCCGCAGGACCGCGTTCAGAGCCGCAGACTCGCCCGGCACCGACGGGGCCGGTGCCAGCTGGGCCGGTGTCGGGTGTGCAGCAGTTGCTCGCTCTGGCCCAGCAGGCGGGGGGTGCGCGGTGAGGGTGCCGATCCGTCACATCGCCGGGCATCTGGTGTGGTCGACACACGGCAGTGTGTGGGCGCTGTACCGGCTGCACCCCGGTCCGGACGCCCGCGGCCGCCGGGAGGAGACCGTCCAGGGCACCTACGTGCCGGCCGCAGTCCGCGACGAGCAGCTCGCGAAGATCACGCACCTGATCCGTTCGTTGACGGGGGCGCCGCGCCTGTTCGGGCTGTGCGCACAGGTCGACCCAGGCGAGATCGCCCTGCGCATGATCGAGGGCATTGAGCCCGGCGCCCAGCCTCCCGGCGACGCGCATCCGTGGGTGGAGAACGTCGAAGCCACCCTGGACCTGCTGAACGACCAGGAGATGCACCGGCGCACCCTCTGGCTGGCGGTGCCGCTGCAGAACGACGCCGCGGGCGGGCAGATGACCGCATCGCTCGGCGCGATGTGGGCGGACGTCGCCCCGATGCTGGGCATGCGGGCGGCACCCGTGGCGCGCCGCGAGGTGACCGCCTACCGCGAGCAGGCCGTGCGGGTGGAGGCCGCGCTCGCCGGCGGCATCGCCCTGCGCCCGGCCCGCCCGGCGGAGATCGTGTGGATGATCCAGCACGCTCTCCATCGCGGCCTGGACGAGCCGCTGCTCACCGAGGCCGAGACCAGCGACCTGTACGGCGGACAGCTGAGGGCGGGAATGCTGCACTCCCCCAGCTACGCCGACCTCGGCCAGGCCCGCCTGCAGGAGGGCGGTGTCGACCCGGCTCTCGACGGCGTCGACGACCTGACCGGCACGGACCGGATCGGCCGGTCGGGCCGCAAGGCGTGGTGGCGGCTGAAGGCGTCGTCGCCGCTCAAGCGGCGGTGGCTGCAGGTGGAGTCCGACGCCGGGGTGGGCTATCAGGCTCAGCTGGCGCTGGCCGAGTGCCCGCCCGCGGTGAGCCAGGACGCTGCTGACCTGTTCGCTCAGCTGGAGACCCTGGATTTCCCCGTCGACTACACCGTCGACCTCACTCTGGTGCCGGCGGAGAAGGCCCGCGACCAGGTGCGGCGCAAGAAGAACGAGCTCGTCGACCAGGCCGACCAGTACGACGCCCGCCCCACCGGCATGCCCGCCTCGCTGACCGACGCCGCCCGTGACCTGGGCGAGCTCGACGCCCGCCTGTCCCGCACCAGCGTGGAGGTCGAGGTCCAGTCCGTGACCGTGTTGACCGTGTGGGGTCCGACCGCCGCCGTCTGCGACGCCCGCGCCCGGGCCCTGGCCGCACTGCTCGGCGGCGCCGACTACCGTGCGGTCCGCCCGGCCGGCCTCCAAGAGGCCCTGTTCACCCTCGGTCTGCCCGGCACCGCGCGGCCCGGTGCAGTCCGGGAATTCACCCAGCACCAGGTCAGCGAGGACTGGGCGCTGGGCGGAGCCTTCACCGCCTCCGAAGTCGGCGATCCCAACGGCATGTTCCTCGGCATCGACCTGGACTGCGGCACCACCCGCCCCGTCATGATCAACGTGGCGGACGCGCCGAAACAGGACGCCTCCGCCTCCATGGGCGTCGTCGGAGATCTCGGCGCAGGCAAAAGCGTCCTGGAGAAACTGATCTCCGAGGCCGTGTGGGCGCGCGGCGGGGTCGCGATCTGCATCGACCGCACCCCCGTGCGGGAGTGGGCGCGCTTCGCCCGCACCGCGGCTGCGGGCCGCTGCCAGATCATCGACGCCGCACGCGCCGAGGTGTCCATCGACCCCCTGCGCATCTTCACCGGCCCCGAAGGCCGCCACTACGCCCTGTCCTACCTCACCCTCCAGCTCGGCATCGGCCCCATGAGCACCAGCGGGGAAGTCCTGCACCACGCCGTTGAGCGGGCCGCAGCCGGCGAAGCCCCCTCCATGCACCGTGTCCTTCAGGTCCTTGAGGAGATGGGCGGGGCGGAGACGGGCAAGCGGCAGGACGCGGCCGCCACCCTCGCCGGACTCATCCGCGTCGTGGCCAGCAGCCCTCTCGCCGCGATGGTGTTCGACCCGGCCCTGCCGCCCGTGCGGCTGGACGCCTCCAGCGCCTCCGACATGATCGTGATCACGACGACCGGCCTGAAGCTGCCGCCCAAGGCCGCGTTCGACAAGCCCGAAGTGCTCCACCAGCAACCCCTGGAAGCCCTGATCGGCCGCGCGGTCCTCTACCTGATCGCGGCGATCGCCCGGCAGACCGCGTTCGAGGACCCCGAACGGTTCACCGCGGTGGTGACAGACGAGCTGTACTGGCTCACCTCGTCCGCCGAAGGCACCGCCCTGGTCCACGAGATCCTCCACGACGGCCGCAAGCACGGCGCCGGGCTGATCGCCGGATCCCACGACGCGGATGAACTCGGGCCCGACCGCGGACTGATGGCCTACCGCGCGCTCGCCCGCACCACCGACCGCGAACGCGCCCGCCGGGGGCTGGAGTTCCTCGGTCTCGATCCGAACGACCCCGAGCTGCTGCGGCTGGTGACCACCGGCCTGTCCCCCGTCGGACAGCGCGGCCGCGAAGGCGAGTTCCTCCTCGCCTGCCCGCGGCAGAACATCGGCCGGATCAAGGTCAGCATCCCGCGCATCGAGCGGATCGCCTCCTCCATCACCACCACGCCGGGACGCCGCACCACCGCACCCCCGCCGCTCGCCGGCGCCGCTGCGGGCGACCGTCAGAAGGAACTCCTGTGACCTCTTTCGCTGCCAGTCGCTCGAGGCGTCTCGCCGCAGCCGCGAGCGCCCTCACGGCCATCGCCGTCGCCGTCGGCGTGCTCGTCCTGGTGCTCGGGGCGAGCCTGCCGCAGACCTGGTGGCCACGCACCGGACACGCCTTCGCCGCCGACACCGCCAGGACACCCTCAGACACGTGCGATCCGATAACCGGTCCGGCCAAGGCGCACTGCGAGCGCGGCCGCCCCGCCACGAGCGCCGCCACCGCCCAGGACAGCGGCGACGCCGCCGCCTGGAAGGTGGTCCCCGCCGCGGCGGTGCTGGGGGCGCTCGTGATCTGGCGCCGCGCTCCGGCAGGACGAGAGCGGGCTTGAGATGTTCCGTCCAGACCGCGCAACCCTGCGCTCGGCCGGCTTCGTGACGCTGCTCACCATCGTGTTCGTCATGGTGAACAGCCAGGTCGTATACGCGGCCGGCAGCAGCGAGACCGGAGACCTGCTCGCCCCGCTGAACATCACCTCCTCCGAGGGGGTGCCGATCGACGGGTACGAGCTGAGCGCCGAGGGCGGTTCCATCGTCGCCTTCAAGACGCAGGCTCTGGCCTTCGCCCTGTCCGGGCTGTTCACCCTGATCCGGCTGCTGGTCGGGCTGGCGGGGTGGGCGATCGAGGTGGCCTTCCGGTTCCCACTGCTGAAGATCCTCATCGAGCCTGCGCAGAAGGTCGCCGACACCTACGACAACGTGGTAGTCGACACCCTCGGACTGAAAGGGCTGCTGCTCGCGTGGGCGTTCGTCTTCTCCGGATTCATGATCGTGCGCGGGCGGGTCGGCCGCGGTCTGGGCGAAATCTTCCTCACTCTGCTCATCGGGGCAATCGCTGCCTCCGCTCTCATCCGTCCCGACACCCTGCTCGGCGCAGGTGGCCCGCTGGGACAGTCCCAGCAGGTGGCCGCCGAGGTCGCCCGGCAGAGCGTCAACGCCTACGACTGGGGCGGCAAGCTCGCCGGCCACGACCCATGTTCCCGCATGGCAGGCAACGCCGAATTCGAGTGCGTGAAACGTGAAGGCGACGGGCCGGTCCCCTCAACGGCAGTGGCCCGCCCCATCCAGGATTCGATCACCAACGCTTTGATCGTCAAGCCGCACATGCTCCTGCAGTACGGACGCATCCTCAACCCCGCCAAGGATTCCGACCGCAAGGCCTACGCCGTCCACCTGAAGTGGATCACCGGCGGATACAAGCCCGACGCCCATGACGACACAGGCAAGGACAACGATCCCTGCGACATGCTCAAAGGGCCCGGCCGGGCCTACTGCGAGCGGGGCCAGGAGGAGACCGGAACCGAGGGTGCGCTGCCTGAGTTCACACCCGGTGGCGAACTCCTCGACACCTCGAACGCGATCGTCACCGACGAAGACCAGGCGTTCGCCGCGTTCCTCGCCGACATGAAGAAGGCCGGCCCGGTCGGCAGGTCGTGCACCGTCTACGCCGAGAAGCCCACCTGGTGGCGGCTCGGCGGTGCCTTCCTGCTGCTGATCGCCGCCCTGTTCATCTGCGGCATGCTGCTGTCCAGCGCCATCGTTCTGCTCGGCACCCAGGGCATCTGCGCGGCCGCGGCGGCCGCCGGCGGCGTCACGTTCATCGCCGCCATGCTGCCGGGACCCCCGCGCCAGTCCGTGTGGAAGTGGCTGTCCCTGTGGGGGATCGCGGTCCTGGCCGTGGTCGGGATCTGCGCGTTCATCCCGTTCTTCGGAATCGCCGTCGACGCCACCATCACCGAAGGCCCTCAGTTGATGGTGGAGTGGATCCTGCTCATCGACGTCCTCGCCATCGCAGGCGCGGCGGGGCACCGCAGGCTCCTGACCGGCATCACCTCCTTCGGCCGGCGCATGGCCATGCGCATGCGCTACGCCAAGGTCGGCGGCACCCACATGCCCGGCGACACCTCCGAACTCGGCGCCGCCCTCGCCATGAACTCCCCCGCAGCGCTCGGCGGGTACGGCGGCGGGCTGCGTACCTTCACCGGCGGGGGCGGCGGCCGGTACGGGATGCTCGGCACCCGCCAAAGGCTGATGGGCGCGCTCACCTCGCTGGTCGATGGCGCGGGCATGCCGGTGGACACCGGCCGGATCCTCGCCGACGCCACCGCAGAAGCCGGGCGTGGTCTGGCCCCGCTGACCGCAGCCGCAGCCGTGGGCGGGCTGGGCGCACGACTCAGCGCCAAGGGCGCCCACTGGCTGCTGATCGGCCGCCGCCCGGACAAGGAGCAGTTGGCCAAGTGGCGCAAGCCCACCGCCGACGGCGACCCGGACGCCGACGGCCCGTCCGGCGGACCAGGAGGCGGGTCGAGGGGCGGAGGGCCCCATCGTCCCGGCGGTCCGCCCGACCGCTACCGCGACGAGGACGGCCAGGTCGTCGACCGCCGCTCGGGGCAGGTACTGCACGACCAGAACACCGACCGCACTCTGCTGTCGACGCGCGCGCACAACCGCCTGGTCCGTTTCCGCGGGTACCGCATCCTGCACCGCGGCGGCCGGGCCGCATACGGCGCGACGGTCGGTCTGCCGGCCAATGTGCGCCGGGCCCGGTCGGGAGGCTCGCGCTACTCCCAGGACGCCCGCCAGCAGGTGCGGGTGTGGGGCAACACCGTCCGCGAAGACGGCCGGGCCTGGGCCGAGGCGGGACGGCAAGTAGCCCGGTCCGGTCCCTTCCGCAGCCGCCGCCTCACCACAGCGACGACAGTGTCTTCCTCACGGCCGAACCCGGTGCAGCCGCCGACGGCGCGTACCAGCAGCCCCGCGGGCCGTTCGGGGCCGCCCCTGGCTGGGCCGAGCGCGCCGGCGTCTCCGGCGGGAGGCAGCGCCACGCCGACGTCCCCGAACCGGCTCACGGACGGTAACGCCCCACGTCCGACGAGTCCTGCGCCGCACAGGACGGGCTCGGCCCTTCCCGGCGCAGGTAGCGCTGGCAACACCACACGCGAAGAAGCGCGTAGGCGGATGCAGGAGCTGATGCGGCGGACCGGTCCCGAAGCGGAGCGTCTGCGCCGTGAGCGGGGCCAGCAGCCGCCGGCCGAGGACGGTGATGCCGAGTGAAGTGGGCACGGCGCTGCCTGGGGCGGTGGGGATGCGTGAGTGTGCTGCTGCTGTTCACCGCCGTGTGCTGCGCGGCTCCTGTCTCGAACGCGATCAGCGCGTACGTCGCGCTGCAGACCGGGCTCCAGGACGATGCCGATGGTGGAATCGCCGACGGCGGCAGCATGGCGGACATCCCCGCCCGAATGCTGGCTGCTTATAAGAAAGCCGTACAGCAGGTTGGGAGGTACGTGCCCAAGTGCCAGGGCATGCGCTGGCCGGTCCTTGCCGGGATCGCCAAGGTCGAATCGAACCATGCCGCCGGCCGCAACATTGCTGCAGGCGGCGACATCCGCCCGAAGATCTACGGGGTGCTCCTCAACGGCTCCGGGGCCGGTGGGAACACCACCGTCTTCCCGGACACCGACAACGGCCGCTGGGACGGCACCGCGAGCGCGGAGCGTGCTGTCGGCCCCTTCCAGTTCCTGCCGTCCACCTGGGAGGGCGTCGGCAAGGATGCCAGCGGGGACAAGACAGCGGACCCCCACAACGCCGACGACGCAGCCCTCGGCGCCGCCGTCTACTTGTGCGGCAACGGCCGGGACTTGCCCAAGCGGGCTCAGCTCAAGGCCGCGATCTTCCAGTACAACCACTCAGGTGAGTACGTCTCGAACGTGCTGGGCTGGATCGACCAGTACACAGCAGCCGCGAAGGACCCGGACCTGAAGAACGTGACCGGGAAGGTCCGCACCGTGATCGAGGCGGCGCTCTCCCAACGCGGTGTGCCTTACTCGTGGGGCGGCGGCAACGCCAAGGGCAAGTCGACCGGGATCTGCTGCTCCCCCAGCGGGAAGAGCGGCGAACGCATCAAGGGCTTCGACTGCTCGGGGCTGACCGTTTACGCCTACGCCAAGGTCGGCATCCAACTGCCCCGCCTCGCGGCCGGCCAGGCCAGTGTCGGCCAGCGCATCCCCGCCAGTCTCGGCACCGGTGCGCTCAAGGCTGGCGACCTCGTCTTCTACGCCGACGCCCCCGGCCGCGACAAAACGATCTATCACGTCGGAATTTACCTGGGCAGCGGACAGATGATCAACGCCCCCCGTCCCGGAACCGTCGTCCGGCAGGACGCGGTCAACGCAATGTCGGGATACGCGGGAGGGGCCCGGCTGCTATGACCACCTCCCCCGCACGTTCGCCGCGCCTGCTGCTGATCACCACCGTGGCCCTGGCCCTCACCGGGGTGATCCTACTGACAGTGCCGCACACCCCAAGCGCACCAGCAACCTCGACGCCACCGCGCACGACCACTCCCACGCCGTATCCCTCGGCGACCGCCGCACGCGGCCCTGCTGCGCAGCCCAGCGGGTCCGCGCATGCCACGGCATCCACGAGGTCGACGCAGTCAGCCGGTGCGTCCGGGCCGCCGCCGCATGGCGAGGGTGCGGCCGGCGATGCCTTCATCCAGAAGTCGTTAGAAGACGCCTGGCCCGCCGACCTTGCCGCCGACGAGGAGCAAAAGCTCCTCGCGGCCGGCCGTGGCCTGCTGCGGGCGGACGCCACAGGGGTCGGCCGCGCCAAGTGGCCCGCGATCTTCGGTACCTGGGACCGGGCGATCGCACCGGCGTTCTCCACCGCCCGCTTCCGCATCCAGGCTGCCATCGCCCGCCGCGACGGCAGCCGGGACAAGGCGGTGGTGCACCTGGTGTGGGCGGCTGCCGACCGCGGCGGGACCTACACCGACCGGCGCATCACCGACTGGTACTTCACCCGTACTTCAACGAAAGGAGGGTCCACGTGGACACCGCAGCCCCGTACCTGACCGAGCAGGCGGATGACAAGGCGGCCGGTCAGGTCCTCGGTCTGCTGGCCGGCCTGGTTAACGCCGCTGGCTGGGTGATCACCTATTGGTGCGTGCCCGTGGCGGCCGCGGCCGCCTGCTGGGCCGTGAGCGAGATGGTGGTGCGCCGTCTTGCGAGGAAGGCCTCGGCCGAGCGGATGGCGCTGGAACTCGTGCCGTCGCAGCACTTCGACCCAGGCCTGGAGGAGATCTTCCGCCGCGGGGTTCAGCTTGCCCGAGCTTCAACGAGCATGCCGTGGTGGGCGCCCAGGCGGTCGAAGGCGGTGCAGATCCGGCTGCGCGCCGACGGCTCGAGCCCGTTGCGGTACCGGATCGAAGGTCCTGCCGGCGGTGAACGTCTGCTGTCGATCACGCCGTTCGGTCCCGCCGTCACGGTGAACCGGGCCCGCCCGCTCGTCGACAAGCCGCGTGAGCATGTGGTGCGGGCGGAGTTCGTCCTGCGTGGCAAGCCCACGGCCCCGCTGCGGGACGTTCCGCTGGACCCTGACCCGCTGCAGCCGCTGATCGACGCCGTTTCTGATCTGCGGGCCGAGCTGGGGGACCTGGCCGAGATCCGGCTCGACATCCAGCGGGCCCCCAAATGGGCGCTGCGCGCCCGGCGTCTGCAGCTGATGTCGGACGCCCGGCGCAGGGAGCGGCGCGAGGCCCAGCGCGCCGCCCGGTGGGTGCGCCAGGACGCAGGCGGTGTCGAGGACTCACTGGCCTGGCAGCTGCAGCAGTTGGTCAGCGGCAAGCAGGGCAATGGGGGTGGGCGCCGTCTGGTCATGCCGCCCGTCCCCCGGCGGGTTGAGCCGGCCGAGGCGCTGGGCAAACTCGCCGATGACGACCACCTGGTGCGCGTGCAGCTGCTGGTGATGTGCGCGTCGAACACCGAAGGCCGCTCCCAGGCCCGGCTCGCCCAGCTCCAGGCTGCCTTCGACGTGTTCGGCGGCGGCTCGAGGTGGGCGATGCGCGGATGGCGGGTCGGCCCGTGGCGGTTCGGGGCGGACCGCTGGCCCAGCCGCCGCGGCTTCGAACGCCGCTGGACGTTGGGTCACTGCCAGCCGCCTCGTCCGAACTGGGTGCGCCTGGAGGAGCTGACCGGCCTGCTCAAGCCGCCCACGGTGCACTGCCGGCTGCCGCTGCTCGCCGGGGACCTGCCGACCTTCGAATTCAACAACCCCACGTTGTTGCTGCAGGGCATCTACCGCGGCCCCGACGGCCGCAGGCGGCTGGTCGCCAGCTATGCGAAGGAGACGCTGTTCGAGGTCGGCGTGGGAAAGGCGGGCGGCGGCAAGACCGAACGCGCCCTCGCGCAGGCCATCGGCTGGGCTCATGCAGGAGGCGGGCTGATGTTCGTCGACCCGCACCGCGACTCCTGGCCCCGCGCTCTGCCGTTCCTCGCCCACGACGCGCTGATGGACCGGATCGCGCTCATCGACCTCAACGCCCATGGGCCTGCGCCTCAGGTGAGTTCGTGGAACCCGCTCGGCATGCACCAGGGCCAGGTGGCGCACGAGGTCGTCGAGGCCACCGCGGACGCCTTCGCGTCCGCGCTCGGCTGGGACGACGCCGGCGCACCCCGCGCGCTGACCATCCTCACCACCTCCCTGGCGGTGCTGGTGGCCGTCAACGAAGCCGCCTGCCAGGCCGGGCGCCCCGACGACCAGGCCACAGTCTTCCACGTGCGGGCACTGCTCACCGACTCGGTCTTCCGCGCTGCGGCGCTCGCCGGGGTTCAGGGGCGCCTGGACGAGGAGACCCGCTCCTGGTGGCAGACGGTGTTCCCGACGCTGCCGCCGGACTCCTTCGCCGTGGTCCTCAACCCGATCGCCCGCCTAGCCGCCAACCCCGTCACCCGCGCGTTCCTCGGTCAGCCGGCCGGCCGATACAACATCCGAGCCGCGATGGACTCGAAGATGATCGTGTGGGTGTGCCCGGGCGGCAACGGTCCCACCGACCGGCTGGTCACCGCACTGCTCGCCCGGGACCTGCTGCGCGCAGTGCGCTCCCGGCGGGATAGCCCAGAAGCCCAACGGGTGCCGTTCCGCCCGTACTTCGATGAGCTGATCACCCTGACCGGCGCGGCCGCAGAGACGATCGCCAGCATGTTCGAGGACTTCCGCAAGTACAAGGTCCACGTCCACGGCATGACCCAGTTGCTGGCCCGCCTGCCCATCCCGGTGCGGCTGTCCCTGGTCCAGAACGCCTCCACCCTGGCGTCCACCGCCGGATCGCAGTCCGCCATCGCTGCGATCACCTCGGAATGGGGAGACCGTCCCGGACCTGACGTCGTCGCCACCCTCGACCGGTTCGAGCACTACATGTCGCTGACAGTCCGGGGCCGTCGCATCGGTCCCGTCCGGATCACCGGCCCCCACCTCGACGAGGTCTTCGCCGACTACGCCCGTCCCCACCAGGCTGCGGCACTCGAGCGCGCAGCCCGTGCCACGGCCGGCGCCGCGCCCCTGGACCAGCTCACGACTCGCGCCACCGATCAGCTGGGCCGGGTGGGCGCCTTCCTTGCCCAACTCGCCCCCACCACCACCCCGGCAGCCGCCCGGTTGCAGAAGAAGGGTTACAAGTGACCACCACCTTCGAGGCCGTGTCGGCCAGCCGCACTCCGAGTTCGGTGGAGCCGCTGCCGCATCAGCTCCTGGCCGTGCTGGGTCAGCATCGGATGGCGACCACGAACCAGCTTCACGACCTGCTGCGGCCCGGCACAGCGCGGCAGACCGTCTCCACGCCGTTGAACAAGCTGCGCCGTGAGGGCCTGGTGGACTACACGGTGCTGCCGCAGTCCAACCGGTCCCGTGCCTGGTATCTGACGGGTGAGGGGGCCCGGCTGGTGCGGGACTTCCCCGCGCTTAGGGGTCGGCCGCCGTATCCGATCAACTCGGCCACCGCCGCCTCGTTGAAGACGCCGCACACCCTGACCGTGGTCCGTACCCACCTGGCGTTCGTCGCCGATGCCCGTAGGCGTGGCGACGAGCACGGTCACCTGGACTGGACGCCTGAGGTCTCCCACCCGCTCAGCGACGGCGAGAAGATCATCACGGATGCGGTGATGTACTACACGCTCATCGGTGAGGATCAGCGGACGAAGCTCAGGGCGTTCGTCGAGGTCGACCGGACGACCATGAGCAGCGAGCGGCTCGCACTGAAGTTGATCGAGTACGCGCGGCTGTGGTCGTACGAGCCGCAGCCTGTCGGCCGGTCCCGCGCGTGTCAGTCGGTTGTTCCCGGTGCCGTCTGGCTGCGCTGGTATCCCGTGTTCCCCCGGGTCCTGTTTCGTGCTCACCGGCGCCTCCCGATTCGTCCTGGGCAACAGGATCAGCGACCTGCAGGCCATGGTCGCGCAGCACCCGCTCGTGGGCACGCTGGCCCGTCAGGTGCCGCTGGGTGCGGCGGTCCTGGACGACCTCGAACTCCGGGGGCCTACCGGCGATGTCTGGGTGCCTCTGGCCGGCGGCGAGTCGCGGCCGTGGACCGAGCTGTGACGCGCGGCGCCTGGTGGCGACCGAATGTCGCAGCCTTGCAACTACTCCGCAGCCCCTACTTGATATTTGCTCACGCGAATGGTTGATTCACTTCCGCACCGCACGGTTATGGCTTTCAACTCGCCTTGCCTGGCCCTGCACTTGGGAGGTTTCAGATGTCGCAAGCCACTGGCGCAATTCGCATTTCTGAAGCGGCGTCTGGCGCCGGGCGGCCCGTCCGCACGCCTTCCGTCTCGCGCGTCGGGCGCGCCTGCGAGGCTGAGGGGGTCCGGCGACTTCGACCTGGACGACCTGGACCTCGCGCACCACCGATTCCCGGACCGTCGGGTGACCCTCGACGGTGACGTGATCACCGTGAGGCCGACGTTCCCGGCAGCTCGGCGGCTGACCGCCCTCGACGAAAGCAGGGGGCTCGCCCCGATTTGCTACCAGAACATGTGGCCACACACGACTACATATCGACATCCGATTCCGAGAGTGACCCGGTACATCCCGAGTTGTGCAAGTGAACTCAAATTTCAAGCTGGGAAGTTGACTGGCATATGCGTAACCTCTCGATCACGCAAACGCATCACTACAGCTGGGCCGGGCCGCTGCTCTGCGCCGATCTATGCCGGAGCCTGGGAGCAGCGGCCAACCGCACCGCGTCGTACGGGGAGGCATCGTGAAGCGCCGCACACACCAGTCTTCTATTCACGTTCGTAACGTCGCCGCCGCGTCCCTCACGCTGTGCGCCCTACTCGCCCTGACCGCGTGCGGAACATCCGACGGAGACGGCAAGCCCTCCGCTGAGACTTCCACGCCGGCGCCATCCCTCTCAGCGTCCACCTCTCCGGATCCCGCCAAAACGGCAAAGCAAGAAGCCATTAGCCAATATCGCGCATATTGGGACGAGATGGAACGCCTCTACGCCAATAAGACCGGCAAGAGCACGGACATCGAGCGCTATGCCGCCGCCGCGGCCCTAGCGAACGCAACCGCGGACGCCAAAGACATGCATGACCGCGGCCTGATCATCACCGGCGACGTCAGCGTCCACGATGCGACAGTGACAGCAGCCGACCTCAGTCGCAAAGTTCCCCACGTCAAACTCTCCAGCTGCCTGGACGTCTCCGAGTGGAAAGTCATCCATGCAGATACGAAGAAGCCAGCCTCTCTGCCCTCCCAGCGACTGACCCGCTACGTCATCGCCTCCACCATCGAGCGCTGGCCTGACGGATGGAGGGTCATCGAGGATGAGCCACAGGAGAAGAAGTGCTGAGGCGCCGCTGGATCACCGCAGCCGCCGTCAGTTTCTCCGCCCTCGCCACGGCAGCCCCTACTCACGCAGCCGATGAGCCCAGTACTGACGTCGGGGGTTGCGGCCGATTCGTCTGCGTCGAGGCCGGAGCGCCTGGGGACAACGGCGACAGCGGCAGCAACGAGCAGACCGGCACCGGCAGCACCTCGGGCGGCGACAGCGACACCACGTGCACGTACGAGAAACTCGACCCGCAGCCTCCTGCAGGCAGTCTGCTGTGGGACGGACACGAGCCCGGCGACGGGGCCGTCTACCGAAAGGACTGCCACGGCAACCCTATCGGCGCCCAGGTCGGAGCCGTCTGGCTGCCGGAACCGCCCGAAGAGGGTGAAGTCGTAGACGTCGCCCAGCTGGCGCAGGAAGCCCTGGACAAGATGCTCCTGCGTGGACCTGACATCGGCATCACCCCGAAGCCTGGCGGGAAAGGCGTCGTCGGCATGCCGGTCTACATGTGGACCGAAAAGGGCCCTGAGACCTACGGACCGAACACCGCCAGCGCATCGGCAGGCGGCATCACCGTCACCGCCACGGCCAGGGTCGCCAAGATCCTTTGGAGTATGGGCGACGGCCAGTCGGTCACATGCACCACCGCTGGCACCCCGTACAAAGCGGCATACGGCAAGAATCCGTCCCCCGACTGCGGCCACCGCTTCAAGGTCCCCTCGTCCACCACGGACTCCGGCACGTTCCACGTGACGGCGACATCAACCTGGTCGATCGGCTGGGAAGCGACCACCGGTGAGTCCGGCCAGTTCACCGAAGTACGCGACAACGCCGTAGACATCACCGTTGCCGAGGTGCAGGTCCTCAACTGACCACGCGCACCGCGCGCACCAGAGATACCCCGAAAGGTTCGTGTCCGACATGGAAGCCACAGCGCCAGCCGTGCCGCGCCCGACCAGCTCGGACCGTTCCGAGCTGCCGATCACCACCACGGCGCCCGTCAAGCGGGAACGCCGGTGGTCGGTGGTTGCCCTGTGCATCGTGCTAGCGGTGATCTGCGCTCTGACAGCCGCCTGGGCAGTCAACTCCGCCAGCGACCGCACGAAGGTCCTCGCCGTCGCCCGCGACGTGCCGGCCGGTCAGGCCCTCACCGCGGCCGATATCACCGTCGCAGAAGTCTCCGCGGACGCGGCGCTCTCGCCGCTGCCGGTCATCGACAAGACCTCGGTGGTCGGCAAACGGACGGCCGTCGATCTACGCAAAGGCGGGCTGCTGCTCGCCTCGCAGCTGACCCCCGGAACCGGCCTGGGAGACGACCAAGAGCAGGTGGGCGTCCAGATCAAGCGGGGCATGGCCCCGGCCGGGACCCTCGCTCCCGGCGACAAGGTCAAGGCAGTGACCACCCCTGCCCAAGGAGACGAACTGCCGGAGACCAGCGTCGCCCCGGAGACCATCGATGCCACGGTTGTCTCCGTCTCCAGGCCCGACGCCTCCGGCACCGTCGTGGTCAACCTCGCTGTCGGCACAGATGAAGGCCCCATCCTGGCCAGCCGAGCCGCTCTCGGCCGTGTCGCTCTCGTCCGGGAACCGCGGAGCAACTAACCCATGCCCGTCACCGCGCTCGTCTCTGCGAAGTCCTCCGGCGTCACCGCCACCGCGCTCGCCCTCACCCTCGCCTCCAAGCGGTACTCACTGCTCGCCGAGTGCGACCCGGCCGGCGGCACCATCCGCGCCGGCCTGCTCGGCGGCCAGGTCAACGCGGGCTTCGGCCTCTACCACCTGGCCCGTGCCGAACGCACCGGCCCTGAGGCCCTCGCCAACGCCTTCGCCTCCCACCTGTGCCACCTCGACCAAGCGGGGCACCGCAAACTGCTGCCCGGCCTGACCGACCCGGCCCAGGCCGCCGCCCTCGCCCGTACCTGGCCCGCGCTCGCCGACGTCCTCCAGGTCATGGCCCAGCAGGCCGGCCACGACGTCTACATCGACGGCGGCCGCCTCGCCCTGGAAGCCGGGCACCTCCACCCGACCCTCACCCCAGCCCCGCTGCTGTATCGGGCGGACATGGTCCTGCTCGTCGTACGGGGCACCGAGCAGTCCCTCGCCCTGGCCCGGCACCTCCTCCCCTCGCTGCGCACCGCACTGCACGAGCAGGGCTCCGGCGCCGACGCGGTCGGCCTGCTGCTCATCGAAGACGGATCCTTCCGTGCCCACCAGGTCGGCGAAGCCCTCGGAGCACCGGTGATCGCCGCTCTCCCATACGACCCGGACGTCGCCCGATACCTCACCGCCGGCGGCCGCCCACCCCGCGGCTACAGCCGTAGCCCGCTGCTGCGGCACGCCCGCACAGCCACCGAGCAGATCGAGGCCGCCGCCGCCCGCCGCCAGCTCCAGCAACAGTACGCACCCGCCACTCCTCAACTGGCCGGGATCCTGCAGCGACTGAACCAGCAGCACAGCGAAGGGGGAGTGAAGCATGGCTGACACCCACCATCGCCCAGGCATCAACGGCCACCAGCCAGCCCTGGGACGGGAGGACATCGCCGGGCTCCTCACCGGGCATCTCACACAGCGCCGCGCGGCCGAGCCACGGCCTGTCCCGGCTGCCCAGCCAGTCCCGCGGACCGCCGTGCCGCCAGCACGGACCGACCCCGGCGCGGTACCCCGCCTGGCCGACCTTCCCGGCGAGCTCCCAGTGGACTGGGAGGTCATCGAGACCCTGCAGGCGGAGGTCTCCAAGCAGCTCACCGCCCGCGACCCCCAGCGGCTGATGGAGGATGCCGACCGGCGGGCACTCGCCCGCTCCCTGGTCACCACCGCCGTCGCGGACTGGGCCGCCAAGTACGCTCAGGCCAACGTGCCCCTCACCCCGGCGCAGGAGCAGGCCATCGCCACCGCGGTGTTCGACTCCATGTATCGCGGCGGCAGGCTGCAGAGCCTTCTGGATGAGGACGGTGTCGAGGATGTCATGGTTGACGGCCTGCGCGCCCACGTCGAGTACCTTGACCGGCCGCGCCGCACCATCGACCGGGTTGCCGACTCCCACGAGGAACTCATCGCCTGGGTCAACCGGATGGCCCGCCTCTCCGGCCACGGCGAACGAGGCCTGACCCAGTCCACCCCGATGGTGGGCTTCCGCATGCCTGACGGCTCCCGCGTGACCGCCTCCATGCTCACCAGCCGCCCGTCGGTCATCATCCGCAAGCACCGGCTGCGGGACACTGGGCTGGACGAGCTGCGCCAGTGGGGCACCCTCAACCCGCTGCTGCAGTACTTCCTGCGTGCCTGCGTCCAGGCCCGGATGAACCTGCTCGTCGTCGGGGACATGGGCGCTGGCAAGACCTCCCTGCTGCGTGCACTCGGCCGGGAAATCCCCGCAGACGAACGGCTCGTCACTCTGGAGTCCGACCGGGAGCTGTACCTGGACGAACCGGCTGCCTCGGGCAAACCTGGGCCCGTCACCTATGCGTTTGAGGCGAGGCAGAGCAACGGCGAGATCCTCGGTGACAAGAAGGCCGGCGAGGTCACCATCGCCGATATGTTCGCCACCGCGCTGCGCTACAACGCCACCCGGGTCGTGGTCGGTGAGGTCCGCTCCACTGAGATCGTGCCGATGCTGCAGGCTATGTCCGCTGGCGGTTCCGGATCGATGTGCACCATGCACGTGCGCCGCCCCCACGCCATCATCAGCCGCCTGGTGCAGCTGTGCACGGAGGCCGGCATGGCCACCGAGGCAGCCCACCACCTCATCGCCGCGTCCGTCGACGTCATCGTCTACATTGCCTACGACTGGGACGACGTGAAGTACGGCGGCCGCAAGCACCGATACGTCAGCCACGTCTACGAGGTCCATGACGTCGTCGGTGAAGGTGGCCGCCCCACCGTCACCGAGATTTTCGCCCCGGCCGGCCCACGCGAGCCGCGCGCGGTGTTCAAGAACATGCCCTCCTTCATCGACGAGCTGGAGAACAAATCGAGGTTCCCCGACCTCGAAGGCGCCCCGTCGTTCCACCGGTCCTGGCTCACCGACAATCCGCTGGGCGCGTGGGGCGGGCCTCTGCAGCGAAAGGGCCCCTCCTCATGACGCCACCCGCCCTCACCCGTCGGGCAGACATTGGGGAGGCATGGTGACGATCTCCGAACTCGCCCTTATCGCATCTCTGTTCGCCGTTCTCGCCGTCGTCGCTCTCATTACGCTCGTGCGCGAGATCTGCGGCCGGGTGCCCGACCCGCTCAAACCGCGCCGCCAGTTCGCGGTGCGCGTCCAGCGCGCCCGGGCCGAGCTGCCGGAGAGATGGCAGGCCCGCTGGCGCTACCTGGTCACCATCGCTGCCATCGCCACGCTTGGGGTGTGGGCGTACACCGGCTGGCCTATCCACGGACTGCTCGCCGGAGCCGCCGTTCTCGGCCTGCCCTTCGTGCTCAACCCCGGCACCTCCGGGCAGGCGCGCATCGAACGCCTCGAAGCCCTCGCGCAGTGGCTCAACCACCTCGCCGGCGTGCACACCGCGGGTATCGGATTGCCGGCCACGATCCGCTCATCGGCGAAGAACGCTCCCGCGCCGATCGCCGTGAACGTCCGCGCCCTGTCCGAGCGGCTGCGCTCCGGCGTGGAGGCCCAAGACGCCTTCGACCTGTTCGCCGAGGAGATGGCCGATGGTGTCTTCGACCACGTGGTGCTGCTCTTCCAGTCGCACGCCGTCTACAAGGGCCCAGGCCTTGCTGACGCCCTTGAGGCGATGGCCGTGACGATCCATCAGCAGGCCGCCGACGCCCGCGACGTCGAGGCCGACCGGGCCAAGGTGCGCAAGAGCGCCCGCATGGTGTCCATCGTCGTCCTCATCGTCGTGCTTGGCTGCATGCTGAACGAGGCCTGGTCGGGCTGGTACCAGACCCCGCCCGGACAGGTCGTGCTCGCCCTCCTCGGCGGCGGCTTCGCCTGGCCGCTGGTGATGCTGCGCCGCATCGCCCGCACCACCCCCGACCCGCGCCTGATCGAAATCGGCAAACACCGCACACGGGAGATCGTCCACGGCGCCTTCGACGCCGGTGACGCCCTTCCGCATGCCTGGGCCTCGGCCGCCACCGCACCCGCTCGCACGGAGGACGCACGGTGATCCCCCTGAACGTCATCGCGCCCGCGGCCGCCGTTGGCGTCCTGGTCGGCCTGGGCGTGCGCGCCGCCTGGCCCGCCAAGCCCGACCTGACTAGCGCTCTGGACCGACTGGACGCGAGCAAGGTCTCCACCGTCCTGTCGCCGGACGCACCCTCCCCCACGGGCTCGCTGCCTGAACGGGTCGGCAACCGGCTCCTGGCCGACCTCGGTGATCGCATCGTCCTGCCGCTGCGCGATCTGAACTTGCTGCGCATCAGCCCGGCCGAACACCTCGGCAAGCGCGTCCTGTTCGCGCTCTACGGCCTGGTCATCCCGCTGCTGCTGCAGGCAGTGCTCGCCCTCGGCGGCGCGCCGTTCCCGTACGTCGTCCCCGCCGGGCTGTCTCTCGGACTGGCCGCGCTGTTCTGGCTGTGGCCCGGCCGCGAGGTTGCCAAGGAAGCTGCCGAGGCCCGCCTGATCGTCCGGCACGCCGCCGCCTCCTACCTCGAGCGCGTCGCTCTGGCCCGAGTCGCCAACTCCGGCGCTGCCCAGGCCCTGACTGACACCGCCCGCGTTGGCGAGAATTTCATCTTCCAGCGCATGCGGCAGGTCTTCCACCAGGCCGACCTCGCTGGCGTCACGCCGTGGGACGCTCTGAAGCAGCTCGGCGAAGAACTCGACATCCCCGAACTCACCCGGCCCGCCGACACCCTCGCCCTGGCCGGAGACGGCGCCGCCGTCTACACCACCCTGCAGGCCCAGGCACGGCAGCTGCGCATCGCACTGCTGTCCGATCAGAAGGCCAAGGCCAACGAGGCCTCCGCCGCCATGATCCTGCCGGTCACGTTCGGGGTCATCCTCATGATCACCTTCGTGATGATCCCCCTAACGATCACCATTCTCGGCAGCTGACCAGAAGGAAGGACAGATGGACCTCACCTACCTCACAACCCTGCTGCGTGCCCGCTGGGAGCATCTGAAGAACGCCGGCGACGCCGGTCAGTCGACCACCGAACTCGCCGTCATGGCAGCCGTCTTGATCGTTGTGGCCGGACTCGTGGTCGCCGCCATCAGAACGAAAGTCCTGGAGAAGATCGGCATCATCAACGGCGGGTGACCGCCGCACCCACCACCCGGGGAGGGAACCAGGTGAAGGCACGGTGCAGTAGCCGCTGGCGGAACCTCGCCGCCCGACTGCGCGCAGATCGCGGCGCCGGCAGCGTAGAGGTCGCCGTTCTGGCTGTCGTAGTGCTGATGCTCGTCTTCACCATCATTCAGGTCGGACTCTTCTTCCATGCCCGCAAGGTTGCACAGTCCGCGGCACGGCAGGGAGTAGACACCGGGCGGCAGTTCGGCTCCAGCCCCGGCGACGGTGTCGCCCAAGCTCAGGAGTTCCTCGCCAAGTTCGGCGGCAGTGTCCGCGGCGCCTCCGTCTCCTCCGCCGGCAGTACCACCCAGGAGATCCACATCACGGTCACCGGGCGGGTGGCCACCCTCGTGCCCGGCCTTGAGCTGACGGTCACCCAGAACGCCCACGGCCCCATCGAACGCTGGACCAACCCATGATCCTCCTTCATAGATCCACGCGTCGGCGCCGAGCAGGCCGGGACCAGGGGAGCGCCTCGGTGGAAGTCGCGGTGATCGCCCCGGCCATCATCGCCCTGCTCGGCCTGATGATCGCCTTCGGCCGCGTCATCGACGCCGACGGGGCCGTGGACGCGGCAGCTCATGCCGCGGCCCGCGCTGCCTCTCTTGAGCGCGATGCCACCAGCGCCCAGAGCCAGGCCCGCGCGGCCGCCGAAGACAGCCTCAGCGGTGACGACGTCACCTGCCAGAGCACCGACGTCGGCGTCGACACCTCCGGCTACTCCTTCGACGTTGGGCAGGCGGCCACCGTGACCGCCACGATCTCGTGCACGGCGCGGCTGTCGGATATCAGCCTGCCCGGCCTGCCCGGAGCCAAGACGCTCACGGCGACCTTCACCAGCCCGATCGACACCTACCGGGGGCGGCAGTGATGCACGCCGTACGAGGCCTGAACGCCCGTGCCCGGGCTGAAGCCGCTGTCCGGGGAGACCGCGGCTCCATGTCGCTGTTCCTGGCGGTATCTGCGCTCGCCATCCTCATGGTCATGGGGCTTCTTGTGGACGGCGGCGGTGCACTCAACGCAAGCAACCGGGCGACCTCCCTCGCCCAGGAAGCCGCCCGCACCGCCGGCCAGCAGCTGGACCCAGCCCAGGCGATCGAGGGCACCGCCATCACCATCGACCCCGAAGCCGCGCGCGCTGCCGCCCTGGACTACCTCGCCGCCGCGGGCGTCGAAGGGCACGTGCAGATCACCGACGGTGGGCAGACCCTGACCGTGACCGTCCGCGACACCTACGTCACGCACTTTGCATCCCTGCTCGGCGTGGGCACGATCCACGTGGACGGCACCGCAACCGCCCACCTGCAGACCCAAGCCGCTGGAGGCTGAGCCGCCCATGGCCCACCGCACCGTCAGCCCGCTGCGCGCCGTCGGCGTGCTGCTGCGTGCCCTCACCGGCCTCATCCTCCTGATCGCCCTTGTCGGTGGCGTCCCTCTCCTGCTGCTCGCCTTCGGCCACCAGCCCACGGAACTGTCCGGCGGGCTCAACCTGCTGCTTGAGCAGGACGACGGCACCTTGTGGCTGGTCGCGCTCACATGCATCGGCTGGGCCGCCTGGGCCGCGTTCACGTTCAGCGTCGTGGTCGAAGTCGTTGCCGTCGCCCGCCGCCGCTCCGCACCCCGCATCCGCGGCCTGGGCAGCATGCAGTCCCTGGCCAGCTTCCTCGTCGGCGGCATCGTCCTGCTGGCCCCCACCGCCGCCTCAGCCGCGACCACCACGCCGGCCGTCGCCGTCACCCAGACCGTGGGCGGCCCCAGCGCGTCCGCCAGCGCCACGCCTGCCAGCACGGCGACGCCCCACGCCGGCTTCCCCACCCACACCGTCGCCTCCGCCACCGAAACGCCGTGGGACCTCGCCGAGGAATACCTCGGCAACGGACAGCGGTGGCGCGACATCGCCGCTCTCAACCCGGACATCCCAGAGCTGGCCTCCGGCGACCAGTACCTGCCCACCAACGCAGTCATCAAATTGCCCCTCGACGCCCGCCCCACCGCGCCAGCCGCTGCCGAAGGAGGTGTCCGCACGCAGCTGGATGACAGCGCTTCGGCGGCCGACAAGAAGGGTGGGCACGTCGTCACTGTGCACTCGGGCGACTACCTGTCGAAGATCGCGGAGGAGGAGCTCGGGGACGGCGACGCGTGGCCGGAGCTGTTCGAGGCCAGTAAGGACAAGGCGCAGCCGCATGGCCTGCCCGCCATCACCGACCCGGACGTCATCTACGCGGGGCAGCAGGTCACGGTGCCCGGTACCCAGCCCGACCAGCCGTCCCAAGACCGTGACCAGGGCGCGGAGCCGGGCAACCAGGGGACCACTCCCCCGGCCACTCAGATGCCCGACGGCGATCAGAAGCCGGGCGAGGGCGCGGGCGAACAGGCACCCGCCCCGGACCAGACCACCCCGCCTGCACTGGATTCGTCGGTCCCCAGCACACCATCCAGTCGCCCGGCCGAGCAGCCCGGGCAGGATCAGTCCTCTCCGTCCGCAACGACCTCCGCGACGCCCAGGCCCAGCGCCTCTCCTTCAGCGCCGGCTGAACCGTCCGGATCTGTTGCCTCCTCGTCCCCCGCCACGGCGCCCGAGCCCCCGGCGACGGCTCCGGCCAGCAGTCCGCTGAACCTGCGCATCGTGCTCGGTGCCGGCGCGCTGCTGGCCGCCGCCATCACCGGCGCCCTCGCCCTGCGCAGGACGCTGCAGCGCCGCCGCCGCAAGCCTGGCGAGAAGATCGCCATCGCGCCGGAGACGTCCGCCGCAGAGGCCCAGTTGGCGGCGGCCGCCGAGCCCGGCAGCGCTGCTCGCCTTGATGTGGCGCTGCGTACCCTGGCTCACCATGTGGCCCAGCAGGAGAAGGACGTTGTCCTGCCGCCGTTGCGGGCCGCCCAGATCGGGACCCGCGCGGTTCAGGTGCTGCCCGAGGACCTAGCCCAGGAACCCATGGCCCCCTTCACTGCCGGGCAGGGCGGCTGGTGGGTCCTGCCCGCTGAGGCCGCCCTCCTGGACGAGGAGGCCGCCCGCCGGGTGCCGGCACCGTATCCGGGGCTGGTCACGATCGGCAGCACCGAAGCAGGGGATCTACTGCTGCTCAACCTCGCCGGGCTGCCCGCGCTGCTGCTGGGCGGCAGCCCGGTCCACGTCGCCGAGGTGTGCACCTCGCTCGCCTTGGAGCTCGGGATGAGTCCGTGGACGAGTGAAGTCGAGGTCGTCACCGTGGGGTTCGGCGAGGACCTGCCGCAACTGCTGCCCACCGCGCGGATCGCCCACATGCGCCAGGCCGGGCACGCGCTGCGTGATCTGAGCGAGCGGCTGCTGGAAGCGCACCAGCTGCCCGAAACCCAGCATCAGCCGTATCTGCTGCTGTGCGCGTCCGCCCTGGACGAGGACACGGCCTGGCAGTTCGCCGACGTCATCGACAAAGCCGGAGCCGTTCCCGTCACCCTGGTCGCTCCGGTCAGCACAGCGGCCGCGCACTTCCCAGAGGCGGAGATCCTCAACGCCTCCCTCAGCGAGCCGCAGACCCTCGACTACGCCGGCACCGACATCACGGTGCAGCGCCTGGAGCACGCCGCCTACCTTCAGATCAGCACCGCGTTGAAGGTGTCCGGGCAGCCGTCCCACCCGGCCGAGGGTCCCTGGCAGGACGTCCCGGACGAGCTCGCTAGCGTGGAGCAGCCCGAGCACACATCGCCGAAAGAGTCCACCGCGACCGCAACCGCCGTCTCGATCCCTTCGCCGACGGCCGCAACGGATGTGAGCGGCAAGTTCTTCCCGGCACTGCTCGCCGCCAGCACCGAGCCGTCTGGGCTCCGTCTCCTCTCCCCCGCCTCATCGTCGACCGGGCTCGAGGACGAAACCGGCCCGGGCGCCGAAGCAGCGGTGCCTTCGGCCCCGGCTTCCCTGGCTGCGGCCTCCACCGACCCGGCGGAGGTCTCGGAGGCGGGCGACCTAGGGGCCGTCGTCGAGGAGGCCGCAGTACCAGAGTCGGACGAGTGCGAGGCGCACGACCTGCATACCCCGGAGATCCGGGTCCTGGGGCCGATTGAGGTGACGGGCGTGGACAGCACCGGCCACGGCCCGAGGATGGCGCAGCTGGCTGCCTTGTTGTACTTCCGGCCCGGGCGGAGTGCGGATGTCCTGTGTGCCGACATGGATCCCGTCAGCCCGTGGGGACTGAGTACCCTCAACGCGCGAATGCAGGGCCTGCGCCGTTCCCTGGGCAGCGACCCCGCCGGCAACCCCTACGTGCCGCGCCGCAAGTCCGGCGAGGACCCCTACCGGCTCTCCCCCGGAGTGCGGTGTGACTGGAGCCGCTTCCTCCAGCTCGTCGAACGCGCGCTGCCGCTGGGCCCGGCCGGGCTGCCCTATTTGGAGCAGGCGCTCACCCTGGTCCGCGGCAAGCCATTCGGGGGCACGCCGCTGCCCTGGGCCGAGCCCTACCAGCAGGAGATGATCACGCGGATCATCGACGTGGCTCACACCGTGGCCACCTACCGAACCCCTGCGGGCCCGCACCACGATCTCAGCACGGCCCGCCAGGCCGTCGCGACCGGTCTCGACGTCGACGATACTGCTGAACTCCTGTACCGGGACTGGTGCAGGCTCGAACACGCGGCCGGGAACCGGCAGGGACTGCATACCGCCATCACACGCGTCCAACAGGTCAACCGGGAACTCGACTGCTCCCTGGAGACAGAGACCGAGGCCCTCATCCACGAACTCCTCAACAACGCTGGCAGCGGGGCGCGCAAGACCCTGTAGCCGCCATTCTCGTCCGCAGGGTGGCTGCGTCATCCGCGCTGGGCGTCGGCGTGGTGGCGGATGAGGGCCTGCCAGCGCCGCTCGAAATCATCGGCGTGCTCGGTGATGTAGGCGGTGGTGATGGGTTTGTTGTACTGGCCGGTGATTCCCTGGGCTGCACAGTGCTGCGCGACGGCGCCCGCAGAAGGTTTCTCACTGGCCGTCCGGTGTTCGGCCCAGACGTTGTAGACACGGGAGGGAAGGACGTAGCGACGCAGGTTCGCCGGGCTGACCGGTTTACCGCCGCGGCCGTGCATGCCCCGTTGGGCGAGGTGAGCGGACAGTTCCTCGGCCGTGGGCTCGACGCCGTGCTCGGCCTGGAACTCCATCCACCCGAGGTAGTAGCGGTCCGCCGTGGTCAGGACGGGGTGCTCGGCTGGTGAGACTCCCGCTCCCGGCGGCGGATCGTCAATGAGCGCATCCACCCGGGGGATGCGCTTCTCCTTGGCAGCCTGCGCCCCCGCCGAGGCCGTCTCCGGTTCCTGGGGGGCGGTGGCTTCATCCGCTTCCTGACTGTCGGAAGCGTCGGTCGGTGCTCCGGCATCCCGTCCGCTGACGGACTGGTGTTGCTGGAAGCTGTTGACGAAGTCGGCCAGGTCGTCGCCGGTGATGGGCCGGCCGCCGTCACCGGTGATGGCGTCCCGCTGGTAGACGAAGGCTGCCAAGGCGCCGGCGTCCGGGAAGGTGCCGTGCTCTTGTGCGTAGGTGAGCCAGGCGCTGTGGAAGTAGTCGTACCAGTCGATGGATGCGTCGGCCCGCTCCGGCCCGTCGGGGGCCTGTGGCTCCCCGACCGGTGCCGCGTAGCGCTGCTGGAGGACCAGGAGGAGGGGCTGTACCTGGTCCTCAGCGAGGGGGTTGCCTGCCGCTGTGGTGATGCCGTACACGTCGCGGAGCCACGACGCCCACTGCATGGGCGTCGGCTCGACCTGGTAGCGCGCGAGGAACGCCTGGTAGGCGTCGGCGAACCGCTCCGCGTCGTCCCCGCCGGCGACCGCCGCGCCGCGTGGCGGCTGGGGCGCCCCTGCCGGACTCCGTGCTGGGCGTGGCTGCGTGATCTCCGCCCGCGCCGGCTCGGCGTCTGGTACGGAGCCGGGCGGCGTGTCCTGGGGTTTGCCGGCAGGAGGGAAGATCTGTTCGACTTCCGGAGGCGCTGGCGGGAGCAGGGACGGTTCGATGCCCGCCGCCGCCAGGCCCGCCGGAGCCGTCTGCGCCAGGGGGACGCCGTAGCGGGCCAGCCGCAGCGGCATCAGCGACTCCACGGGCGCCTTGCGCCGCCAGCCGCGGCCGAAGCGGGAGCGCAGACGGGCCTGGTACACCAGCCGCTCCTGCTCCAGCTTGATCACCTGCTCGTAGGAGCGCAGCTCCCACAGCTTCATCCGCCGCCACAGCAGGAACGTCGGACCCGGCGAGAGGATCCAGCGGGTGAGCCGGACGCCCTCCATGTGCTTGTCGGCGGTGATGTCGGCGATCCGGCCGATCGCGTGCCGGGCCGCCTCCACCGAGACCACGAACAGCACCGGGATCACCCCGTGCATGCCCACACCGAGCGGATCGGGCCACGCCGCCGCGCCGTTGAGCGCGATCGTCGCCGCCGTCAGCAGCCACGCCGTCTGCCGCAGCAGCGGGAACGGGATACGGATCCAGGTCAGCAGCAGATCCAGGGCCAGCAGCACGCAGATGCCGGCGTCGATACCGATCGGGAAGACATAACTGAAGTCACCGAAACCCTTCTTCAGGGCCAGCTCACGCACCGCCGCGTACGAACCCGCGAAACCGATCCCGGCAATGATCACCGCACCGAAAACGACCACCCCGACAAGAACCCGATGCGCCCGGGTCAGCCGAGGCCCCTCACCCGTCCCCGCAGCCACGCCCCATCCCTACTGCCGAACCTCACGGAACAAGTCTCACACTGTCACGACTCACGACGCGTTGTGACCCCCGGGCTCGACTCCGAATGGGAAGAAGGTCCGGGCGCACAGTCTGCGGGCCGGCGCCAACACCGACATGATCGCCGCCAGTGTGCCCCTGCGGGAACGCAACCGGCGCAGCCGGTGGTCGCCGGAGTCGAACACGGCAGACACCGTCTATGACCGGCCGGTGATCGCCCCACAGGACGACCCGCTGTCCAAGGTGGCCCTCGGCGGCACGTCCTGGCGGGGAGCTGAGCGGGGTCACTCAGCCGGGGTGCTGACGCATCGGAAGCCGGTGTCGTTGTCGCGCATCGTGGCGTTAGCGTCGTTCGTCAGTGAAGGGGCAGCGCGTGTGAAGGGACTCGTGAACGCGCTGCCCTTCAACTCGTGGCGACCGGGCTCTGACTCAGTGGCGCACCACTCCCAGGTGTTCCCGCACATGTCGAACACGCCGAACGGGCTCACCCCGGACTGGTAGCGGGTGACAGGGGTGGTACGCCCTATCCCGGAGTCGAGAACGTTGCACTTGGCTGCTGTTGGTGCGTCGCCCCACGGGTATGAGCGGCCCTTGGAGCCGCGGGCCGCCTTCTCCCACTGCTTGCTCGTCGGCAGTGCCTTACCGGCCCACGCCGCGTAGGCAGCCGCGTCATGCCAGGTCACCCAGACCACGGGGTGGTCGAAAATGCTGTCCGGGCACTTCCCCTCTGGCCAGTGCTGCGGGGCTCTGCGCCCTGTGGCTCGGACGAACCGCGCATAGTCCGCGTTCGTGGTCGGGTAGACGTCGATAAGGTAGGCGTCTGTCCAGGTCGGCGTGTTGTTCGGGCCTGCGAGGAAAATGCCTTCCTCCACGGGCACCATGAGCTTCCCGTCGATAGGGCTCATGGTGTACTGAGCTTCGCGGCGCAGCAGTTGCTCAGCGCGAGCATCGTGCTCGGCTGCGGCCTGCTCGGTAACCAGCGTCGCGAACCGCTCCTGGACTGCCGGGCCGGCAGTAGCGAGCATGGTGTCCAGCGCGGCCTGGTTCGCGGCCCGGGGGGTGATGTCCGCCCCAAGGGTTTCCCACTTGACTAGCATGCGATGGCTGACGCCGACCTCGGCGGCGAAGTCGCGGCCGGTTTTCCTCAGCGCGGCGCGGAAGGCTAAGACCTCCCGCCCCGTCCACCGTACGACCCCCGTCATCACGCGCCGCCTACAGCCGCTCGCCCGGGATGGCGAGGTAGCTGTCCCGGAGCTGGGTGAGCAAGGGGTGTTCCATGGCCATCGGCACGTCATCGATGCTGGACAGCACACGCACACCGATCGTCGTATTCGTGGCAAAGGCGGCATGCATGCCCTGCGCTTCGGCAAGGGTGACCGGAGCCGTGAGGTGGTGCCCGGACTGCTGTAGGAGCGCCATCGTGACTCCAGGCAGGACGTCGGCCTTCGGCCATACGATGCCGTCTTCGCCAATGAAGCCGACGTTCCAAGTGCCGCCCTCCGACACCCGGTCATCCGGGCCGACAAACAGCGCGTCGTCGGCACCGTCGAGAAGCGCGGCACGTCGTGCGTGCAGGGCGCCGAAGAGACCAGCGTGCTTGACGGTCGGCACGTCTCGTTCGTAGCGGACCGACTTCACGCGCAGCGGCGGCATCGGCAGGTCGGCGGCTGGCCGGACGGTCACGAGAACGTGGGGGGTGTTCGCCTTGTCGGGGCGTCCCATCTCCACGGCCGGATCAAAGATGGTGACTCGTACGACGAACGAGCCGGTCAGGTCACCAGCAGCCCGACGGACATAGCCGAGGACTCTGTCAGGGTCCAACTCCGCACCCATCACGGCCCGGCAATCCCTGACCAGGCGCTCCATGTGCAGGCCAAGACCGCGCACGCGCTGGCTGTCCACACGCATCGAAGTGAAGTGGCCGTAGTTGGTCAGCGCCAGAGTCAGCAGGGCATCAGGGGTAACGGGTCGTCCGTTCAGTTCCGCCATGTTCATCAGGATGGCAGCAGAACCCGTAAATGCCGAGAGCAGGACGCTGGTTGACGGGAGCTAAGTTCGCCAAAAGTTCCTTCCCTTGCCCTCACCTGACGGTGTTCTCTGGTCACCTCACAAACACTCACTGTGACCGATGGCGACTGTGAAACGAGCCTGCCTACCCGGCTTGAAGCCCAGTGAGTGCCCTGACAGAGCACAAAGACGTGGACCAGGGAGACCCCTCCATGCCACCCAGCGAAGCCGGATTAGCCAGCCTGTTCGAGGCTTCCTCGGGGCGCGCCCATCGAACCGCCTTAGATGCCGATGACTTCTCCCCGCCGCCCACCGCGGCGGCGGACCGCACGCCCCGCGAACGCAAGCGCCCCAGACTCACGCCACGGCCCGATGACCGGGTGAGCGTCTGCTTCGAAGTCTGTCCGCCCCAGACCGAGGACGGTATCCCCCAGCGGGACGCACGCCGCGTGCGGATGGCCCGGCGGGTGACCGCGGCCCGGCTGCGCTTCTGCGGCCTGGAGTCGCTGGTCGACGACGCCACGCTGATCGTCTCCGAGCTGGTCACCAACGCCATCCAACACGGTGCCGGCGCACAGGTCACCTTCACCATGACGGTCCGCGGCGGCTTCCTGCGCCTGGCCGTGCACGACGGGACACCCGGCCGGCCGGTCGTCCGCCACGCCGATGACGATGCCGAGCGGGGCCGCGGCCTCTTCCTCGTCGACTGCCTCGCCGCCGACCACGGCGGAACCTGGGGCACCAGCGACGACGGAACCACCACCTGGTGCATCCTCGCAGTCCCCGGCGGCCAGCCGTGACCGCCTCCGGCGCCGTCCAGCGCTTCACCCGCCCCGTGCCACCGTGGACGCCGCCCTTATCCAGCAGCGAACTCGCCACCGTCCTGGACAGGCTCCGCGGCTGGACCGCGTTCGACGGCGGCGCCCTCCTGGACGATGTCGCCGCGGCTCTGGACGACGTGCTCCCTGTCGAAGAGGACGTCGAGGAGATCGCCCTACGCCTCCGCGGGCACCTCATGCGGCTGGTCACTATCGCCCTCGCCGCCGAGGAAGACCAACGGGACGCCGACGCGGCCCGGCTCATCGAACGGGCCCGCACCATCCGCGCCGAGGACGTCCCCGGCGACCGCTGGAAGGCCGTAGGCCACCTGCGACGGATGGGCTGGACCGCCAACGAACTCCACGACCGGCTCGTCGCCACCCGCTGCCTGAAGGAGGCGGCATGACCTCCGCCCGTACCGTCCTGCCCCGTACGAGAGAGAACACTGTGCACACCGAGCCGTCGCTGATCCCGTTCATCACCCAGCGGGAAGGCGAAGAAGCCGCCCCGGACAACCTCCTGATCGCCAGTCTCGGGCGCGGGCGGTACCAGCTCCGCTACGCGGATGAGGACCGCCGGGACCGTGACCTGCGCCATGTGCTCTGGGCCCGCTGCTCCTTCAACCCCACCGACGAGCAGCAGATGCCCACAGGCAAGCCGCTGTGGAATTTCATGCACCCCTACCGGCAGATGGTGACGATGCAGGCCATGCGCTGTCAGGTCTGCACCAGGCCTGCCCGTACGCCCCTGGGCTACGCGTTCTTCGCCCGGCCCGCCGACGACCACGAGCAGGTCCCGGTCCTCACGAACCAGCCGCCGGTGTGCGCCAGGCACATCCGCGCCGTCACACGGCTCTGCCCCCGCATCGACGGCCGGATCTTCCTGACACAGAGCGCGCCCCTGTACGGCGTTGAGGGCGTCGTCTACGGCATCCGCGGCCCTGGCGTGCAGGTCATCGGCATGCCCAAGGAACCTCTTCCGTTCGGGCACCCGAACCTGTCCACGCTTCTCGCCTCGCAGCTGGTGCGCCGCCTCAGCTCATTCCGCCTCGTCGATGCCGACGAACTGACGGCCGAACTGACCGAGGCAGCCCCATAGACCCTGTCCGGCGGCCCGGATGTCCCCCGGCCGGGCCACCGGACAGGCCAACACCCTCCCACCCGACGCCCCGGGTCCCAGGCCCCGGGCAGCTCACCACCGGCGCCGAGCCCCCGCACGCCGTCCGGCACGAAACCGCCAACCCCCGGCAGTCCTGCAAGAACGGCGAGCGTCCGCCGATAGCCCCCGCCCCCGGCACACAGTGCCGGGCTGCTTCCCCTGAACACGTACAACCGAAGGAAAGCCTATGACGAACACGACCGTTGAGCCCGACGAGGCGACCCGTCTGCGGAACAAGGTGGTGGACGAACTGTGCGCGGACGGCAACATCTCCTTCCCCGAGATCGAAGCCGTGATGCGCAAGGTGCCCCGGCACGAGTTCACTCCCGCCGACACGCCGCTGGACAAGGCATACGACACGTACGCCGCCGTGATCACCAAGACGGACGAGCACGGTGTGCAGCTCAGCTCCGTCTCCGCGCCGCAGATCCAGGCCATGATGCTGGAGCAGGCCCAGGTGAAGCCCGGGATGCGGGTCCTGGAGATCGGCTCGGGCGGGCTGAACGCGGCCTACCTCGCCGAACTCGTCGGCGCGGACGGTGAAGTCGTCACCGTGGACATCGACCCCGTCGTCACCGACCGCGCGCGCCGGCTCCTGAACGAGCACGGATACGGCCGGGTGCACGTCGTCACCGCCGACGCCGCCGAGCCCATCCCGGACCTCGGCGAGGTCGACATCGTGATGGTGACCGCCGGGGCCTGGGACATCTCCCCGGCCTGGACCGCGCAGCTCAAGCAGGGCGGCCGGCTCGTCGTCCCGCTGCGGATGCGCGGCCTGACCCGGTCGGTCTCCTTCACCCAGGTCAAGGGCGAGCACGGCTGCTACCTGGAGAGCGAGTCGGCGAAGATCTGCGGCTTCGTCCCGATGCAGGGCTCGACCGCCCACCGGGAAGAAATCCTCCTCGTCAACGGCACCCCGGAAATCGGCCTCAAGTTCGATGACGGCCTGCCGGCCGACCCGCACCGGCTCGACAACGCCGTCACGTTCCCGCGCCACGAGCTGTGGACCGGGGTCACCGTCCGCCTCCAGGAACTCATCGACACCCTCCAGATGGCCATGGCGATCGGCCTGCCCGGCTTCAGCACGATGGCCGTCGACGAGAACTCGGACACGGGCCTGGTCGACCCCGTGAACAAGCGGTTCGCCCTCGCGGCCGTCGAGGACGACACCTTCGCCTACCTCGTCACCCGCCGCACCGAGGACAACAAGCACCTCGAGTACGGCGTGCACGCCCTCGGCCCGCACGCGGAGCAGTTCGCCGACAAGATCGCCGGCGTGCTCCGCGGCTGGGAGGCCAACCGGCGCGGCGGCCCCAGCCCGGTCATCCGGGTCTATCCGGCCGGCACCCCCGATGAGCAGATCCCGGCTGACCGGGTCATCGACAAGGTGCACAGCCGGATCTCGCTCTCCTGTGGTCCGAACGCCTTGCCGCCCAAGCCGCCTGGGCACGCCCCGACCCCACAGCCGCATGAGCCCCCGCGCGGCACCCCGTGAATCCCTGCCGCCGCGCACGGGCCCGTGCCGCCGGCCCTCGTCCCCCGCGGGAGCCGGCGGCACCCCTCCCCAGTGACCATCCACTCAGCCGAGGAAGAGACACCGTGACCACGCCCGTGACGACGGCCCACGCGCCGATCACACCCCTGACGCCGACCCTGCAGCGCGTCGCCCAGCACCTCGCGAACGGCCTCGCGGCCCGAGAGATCGGCACGCAGACCGGACTGGCGCCCGTGACCGTCCGCCAGTACCTCCGCGACATCCGCGAGAGCCTGCACTGCCCGCCCCGCTGCAAGCCCCCGGTGGTCGTGCACCGCCTGTTCGCCGTCCAGCAGGTGACCTCGCCTACGGCGGACAGGCCGGCGCCACAGCTCAGCCCGGAGCAACTGCTGCTGCTCCGAGCGGTCGCCGAGCACAGCGACGCCCGGGACATCGCCGTCGCCGCCAAGCTCGCCCCCGCCGACCAGCACGCCGCACTCGACCAGCTCCTCGCCGACACAGGCGCGCGGGACACCACCCACCTGGTGATCCTGGCCCACGCCTGGAAGCTGCTGCCGACCGACGCGGCGGCGCGCAGCGGAGCGAGCCAGTGAGCAGGCCCTCCACTCCCCTGGCCCGCGAGGAGCGGCTGGCTGCGGCATCGTTCGCGTCGGAGTCTCTGGGCGCCGTATACGAGGTGCGCACGTTACGTACGGACGCCGAGCGTGAGGAAGCCGCGGCTCTCGTTCAGGACCGGCAGCGCTGGCTCACCCTGCGCGGTCTCCCCGTGCCCGCTCAAGCCGACGTGCCGGCCCTGTTCCGCGACCCGCAGACGCAGTCGACCGGTCTGGTCGAGGACGGAATGCTGCTCGCCTGCATGATCCCCGAGCGCGACCCGGGCCTCAGCTGGGGCGAGGGCCCCTGCCTCTTCCTGGGCCGCGTCCACACCCTGCCCCACCAGCCCGACGACATCACCCGGCTGATCACCCTGTGGGCCTCCGACTTCGCCGCCCGGCTCGACCTCCCGCTCGTACGCGCCGAAATCCTGGCCCGCCACGCACTCCAAGCCGAGCCCATCGCCGCCCTGCTGCGTCGGCTCACCGACATGGGCTGGGATGTGCGAGGTTCCGGCCCAGGACGAGAAGGTGACCGCGTCGCCCGCCTCGAACTCACCGCCGAGCACCGCCCCGGGCTCAGCGCACTGATCAGCTGCCAGGCCCACGCTCCTCATCTGGCCGCGGACGATCGGAGCAACGCGTGACAACCGACGAAACGCTGCGGCCCGACCTCGCCCGCGAGCTGCTCGCCCGCGCTGCGGAATCGGCCGCACACCGGGCCAAGCGCGTGCGTGTCCAGCTCGACGCCGTCCAACTCGGCCAAGGCCGGCACACCGACCACGCCAACACCAACGTGCTGCGCCGCATCCTGGCCGAGTACGACTGGCCCGGCCACCGCCTCGTAGGACCCGACGCGGCCCGCGCTGCCTGGAGCATCGCCCTGCACAGCGACCACGACCCCGCCTTCCAGCGCGCCGCCACCACCCTGCTGGGACGTGCAGTCCAGGCCGGCGACGCCCTGATCCAGCACTGGGCGCACCTGCACGACCGTGCCCTCATCACCAGCAGGCGCGACCAGGAGTACGGCACACAGTTCCTGCTGCGCGCCGATGGCATCGAGCTGTGTCCGCTGCGCGCGCCGGAGTCCGTCGACAGGCGGAGGGCCACGGTCGGTTTGCAGCCAATCGCTGTCGCGCTGGAGTCGGTTCGGCGCCGGTACATGTCCGACGGCCCTGCCGATGAAGCCCCGAGCGTCGTCCTCGCAGGGGCCGCATGAAGGAGCTGAACCCCGTGGTCTCCACCAGTCGGCCTTCCGGCCGCAAGTCCGCTCTCTGCGAAAGGGCCGTTGCCAGATGAAGCTCACCACCGCCGTCCTCGCTGCCGGGTGCTGCCGTCTCCCTCACCACCGCCGTGGTCGGAGCCGCCCGGCTCAGGCAGGACGCGCGGCCCCAGGCTGAGCGTAACAAGGCGGTTCTCGCCCGCAACCAGCTCGACTGGCTGGCGCAGATGTCCACCAACCCCGAACTCGCCAAGCTCTGGACGCCCGAGGGCACGGAGGTTGAGGAATACATGCCGCTGCTGAAGGCCAACCAGCTCATCTGCATGCTCAGCCTGCGCGACCGTCTCGGCTTCCTCCGAACCGGACATCTGCCGTGGTACGCCCGCGAAGCTGATGGAGAGCGACGTCTGCCGACCCTATCGGGCTCCTGTCCGTCCCCAACTCCTCTGCCAGACAGCAGCTTCCGTGTCTGGAGAGGTGGTCGAGGAGGGCTCGACCTGCGCAGCCACAGAGCTGCCGTCCACCGGGCCAAACCGGCCGCACAGCAACACCCCGAATCGAACAGCTCCCCACCGATCAGGAGGATTCCCGTGACTCCCAGAGTGATCGACCAGCGCACGAGGACCGCCTTGGTCTCTGGCGCGCAGGACCCGTTCGACCTCGATATCAACGTCATCGAGTCGGGCGGCATGGTCGGGGCGAGTGTCGCCTCCGACGGCGGCTGCGGCTCGACGTGCGGCGGCAACGCCTGTATCTCCAGCGGCTCCTGACCGCACCAGACCACCGGCACGGCGCCCATGTCGTGCCGGCGCCGCCGACGCGGCATGTTCCCCGCGGCTCAATCGGAGCCGCGCACGATTAGGGAGGAATCAGCACATGGAGAACGACGACTTCGACCTCGACATCAGCGTCCTGGAGTCCGGCGACGGAGAGGCCACGCTGATCAACCTCACCGACGACGGCTGCGGCAGCACCTGCTCCAGCCCGTGCGCCACCAACGTGGCCTGACCCCGGCACCGATATGCCAGCCCGCGCGGCTTCCGCCGCGCGGGCTGGCACCCCGACGCGCCACAACCAGGGAGGGTGCATGGATTCCAGGAAGGACGGTCCGCTGTACCGGTGTGCGGACGTTGCGCTGGTGCGCGCCGCTCGATACTCGAGGCTGCCGCTTCCCGCGTGGCCGGACCTCACCGACGACACCCCGGGCCGTACGGTGCGGTGGCAGGCGTGGCTGCGCGACGTCTGGTCGTTGTCCGAGGCCGCCGACTCCATCGAGCAGGCCAGCCCTCTGCTCGCTCAGCAGGTTGAGCTCCTGTGTTCGGCGGCCAGTCCCGAGACTCGTCAGCTCCGCCGTGTAGTGGTGTCGGTCATGCGGTACGTGCTGCGTATGACGGGCCGAGCAACCCCGAATGGTCTGTTCGCCGGCATCGCGCCCGCCTCGTTCGGGGAACGTCCGGGATGGTCCTGGGGTGAGTGGCACCGTGCTGTCGTACGTGCCGATGGCGACTGGATCGCGGATCTGATCGCCCGTCTGGAAGCAGATCCTGAACTCCTACGGCACCTGTATGTGATGGCCAACAACACCGTCTTCGTACGGGGTGATCGGCTGATCGTGCCCTACCCGCCCCGCTCACGCTGTACCGACGGCAGCCCGGCGGCCGAAGTGTCCCTTCGGCACACCGGCGCCGTACGTATCGCCGTTGACGCTGCCGCTTCGCCCGTCCCCGTCCATGCGGTGGTCGAACTGCTGAGAACCGAGTTCCCCGACGTTCCCGCTGACCGGGCGGAAGGGCTCGTCAGCAGCCTGGTCGAACGCGGCGTGCTCATCACTAGCCTGCACGCGCCTTCCGCCACCCTCGATGCCCTGGACCACCTGGTCGAGCAGGCCGAAGCCGCCGGCGCGCTGTCAGCTGCGGACCTCGTGGCCGACCTGCGGGCAGTCCGCGACGCCATCGCCCAGCACAACCAGGTCTTGGCTCCGGCGGACGGCCGGCGCCTGCGTACTGCCTTACGTCAGAAGATGACCGCCTTGAGCAGCGTCAAGGCCCAGCCGCTCACGCTGGACCTGCGCATGGACTGCTCCCTCACTCTGCCACCAGAGGTGGCCCGCGAGGCCGAGAAGGCCGCCACGGTGCTGGCCAGGCTGACTGCGTATCCCTTCGGCACTCCGGCGTGGAAGGACTTCCACAACCGGTTCTTCGAGCGGTACGGCATCAACTCGCTCGTCCCGGTCCAGGACCTAGTGGACCCGGACGTCGGCCTCGGCTTCCCGGCCGGATACCGCGACGCGGAACCTGAACAGCGCGAGGCCCTGACCAACCGCGAACAGCGGCTGCTTTCCCTCGCCCAGGCCGCCGTCCTCGACGACCGCGACGAAATCAGCCTGGACGAGGACCTGATCCGCACCCTGACAGTCGGAGACCGCAACGCCCCGCAGGTACCGGCCCACACGGAGCTGCGCTTCCAAATCCGCGCCACATCACAAGAGGCCCTAGAAAAGGGAGACTTCGTCCTTCACGGCATCGCCCCCTCCCGCGGGATCGGCACCACGATCGGCCGGAGCCTGGGCTTGCTCACACCAGAAGATCAGGCCCGCGCCGCCGCCATGCTGGAGGAGCTACCGGTCAACGAGCCCGGCTCGGTGCCCACGCAGGTTTCCTTCGCTCCACTCGACCGGGGCGACACCAACGTCACCCGCGTCGCCGAACTCCTGCCGGCCGTCATTAGCCTGGCGGAGCACCGTCCGGTGGACGAGCGCACCATCACGCTCGACGACCTCGCCGTGGGCTGCGACCGCCGCAGGCTCTACCTCGTCTCCCTCTCCCGTGCGTGCCTGCTGGACCCCATGACCCTGCACGCTCTGGACCTACGCGGCCACACGCCGCCGCTCGCACGCTTCCTCACCGAGATCAACCGCTCCCAGACCGCCGTCCTGACCGGCTTCCCCTGGGCGTCCGCCACAGCTCTGCCGTACCTGCCGCGCGTGCGATACGGGCGCGCGATCCTCTCTCCGGCGAGGTGGCGACTGGACCGGTCGGAACTGCCCGACCGCCGCGTCCCCTGGGAGGAGTGGCACAAGGCGGCCGACGAGTGGCGCACGCGCCGCCGAGTTCCGGACGAAGTCGCGCTGGCCGAAGGCGACCAGCTCCTGCCGCTGGACCTCTCCGAATGCGCGCACCTCGCGCTGCTGCGCGCCCACCTGGACACCCACGAATCGGCCGCCCTGACGGAAGCGGAATCCGACGGGGGCTGGTTCGACGGACGGGCACACGAGATCATCACCCCGATGACGGCCGTCCGCCCGCCGCAGTGGCCGGCCGTCCCGCCCGTGACCGCCGACCAGCTTGTCACCCGCGACCACGGTCACCTTCCAGGCACCGCCTCCTGGCTGCTGGTCAAGCTGTACGGGCACGTCGAACGGCAGCCCGAGATCCTGGCCGACCACCTTCCGGCGCTGCTCGGCCAGTGGGACACGCCGCCGACCTGGTGGTACATGCGCTACCGCGACCCCCGCTGGCACCTACGGCTGCGCATCGCAGTTCCCGGCGAGCAGGACTTCGCGGTCACCGCGCAGCGTGTGAGTGCCTGGGCGAGCGGACTGCGCCGTGCCGGGCTCCTCACCGATATGCAGTTCGCGACCTCTTACCCGGAGACCGGCCGGTGGGGTTCCGGGCCGCTGATGAGTCTGGCCGAGGACGTCTTCGCCGCCGACTCCCGAGCCCTGGCCGTCCAGTTCGCTCAGAGCACCCGCCCGCACCGACAGGTCCTCGCTGCCGCGAACTTCGTGTCTCTCGCCGCCGCCTTCACCGGCAGTACCGCGGCCGGCATGGCCTGGCTGATCGCCCACGGCCGGATCACCGACCCGCGCCCTATGGACCGGACCGTGCGCGGTCAAACGGTGCGCCTGGCCGATCCGACCGACGGCTGGGCGGCGCTGTGCGCGGCTCCCGGCGGGGCCGCCATCGCCGGCGCCTGGAGCGAGCGTGACGAGGCCCTGGCTTGCTACCGGCAGAAGCTGGACGCGTCCGGTGGTGGCATCGACCCGGACCTTGTTTTGGACTCGCTGCTGCACGCCCACCACATCCGCGCCGTCGGCATCGACAAGGACGACGAGCGGATGTGCGTACGGCTGGCCCACGCCGCCGCAATGGCCTGGACGCACCGAGGAGATCACCATGAACCTGCGTGAAAGCGCGCGGGCCGCCGCCGACACGATCGCCGAGCGGCTCGCCTCGCCGCAGGACGTACGAGGGCTGCATCACCGCCAGGGCTGGTGGCCGCAGTCGCTCGCGCACGGCGCGGCCGGTGTCGCGCTGCTGCACATCGAGCGGGCCCGCACCGGCCAGGGCCCGTGGCAGCGCGCCCACGACTGGCTCGCCTGCGCCGCAGCCGAACCCGCCGTCGGCGGACCGGACAGCCACCTCTACTACGGTGCGCCCGCGCTCGCCTTCGCCCTGCACGCCGCCGCCGACCGCCCCGGACGCTACGCCCACGCCCTGGACACCCTCGACCGGTACGTCACGATGGCGATCCGGGACCGGCTCGCGGACGCCCATGCGCGCATGGACCGCGGCGACATGCCCGCGCTGGCGGAGTTCGACGCGATCCGCGGCCTGAGCGGGATGGGCGGGCTCCTGCTGCACCGCGACGTCCACACCGACGTCCTGCGCGAGATCCTGACGTATCTGGTCCGGCTGACCGAGCCGGTCAAGCACGACGGGGAACTCCTGCCCGGCTGGTGGAGCCACCTCGCCCCCTCCGGCACAATCTCCCCGGAGTATCCGGAAGGGCACGCCAACAACGGCGTCGCCCACGGCATCGGCGGCCCCCTCGCCGTGCTCTCCCTCGCGGCCCGCCGCGGCGTCACCGTCGACGGCCACCTCGACGCGATCACCCGCATCCTGACCTGGCTCGACCACTGGCAGCAGGACGGCCCCGCCGGACCGTGGTGGCCTTACTGGATCACCCGCAAGCAGCTACGCTCCGGCACGACCGGCCCCGGACCCTCCCGGCCGTCCTGGTGCTACGGCACCGCCGGATTCGCCCGAGTCCAGCAGCTCGCCGCCCAGGCTCTCAAGGATCCGGCTCGCCAACACGCCGCCGAATTCGCCCTCCTGCGCGCCATGACCGACCCCGGCCAACTCGGCGCGACCGTGGATGTCTGCCTGTGCCACGGCTTCGCGGGCCTGGCGCACATCACGCAACTCGCTGCCGCAGACGCCCTCACCCCCGGCCTCACCGCATGCCTGCCCCGGCTCTTGGCCCCGATCACCGACACCGCACCCGGCCCCCTGGCGGACTCCCTGATCAACCCTCCTAGCGGCGGCGACATCGGGCTTCTCGAAGGTGCCGCAGGCACCGCACTCGCCCTGAACGCCTTCCACACCGGAACGCCGTCCGCGTCCGGGTGGGACACCTGCTTCCTGACCAACTAGACGAAGAGAAGAGGGAACATGGCAGCGGACGAATGGCCGCAACACCTCATCCGGTTCACCGACTGGAGCCGCGCGGAGGCCACCGCCGTGGAGCATCTGCTCCCAGTGCTGATCGCCCAGGAGTCGGAACTGGCCCAGTGGTCGTTCCTGCGGAAGTACCCCTGGTGGCGGTTGCGGTACCGCGCCGCCGGCCCGGACTCCGCGAAGGCCCTGGACGCTGCCCTGGACGAGCTGGTCGACGCTGGCGTCCTCGCCTCCTGGACGCGGGGCATCTACGAACCGGAAGAGACGGCCTTCGGCGGACCGGCCGCCATGAAGATCGCGCACACCCTGTTCCACTACGACAGCCGTCACCTACTGGACGAGGCGGCCCGCCACCAGGCAGTCACTGGTCCCCAGCTCGGCCGCCGCGAGCTGGCGGTCCTCCTGCTCAGCGTGGCGATGCGCGCGGCGGGCCTCGACTGGTACGAGCAGGGCGACGTCTGGGCGAAGATCACGGCCGAACGCCCCGGCGACGAGGTCCGTAGTCCGCAACGGCACCGGGCCGCTGTCCACCGGTTGATAACCGTCGACGTCAGCACCACCAGCCGCAGCGTCACCCAGGGCCGACTCGCGCCGCTGGCCGAGTGGATAGCCACCTTCGAGTGGTTCGGCCAGCAGCTCGCAGACCTCAACCGCCAGGGCCGCCTGGAACGAGGGCTGCGGGCTGTGATCGCCCACCACGGCATCTTCCACTTCAACCGCCTGGGCCTCCCCGCCCAGGACCAGCACACCTTGTCAACACTCGCAAAAGAGGTAGTCATGGGAACGAGCGACAACACCGCGTCCACCCAAACTGAGGGGACGGCGAGCACTACGGTCAACGGGGTGAACAGCGACACCATCGAAGCCCCTCCCGCCGACCGCCTGCGCAACCAGTTGATCGACCAGCTGGTCGAGACGGGGTGCGTGCGCACGCCCCGTGTGGAGGAGGCCATGCGGACCGTGCCCCGCCACCTCTTCGTCCCGAACGCCCCTCTGGAAAAGGCGTACGGGAACGCCCCCGTGGACACGAAATTCGACGAGTCCGGCGCTTCCATCAGCTGCGCCTCCCAGCCCGACATCGTCGCCATGATGCTGGAACAGCTCGACGTCCAGCCCGGCCAGAAGATCCTGGAGCTGGGGGCCGGCACCGGCTTCAACGCCGGACTCCTCGGCTACCTCGTCGGCGAGACAGGGCACGTCACCACCATCGACGTGGACGAAGACATCGTGGAAGGCGCACGCCGCGGACTGGCCGCCGCCGACATCCACAACGTGGAAGTGATCCTCAGAGACGGAGCAGTCGGCCACGCCCCCAACGCGCCGTACGACCGCATCGAAGCCACCGTCGGCGCCCACGGCGTCCCGCATGCCTGGCTCGAACAGCTCGCCCCAGGCGGACGGCTCCTCACCCCGCTGCGCCTGCGCGGCAGCGTCTCCCGCTCGATCGCCTTCGAGAACCAGGACGGAGCCTGGCGCAGCGTCGGCAGCCAGATGAACACGTTCATGCCGCTGCGCCGGGGCATCGCCGACGACCCGCGCGTCTTCGTTCCCCTGGACCCCGACCACACCATCACCCTCGTCACCAACGGAGACCAGAAGGTCGACGTGGACGCCCTGAGCGACATCTTCCGCCAGCCGCGCGCCGAGGTGTGGACGGACGTCACCTTCCGAGGGCCGGAATCGGCGGAGTACCTGGAGCTGTGGCTCGCCTGCGCCATGCCGAACGGCCTGAGCCGGATGCCCGCCAAGGCCGAGGCCATCGAGAAGGGTCTGGTCACCGCGCCCTACCCGTCATCGACCGCAGTCTTCGAGGGCGGCACGCTCACCTACCTCACCCGGCGCCCGTACGCGAAGAAGGCCCCCGACGGCGCCACCCTGTACGAGTTCGGCGTCATCGGCCACGGCCCCGACGCCGAAGCCCTCGCCGGAAACGTCGCGGACCAGATCCGCACCTGGGACCAGGACTTCCGGGCGCTCGACGTCGCCTTCGAGATCCAGCCGCTCGACGCGGCCCCGCTCGCGCCGAAGCCCGGCCGCTTCGCCTTCGACAACCCGCTGAACCGCATCGTCATCGAATGGCAGTGACATGGACGTCAGCCAGGTAGCGAAGCGGTTCCCGCTCGTTGCCCGTCCACGTCCAGCGTGCCCGCCCCTCGCTGAACGGGTCCGCGAGATCACCGACCTCGCAGCCGCCGCCGAGCGCGACGGCAACGTGACCTCCGCAACCGTCGCTCTCAACAAGGCGGCGCTGATCGCAAGCGACTGCGGCATGCCGGACCTGGCGCGCGCTCTGTGCTGGCGTCACGCCGAGGCCGTCCTGCGTGCCCAGCCCCTGGGCGCGCAGGAAGCCCAGCACGCCCTGGAACCCCTGGTCAACCTGGCCCGGTTGCGCATCCGCGACGGCGACGGGCACGGCGCTTACCACCTGCTCGACTCCCTGAACCGAGCGGTGCGATCGAAGTCAGAGACGGTCATCGACGACCGCACCACGTCCTTCCAGCACCTCACAACGTCGCCAGCCGACCATCAACACGTGTGCCAATGGCTGTGGACCGTCCTCCTCGGCGACGGAACCCGCGCCCTCGTCGCAGCAGGTGAATGGGACCGCGCACGGGCACACAGCAAGCAGCACCGGGGCATAGGCCAGCGCCTCTTCGACGGGCGTCAAGTGGAAGTACTCGGCCGCTGCCTCGGCGAGCAACCCAGCGATGCGCTGAAGTTCCTGCACAAAGGCACCCTCGTGGAGCCATGGGAGCACTCCGTCGCGGCAGCCCTCACCGTCCTCTGCCACAGGGCAGCCGACGAGCAACCGGTCGAGCCGATCGACACGATGGTGCAGCGCTATTTGGCCCTCGACTCGGCCCCCGAACTTGCCGTCTTCCGCTCCCGTGTGGGACTGGTCCTACTCGACCTCACCACCCACGCCCGGCAGGCCGAAACCTTGCGCCGCCTCACCTGCGAAGCAACGACGCAGGCAGACGGGTACATCGCACGAGACGTCCTGGCCCACCCTGTGTGCCGCGAAGGGCTGAGCCAGGACGAGCGGAGAACACTCTCCACCACCGTCGCCTCCGCCGGCCTCGGACAGGGCAACATTCCCGAACCCCTGGCGCAGGCCCTGCAGGACGCTTCAGCAGTCGCAGCGGATGCCTGGGAAATCCACGCTGACCGCCATTGAGATCGTTTCATCCTGAAGTTGCAGGTCGCGGTACTGGTGTGAGTCCGTGACGGGGTACTCGTGCTGGCCGGAGTCGTGATCGTCAGCGGGAG
>NZ_JBVIGS010000030.1:0-62066 GCF_055570675.1 Streptomyces sp. NPDC031111
CTTCCGCCCCCCCCCCCCCCCCCCCCCCCCCCCCCCCCCCCCCCCCCCCCCCCCCCCCCCCCCCCCCCCCCCACCACCCCCCCCCCCCCCCCCCCCCACCCCTGTGGCGTACCGCCCGGTAGTCGGCCGTGGACACGGCCTGGAACCGATTTGTGTCAAGGGCTTGACGCCACCGGGCGATTCAGCGGAGCTTGGAGTTCATAACTTGTACAAGGTCCGGTCACCCATGGTGACGCGGCCAGGGATGAGGGTGAGAGTCAATGGAGACTCCGGGGTCGCAGTCCTCGCTGCACCGGGCCAATCTGGAGCGGGTCGTCCGAGCGGTACGTCTCGCGGGCTCGCTGACCCAGGCGGAGATCGCGAGGACGACCGGCCTGTCCGCGGCCACGGTCTCCAACATCGTCCGGGAACTGAAGGACGGCGGGACGGTCGAGGTCACGCCCACCTCGGCGGGCGGTCGCAGGGCCCGCAGCGTCTCGCTGAGCGGGGACGCGGGCATCGTGATCGGTGTCGACTTCGGGCACACCCATCTGCGGGTCGCGGTCGGGAACCTCGCCCATCAGGTGCTCGCCGAGGAGTCCGAGCCGCTGGACGTGGACGCCTCCTCGGCCCAGGGCTTCGACCGGGCGGAACAACTGGTCAGCCGCTTGATCGAGGCGACCGGCGTGGACCGCGCCAAGGTCGCCGGCGTGGGCCTCGGCGTACCCGGGCCGATCGACGTGGAGTCCGGGACCCTGGGCTCGACCGCGATCCTGCCCGGCTGGACCGGCACCAAGCCCGCCGAGGAGCTGCGGGGGCGGCTCGGCGTGCCGGTGCACGTGGACAACGACGCCAACCTGGGCGCCCTCGGCGAGATGGTCTGGGGCAGTGGCCGGGGGGTGCGCGACCTGGCGTACATCAAGGTCGCCAGCGGTGTCGGCGCCGGTCTGGTGATCAACGGGAAGATCTATCGCGGGCCCGGCGGCACCGCCGGTGAAATCGGACATATTACACTCGATGAATCCGGCCCCGTGTGCCGCTGCGGCAACCGCGGCTGCCTGGAGACCTTCACGGCCGCGCGCTATGTGCTCCCGCTGCTCCAGCCCAGTCACGGCACCGATCTGACGATGGAGGGCGTCGTCAGGCTGGCGCGGGACGGTGACCCGGGCTGCCGTCGGGTGATCGCCGACGTCGGCCGCCACATCGGCAGTGGAGTCGCCAACCTCTGCAACCTGCTGAACCCGAGCCGGGTGGTCCTCGGCGGTGATCTCGCCGAGGCCGGTGAGCTGGTGCTCGGGCCGATCCGGGAGTCCGTCGGCCGCTATGCGATCCCCAGTGCGGCACGTCAACTGTCCGTTCTCCCCGGGGCACTTGGGGGCCGTGCGGAGGTGCTCGGAGCGCTCGCTCTCGCGCTGAGCGAGATGGGCGATTCGACGCTTTTGGACGGCACCGCGACCGGGTCGCTCACCGCGGCGACCCCTGCCTTCACTTAGAGAACGGATGGCACCGTTGCCATCTCGTTAAGGATTTACTTCTTGACGTCGCACGTGTGGCCGAGTTGACTTCCAGCCACCTCGGCCGCAACGACGCGGCCTCGTCAGGGAGGTTTGTAGAAGTGAACACGCGTATGCGTCGTGCTGCCTTTGCCATCGCCGCAGGTGCGATGGCCGTCTCGCTCGCCGCTTGTGGCAGCGCCGCCGAGTCCGGCGACAAGAGCGACTCCGGCGACTCCGCCGCGAAGGGCGATGACATCAAGGTCGGTCTGCTCCTGCCGGAGAACCAGACCGCGCGGTACGAGAAGTTCGACAAGCCCTTGATCGAGAAGAAGGTCAAGGAGCTCACGAACAACAAGGGCGAGGTCGTCTACGCCAACGCCAAGCAGGACGCCAGCCTGCAGAACCAGCAGGTCGACACGATGGTCACCAACAAGGTGGACGTGCTCATCGTGGACGCGGTGGACTCCAAGGCCATCGCCGGCTCGGTGAAGAAGGCCAAGGACGCCGGCATCCCGGTCGTGGCCTACGACCGCCTCGCCGAGGGCCCGATCGACGCCTACACCTCGTTCGACAACGTGACCGTCGGCAAGACCCAGGGCGAGGCCCTGCTCGAGGCCCTGGGCGACAAGGCCAAGGACGGCCAGATCGTCATGATGAACGGGTCCTCCACCGACCCGAACGCCGCCATGTTCAAGGAGGGCGCGCACTCCGTCCTCGACGGCAAGGTGAAGGTCGGCCGCGAGTACGACACCAAGGAGTGGAAGCCGGAGAACGCCAACGCCAACATGGAGGGCGCCATCTCCGCCCTCGGCAAGGACAAGATCGTCGGCGTCTACTCCGCCAACGACGGCATGGCGGGCGGCATCATCACCGCCCTGAAGGCCGCCGGCATCGACAACATCCCGGTCACCGGCCAGGACGCCGAGCTCGCGGGTGTGCAGCGCATCGTCACCGGTGAGCAGTACATGAGCGTCTACAAGCCGTACCCGCAGGAGGCCGACGTGGCCGCGGAGATGGCCGTGCTGCTGGCCCAGGGCAAGTCGCTGGACTCGATCGCCAAGGACAAGGTCGACAGCCCCACCACCAAGGCCGTCCCCTCCGTTCTCGTCCCGGTCGTGTCGCTGACCAAGGAGAACATCAACGACACCGTGATCAAGGACGGCATCTACACCGTCCAGGAGATCTGCACGGGCAAGTACAAGGCCGCCTGCGACAAGATCGGCCTCAAGTAAGCAGTCCCCACGTCCCGTGACGGACACGGGAGTCCGTGACCCGGACCCCCCGCACGGGACCGACTGCCACGCGCTCCGCCGGCGCCCCGCACACACCAGCCCCGCAAGCTACGCGGGGCGCCGGACGGAACACCCCCCAAACTTCTGCACAACCTCCCGCCGGGTCAGGCGGCGAAGGAGATGGTTCACGTGTCCGCTACGCCCGTGCTGGCGTTGCGCGGGGTCTCCAAGCGGTTCGGTGCCGTCCAGGCGCTCACCGACGTAGAGCTTGAGGTCCACGCCGGTGAGGTGGTCGCCCTGGTGGGCGACAACGGTGCCGGAAAGTCCACGCTGGTCAAGACGATCGCCGGCGTGCACCCCATCGATGAGGGCGTCATCGAGTGGGACGGCAAGACCGTCCAGATCAACAGGCCGCACGACGCCCAGAACCTGGGCATCGCGACGGTCTACCAGGACCTCGCGCTGTGCGACAACATCGACGTCGTCGGCAATCTCTACCTGGGCCGGGAGCTCCGCAGGCGCGGTGTCCTGGACGAGGTGGAGATGGAGCGGCGCTCCCGCGAGCTCCTCGACACGCTCTCGATCCGCATTCCCAGCGTCCGGATCCCGATTGCCTCGCTCTCCGGCGGTCAGCGCCAGGTCGTGGCCATCGCCCGGTCCATGCTCGGCGAGCCCAAGCTGGTGATCCTCGACGAGCCCACCGCCGCCCTCGGCGTCGAGCAGACCGCGCAGGTCCTCGACCTGGTCGAGCGGCTGCGCGAGCGCGGTCACGCGGTCATCCTCATCAGCCACAACATGGCCGATGTGAAGGCCGTGGCGGACAAGGTCGCCGTGCTGCGCCTCGGACGCAACAACGGCGTCTTCGAGGTCAAGTCGACCTCGCAGGAAGAGATCATCTCCGCCATCACGGGCGCCACGGACAACGCCGTGACCCGTCGTGCGGCGCGCACCAATGGGGAGATCAAGAAGTGAGCACCGAAAAGACCACCGCCCCCACCGAGGACCACGCCGTGGAGAACCCCGAGGCGGCCGCCGCGGCGGTCACCGTGGTCGACCCCCGGCTCCTCGTGCGCGAACAGGGCTTCCTGGGCTACTGGAACGAGTTCAAGCGGAAGATGAAGGCCGGTGACCTCGGCTCCATCCCCGTCGTGGTCGGCCTGCTGATCATCTGGGCCATCTTCACCAGCCTGAACTCCAACTTCCTCACCGCCGGCAACTTCTCGGACATGTCCGTGGCCATGGTCGGCACGGGCATGATCGCCGTCGGTATCGTCTTCGTCCTGCTGCTCGGCGAGATCGACCTGTCGGTCGGCTCCGTCAGCGGTGTGGCGGGCGCCGCCTTCGCGGTCATGAACGTCACCCACGGGATGAACGAGGTGCTGGCCCTGGTGCTGGCGATCCTCACCGGTACGGTGGCGGGCGCCATCCACGGCTTCATCTTCGCCCGCATCGGCGTCCCGGCCTTCGCCGTGACCCTGGCCGGCCTGCTGTTCTGGCAGGGCTTCATGCTCCAGATCCTGGGCGACAACGGCACCATCAACCTGGACTCCGAGGGTCTGGTCGTCAAGCTGACCAGCTACTACTTCTCGGATGTGGCCGCCGCGTACGGCCTGGCGATCGTCGCGACCGTGGGGTACTTCCTCATGGCCTTCTTCGACAACCGCCGCCGTGAGGCCGCCGGCGTGCCGTCCCGGCCGCTGAACGAGATCATCGTGCGGACCGTACTGCTCGCGATCCTGGCGTTCGCCGTCGCGATCGTGTTCAACCAGTACAAGGGCCTGCCGCTGGCCGTGGTGATCTTCCTCGCGTTCCTGGTGCTCACGGACTTCGTGCTGCGCCGCACCGCGTACGGCCGCAAGGTCTTCGCGCTCGGCGGCAGCGTCGAGGCGTCCCGCCGCGCCGGTATCAACGTGGAGCTGGTCCGGATCTCGGTCTTCGCGATCGCCGGTACCTTCGCCGCGATCGGCGGTCTGTTCGTCGCCTCGAAGATCGCCTCCGCCAACCAGGGCGCGGGCACGGGTGAGTTCCTGATGAACGTCATCGCAGCGGCGGTGATCGGTGGTACGTCGCTCTTCGGTGGGCGTGGCCGCACGTGGGACGCGCTGCTCGGTGTGATGGTCATCATCTCGATCACGTACGGTCTGGCGCTGGAGGGTATCGCCTCGCCGGTTCAGTACATGATCACCGGTGGTGTGCTGCTGGCGACCGTCGTCATCGACGCGGTTACTCGTAAGACGCAGAAGACGGCTGGGCGCGCGTAGTCGCTCCGCTGCGGGTGGGCTGTGGCTTGTCGCGCAGTTCCCCGCGCCCCTGAGGGTGTCGCTGTTGCCCGGTGCCTTTTGGGTGCCGGGCAACAGTCGTGTTGTTCATGGGTACTGCTGATCGGGTGATGCACGACGCACCGCCCGGAGTCGTTCCTGCCGGGCGGAACATTAGACTCGACCCGCCCGGCAACAGCTCGATCAGCTCTACTGCAAGGAGGCACGGGTGCCGCTGCTGACCCGCATCAGGGGACCGCGCGATCTGGACCGGCTCAGCCTGGAGGAGCTCGACCAGCTGGCCGGGGAGATCCGGACCTTCCTCGTCGACGCGGTCTCCAAGACCGGCGGCCACCTCGGCCCCAACCTCGGTGTGGTGGAGCTCACCATCGCCCTGCACCGGGTCTTCGAGTCGCCCAAGGACAAGGTGCTCTGGGACACCGGCCACCAGTCCTACGTGCACAAGCTGCTGACCGGCCGGCAGGACTTCTCCAAGCTGAAGATGAAGGGCGGCCTGTCCGGCTACCCCTCGCAGGCCGAGTCCGAGCACGACGTCATCGAGAACAGCCACGCCTCCACGGTGCTCGGCTGGGCCGACGGCATCGCCAAGGCCAACCAGATCAAGCAGCGCGACAGCCACGTCGTCGCGGTCATCGGCGACGGCGCGCTCACCGGCGGCATGGCCTGGGAGGCGTTGAACAACATCGCCGACGCCAAGGACCGCCCGCTCGTCATCGTCGTCAACGACAACGAGCGCTCCTACTCGCCCACCATCGGCGGCCTCGCCAACCACCTGGCGACCCTGCGCACCACCGACGGCTACGAGCGCTTCCTGACCCGCACCAAGGACCTCCTGGAGCGCACCCCGGTCGTCGGCCAGGCCCTCTACGACACCCTGCACGGCGCCAAGAAGGGCCTGAAGGACTTCATCGCCCCGCAGGGCATGTTCGAGGACCTCGGCCTGAAGTACGTCGGCCCGATCGACGGCCACGACATCGAGGCCCTGGAGTCCGCCCTGGCCCGCGCCAAGCGGTTCGGCGGCCCGGTGATCGTGCACTGCCTCACCGAGAAGGGCCGCGGCTACCAGCCCGCCCTCCAGGACGAGGCCGACCGCTTCCACGCCGTCGGCAAGATCCACCCCGACACGGGACTGCCGATCGCCAGCTCCGGCGCCGACTGGACGAGTGTCTTCGGCGAGGAGATGGTCAGGCTCGGCGAGGAGCGCGAGGACGTCGTCGCCATCACCGCGGCCATGCTCCAGCCGGTGGGCCTCGACAAGTTCGCCAAGCGCTTCCCCGACCGGGTCTACGACGTCGGCATCGCCGAGCAGCACGGCGCCGTCTCCGCGGCCGGTCTCGCCCACGCCGGGGTCCACCCCGTCTTCGCCGTGTACGCCACCTTCCTGAACCGCGCCTTCGACCAGGTGCTGATGGACGTGGCCCTGCACAAGTGCGGTGTGACCTTCGTGCTCGACCGGGCCGGTGTCACCGGCACCGACGGCGCCTCCCACAACGGCATGTGGGACATGTCGATCCTCCAGGTCGTCCCCGGGCTGCGGCTCGCCGCCCCGCGCGACGCCGACCAGGTCCGCGCCCAGCTCCGGGAGGCCGTCGCCGTCGAGGACGCCCCCACCGTGGTGCGCTTCTCCAAGGGCGCCGTCGGCCCCGCCGTACCCGCCGTGGGCCGGGTCGGCGGCATGGACGTCCTGCGCGAGCCCGGCACCGCCACCCCGGACGTGCTGCTGGTCTCCGTGGGCGCGCTGGCCCCGATGTGCCTGGAGATCGCCGCGCTGCTCGACCGGCAGGGCATCTCCACCACCGTGGTCGACCCGCGCTGGGTCAAGCCCGTCGACGAGGCCATGGCCCCGCTCGCCGAGAAGCACCGCGTCGTCGTCACCGTCGAGGACAACTCCCGGGTCGGCGGTGTCGGCTCCACGATCGCCCAGGCGCTGCGCGACGCCGGCGTCGACGTGCCGCTGCGGGACTTCGGCATCCCGCCGCGCTTCCTCGACCACGCCTCGCGCGCCGAGGTCATGGCCGAGATCGGGCTGACCGCCCCCGACATCGCCCGCCAGGTCACCGGCCTGGTCGCGAAGCTCGACGGCCGGTACGAGCGTTCCGCCGCCGACGCGGTCGACGCGGTGGAACCGGCCCGCGACTGACCCGCCGTCCGTGTCGCCCGGATGGGCCGTGCGTGCCACCGCGAAGAGTGGCGCGCACGGCCCATCCGCGTGAAGGCGCCCGCGCCGGGGCATACGACCTACGCCCCCTCTCGATCATGTCGAGGACGACAAGCGTGGGAGGTACCCGTGACAAGCCCCCTTTTCCGGACGAAGAACGTAGAGCAGTCCATCCGCGACACCGAGGAGCCCGAGCACGCTCTCAAGAAATCCCTGTCCGCGCTGGATCTGACGGTCTTCGGTGTCGGTGTCATCATCGGCACCGGCATCTTCGTCCTCACCGGAACGGTCGCCAAGAACAACGCCGGACCCGCGGTGGCCCTCGCCTTCGTGGTGGCCGGTGTCGTGTGCGCGCTCGCCGCGCTCTGCTACGCCGAGTTCGCCTCGACCGTGCCGGTGGCGGGCTCGGCGTACACGTTCTCGTACGCCTCCCTGGGTGAGCTGCCGGCCTGGATCATCGGCTGGGACCTGGTCCTGGAGTTCGCGCTGGGCACGGCGGTGGTGGCCGTCGGCTGGTCCGGGTACATCCAGTCGCTCATGGCCAACGCGGGCTGGGAGATGCCCGCGGAGCTGGGCAGTCGCGAGGGCTCCGACGTCTTCGGGTTCGACATCCTCGCCGCCGTCCTGGTGCTGGTGCTCACCGGCATCCTCGTCCTCGGCATGAAGCTGTCCGCCCGTGTCACGTCGCTCGTCGTGGCCATCAAGGTGACCGTGGTCCTCGTGGTGATCATCGCGGGGGCCTTCTTCATCACCGGCGACAACTACGACCCGTTCGTCCCGGACTCGCAGCCCGTGCCCGCGGGCGAGAGCCTCGATTCGCCGCTCATCCAGCTGATGTTCGGCTGGGCCCCGGCCAACTTCGGTGTGATGGGCATCTTCACCGCCGCGTCCGTGGTGTTCTTCGCCTTCATCGGCTTCGACATCGTCGCCACGGCCGCCGAGGAGACGAAGAACCCGCAGCGCGACATGCCCCGAGGCATCCTCGGCTCCCTGTTCATCTGCACCGTGCTGTACGTGCTGGTGTCGATCGTCGTCACCGGTATGCAGCACTACAGCGAACTGTCCGTGGACGCCCCGCTGGCGGACGCCTTCAAGGCCACCGGGCATCCCTGGTTCGCGGGCTTCATCAGCTTCGGCGCCGCCGTCGGCCTGACGACCGTCTGCATGATCCTCCTGCTCGGCCAGACCCGGGTCTTCTTCGCGATGAGCCGCGACGGGCTGCTGCCCCGGTTCTTCTCCCGGGTCCACCCCCGCTTCAAGACCCCGCACCGGCCGACCATCCTGCTCGGCGTCGTCATCGCGGTCCTCGCCGGCTTCACCCCGCTGAACGAGCTGGCCGCGCTGGTGAACATCGGCACCCTGTTCGCCTTCGTGATCGTGGCGATCAGCGTGATCATCCTCCGCCGGACCCGTCCCGACCTGCACCGCTCCTTCCGCACCCCCTGGGTGCCGGTCCTGCCGATCGTGTCGGTCGGCGCGTCCCTGTGGCTGATGCTGAACCTGCCCGCCGAGACCTGGGTCCGCTTCGGCATCTGGATGGCGATCGGCATCGTCGTCTACTTCCTCTACAGCCGCACCCACAGCCGCCTGGCCAAGGGCCAGGACCAGGCCCCCACCCCGCCCGCCCCACCGTCCCGCTGAGGACGGCCGGCCCTCGGCCCCGCGGCCCGAGGGAGGACGGTTCTCACCCGTCCTCCCTCCCCGCCGGGCGTACGGTGCGGGGGCCCGTCACGTCCGCGCCCAGGGCCGTCACCCTGCGGCGCAGTTCGCGGTCGGCGGTGACGACCAGGACCGGGCGGTCGCCGGCCCGCGCCACCAGATCGACCATGTGGTCGTCGCCGCTGCCGGGGGCGGGCTCCACCCGGACACCCGGGACCGAGTCCACGCCACGGGCCGCCCCCTCGGTCACGAGGACGACCTCCACCGGGCCGGAGTGCCCGGGCAGGCCCTGTGCGGCCAGGTGATCGCGCAGGCGTTCCGCGGCGCCCCGGCGGTCCCGCCACCATCCGTCGGGCACCGACCCGACGACGTTCGCGGCGTCGACGATCACGAGCAGGGCGGCGGTGTCGTTCATACCCGCCAGGGTCCCATGCGCGGTCGGCCCCGCCCGTGCCCCGCGGACCCGCTTGCGTAAGGTGAACCGGTGAACGGCGACTGGCTCCTCCGCGGCCGCGACGGCCGCCTCACCGTCTACCTGCCGTCGGACGACGCCGTCCTGTGCCGCGCGGAACTCGCCCCGGGCGGCCCCTGGGAAGCACCCCGCAGGGTCGGCGGCGACCAGGGACTCCGCCCGGGACCGGCGGTCGGACAGGGCGCCGACGGCTACGCCCACCTGGTCGCCTGGCGGCCCACGGCGTCCGGTGAGTCGGGACTGGTGCACTCCACCCACTTCCGTCCGCGGCTCGCCCCGCTGGACTGGAGCCCCATCGGCCACCCCGACAAGAAGGGCGACCGCACCGGCACACCGGCCGTCGCCGTCGACGACCGGGGACGCGCGCACGTCTTCGTCCGCAACAAGGCCGGCGGGGTGAGCCTGCTCGCGCAGAAGGAGAAGGGCGGCTGGACCCCGTGGCAGGACCTCGGGGGAGCGGACGTCCAGGACCGACTCGCGGCCGTGACAGGGGAGTCGGGACTGGTCGAGCTGTACGCGGCCGTCCCGGGCGGGATCCTGCACTGGCGTCAGGAGGAGCCCGGCAAGCAGCCCGTGCGTGCGGAGGACACCGGCGCCTCCGCACGCCCGGGCACGCTCCGCGCGCTGGCCACCTCCGCCGGACACACCACGCTCTACTTCACCGACGAGCGCGGGACGTTGTGCGCCTGGCGCCCCGGCGAGAAGCCGGCACCCCTCATCACGGCGGCCGGCCCCGGCCCCGTCTCGGCCGTGCGCTGCGACATCGAGGGCCACGACTGCACGGTGCTCGCCCAGCGTGCCGCGAGCGGCCGCACCGCGTTCGCCGCCTACCCCACGGAGCGGGAGGCGGCCGGCGCCTGGTGGACCGAGTCGGGTCCCCGGCTGCCCCCCGACGCCACCGTGGCCGTCGCCCTGGACGAGCACGAGGAGGTCGTCGCGGCCACCCTCACCCCGTCCACCGGGACCCTCCTGCTCACCCGCCGCAAGGACGAACCGGGACTGGCGCTGCGGGCCTGGCAGGAGGTCTGAGAACGGTCCGGCCCACGGCGGGACCGCGCCGCGGTCGGCACCTCATGTTCGTCAAATGTTCGATCTATGATGGTCTGCGCTCAGCCTCCGTGTAGAACTGGTGCTCGGGAGGATGGCAGGTCAGTCGCATCCAGCAGCACGAGGGGCAGGTCACGTCATGCGGACCAGATCCGGGCGCGGCGCCGCCCGCGGCAGATCGGACGACCGGGGCACGGGCGCCGGGAGCGAGTGGCACGTCGCCGAGGAGACCCTCGACGGCCGCTGGCTCGTCCTCGGCAAGGACGGCAGGCTCACCGCCTACGCCCGCACCCGCACCGGGCTGCTGCGCTGGACGGAGACCAGGCCCGGCGGACCGCACTGGTCGGATCCGGAGTTCTTCGACGTCCCGGACCTGACCCGGCTGACGGTGACGCAGGGCGCGGACAGCTATGTCCACTTCCTGGGCCGGCGCGCCCGCGAGGACGACGGCCCGCCCGTCGTCGACATCGTCCACGCCATCCAGTACCAGACCGCCCGCCCGGTCACCGAGTGGCGGTCGCTGGGCAATCCGCACAAGGACCGAAGCAGGGCCGCCCGGCTCGGGGCACCCGTGGCCGCGGTGAGCGCGAGCGGCCGGGTGCACGTCCTCGTCCCCAACGCGGGCGGTGGACTGATGCTCCGCAGGGAGGCGCCCAGCGGCAAGTGGGAGCCCTGGGTGGATCTCAAGGGCAGCGGCGTGCGGGACGGTTTCGCGGCCCTCGCCCATTCCTCCGGGCGCATCGAGGTGCTCGCGGGCAACCGGGCGCACACCATGCGGTGGTACCAGACGGAGGCCGACGGCGACCTGGGCCAACTGCCGAACATCGCACTGCGCCTGACGCCCGGCACCCTCGCCATGCTGGAGACGGCGCCGGGCCGGACGACGTACTACTGGGCCGACGAGGAGACCGGCCAGCTGCTCGCCCACCGCGCCGACGGCTGGGTGATCCCGCTCGGCGGCGCGACGACCGGCGACCGCGTCGCGGTGCTGCGCGCGGTGCTCGACGGGTACGACTGCACGGTGCTGGCCCACCGCGGGCCCGACGGTCAGGTCATGCTCGCCGTGTGCGGCACCGAGAACGAGGGAGCGGGCCTGTGGTGGTCGCCCACCGGTGAGTTCGGCGTGGGCGCCCCGGCGCTGGCCCTGGACGGCTACGGCCGGGTCGTGCTCGCGGTGATCGGCACGGACGGGGCGCTGCGGGTCGCCCGCCAGGGCGCGGGTCCGGGCCTGTCGCTCGACCCCTCGGTGACCGTCTGACGTACGCGCGGCCGTGGGGGGGGGGGGGGGGGGGGGGGGCGCCCCCCCCCCCCCCCCCCCCCCCCCCCCCCCGCACGGCCGTTGTCGATGTGCCTCTCGGCTTCCCGGGGCCTTGCGGTGCCCCGGTACCGGTGGTTCAGGAGGTGCCGCCGCCCTTGGCGGGGGACTTCTTGGCCGACTCCGGAACGTCCTCGTCGTTGCGCAGCGCCTTCCACAGGTCGTCCGCCTGGGGTTGGGCCGCCACCACCCGGTTGGGGTCCTGCTTGTCGTAGGCCACCGGCAGCATGATGGTCTCCATGGAGGACGGGTCGACCCCGTTCAGGCTGCGGCCGAAGTCGGCGAGCGCGGTGAGGGAGGCCAGCTCGGAGTCGGTGGTCAGCGCCGAGGTGAGCTGGTCGGCGATCTTGTAGGTCTTGGTGGGGCTGCCGAACAGGTCCTGGCGCTTGATCTCGCTCAGCAGGGCCATCATGAACTGCTGCTGGAGGCCGATGCGGCCGAGGTCGCTGCCGTCGCCGACGCCGTGCCGGGTGCGGACGAAGGCCAGTGAGTCGGTGCCGTTCAGCTTGTGGGTGCCGGCGGTCAGATCGAGACCGCTGGACGGGTCGTGGATGTCCTCCTCGACGGTGACGGTCACCCCGCCGATCGCGTCCACCAGGTCCTTGAAGCCGGCGAAGTCGATCTCCATGTAGTGGTCCATGCGGATCCCCGACATCTTCTCCACCGTCTTGACCACACAGGCCGGGCCGACCTGCGAGTAGATGGAGTTGAACATCACACGCTCGGCCGCGGCGACCTCGGAGCCGTCCTGCTTCGAGCAGGCGGGCCGGGTCACGAGGGTGTCGCGCGGGATGCTCACGGCGACGGCCTCGGTGCGGCCCTCCGGTATGTGCATCACCAGCGCGGTGTCCGAGCGGGCGCCGGCGACCTTGCCGGTGTTCAGCTCGGCGTTGTCCCCGGAGCGCGAGTCGGAGCCCAGGACCAGGATGTTCTGCCCGGAGGTCGGCAGCTTCTCGGGCCGGTCGTCGCCGATCGCCTCGTTGATGTCGACACCCTTGATGTTGCCGTTGAGGTCGCTGTACAGCCAGTAGCCGATGCCGCCCGCGGCCAGGACGAGCAGCACCAGGCTCAGCGCGATCCAGCGCCAGACACGGCGTCGTCGCGGGGGCCGGGCCGATCGCCGGCCCGAGGTCGGCCGTCGGCCGGAGGGCGCACGTCTGGACCGGCGGGGGCTCGTCGTCTCCGTCGGGGCGTGCGTCATGGACCTCGGTCCTCTCTCGTCTGCCGGCTCGCTGTCCGGACATGGCATGCAGGGCACGAGTGGGGGGAGAGGCCGGGCCCCGCCGCGGCGGTCGTCGCCGAAGCGTTTCCGAACTATAGACCGATTGCCGGACGAGTCGGATGGCGGTCCGGGACATCTCCCCGAAGTCCGATGTTCAGAAGCATGTCAGTGAGCCGTGTATTTTCTGTCATAAGTGATTGCTGTTGACAGGTATCCGGGCCATTGGTGAAGATGTGCCGGTCCTGTGAAGGTTGAATTTTCGGTGTGAATGGCGTCGGCCGGTGGGCCGGAGCCGGTTGTGGTCGTGAATCGAGCCGGGGGGCACGAGGGCTCACGGCCACCAGTGCTCACCGCGGCATGTCCCGGGTGAGGAGAGGGTGGGTGACCGTGCCGCTGCGTGCGTTCGTCCCGTTGGGGGCAGTGGCGTGACGACCGTATCCGACGTTCCCGCCCAGCGAACGACCTGGCAGGACGGTTCGCGCCGGAGCGGCGGGGCCGGGCCGACGCCTGCCGCCGCGACCGCGCCCACGACGTTCACGGCCGAACACGGCGACGTCTACGTCGAGCCGGGGCTGACGCCGCTCGCGGCCCGCGAGGCCAACCGCTCGGCGCTCTCGGCCCTGCTCGACGCGGTCGGCGTCGCCCACTTCGCCGTCCGCGGCACGGTCGACCACGGCACGGTCCTCGGCGTCGCCGAGGAGGACCGGGAACGCGTGCTCCAGGCGGTGTTCCGCGGACTGGGCCAGTTCCCGGGACATCTGTCCGTCGTGGACCCGGACGCGCCCCGGCCCGCCAAGCCGGTCTCCTCGCGCGACCCCCGGGCCTGGCGGGAGGTCGCCACCGCGCGGGTGCTCCAGATCAGCTGGTACCGCACCGACCCGGGCCGGCACCTGCTGCTCAAGCACGAGTACGGCTGCGCCATCGAGTTCTGGCAGCGGCACGGCACCCACCTCGTCGCCCCCCGGGCCAACCGGGCGACCTGGGCCGTGGCGGCCGACGGCGGGAACGTCATGGGCGCCGCCCGGCTGTTCAGCCGGTTCGTCTCGGACTGGACCCCGGGGCACCTGGCACCCGCGCTGCCCACCCGGCCCGAGTTCCTGGTGAACTGCGCGGACGACATCGCCTTCGCCGTGGACGCCGTCTACACCTGGGTGGACGGCAACGACCCCGTCTGGGCACAGCGCAAGGCCCGGGCGAAGGGTGAGGTCTACCACGCGGAGTCGGCGAGCGACGCCCGGTTCATCAGCCGGGACGAGCTGCGCTACTCGGTGCGGTCCATCCATCTGTTCGCGCCGTGGATACGGAACATCTACGTCGTCACCGACGACCAGGTGCCGGCCTGGCTGCGGGAGGACGTGCCCGGGATCCGGATCGCCACCCACCGGGAGATCTTCCGCAACCCGGAGGACCTGCCGACCTTCAACTCGCACTCGATCGAGAGCCAGCTCCACCACATCGAGGGGCTCGCCGAGCACTTCCTGTACTTCAACGACGACATGTTCATGGGCCGCCCCGTGGCCCCGCACGCCTTCTTCACCCCCAACGGAACGGCTCGCTACTTCCCCTCCCGCAACCGCATCCCGCAGGGGCCCGTCGCCGAGACCGACACCCCGGTGGACGCCGCGTGCAAGAACAACCGGGCGCTCCTGCACAAACGATTCGGCAAGGTCATCACCCAGCCGATGGAGCACATCCCCTACGCCCTGCGCCGCTCGGCGATGGAGGAGGCCGAACTCGAGTTCCCCGAGGCCTGGGCCCGCACGTCGGCCAGCAGGTTCCGGGCCATGACCGACCTGTCGCCGACCTCCTCGTTCGCCCTGTACTACGCGGCGCTGACCGGGCGGGCCCAGCCGGGATCCATGCCCTTCACCTACCTCCAGCTGGCCGTGCCGGACCTGGCGGACCGACTGCAACGGCTGCTCGACGGCCGGGACCAGGACACCTTCTGTCTCAACGACGCCTTCTCGACCCCCGAGGACATCGAGGCGCAGCAGGAACTGCTGGACGACTTCTTCACCTCCTACTTCCCCACCCCCAGTCCCTTCGAGCGATGAGACGGAGTTCATGACGTGCCCAATCCGACGTCGATGAGCTCCGCGGCCCACGTCTACAAGAGGTTTGTCCCCCAGCCGGTGCGCTCGGCCGCCGCGACCACGCTCCCCGCGGGCGTGCGGCGCAAGGTCAAGGGCGGCCTCGCGCGCACCCTGAGCCGCCGCGAGGCCCGACTGCACCGCAGGGCCCTGCGCCGTGTCCGCCGAGCGGGGCTCGGCGGGTCCGAGCGCCGTACGCAGGCGCCCGACGGCAGAGTCGCCCACGTCCACACCGGACTCACCGTCGACCTCGCCCGCCGGCTCGACCACGACCTGGTCACCCAGGCGCTCGACGCGGCCGAGGTCCCGTGGTTCGCCGTGCCCGCCCTGGACGACCGCCGGCTCTGCATCGCCGTGGAACAGCGGGACAAGGGCACGGTGCGCCGGGTGCTGCGCGCGTTGCTGGAGGAACACACCGGCTACGTCGTCTCCGTCTCCCCGGCCGCGGGCGACACCGCCGAGACCCCGGGCAGCCACATCAAGGCGTGGAAGCACTACGGCAAGGCCAGGGTCATCCGCCTGACCTGGCTGCGCACCGATCCCACGGAGCAGCTGTGGCTCGGCGAGGACCAGGGCATCGAGATCGAGTTCTGGACCACCAACACCGACCTGCCCCACGAACGGCTCATCGGCCCCCGCCCCAACCGGGTCCAGCGCGCCGTGCCCGCCGACGCGCCGGGCATCGAGATCGGCCTGGACCGGCTGTCCGGCTACTGCGACATCGACGGCGACCTGGAGCCGACGATCTCGCTGGAGGACTTCGACGTCGTCCGGCTGGAGGAGATCACCTTCCCCGTGGACGCGGTGCTCCTGTGGCAGCACCCCACGCCGTGGGGCGAGGAGCTGCTGCGCGCCGCCCTGCGCTCCCTGCACCAGTACGCGCCGTGGACCGACGTCGTGCACGTCGTCGCCGAGGCCGAGCCGCCGGCCTGGCTGAAGGCGGACGAACGGCTCAGCGTCGTCCGCGCCCGGCCCCGCGCGGAGTGGCAGCTCGACCAGCTCCCCGACGTGGCCGAACACTTCCTCCTGCTGCGCCCCGGCGCACTGATCGGCCGGCCGGTACGCCCGTTCGACTACTTCACACCCAACGGCGGCACCCGCCCCCGGCGCGGCGTCTGGAACGCGTCGGAGTCCTTCGCCGAGTGGGTCCGTGCCTCCTACACCGTCACCGGCCGGCTCACCGGACACGGCTACGCCGCGGGCCCCCAGCCCTACCGGGCCGACACCCTCACCCGGCTCAGGGAAGCGGGGGCCCATCCCCTGCCCCTGGGCGACGGACAGACCCTGCCCGCCGTACCCGGAACCCACCCCATGGACGGCCTGGTCCACCACTTCGGCTACGTCGCCGGCCACGCCGACCCGTCGGGTGAGGCGTCGATGGCGCTGCACGCGGCACTGCCCGGCATCGGCACCCGCCTCGAGCGGCTGCTCGTCCGCCGTGACCTCCAGCAGCTCCAGTTCTTCGGCGTGGGCACCGAGGAGGCGCACACCGGCGGCGGAACCAGGGCCGTCGTCCGCTTCCTGCACCAGTACTTCCCCGTCCCCAGCGTCTTCGAGCACGACAGCCCGGGGACCTCCACAGATCCGGACACCCACTCGTGAGCACAGGCAACCCCGAGGCATCCGCCGCGGTCGGGGCCTACCGCAGCCTGGTCCCCGCCGGCCTCAGACGCCGTATCGCACACCGCGTCCCCCCACGGCTCCGCATGGTGCTCAAGCACCTGCTCCGCCGGCTGCACGTGCTCTCCCTCGCGTCCCGGCTGTTCCGCGGCGTCCGGGCCCGCCGCCGCTGGCCGCACCTGTTCGGCGAGGGCGAGCGGCTCGCCGCGCTGGCCGGACCCGGAGACCGGATCGCCCTCGTCCGGCCCACCGTCTCCCCGCTGGGACTGCGCGAGGCCAACCTCGAACTCGTCGTGACCGCGCTGGAGGAGGCGGGCATCGACTACTTCGCGATCCGCGGCACCTCCGACTTCCGTTCCTGCCTCGCCGTGTCCGACGCCGACCGCGAGCGGGTCGGCAGGGCGCTGGAGCTCTGCGCCCGGCACAGCCCCGTCTATCTGCGGGCCTGCCGCGGGGAGACCCCCCAGGGCAGGGGGTTGCTGGCGGGCTCCCGGGCCGGCCGGCAACTGGCCCGGCACGCGGCCGTGCTCCAGATCGGCATGGTGTGGAGCGACCCCACCGGCACCCTCGTACTCGGCCTGGAGCACAGCTGCGACATCGAGTTCTGGCGCCCCGACGCCGGACGCCTCGTGGCCCCGCGCCCCAACCGCGTCACCGAGGACGTGTCGCTGCGCGAGGCCCGTGTCACCGTGCCGGTCAGCCGGCTCACCGGGTTCGCCGCGCTGCACACCCGGCGCACCCGCTCGGTGCGCACCGTCCAGGCGTGCGCCGACGCCCTGACCGAGGACGTCCGCTTCCCCATCGACGTCGTCTACACCTGGGTCGACGGCAACGATCCCGCGTGGCAGCAGCGCCGCAGCGCCTACGGGGGCGGCTACCACACCGAGTCGGCGAACGCGGCCCGGTACATCAGCCGCGACGAACTGCGCTACTCCCTGCGCGCCCTGGAACAGAACGCCCCCTGGGTACGCCATGTCTACGTGGTGACCGACCGGCAGCGTCCGTCCTGGCTCAACGACAGCCACCCCCGCCTGACCGTCGTCGACCACTCGGAGATCTTCGCCGACCAGTCCGCGCTGCCCACCTTCAACTCGCACGCCATCGAGAGCCGCCTGCACCACATCAAGGGCCTGGCGGAGCACTTCCTCTACCTCAACGACGACATGTTCCTGGGCCGCCCCGTCCTGCCCCAGGACTTCTTCCTCTCCAACGGGATGACCCGGACCTTCTTCTCGCCGTCCCAGGTGCCCCGCTGGGCCCCCAGCCCCGTGGACCGGCCGGTCGACGCGGCCGGCAAGAACAACCGGCGGCTGCTCCTGGAGAACTTCGGCACGGTCATCGTCCAGAAGCTCCGGCACGCGCCGTACGCCCTGCGCCGCAGCGTGCTGGAGGAGATCGAACGCGAGTACGGGGAAGCGCACTGGCAGACCTCGCACAGCCGGTTCCGCAGCCCCACCGACATCTCCATCCCGTCGTCGCTCTACCACTACTACGCGTACTTCACGGGCCGGGCCGTGCCGTCCGACATCAAGTTCGCCTACCTCGACCTCGCCAGGCCCGAGATCCAGCGCCGGCTCGGCATCCTGCTGGCCCGTCGTGACCGGCAGGCGTTCTGCATCAACGACACCCTCTCCGACGGCAACGACACCGATCGCCAGACGGCGATGCTCGGCGCGTTCCTCGACGCCTACTACCCGGTGCCCAGTCCCTTCGAGCGGAAGGAGCGCGAGGTCCGGTGAAGATCTCCTTCCTGATCAACAACATCTACGGCATCGGCGGCACCAACAGAACCGTCATCAACCTCGCCGAGGCCCTCTCCGTCCACCACGACGTGGAGATCGTCTCCGTCTTCCGGCGCGCGAACACCACCAAGTTCGAGATCTCCCCGCGCATCGCGGTCCGGGCCCTCGTCGACCTGCGTCCCGGGTCCTCCGACCGCGGCGCCGCGGGCAGCGCGGAACCGAGCGAGGTGGTCCCCCGCCAGGAGGAGTTCTACGCCCAGTACAGCCGGTTCACCGACGAGCGCATCATCCGCGACCTCAGGAAGACCGACGCCGACGTGGTCGTCGGCACCCGGCCCAGCCTCAACCTCTTCGTCGCCGCCCACACCAGGGAAGGCGCCCTGCGGGTCGCACAGGAGCACATGACGCACCTCGCCATCCCGCCGGCCGTGCGCGCCGAGATGGCCAGGGTCTACCCGCGGCTCGACGCGATCACGACGGTCACCGAGGCCGACGCGCGCTCCTTCATGGAGAACACCCCGATCCCCGGTCTCTCCGTGGTCGGCATCCCCAACAGCGTGCCGCAGCCCGCCGTGGAGCCCTCCGACTGCACCCGCAAGATCGTCGTCAGCGCGGGCCGCATGCACCACATCAAGCGCTACGACCTGCTGATCCGGGCCTTCGCCGGCCTCGCCGAGGAGTTCCCCGACTGGCAGTTGCGCATCTACGGCGACGGTGGCGAGGCGGCCAAGCTGCGGGCCCTGGTCACCGAACTCGGTCTGAACGGCCGGGCGTTGCTCATGGGCGGCTTCTCGCCGATCGAGTCCGAGTGGGCCAAGGGATCCATAGCGGCCGTCACCTCCAGCGCCGAGTCCTTCGGCATGACCCTGGTCGAGGCGATGCGCTGCGGGCTCCCCGTGGTCTCCACCGACTGCCCCGTGGGCCCCCGGGAAATCCTCCGCGACGGGGAGGACGGGTTCCTGGTGCCCAACGGCGAGGTGGAGGGGATCGCCTGGGGGCTGCGCCGCCTCATGGCCGACGAGCCGCTGCGCCGCGCCATGGGCGAGGCCGCGCTGCGCAACGCGGCCCGCTACGACCCGGCCGCCGTGGCGGACCGCTATGTGAAGCTGTTCGAGGACGCCGCCCGTCGCCGGGCCGCCGCCGTCCGTGGCTACCGCGCCCCCGCCGGACCGCGCAAGGCGGCCACCGCCCAGGCCACCGTCCCGCCGACCGCCCTCGGCACGGCGACGGTGGACGTCACCACCGACGGCGCGGGCTGGCTGCACTTCAGCACCGACGGCCCGGGGGAGGGCCGCCACCGCTGGCAGTACGTACTGCGCCACAAGCCCTCCGACGGCAACCGGCGCCCCGACCTGCCGCTGCGTACCTCCCGCAGCCACCTGGACAACGGCGGCACCCGCTACACCGCCGCGCTCAGCCCCGCGTCCCTGGACGAACTCGGCGACGGGCGCTGGCAGGTGACGATGGCGTCGGCCAAGTCGGCGCACATCCACATGAAGGCCGGCCTCCGCGACACCCGGGCGCTCATCGACGCGCGCGCACGCCTCGTCGGCCGCCCGCCGACCGGACCGACCGGCTGGAACCTGCCCTACGCCCAGCCCAACGGCCGGCTGATGCTGCGCACGGTGCTGCGCCAGGAGCACGCCGAGTGCACCGGCGTCGAGATCGGCGACGGGACCATCACCCTGCGGGGCGTGCTGTGCGGGGGCCGGCGCATCGAGCCGGGGGCGCTCTTCGTCGTCAGCCGCCGCGGCCGGCACGGCAAGAACTTCACGGTGCCCGTGCAGGTGCTGGGCCGCCAGGCGTTCCGGGCCGAGGTGCCGGTGCGCCGGGTCGTCGACCACCGGCTGGAGCGCTGGGAGGACTGGGACTGGTGGCTCCAGCCGGACCCGCGCGACCGGTACAAGCTGCGCGTCTGCCACCTGCTGGAGGACTTCCCCGACGTCAAGGGCGCCTACGCCTATCCCTCCGTGCCGCTCGTCGGGGACGAGGCATCGGAGTACGCCGTGGTCCACCCGGTCCGTCCGGTGTGGGTCCGGCCCTACTGCTCCGCTTCGGGAGCCATGGCCATGAACGTGGTCGACCGCTAGGAATGGGAAATCAGTGAACCGAACCATCTTCGTCCTCGGGGACTCCGTACCCGCCCCGCGGACGGACGAAGAGGCCCCGATGGCGGGCTGGGGACAGAAGATCGAGGACCTCCTGGTGGGGCCGGTCGCCGTGGCCAACTACGCCCGCAGCGCCATGACCACCCGGAAGTACTTCACGGAACGCTTCCCGGCGATGCTCAACCGGATGAAGCGCGGCGACATCGTGCTCATCGGCTTCGGCGGCGTCGACCACATGATCCACAACGGTATGCGCTACGTGCCCGTGCCCGAGTACCAGGAACTGCTCCGGCTGTTCGTGCGGTACATCCACGGGGAGGGGGGCGTACCGGTGCTGGTGACCCCCTGCGCGCGCTACGCCTTCTCACCCGCGGGCGAGGTGCTGAACACCCGGGGCGAGTACCCGCGCGCCATGCTGGAGGTCGCCGCCGAACTGGGCGCCCCGGTGATCGACCTGACCGGCCGCACGATGGAGCTGTGGGCCCAGATCGGCCCCACCCGGCTGCGCCAGTACTTCTCCTGGGTCGACGCGGGGGAGCACCACCTCCACCCGGACGGTCAGATCGACTCGTCCCACCTGAACCACGCCGGCGCCTTCGAGGTGGCCCGCGTCGTCGTGTCGGGACTGTGCAACCTCGGCGTCCTCGACAAGACGGACGTGGACGTCACCACGCTCATGACGCCACCGACCCTGCCGCCCGTCTCCACCGAGTTCACCATCCAGTCGCCCGAGGCGGCACTGCACTACGCGCAGCCGGTCGGCGAGCCGCCCTCGGTGTCCAAGCCGGGGACCGGCGCCCTCGCCGGCCCCATGACGAAGTTCTCCGGCACCGCGGCGCCCGGCACGAACTACATCCTCTTCTTCGAGCAGGGCCAGTACATCGGCGGCACCCAGGTCGGCGGCGCCGGCCAGTGGAGCTGGCGCCGCTCCGTCAACTGGACGGAGGGCGAGCACGTCGTCCAGTGCGTCGGACTGCGCGGCGACGGCTGCTCACCGGTGCTGGAGCGCCGGTTCACCGTACGGACGGAGGTGCTGCCGCCCGTGATCTCGATCCCCTCGGAGGGAGCCTTCTGCGGACCGCGGCCCCGCTTCTCCGGAAAGGTCCAGCCCGGCACCACCAAGGTCGTACTGATGGAACGCGGCCTGCTCATCGGGGCCACCGGTGTCGACGAGAAGGGCGAATGGGGGTTCAGACACGGTCACCCCTGGCGCCCCGGCACCTACACGGTGCAGGCGATCGCCCTGTTCGGCGCGGCGGAGTCGGCGCCGGCGAGCACGACGTTCACGGTCGTCGGTGTTCCGGAGAACAGCCCCATCCGCTCGTTCGGCACCTCGCGCCACACGTGCGGCGACGTGTGCGAGCACCGGCCCTTCACCGGGGACTGGTAGGCGCCGGGCACCGCGGGGAACGCCCGTCGTCCGCGCAGGGGTGACCCGACTCGGGATGTGGGAGATCATCACCAGGGAAGATCTTCACATGACAACCACGATCGGGGAGAACGCATGACTGTGGGACGAAGAGTGTTCCTCGGTGCCTTCACCGCGGGTGCCGTCACCGTCGCCGCCGGCTCGGAGGCGGCCGCGGCCGACGGCGAGTACACCCTGTACACCTCACCGGCCCAGTTCTACGGCTCGTCGACGACGGCGCACACGGTCACCATCAACCACAAGGCCCCGTCCGGGGACACCGCCGCGCTGAACGTCACCTCGGACAACCCGGCCACCTCGGCCATGTATCTGACCGGTGTGGAGACCTCGCGCGGGACGCTGAAGATATCCCACAAGGGGTACGCCGACGGTTCGGACCCCGGGGCCTCCGGACTCTCGATCGATCTCAGGACCTCGGGGACCGCCGCGCAGGGCATCTTCGTCACCGCGACCGACGGCCCGACCACCGGCGCCCTGATCGTCCTGCGGAACAACCCGGGCGTGGACGACTTCGTGGTCAAGGGCACCGGCCGGACGGGTGTCGGCATCGGCCGGGGTGACACGCCCCAGTCCCAGCTGCACGTGGTCGCGGCGGCCGGCGCCCCGTCCGCGATCCTCGCCGAGGGCGCGGTGCGGCTCGCGGACGTCGACGCGGCACCGACCAACGCGCCCGCCTCCGCCGGCGGCGGCTCCCTCTTCGCCCAGGACGGCAAGCTGTTCTGGAAGGGCGGCGCGGGGCACGTCACCGAGCTCGCGCCGGCGTAGGGGAGGACGAGCGTGCAACTGACCCCCGAAGAACTGATCTCCGAGTTCCACGATGCCGTCATGGAGCTGTACTTCGCCCGTAAGCGCATCGCCGCCCTGGAGGCCGAGAACGCCGAGCTGAGGGCGCGGCTCGACGCGGCCGACCAGCGGGACGTATGACGAGGAGGGCCTCCGCGCACCGCGGAGGCCCTCCTCTGTCCCGTACGACCGTTACGCCGGAACCGACGCCACGCCCGGCTCCAGGAACCGCTTCCCGTTCACCCGCTCGGAGACGCCCTCACGGTCCAGGTACGGCGTGATGCCGCCCAGGTGGAAGGGCCAGCCGGCGCCGGTGATCAGGCACAGGTCGATGTCCTGGGCCTCGGCGACGACGCCCTCGTCGAGCATCAGGCCGATCTCCTGGGCGACCGCGTCGAGCACCCGGGCCCGTACCTGCTCCTCCGTCAGGACGGTGTCGCCCTGCTTGAGGAGCGCGGCGACCTCCGGGTCCAGCTCGGGCTTGCCGCTGTCGTAGACGTAGAAGCCGCGCTTGCCCGCCTCGACGACCGCCTTCAGGTTGGGGGAGACCGTGAAGCGCTCCGGGAAGGCCCGGTTGAGGGTTTCCGAGACGTGCAGGCCGATCGCCGGGCCGACCAGCTCCAGCAGGACGAGCGGGGACATCGGCAGGCCGAGCGGCTCCACCGCCTTCTCCGCGACCTCGACGGGGGTGCCCTCGTCGATGACGTTCTGGATCTCGCCCATGAAGCGGGTCAGGATGCGGTTGACGACGAACGCCGGGGCGTCCTTCACCAGCACCGCGGTCTTCTTCAGCTTCTTGGCCACACCGAACGCCGTGGCCAGCGCCGCGTCGTCGGTCTTCTCACCGCGGACGATCTCCAGCAGCGGGAGGATCGCGACCGGGTTGAAGAAGTGGAAGCCGACGACCCGCTCGGGGTGCTTCAGCTTCGACGCCATCTCCGTCACCGAGAGGGAGGAGGTGTTGGTGGCGAGGATCGCGTGCGCCGGGGCGACCGCCTCGACCTCCGCGAACACCTGCTGCTTGACGCCCATCTCCTCGAAGACCGCTTCGATGACGAAGTCGGCGTCCGCGAAGCCCTCGGCCTTGTCCAGGACGCCGGAGACCAGGGCCTTCAGACGGTTGGCCTTGTCCTGGTTGATCCGGCCCTTGCCGAGCAGCTTGTCGATCTCGGCGTGGACGTAGCCCACACCCTTGTCGATGCGCTCCTGGTCGATGTCGGTCAGCACGACCGGCACCTCCAGGCGGCGCAGGAACAGCAGCGCGAGCTGGGAGGCCATCAGACCGGCGCCGACGACACCGACCTTGGTGACCGGACGGGCCAGGTTCTTGTCCGGGGCCCCGGCCGGGCGCTTGCCGCGCTTCTGCACCAGGTTGAACGCGTAGATGCCGGAGCGCAGTTCGCCGCCCATGATGAGGTCGGCGAGCGCCTTGTCCTCGGCGTCGTAGCCCTGCTGGAGGTCGCCGTTCTTCGCGGCGGCGATGATGTCCAGGGCACGGTAGGCGGCCGGGGCGGCGCCGTGCACCTTGCCGTCCGCGATGAAGCGGCCCTTGGCGACGGCCTGGTCCCAGGCCTCGCCGCGGTCGATCACCGGGCGCTCGATCTCGATCTCGCCCTTGAGGACGGACGCGGTCCAGATCAGCGACTGCTCCAGGAAGTCCGCGCCCTCGAAGATCGCGTCCGCGATGCCGAGTTCGTGGACCTGCTTGCCCTTGAGCTGCTTGTTCTGGTTGAGGCTGTTCTCGATGATCACCGAGACGGCCTTGTCGGCGCCGATCAGGTTCGGCAGGAGGGTGCAGCCGCCCCAGCCGGGGACCAGGCCGAGGAAGACCTCGGGGAGGGAGAACGCGGGGATGGCCGCGGACACCGTGCGGTAGGTGCAGTGCAGACCGACCTCGACGCCACCGCCCATGGCGGCGCCGTTGTAGTACGCGAACGTCGGCACGGCGAGCTTCGCGAGGCGCTTGAAGACGTCGTGGCCGCCCTTGCCGATGGCCAGCGCGTCCTCGTGCCGCTTCAGCAGCTCGACGCCCTTGAGGTCGGCGCCGACCGCGAAGATGAACGGCTTGCCGGTGACGCCGACGCCGACGATCTCGCCGTCCGCGGCCTCCTTCTCGACCTGGTCGATCGCGGCGTTGAGGTTCGCCAGCGACTGGGGGCCGAAGGTGGTCGGCTTGGTGTGGTCCAGGCCGTTGTCCAGGGTGATGAGCGCGAAGCGCCCGGCACCGAGGGGGAGTTCGAAGTGGCGTACGTGGGCCGTGGTGACGACCTCGTCCGGGAACAGCTCGGCCGCGCCCTTCAACAGTTCTGCGGTGGTGCTCACTTGTCCCCCTCGAAGTGCGGGTTCTCCCAGATGACCGTCGCGCCCATGCCGAAGCCGACGCACATGGTGGTCAGGCCGTAACGGACCTGCGGCTGCTCCTCGAACTGGCGGGCCAGCTGCGTCATCAGACGGACGCCGGAGGAGGCGAGCGGGTGGCCGAAGGCGATGGCGCCGCCGTACTGGTTGACGCGGGCGTCGTCGTCGGCGATGCCGTAGTGCTCCAGGAAGGCGAGGACCTGGACGGCGAAGGCCTCGTTGATCTCGAACAGTCCGATGTCGGAGATGGACAGCCCCGCCTGGGCGAGGGCCTTCTCCGTCGCCGGGATCGGGCCGTAGCCCATGACCTCGGGCTCCACGCCCGCGAAGGCGTAGGAGACGAGGCGCATCTTCACCGGGAGGTTGTTCTCGCGGGCGAAGTCCTCGGAGGCGATGAGGGAGGCGGTGGCGCCGTCGTTCAGACCGGCCGCGTTGCCGGCGGTGACCCGGCCGTGGACGCGGAACGGCGTCTTGAGGTTCGCCAGGTTCTCCAGGGTGGTGCCCGGACGCATCGGCTCGTCGGCGGTGACCAGGCCCCAGCCGGTCTCGCCGGCCTCTTCGTTGGTGCGGCGCACCGAGATCGGCACCAGGTCGGCCTGGATCTTGCCGTTGGCGTACGCCTTGGCGGCCTTCTCCTGCGAGCGCACCGCGTACTCGTCCGCGCGCTGCTTGGTGATGCTCGGGTAGCGGTCGTGCAGGTTCTCCGCGGTCATACCCATGAACAGGGCGGACTCGTCGACCAGCTTCTCGGAGACGAAGCGGGGGTTGGGGTCGACGCCCTCGCCCATCGGGTGGCGGCCCATGTGCTCGACACCGCCCGCGATGGCGACGTCGTACGCGCCGAAGGCGACGGAGCCGGCCACCGTGGTGACGGCGGTGAGCGCGCCGGCGCACATGCGGTCGATGGAGTAGCCCGGGACCGAGGTGGGCAGGCCCGCGAGGATGCCGGCCGTGCGGCCGATGGTCAGGCCCTGGTCACCGATCTGCGTGGTCGCGGCGACGGCGACCTCGTCGATCTTCTTCGGGTCGAGACCGGGGTTGCGGCGCAGCAGCTCCCGGATCGCCTTCACGACGAGGTCGTCGGCTCGGGTCTCGTGGTAGATGCCCTTCGGGCCCGCCTTGCCGAACGGGGTGCGGACGCCGTCGACGAAGACGACGTCCCTGACGGTACGAGGCACGATGGCTCTCCTCCAGGTACGGGATGCTGAGCGCTTGCTTAAGAGCCATGCTACTTACGAGTAACGTGACTGCCCAGTCCCGGTCCCCGGAGCGGCGAACATCACACGTTCGCCTCGCCCCCGCCGCCCCTTCCCGTCCCGAACCCGGGGGCGCTGCCCCCGGACCCCCGCTCCTCAAACGCCGGAGGGGCTGACACACCAGCCCGTCCGGCGTTTGAGGACGAGGCCCGAAGGGCCGAAAGGGGGGTCTGGGGGCGCAGCCCCCAGGGACGGGACGGGAAGGGGCGGCGGGGGCGGATCACGGTGGGGCCGTGGAGCCCCGGGGGGTCAGGACCGGCGTCGGTACGGGATGCGACCCCTCGCCCTCCCCGGTGATCACGCCGAACAGCGTTCGGGCGACCTCCGCCCCGAACCCGTGCACGTCATGGCTCATCGCGGACAGCGTCGGATGCGTCAGCCGGCACAACTGCGAGTCGTCCCACGCCAGCAGCGACACGTCGTCCGGCACCCGCAGCCCCATCTCCGCCGCCACCGACAACCCCGCCACCGCCATGATGTCGTTGTCGTACACGATCGCCGTCGGCCGTTCGCCCGGCGCGGCGGCCAGCAGCGAGCGGGTCGCCCGCGCCCCCGCGTCCCCCGAGAAGTCCGTCGCCACCTGCCACGCCCGCGCGGGCGGCTCCAGCGCGCGGACCGCCTCGTCGAACGCGGTCGTCCGGATCGAGGTGTGCCCGAGCGCCGCCGCACCGCCCACCCGGGCGATCCGCCGGTGCCCGAGCGCCGCCAGATACCGCACCGCCTCCGTCACGGCCGTGGCGTCGTCCGTCCACACGGAGGTCAGCCCGCCCGTCAGCGACGGATGCCCGACCGCGACGACCGGCAGCCCGAGCCGCTCGACCACCGCCGGACGGGGGTCGTCGGCGCGGAAGTCCACCAGGATCGACCCGCCGATCTGCCGCCCCCTCCACCACGACTCCAGCAGCCCGACCTCCTCGTCCGGGCTGCGCACCAGCCGCAGCAGCAGTGAGCAGGACCGCTCGACCAGCACGCTCTCCACGCCGGAGATGAACTCCATGTAAAAGGGTTCCAGGCCGAGCAGCCGGGCGGGCCGGCACACCGCGAGGCCCACCACGTCCACCCGCGAGCCGGCCAGTGTGCGCGCGGTCGAACTGGGCGACCACCCCAGCTCCCGCGCCGCCCGGAAGATCCGGTCCCGGGTGGCCTCCGACAGACCGGGTTTCCGGTTGAAGGCGAGGGACACGGCCCCCTTGGACACACCGGCGCGCGCGGCGACGTCCTTGATGGTGACGCGGGGGGTCGGCGTTGCCGTCATCGAGTGGGCTCCACGCAGTACAGGGCGGAACGGGCGGTCTCCGGGTCCGGAGTCTTCCAGCCCCGCACCCCGATGGTCACCTCTTCCCCGGGGAGCAGCGTCACCAGCCCCCGGTCGGCGGTCGCGTCCGGATCCAGCCGGTCGGCCTGGAGCAGCAGGTCCCGTACGAGGGTGCGGGCCGTGACCGTGATCCCGCCGGGAGCGAGGGCGACCTCGAACTCCGGCCGCGGGTACGGGACCTCCTGGTCCGGCACCGGGAAGTGCAGCGCCCTCACCCCGTCCGCGTCGGCGACCAGGTACTCCTTCGGGCCGGCCGGAACCAGCTCGGCCGGGACCTCGACCAGGGCGACGGTCCGCGCCTCGGCGGCCAGTACCGGGCCCGCCTCCCCGATCACCGTGCCGTCCACGGACATCCGGCGCAGCCGCAGCGTGCCGTGCCAGCCCTCGGCGGCCTGGTTCACGGCCGCCACCACCGGACCACCGTCCCCGTCCGCCCGCACGGTCAGCAGCCGGTCCGCGTACAGCCGCCGCAGCTCGTGGTACAGCGGCTTCTCCCGTCCGTCCCCGTCGATCGCGGCCCACGACGTCACCGGCCAGCAGTCGTTGAGCTGCCACACCACCGTGCCCGCGCACACCGGCCAGTGCGAGCGCCAGTGCTCGATTCCGGCGGCGATCGCCCGCGCCTGGTTGACCTGCGTCAGATAGTGCCAGCGGTCGAAGTCCCCCTCCGGCACGGCGAAGTGCCGGGCCAGTCCGCGCTCCAGCTTGCCGTTGCCGTCGTCCGCCTTCTGGTGGTGCAGCATGCCGGGGGAGTCCGGCGCGAGTTCCTCCCCGGGCAGCGCCCGCCGCAGCGTGGCGTACGCGGGCGGCGCCTGCCAGCCGAACTCCGCCACGAAGCGCGGGACATCGAGCCGGTAGTCGGCGTAGTCGGTGCGGTTCCAGACCTCCCAGGAGTGGTGGGTGCCGTGCGCCGGATCGTTCGGGTGGTGCAGCCAGGACCCGGACCAGGGACTGCCCGCCGTGTACGGCCGGACGGGGTCCAACTCGGCGACGACACGCGGCAGTACCCCCAGGTAGTAACCCTCGCCCCAGGAGTCCCCGGCGAGCCCCGGCTCCCAGTCCCAGTCCCGGAAGCCCCACAGGTTCTCGTTGTTGCCGTTCCACAGCGCCAGCGAGGGATGCGGCATCAGCCGTACGACGTTCTCCCGGGCCTCCGCCTCCACCTCCCCGCGCAGCGGCTGCTCCTCGGGGTAGGCCGCGCACGCGAACGGGAAGTCCTGCCAGACCAGCAGCCCCAGCTCGTCGCAGGCGTCGTAGAAGTCCTCGCTCTCGTAGATCCCGCCGCCCCAGACGCGGACCAGGTCCACGCCCGCGCCGGCCGCCTGCTCCAGCCGCCGCCGGTAGCGCTCGCGGGTGATCCGGGACGGGAAGACGTCGTCCGGGATCCAGTTGACGCCCCGCGCGAACAGCCGCTCACCGTTGACGACCAGGGTGAACCCGGTGCCGTGCGCGTCGGCCGAGGCGTCCAGCTCCACCGTGCGGAACCCGATCCGGTGCCGCCACGAGTCCAGCGCGTCCTCGCCCTGGAGGAGCGTCAACTCCACGTCGTACAGGGACTGTTCGCCGTAGCCCCGGGGCCACCACAGCCGCGCGTCCGGCACCCGCAGCCGTACGGTCCCGTGCGTCCCGTCGATCTCCGCGCGGGCGCGCACGCCGCCGACGCTCGCCTCCACGGCGAGCGGTGCCTCGACCCGGGAGCGCTCCACGTCGACCGCCAGCTCGACCTGCCCCACGCCGTCCTCGACGGTCACCAGCGGGCGCACCCGGGCGATGCGGGCCGTCGACCAGTGCTCCAGCCGCACCGGCCGCCAGATCCCGGCCGTCACCAGCGTCGGCCCCCAGTCCCAGCCGAACGAGCAGGCCATCTTGCGTATGTACTGGTAGGGCTCGGCGTACGCTCCCGGCCGCTCGCCCACCGTGCCGCGCACCGCCTCGGCCTCGGCGTAGGCGGAGGTGAACCGCACCGTGAGCCGCCCGCTCAGCCCGGTCACGTCGAAACGGTACGAGCGGTGCATGTTCCGTACCCGGCCCAGCGACCGGCCGTCGAGCAGGATCTCGGCGACGGTGTCGAGGCCGTCGAAGACCAGGTCGGTCTGCTCGTACCCGGACGGTCCCGGCGCCAGGTCCCGCTCGTACGTCCAGTCCCGCCGGCCCACCCACGCCACCTCGGTCTCGTTCCGCCCGAGGAAGGGATCGGGGATCAGCCCGGCCGCCAGCAGATCGGTGTGCACACACCCCGGCACCGCGGCGGGGAGCGCGTCCCCCGTGCCGTCCGGGTGTCGCAGGATCCATCCGTCGGTGAGCGGTGTGACCTGACGCATGCACACTCTCCTTAACCGGTTCACTCAGCTCTGGACAACGTTTTGGCATCGTTGGCGCGATTGAGACTTTACCGGTTCAGCGCGGGGCTGCCAGAGTGCCGAACCAGCCAACCCACTCGTGCTCGTCCGCCCCGTGAACGGAGCCGTGATGCACCTGAACCGCCGCACGACACTCACCGGATCGCTCGCCCTCCTCGCCCTCCTGGCCTCCGCCTGCACGGGCACCGGAGGCTCCTCGGAGGGCGCGGACGCCAAGGCCCCCGACGACCCGTCCGAGGTCAAGGGGTCCATCACGGTCCTCACCCACCGGACCGACCTGGTGCAGGACGGGACGATGAAGAAGTACGCCGCCGAGTTCAACAGGACCTACCCCGGGGTGAAGGTCGAGTTCGACGGCCTCACCGACTACGAGGGTGAGGTCAAGATCCGTATGAACACGGAGAACTACGGCGACGTCCTCATGATCCCGGCGGTCATCGAGAAGAAGGACTACCCCAAGTTCTTCGCCTCCCTGGGCACCGAGGCGGAACGCGGCGCCAAGTACCGCTTCACCGACTACTCAACCGTCGACGGCAAGGTCTACGGCCAGAGCCCCGTCGGCGTCGTCCCCGGGTTCATCTACAACAAGAGGGTCTGGAGCGAGGCAGGCGTCACCGACTGGCCCACCACGCCCGCCGAGTTCCTCGACGACCTGAAGGCGATCAGGTCGAGGACCGACGCGGTGCCGTACTACACCAACTTCAAGGACATGTGGCCGCTGACCCAGTGGACCAACGTCAACGGCTCCGTCGGCTGCGACACGAACGCCACCACGCAGCTCGCCGAGGGCGACCCGTGGGCCGAGGGCGCCGACCTGCGCGTGGGCGACACCCTGCTCCACGACATCGTGCGCGGCGGGCTGATCGAGAAGGACCCGACCACCACCAACTGGGAGGCGTCCAAGCCCGGACTGGCCAAGGGCGAGATCGCCACCATGTGGCTCGGCTCCTGGGCCGTCGTCCAGATGCAGGACGCCGCCAAGCAGGCCGGCACCGACCCCGCCGACATCGGCTTCATGCCCTTCCCCGCCCAGAAGGACGGCGTGTTCTGCGCGGTGACCTCCCCGGACTACCAGCAGGCCGTCAACGTCAACTCCGACAACAAGGCCGCCGCCCGCGCCTGGATCGACTGGTTCACCGACAAGTCCGGCTACGCGCAGGCCAACCTCGCCCTCTCCCCGCTGAAGGACGCCCCGCTGCCCGACGTGCTCAAGCCGTACGAGGAGAAGGGCGTGAAGCTGCTCGACCTCGACGACGCCAAGGGCGCCGAGGTGAAGTCCATCGACAACCAGTCCGAGGTCGGCATCTACAAGCCCGACTACCGCCAGGAACTCGTCGACCTGGCCCGCGGCGCGCGCGAGGGCAGCCTGGACGACTACCTCGGCGACCTCGGCAAGCGCTGGGCCGAGGCGCGGAACTCGCTGGGGTCCTGATGACGGACACCACCCGCAAGGCGGCGCGGCCGGCGTCCCCGGCCGCGCCCGCCGGGCCGAAACGGGCCGCACCCGCGCCGCGCGCCGCCCGCACCTGGCGCCACCTCACCCCGTGGCTCTTCCTGATCGCCCCGCTGGCCCTGCTGCTGACCTTCACCTACGCGCCGATCGCCAACATGATCGCGTACAGCTTCACCGACTGGGACGGCGTGAGCCCGGAGCTCACCTACACGGGCACCGAGAACTACACCGAACTCCTCACCCGCTCCGAGCTGTTCGAGGTCTTCTTCGTCAGCGGCTACTACCTCGCCGCATCCGTGGTGCAGATCGTCCTCGCCCTCTACTTCGCCACGATCCTCAGCTTCGACGTCCGCTTCCGGAACTTCTTCAAGGGCGTGCTGTTCTTCCCGTACCTGATCAACGGGGTGGCGATCGGCTTCGTCTTCCTCTACTTCTTCCAGGACGGCGGCACCCTCGACTCCGTACTGGGCCTGCTCGGCGTCGACACCGACCGAGCCTGGCTGGGCACGCCGTTCTCCGCGAACACCTCGCTCGCCGGCGTCTCCGTCTGGCGCCACCTCGGGCTGAACTTCGTCCTGTTCCTCGGCGCGATCCAGTCCATCCCGGGCGAGCTCTACGAGGCGGCCGAGATCGACGGCGCGAGCCGCTGGCACCAGTTCCGGCACATCATCGCGCCCGGCATCAAACCCGTACTGAGCCTGAGCGTGATCCTCTCGGTCTCCGGCTCGCTGTCCGTCTTCGAGATCCCGTACATCATGACCGGCGGCGCCACCGGCACCGAGACGTTCGTGATCCAGACGGTGAAGCTGGCCTTCCAGTTCAACAAGACGGGGCTCGCCTCGGCCGCCGCCGTCGTCCTGCTGCTGATCGTCCTGGCGGTCACCTGGGTGCAGCGGCGCATCGTCCCCGACGACAAGGTGGACCTGGTATGACCCGCCGCACCGTGGCCCGCGCGCTGATGTACCTGTCGCTGGTCCTGGCGACGCTCGTGGTCCTGCTGCCGCTCACCGTGGTCCTGCTGACCTCGCTCAAGACCTCCGGGGAGATGGCGGACGGCAGCGGGGCGCTGGCCCTGCCCGACGACCCGCTGAACCTCGACAACTACGTGACCGCGTTCCGGGACGGCCAGATGCTGTCCGCCTTCGGCAACACGGCGGTCATCCTGGTCGTCGCCGTCGGCGGCACCATCCTCATCGGCTCGATGACGGCGTACGCGATCGACCGCTTCCACTTCCGCTTCAGGAAGCTGGTCGTCGCCCTGTTCCTGCTCGCCGCGCTGGTCCCCGGGGTCACCACCCAGGTGGCGACCTTCCAGATCGTCAACAGCTTCGGCATGTTCGACAGCCTGTGGGCGCCGATCGCGCTCTACATGGGCACGGACATCGTGTCGATCTACATCTTCCTTCAGTTCATCCGCTCCATCCCGGTCTCCCTGGACGAGGCGGCCCGTCTGGACGGCGCCAACGCGTTCACGGTCTACCGCAAGGTGATCTTCCCCCTGCTGAAGCCGGCGATCGCGACCGTGGTGATCGTGAAGGGGATCAACGTCTACAACGACTTCTACATCCCCTTCCTCTACATGCCCTCCGAGGACCTCGGAGTGATCTCGACGTCGCTGTTCCGCTTCAAGGGCCCCTTCGGCGCGCACTGGGAGACGATCTCCGCGGGCGCGGTCCTGGTCATCCTGCCGACCCTGATCGTCTTCCTCTTCCTCCAGCGCTTCATCTACAACGGGTTCATGAGGGGAGCGACGAAGTAGGGCTCACGCCGGCGGCAGGCGCAGCGCCAGCAGCGCCACGTCGTCGTCGTTGTCGACGGTCAGCTGCTCGGCGAGCAGGGTGTCGCAGAACGCCTCCAGGGGACGGCCGGCGGGTGTCGACGCGTGGTGGAGCAGCCGCTCGAGGCCGACGGTGAGGTCCTCCTCGCGGCGTTCCACCAGCCCGTCGGTGTACAGCAGCAGGGTCGAGCCGGGCAGCAGTGGCTCCACGGCACTGGCGTACTCCGGCTCCGGGTCCAGCCCGAGCATCGGGGAGCGGGCCGCGACCAGGAAGCGCGCGGTGCCGTCCGCGTCGATCAGCAGGGGCGGCGGGTGCCCGGCGACGGAGTAGTGGAGCTGGAAGCCGCCGGATTCCGGGCGTTCGACGCGGGCCAGGACACAGGTGGCGGTGCACTCCAGGTAGAGGGTCTGGAGGGAGACGTCCAGCCGGCGCAGGATCGTGCCGGTCGGTTCCTGGCGGTCCAGGGTGAGTCCGCGGAGCATGTTCCGCACCTGGCTCATGGTGACGGCGGCCGGCAGGTCGTGGCCGGAGACGTCGCCGATGGTGAGGACGGTGGCGCCGTCGCGCAGCACGAACGAGTCGTACCAGTCGCCGCCGACCTCGGCGGCCGCGGTACTGGGCCGGTAGCGGACGGCGATGCCGAGGTCGGGCACGTCCGGCGGATCGGTGAGCAGACTGCGCTGGAGGGCCAGCGCCACCTGCCGGGTGCGCTGGTACTCCAGGGCGTTGCTGAGGGGGGTGTGGGCCCGTTCCAGCAGTGTCTGGAGCAGGCCGATCTCGGCCTGGCCGAGGGGTGGGCGGTCGCCGCTGACCGAGGCGGTGACCAGGGCGGCCGTGGTGCCGTCGACGACGACGGGGAGCAGGACGACGCTGTTGGCGCCGGGGGCCAGCCAGGGAGCGGACTCGGGCGGGCAGAGGTCGGGCGGAGCCTCACCGGGCGGGAAGACCGCGTGCACGGGGCGGCGCCCGTCGGCGGCGCGGGCCAGCGGACTGCCGGACCGCAGGTGCTCCTCGTGGTGCGGGGGCAGGTCCGGCAGCCCCGGGCGGGTGACGGCGGCGACCCGCTCGGCGGTCAGCGGGGTGCCCGGCGGGCGGTGCAGGGCGTGCGGCAGGAGGTGGATCGTGCAGTTGTCGGCGATGTCGGGCACGATCACACCGGCGAGGGCGGCGAGCATCTCCTCCAGCCGCACGATGCCGGCCGTGGCGGCGGTGGCCCGCGCCAGCAGCGCGTCACGGCGGGTCTCCTGCCACTCCTGCTCGACGTCCGTGCAGGTGCCGATCCACTCGGTCACCGTGTCCCCGTCGTACACCGGTGCGGCGTCGACGGCGAAGTGCCGGTAGCCCCCCGTGGCCAGTCGCAGCCGGTAGGTGTGGGTCCAGCGCGGCACGGGTTCGGTCACGGCCCGGTACCACGATTCGACGGCGGCGGCGCGGTCGTCGGGATGGAGCGCGTCCACCCAGCCGTCGTCGCGGAACTCCTCCCAGCTCTGTCCTGTCACCCGCGTCCAGCCGGGGCTCGGCTCGGTCACCTGCCCCTTGGGGCTCGTCACCCACACGATCTGGGATCCGGCGTTCACGAGGCTGCGGTAGCGCTGGAGCGCGCGGCGGCGTTCCTCGGACAGGACGCGGATCCGCTGGGCGGCGGTCACCCCTTCGGTGACCTCGACGATGACGCCGAGCACCCCTTGACGGCCGTCGCTCATCACGGCGCGGGAGACGCTGAACGAGAAGTAGCGCGTCCGCCTGCCGTCGGTGTCGGGGTAGGCCAGGTCGACGGGCACCGCGGTGAGGACCTCGGCCGTGCCGGTGGTGAGGACCCGGTCGAACATGTCGAAGTAGCCGGACTGCGTGAGGTCGGGAAAGGCCTCGCGGATGGTCCGGCCCAGCGGGCGGTCGCCGAAGGTCTCCCGGTACACCTGATTGGTGTACGCCAGCCGGTGTTCCGGCCCCTCGGTGACGACGACACCGATCGGGGCGGGGTCGAACATCTGGAGCCTCATGGCGCCTCCGCCTGCCCTTACCCGGGAGCGAACGTGGTGGTCACCCGTGCCCAGTACCCCGCCCCCCGGGGTCCGACGCGCGTCCGGCGCGTACGCGGTGGGTTCAGCGCGCCGTGCGGGTGTGGACGTACTCCACGAGTCGGGTCAGGGCGTCCGGGTCGGTGGACGGCATCACGCCGTGGCCGAGGTTGAAGACGTGGCCCTCCAGCCCCGCGGCCGTGTCCAGCACCTCCCGCGCCTTCGTCTCGACGGCCTCCCGGCCGGCGAAGAGCACGGTCGGGTCGAGGTTGCCCTGGAGCGCCTTGCCGGGGCCGACACGGCGGGCGGCCTCGTCGAGGGGGACGCGCCAGTCGACGCCCACGACGTCCGCGCCGGCCTCGCCCATCAGGCCGAGCAGCTCACCGGTGCCGACGCCGAAGTGGATGCGGGGGACGCCGTAGTCGGCGACCTCGCGGAACACCTTCGCGGAGGCGGGCAGCACCGAGCGCCGGTAGTCGGCGGGGGCGAGGGCGCCGGCCCAGGAGTCGAAGAGCTGGACGGCGGCGGCGCCGGCCTCGATCTGGACCTTGAGGAACCCGGCCGTGATCGCGGCGAGGCGGTCGAGCAGGTCGGCCCACAGCTCGGGGTCGCCGTACATCATCGCCTTGGCGTTCTCGTACGTGCGGGACGGGCCGCCCTCGACGAGGTAGCTGGCGAGGGTGAACGGGGCGCCGGCGAAGCCGATCAGCGGGGTGGACCCGAGCTCGCGGGTCAGCATGCCGATGGCCTCGGTGACGTAGGAGACGTCCTCGGGGGTCAGGTCGCGCAGCCGGGCCAGGTCGGCGCGGGTGCGGACCGGCTGCTCGACGACCGGGCCGACGCCCGGCTTGATGTCGAGGTCGATGCCGATGGCCTTGAGCGGGACGACGATGTCGCTGAAGTAGATCGCCGCGTCGACGTGGTGGCGGCGCACCGGCTGGAGAGTGATCTCGGTGACCAGCTCGGGCCGCATGCAGGACTCCAGCATCCCGATGCCCTCGCGCACCTTGCGGTACTCCGGCAGTGAGCGCCCGGCCTGCCGCATGAACCACACCGGCGTGTGCGGCACCAGCTCCCGCCGGCACGCCTTGAGGAAGGCTGATTCCCTGACTGCGTCGTCCTTGACGGGATGGGGGGTCGCGGTCGGCGTCTGGCCCGTCGGGCTCGCGTTGGCACTCACATCGGCAAGTCTCGCACGACCCGTCCGCCTCCCCGGACCGCAGGGCACCCGGTACGGGGCGGCCACGGGACGGGATCCGGACACCCCCGGGCGGCGCGGGTGTCCCTCCCTGCGCCGGGGGCCCGTTCCGCTTAATCTTCCCCGCATGGCTGCGGCTCAGGGACGACTGTCGGACGGCGCTGGCGGAATGGACGAACCGAAGGAGACCGGAGGGGACCCCGGACAGGGAGGTGCGCCTCCGCCGCCCTTCCGGGCCGCCGTCGAGGCGCTGCGGAGCGCTCGGCTGCGGCCGCAGATCGAGGTGGAGCCCACGCCCGCGCCGAAGCGGCTCGCCCCGTACGCCTACGCGCTGGAGGCGACGGTCGTCGACGGCGAGCAGGATCTGGCCGACGGCCGGCTGGTGCTGCTGTGCGACCCGGCCGGCCACGACGCCTGGCGCGGCACATTCCGTCTGGTGACGCTGGTCCGCGCGGAGCTGGAGCCGGAGATGGCCGCGGATCCGCTGCTGCCGGACGTGTGCTGGTCCTGGCTGACCGGCGCGCTGTCGGCGCGCGGACTGACGTACGGCGAGCCGAGCGGCACGGTGACGCGGGCGAGTTCCCACTACTTCGGCGGGCTGTCCGCGCGGCCCGCCGCCTCGCAGATCGAGATCCGCGCCTCCTGGACGCCCCGGGAGGGCCTGGACGGGGTCCCGGACGCGGCCGCCCATCTGGTCGCCTGGTCCGATCTGCTGGCGCAGGTCGCGGGGCTGCCGCCGGCCGCTCCGGGGGACGCGTCCGTGGTGACGCTGCCGCAGCGGAGAGGGCCGCAGTCGCGCTGAGTTCCCCGCTCGGGGCTCCCGGCCGTCACCGCCGTCCATCTCTTTGTCGATACGGCCACTTTCGGAAGCGTTGTGACGCAGACCGAAACCGTTCGATCTTCGAATGATCGATCGCGTGTCCGAATTGGTCGGATTGTTACTCATCACTTCGTGATCATTCGTTAAAGGACACCAGGTTTATTGCCGAAGACGACTGTGACCTTGAAAGCACCTTTCGTCCCGGCTTCCCCCTCGCGAGCCGGCCCCGTCCCGAACCCCAGGAGGCCTGGTGTCCGTTCTCCTCGAGCAGCCCGCAAGCCTGGTCGCCTACCGCCCGAACAAGCCGACCGCCATGGTGGTCGTGGCCGACCCCCGCGTCCGTTCCACCGTCACCCGCCATCTGTGGGCGCTCGGTGTGCGCGACGTCATCGAGGCCTCGTCCGTCGCGGAGGCTCGTCCCCGCATCGGCAACCCCCGCGACATCTGCGTCGCCGAAGTCCATCTGCCGGACGGTTCCGGCCTCACCCTCCTCTCCGAGACCCGCGCCGCGGGCTGGCCCAACGGCCTCGCCCTCTCCGCCGCCGACGACATCGGCGCCGTGCGCAACGCCCTCGCGGGCGGAGTGAAGGGGTACGTCGTCACCGGCACCCGCACCAACCTCGGGCTCCCCACCCGACCCGGTGCCGCCCCCATCGGCGCCGCCGCCGCACGCCTGCACCGCCGCCCCCCGGGTGCCCCGAGCCACCCGGGCGGCTACCGCGAGCTGTCCGGCCGCGAGGTCGAGGTGCTGCGGCTGGTGGCGGAGGGCCAGTCGAACAAGGCGATCGGCGTCTCGATGGGCCTGTCCGCCCTGACCGTCAAGAGCCACCTCGCCCGCATCGCCCGCAAGCTCGGGACGGGCGACCGCGCCGGCATGGTCGCCGTGGCCCTGCGCACCGGCATCATCCACTGACCGTCCCGCCCCGCCCTCCCCACGGACACACGAACACGACCTTTCCCCCTCCTGACCGGAATACGACCTACCGGCGCCCGTCACGGAACGCGACCGTCGACGGGCGCCTTCATGGCACAGATACCCTTGACAGGTGACCGACGCCCACGACACCGCAGCAGACAGCTCACTGCGAACCACCGGAGGCGCCCCTCCGGACGACGGCGGATCTTCTGCTACGGAGGCGCCGATCCCCTTGCTGGAACCACGCGAGGGCATTCCGCCCGTGATCGCGGACGAGACCGCCCTCGCCGAGGCGACCGCCGCCTTCGCCGCCGGCAGCGGCCCCGTCGCCGTGGACGCCGAGCGCGCCTCGGGCTACCGCTACGGCCAGCGCGCCTACCTCGTCCAGCTGCGCCGCGAGGGCGCGGGGACCGCGCTGATCGACCCCGTGGCCTGCCCCGACCTGTCCGGGCTGGGCGAGGCGCTGTCCGGCGTCGAATGGGTGCTGCACGCCGCCACCCAGGACCTGCCCTGCCTGCGCGAGATAGGCATGGTCCCCACCCGCCTCTTCGACACCGAGCTGGCCGGACGCCTGGCCGGGTTCCCCCGCGTCGGGCTCGGCGCGATGGTCGAGGGCGTACTCGGCTACGTCCTGGAGAAGGGCCACTCCGCCGTCGACTGGTCCACCCGCCCGCTGCCCGAGCCCTGGCTGCGCTACGCCGCCCTCGACGTCGAACTGCTCGTCGACCTGCGCGACGCGCTGGAGAAGGAGCTGGACCGGCAGGGCAAGCTGGACTGGGCCCTCCAGGAGTTCGACGCGATCGCCTCGGCACCGCCCGCCGAGCCCCGCAAGGACCCCTGGCGCCGCACCTCCGGCATGCACAAGGTGCGCCGGCGCCGCCAGATGGCCGTCGTACGGGAGCTGTGGCAGACCCGCGACCGCATCGCCCGGCGCCGGGACGTTTCGCCGGGCAAGGTGCTCTCCGACGCCGCGATCGTCGAGGCCGCGCTCGCCATGCCGGCCAACCCGCACGCCCTGGCCGCGCTCAACGGCTTCGGACAGCGCGTGGGGCGGCGTCAGCTGGAGCAGTGGCAGGCGGCCGTCGACCGGGCGAAGTCCCTGAGCGAGTCCCAGCTGCCCCAGCCCGGCCAGCCGGTGACCGGCCCCCCGCCGCCGCGCGCGTGGGCCGACAAGGACCCGGCGGCCGCGGCCCGGCTGTCCGCCGCCCGCGCGGGCGTCACCGCCCTCGCCGAGCGGCTCACCATGCCGGCGGAGAACCTGATCACCCCGGACACCGTGCGCCGGGTGTGCTGGGAGCCGCCCGCGGTGGTGGACGCCGAGTCCGTGGCCGCGGCCCTCGCCGGCCACGGCGCCCGGCCCTGGCAGGTGGAGCAGGTCACCCCGGTGCTGGTGGCGGCACTCGCCGCGAAGGGCGCGTAGCGGACCGGCGTCGTGAGCCGCCGTCCTACGGCGAGTTTCGGACACCTTCCGGCCCGGTGCCGTTTCGTCGGGTGTCTAACGCCAGTCGGGCCGTGCCCGTCGGCCGAAGAGGATGCCGCGCGGCTCGGGCGGCGGGGGAGTGCCCGGTCGCAGCGGCCAGGCGAGCAGCATGCCGACCACGAATCCGACGACGTGCGCCACGTACGCCACCGTCCCGGCGTCGGTGACGCCCTCGCCGGAGGAGTACACCGCCTGGAGCACGAACCACATGCCCAGCACGATCCAGGCGGGCAGCCGCAGCGGCAGGAAGATCAGGAACGGCACCAGCACCCAGACGCGCGCCTTCGGATACAGCGCCAGATACGCGCCCAGCACCCCCGCGATCGCCCCGGAGGCGCCGATCAGGGGCTCACCCGAGTCGGCGTTGAGAAGGGCGAAGCCGTACGAGGCGACATAGCCGCAGACGAGGTAGAAGAGCAGGAAGCGGACGGGGCCCATGCGGTCCTCGACGTTGTTGCCGAAGATCCACAGGAAGAGCATGTTGCCCAGCAGGTGCAGCCAGCCGCCGTGCAGGAACATCGCCGTCAGGACGCTCAGCTCCGGCGACTTGTCGTAGCCCGGCGGCCCGATCACGCATCCCGGACCCTGCGGGCCCACCCCCGTGTCACCCGTGGGCACCACGTTCGGCATCCGGTGGTGGATCAGCTCCCGCGGCACCGCCGCGTAGCGGTCCAGGAACGCCTGGAGGTCGCACAGGTCGGCCAGATCGCTCCCACCGGTCAGCGAGCCGATGACGCCCGGCGTGAAGAACAGGAAGACGACGAAGTTGGCCGCGAGGAGCGCGTACGTCACCCAGGGGGTGCGCCGCGCGGGGTTCACGTCATGGACGGGGATGACCACGTTCCCCTAGTGCCCGGCGGGCGGTCGGTGAACACCGCCGCGCGGCGGCGCGTATGTCTCTTCAACCGCCCGCGGCGCGGGGCAGGGGCCGCGGGGCCGACGTGGAGGAACAGGCGATGAACGACCGAGTGCCCACCGCGATGCACGCGACGCCCGACGGAGAGGCCGAGCTCACGCTCGTGGTGCGGCTGCCGTGGGAGGACGTCGCCCGGCTCGGGCAGGAGGCGGGGCGGCTCGCCGCCCGGACGGGGCGGGCGGTGACGCTGGATGAGGCGGTGGGGCATCGCTTGCGGTCCTCGCGGAGTGCTGCGCATGCGAAGCCGGCGGGGGAGCAGCCGGTGCCGGCGCCTGCGCCGGCGCCGACTGCCTCTGTGGCGTCGTTGCCTTCTCGTCCGCCGGCGGAGCAGGCGCGGCAGGCGATCGAGAGGATCAATGGGACGGCGTGAGGGGTTTTCGGGGGGCGCCGTAGGGGTGCGGTCGCGTTGCGGGGTGCGGGTTCGTTGGGGCTTGTCGCGCAGTTCCCCGCGCCCCTTTCAGGGGCGCTGAACCTGCCCCCCTTTCAAACGGTCGCCCTGATTTTTGTTGTCGCCTTGCGGGCTGCTACCAGGATGGGGTCCCAGACCGGGGAGAACGGTGGGGCGTAGCCGAGGTCCAGGGACGTCATCTGTTCGACCGTCATGCCGGCGGTGAGGGCGACCGCCGCGATGTCGACGCGTTTGCCCGCGCCCTCGCGGCCGACGATCTGGACGCCCAGGAGGCGGCCGGTGCGGAGTTCGGCGAGCATCTTCACCGTCATCGGGGAGGCGTTCGGGTAGTAGCCGGCGCGGCTGGTCGACTCGATGGTGACCGACTCGAACCGCAGCCCCACGCGGCGGGCGTCCTTCTCCCGTAGCCCGGTGCGGGCGATCTCCAGGTCGCACACCTTGCTGACCGCCGTGCCGACGACACCCGGGAACGTGGCGTAGCCGCCGCCCACGTTGGCGCCGATGACCTGACCGTGCTTGTTGGCGTGCGTGCCGAGCGGGATGTGCCGCTGCTGTCCGGAGACCAGGTCGAGGACCTCCACGCAGTCGCCGCCGGCCCAGACGTTCTCGTGCCCGAGCGCCCGCATGGAGCGGTCGGTGAGCAGGCCGCCGTGGTCCCCCAGGGGGAGCCCGGCGGCCCGTGCCAGGCCCGTCTCGGGACGGACACCGATGCCGAGGACGACGACGTCCGCCGGGTACTCGGCCTCCTCCGTGGCGACCGCCCGCACCCTGCCGTCGTCCCCCGTGAGCAGCTTGGTGACCTCGGCGTCGTTGACCATGGTGATCCCCAGACCCTCCATGGCCCGGTGCACCAGGCGCCCCATGTCGGGGTCGAGGGTGGCCATGGGCTCCTTGCCGCGGTTGACGACCGTCACCTCGTAGCCGCGGTTGATCATCGCCTCGGCCATCTCCACGCCGATGTACCCGGCGCCGACGACCACCGCGCGCCGCCCTCGGGTGCGGGTCAGCGTGTCGAGGAGGGCCTGCCCGTCGTCCAGGGTCTGCACGCCGTGCACCCCGGGGGCGTCCATACCGGGCAGCGCCGGGCGGATGGGCCGCGCGCCGGTCGCGATCACGAGTTTGTCGTACGAGGTCCAGGACTCGGCGCCGGAGTCGACGTCCCGCGCCCGCACCCGCCCCCGGTCGAGGTCGAGTTCCGTGACCTCGGTGCGCAGGCGCAGATCGATGTCCCGCGCGCGGTGCTCCTCGGCGGTGCGCGCGATCAGATGGTCCCGCTCCGGGACGTCGCCGCCCACCCAGTAGGGGATGCCGCACGCCGAGAAGGAGGTGAAGTGGCCGCGTTCGAAGGCCACGATCTCCAGCTCGTCCGGACCCCTCAGCCGGCGGGCCTGCGACGCCGCGGACATTCCCGCGGCGTCGCCGCCGATCACCACCAGGCGTTCCCTCGCACCGCGCGCATCGCTCATGGTCATGTGAACACGCTACGGAGGCGGGGTGTTTCGGGTTCGCCCGAGGGTCCGCCGGCCCCTGTCAGTCCTTCCCGTTCCCGTCGTCCGCGCGGTCCGGTGCCTGCCGGGGCGCGGAGGAGGGCACCGGCGGGGCGGCGGGCAGCGGGCCCAGGGCGGTCGTCACCGGGCGCGGCTCCGGGCGGCGGGGCAGCCGGGGGCGTACGGCCTTCAGCCACAGCAGGACGAGCAGCGCCGTCACCGCCGCGAACGGCAGCACCGCGCCGATCGCCACGGCCAGCCACCGCAGCATCGTGAGGAACGCCTCCCAGCCCCCGGCGAGCGCGTCCATGAAGCCGGGGTCGTCGTCCTCGGCCGCCTCCCGCACCGGTGACTCGGAGAGGGACAGGGTGATGGTGGCCAGGCTCGTACGGTCCTTCAGGGACGCCTGCTGGGCCAGCAGGGCCTCCAGATCGGCCTGGCGGCTGCTCAGCTCGCCCTCCAGGGTGACCACGTCGCTGAGCTTGGTGGCCCGGTCCATCAGCTCGCGGATCCGGGCCACGCTGGCCCGCTGCGAGGTGATCCGGCTCTCCACGTCGACCACCTGGTCGGTGACGTCCTGCGCCTTCGCCGTGCGTTCGAGGAGCTTGCCCGTGCCCTCCAGGCCGGCGAGGACCTCCTCGTACTTCTCGACGGGCACGCGCAGCACGACGCGCGTGTGCTCGTGGCCGTCCTCGTCCCGGTCGGTGGTCTCGTCGCCGATGTAGCCGCCCGCGTTCTCGGTCGTCGTGCGGGCCTCGTCCAGCGCCTTCGGGACGTCCTTCACCCGCACGGTCAGGGAGGCGGTGCGGATGATGCGGTTCGCGGTGGCCCTCGGCGGCGCGGCGGTCGCCTTCGCGCCGTCCGCCGCGCCACCGGGGGCGCCCTGCTTGGCGTCCTCCTGTGCCGCCTGCCCCTCCGGTGCGGCGGCCTTGTCGGCCGTGGACCCGGCGGCGGAGTCGCCCGCGCCGCTGCACCCGCTGACGGCGAGGGCCGCCGCCAGCAGGAGCCCGGCCAGGGCGTGGGCGGATCGTAGGGATCGTCGTGTGCGCATATGGGTCTCCCCCGGCGTCGTGATGACTGACGCTCCTTCGACGCGGCAGGGGCGCGGGACGTTGGGGCCGAACGGTCCCGATGCGGTCACGGTAGGGACTCGGCAGGGCCACATGGCCCTGGCGGGACCGTCGGTGGCGTTTGAGAAGGTGGAGCCATGAGCGGATCACATGCGGGCCCGGGGCAGCACGTCGTTGTCGTCGGAGCCGGAATCGCCGGGCTGGCCGCCGCGCACCGGCTGCTGGGGCACGGGGCGCGGGTGACGGTGCTGGAGGCCTCGGAGCGGGTCGGCGGCAAGCTGCTGCCGGGCGAGATCGCGGGCGCGCGCGTGGACCTCGGCGCGGAGTCGATGCTGGCCCGCCGCCCCGAGGCGGTCGGTCTCGCCCGCGAGGTGGGCCTCGCCGACCGGCTCCAGCCGCCCGCCACCGCGACCGCCGCGCTCTGGAGCCGGGGAGCCCTGCACCCCATGCCCAAGGGCCACGTCATGGGCGTACCCGGCACCGCCGCCGCCCTCGCGGGAGTGCTGTCCGACGAGGGGCTGGCCCGGATCGAGCGCGACGCCGACCTGCCCCGCACCGAGGTCGGCGACGACGTGGCCGTCGGTGAGTACGTGGCGGCGCGCGTCGGCCGCGAGGTCGTCGACCGCCTGGTGGAGCCCCTGCTGGGCGGGGTGTACGCGGGCGACGCGTACCGCATCTCGATGCGCTCGGCGGTCCCGCAGCTCTTCGAGGCGGCGCGGACCCACACCTCCCTGACCGAGGCGGTCCGCGACCTCCAGGCGAAGTCCACCGCCGCGCCGCAGGCCGGACCCGTCTTCATGGGCCTCGCGGGCGGGATCGGCACCCTTCCGCTCGCCGTCGCCGACTCGCTGCGGGCGCGCGGCGCGGAGATCCTCACCGGCACCCCGGTCACGGAGCTGCGCCGCGAGCCGGAGGAGGGCTGGCGGGTCGTCGCCGGGGACCGGGTCCTGCGGGCCGACGCGGTCGTCGTCGCCGTACCCGCCCCGGCCGCCGCCGCCCTGCTGCGCGGCGAGGCCCCCGGAGCCGCCGCCGAACTCGCCGGCGTCGAGTACGCCTCCATGGCGCTGATCACCCTCGCCTACCGCCGCGCGGGGACCGAGCTGCCCGAGGGCAGCGGATTCCTGGTGCCGCCCGTCGACGGGCACACCATCAAGGCGTCCACGTTCTCCTCCCACAAGTGGGGCTGGATCGCCGACGAGAACCCGGACCTGGTCGTCCTGCGCGCCTCCGTGGGCCGGCACGGCGAGACGGAGATCCTCCGCCGCGACGACGCCGACCTCGTGGACGTCGCCCGGCACGACCTGAAGGCGGCCGTCGGCCTGGACGCCGGCCCGGTCGCGACCCGCGTCACCCGCTGGCGGGACGGACTGCCCCAGTACCCCGTCGGCCACCACGCGCGCGTGGCCCGCGTGCGCGAGCACCTCGCCGGGCTCGCCGGTCTCGCCGTGTGCGGCGCGGCCTACGACGGCGTCGGCATCCCCGCGTGCGTCGCGAGCGCGTACGCCGCCGCCGACCAGATCCACGGTGACCCGCACGGTGTGCAGCAACTCACCGCCGACCCGGTGCAGAGCCTCCACGGAGGAGCAGGAGAATGAGGACATGAGTGACGACGCCACCACCCCCGCCGCCGACCGGATCCCGAACAAGGGCAAGCTGGCCAAGGACCTCAACGAGGTCATCCGCTACACCCTCTGGTCCGTCTTCAAACTGAAGGACGTGCTGCCCGAGGACCGCTCCGGGTACGCCGACGAGGTCCAGGAGCTGTTCGACCAGCTCGCCGCCAAGGACGTCACGGTCCGCGGCACCTACGACCTGTCGGGCCTGCGCGCGGACGCCGACCTCATGATCTGGTGGCACGCGGAGACCGCCGACCAGCTCCAGGAGGCGTACAACCTCTTCCGCCGCACCAAGCTGGGCCGCGCGCTGGAGCCGGTCTGGTCGAACATGGCGCTGCACCGGCCCGCCGAGTTCAACCGGTCGCACATCCCGGCGTTCCTCGCCGACGAGACGCCCCGCGACTATGTGAGCGTCTACCCCTTCGTGCGCTCCTACGACTGGTACCTGCTGCCCGACGAGGACCGCCGCCGCATGCTCGCCGACCACGGCAAGATGGCCCGCGGCTACCCCGACGTGCGCGCCAACACGGTCGCCTCCTTCTCGCTGGGCGACTACGAGTGGATCCTCGCCTTCGAGGCCGACGAGCTGCACCGCATCGTCGACCTCATGCGCCATCTGCGCGGCTCGGAGGCCCGGATGCACGTCCGCGAGGAGGTCCCGTTCTTCACGGGCCGCCGCAAGGACGTCGCGGAACTGGTCGCGGGCCTGGCCTGATCAGGCGGCGGGCCGGGGCTCCTCGGCCCGCGGGCCCGCCGACTCCGGCTTCGGCCTCGGTGCCGGGTGCGGTGCGCAGGACGCGCGCCGCCCCGGGACCCGGCCGTCCAGGAGATACGCCTCCAGGTGGCCGTTCACACAGGCGTTGGGCCCGCCCGCGAGGCCGTGGCCGCCGGCGTCCCGCTCGGTCACCAGCGTCGATCCCGCCAGCCGCCGGTGCAGCTCCAGGGCACCGTCGTACGGGGTGGCCGCGTCCCGCTCGGCCGCCAGGACGAGGGTGGGCGGCAGTTCACCGTGCCCGGCCCGCACGTCCAGCGGCCGTTGCCGGGGTGCCGGCCAGTAGGCGCAGGGCAGATTGGTCCACACGTTGGCCCAGGTCTCGAAGGGCGCGCGGCGCGCGAGCCGGGTGTTGTCCCGGTCCCACACCGCCCAGTCCGTCGGCCAGGGCGCGTCGTTGCACTCCACGGCGAGATACACCGCCCGTGAGTTCTCCGCCTCCGCCGCGGCCTCCGGCAGGTCCTGGGCCTGCTCCACCAGCGGTCCGGGGTCGCCCTTCAGATACGCGGACAGCGCGTGCGCGCGATGCGGCCAGTAGTCGTCGTAGTACCCGGCCTTGAGGAAGGCCGCCTGCAACTGCCCCGGCCCGACCGTCCCGCCCGCCGGTTCCTGCGCCAGCCGGGCACGCGCCTTCTCGTAGCTCCCCTGCACCGCGTCCGCCGTGCGACCCAGCCCGTACACGTCGTCGTGCCGGGCGGCCCAGGCCCGGAAGTCCGCCCAGCGGTCCTCGAACGCCGCCGACTGGTCGAGGTTGTTGCGGTACCAGATCCGCTCCGGGTCCGGGTCCACCGCGGAGTCGAACACCATCCGCCGTACGTGCGAGGGGAACATGGTGGCGTACAGCGCCCCGAAGTAGGTGCCGTACGACGATCCCAGATACGTCAGACGGTTCTCGCCGAGCGCGGCGCGCAGGACGTCCAGGTCCCGGGCGTTGTTGAGCGAGTTGTAGTGCTTCAGCGCGTCGCCCGTCCGCTCGGCGCAGCCCCGCGCGTACGCCTTGGCCCGGGCGACGCGCTCCCGCTTGTACGCCGCCGAGGGGTGGACCGGTGACTCGGCCGGGCCGTTGAAGAACGTCCCGGGGTCCGTGCAGGACAGCGGTGCCGAACGGCCCACTCCGCGCGGGGCGTAGCCGACGAGGTCGTACGCCGCCGCGAGGCGCTTCCACTCGGGGAGCGCGCCCATCATCGGGAAGTACATGCCGGTGGCGCCGGGGCCGCCCGGGTTGTGGACGAGGGCGCCCTGCCGGGGCACCTTGCGCTTGCTGTCGTCCGGGTCCTTCCCGGTGGCCGGGGTGCGGCTGACGGTGAGTCGGATCCGCTCGCCGTTCGGACGGGCGTAGTCGAGCGGGACGGCGACGGTGCCGCACCGGACGGTGCCGGGAAGCCCGTCCGCCTCCGGGCACGGGCCGAAGTCGATGCCCTCGGCCGCGGCGCGGGCGGCGGCCACGGCGGTGCCGCGCAGTTCGGCGGCCCCGGGGGCGGCGGCGGTCCCCGCGCCGGCCGGGGCGGCGGCCAGGGTGGTGAGCAGCAAGGACCCGGCGGCCACATGGACGGCGGTGGTTCTCATCGACTGTCCCTTCGGTGCGCGATGGCGACAAAAGGGATATTTCTGTTCGGTGGTGGCCCGAGGCAAGGACCGTCCGCCGGGGTGTCGGCGTCAATCCCCCCGAGGAGGCTCCCGGTGCGCGAAGGCGGCGCGCAGCTCCGGCTCGCCCACCGCCCGGATGCCGCGGACCGCGACGGACGTGAGATACGTACGGTCGTCACCGGCCTCGTCGGCGCGGCGGGGGAGCGCGCCCAGCAGGCGCTGGCCGGCCGGGGACGCCCAGCGCGAGTACGGGTGCACCTCGAACCGGGCGATGGCCAGACAGCCCAGGGTGAGGACCAGCGGCAGCGCGAACCACAGGGCGACCAGATGGCGCGGCATGTCCGGCGCGACGGGCATGAACACCGCCGCGGCCCCCAGTCCCGCGACGGCCGGTACAGCGAGCCGCACCTGACGCACCGCGTCCGCGACGGTCGTCCCGGCGCCGTCGGGCACCGCCAGCCCGGCGCCGACCAGCCGGTCGGCGATCCCGCGCACGGCGTCCGCGGTCGCCGCGGCGGCCCGTACCGGGGCGATGGGCGACTGGCCCTCCGGCCCTATCGCCCCTATCACCGACCGCTCCATCTCGTCCCGCCCGCGCGGATCGACGACCGTCGCCCAGCCCGTGTGCGCCAGCAGCAGCCGCCGCTGACGGGCCATCGCGACGAGCGTGACGTCGGCGACCCGCCGGGGGCCGCCGGACAGGAACGCGGCCTCGTACAGCGTCAGATCGCGTCCCGCTCCCGCGTCGTCGTCGGCCGGGGCGGCGGCCCCGCGTACGGCGGCCAGGCACAGCCGCAGGCAGGTCGCGCCGGCGACGGCCCAGGCCAGGAGCAGAAGAGGGACCCAGAACATGAGTTGTTTGTAAGTGACACGGTCGCGAGAACACCATGCCTTGTTCACAATCCGGGACGGAGTGTTGTCGGTATGTGACGTTCCATTTGGCTTTGGGCGGCTGCCGCCGGTCAGCGCCGCAGGAGCACCCGTCGCGTGGCCCGGGCCAGCCGCACCGCCGGCCTGGTCGACCGGGGCTTCGGACCCGACCGCTCCAGCCACCACTCCCGCAACGCGCGCCGCTCCCACTCCTCGACCGGCCGCCCGGCCGGCAGCAGCCACTCGGCGAAGTCCAGCGCGTCCCGCCGGTATCCGTCGGTCATCGGCCGCGTCTGGGCGTAGGCGAGGAACGCGGCCCGGTAGCCGTCCCCCAGGATCACCGGCAGCTCGGGCGCGACCTTGGCGACGACGTCGGCCCGCTTGGCGGCCAGCGCCCGCGCCTGCACGCCCATGCGCGCCCGGTCGAACCCCTCCGGCACGGGCGTCCCGGCGACCAGCGCGGACAGCACCGCGGTCTGCGCGAGCGCGAGCCGCTGGCGCGCGGCTTCGCGGGAGCCCTGCCGTGGCTCGGGGCGGACCCCCACGACCGCCGCCGCGCCCGCGCCCGCGTCCCGCCGCTCCGCCCCCTCCTCGACGGCCCGCCGGATCGCCCTCAGCTCCCGCTCCATCTCCTCCGCCTCGGGGAAGTTCTCGTCCCGCTCCAGCAGTACGCCGGGAGGGGAGACCCGGGAGGCGAGGTCGGTGAGGACGTCGAGCACCGGACGCGGAACGGGGTGGGCGTGGCTGTCGTGCCACACGCCGTCCCGCTCGAACCCGCCCGCGACATGGACGTACGCGATGGCCTCCAGGGGCAGTTCGGCGAGCGCCTTGGCCGGGTCCTCGCCCCGGTTGACGTGGTTGGTGTGCAGGTTGGCGACGTCGATGAGCAGCCGTACGCCGGTCCGGTCGGCCAGCTCGTACAGGAACTGTCCCTCGGTCATCTCCTCGCCGGGCCACGAGATCAGCGCGGCGATGTTCTCGACGGCGAGCGGCACCGGCAGCGCGTCCTGAGCGATGCGGACGTTCTCGCACAGCACGTCGAGGGCGTCACGGGTGCGCGGCACGGGCAGCAGATGCCCGGCCTCGAGCCGCTCGGACGCGGTCAGCGCGCCGCCCGCCCGTACGAACGCGATGTGCTCGGTGACGAGCGGCGACCCGAGCGTCTCCGCCCGCTCGGCGAGAGCGGCCAGCCGCCCCTCGTCGGGCCGCTCGGCCCCGCCCAGCCCCAGCGAGACCCCGTGCGGCACGACGGTCACCCCGCGCCGGCGCAGCCGCAGCAGCGACTCCGGCAGATGCCCCGGACACACGTTCTCGGCGACGACCTCGACCCAGTCGATGCCCGGCATCCCCTCGACGGCCTCCGCGATCTCCGGCCGCCACCCGATCCCCGTTCCCAGCCGCACCATGGTCCCCTCCTCCTCAGGCCCCCCGGCCCCCGTAGGTGAGACGTTTATGACCCCACCCCCCACCCCCGAACCGCCCCCCGGCGACCTTCAGAGCAACATTTGAGGTTGGTGCCGGTTGGGCGTCGTCGGCGGTGGCCGGCTGACTACGATCGCCTACGGCTGCGTGCCGTGGGAGGGAAGCATGGGCGGGAGAGCCGGTGGGCCGGGCGGCCGGGGGTGGGGTGTCGGGGTGTGGCGGCAGCTCGGTGCCATGCATGTGAGTGGGGGCGTCCTCCTGCTCACCTTCCTGGTGCCGCCGGCCTGGATGGCGGACGCCGGCTACGCGACCCCGCCGGGTGATCCCACCGCGGAGGCTCCCTTCCTCCTGCTGCTCGCCGTTCCGCTGGTCTGTGCGGTCTTCCACGTGACGGTGCAGATGCCGGCGGGGCTGCTGGGAGCGTGGCTGGGCGGGAGCCGTTCCACGTGGGTGGGGTACGGGAGCGCGGTCGTCGCGGCGGGCGGGCTGAGCCTGCTGCTGCTCCGGGCCTCAGGCTGGGAGGCCGGGCCCGGCACCGTGGCGGTGTGGGCCGACCTCATGGTCCGGGGAGCACTCGGTCTGGCCGGATACATGTGGGTGGTACGGGCACGCCCCGGCTCCCAGCCGGCCTGACCGATCGCGAAGCCGCCCGCGGTCAGCGGACCGTGAAGGACGGGGACGTGCCCGTGAACGGGGTGATCGTGCCGGTGAGGGTGCGGGCGTCGCCGTGGTAGGCGATGCGGTACGTGCCGGGGACGGGATCCTGTGGGACGTCCCAGGTGATGGTGATGCGGGAGGCCGCGATTCCGTCGCGCTTCCAGTGGAAGCGGGTGGACCAGTCGCCGTCGTCGGCCACCGTGCGCCAGGTTCCGTCGGGCCGGCGGTGCTGGACGGTCAGATACGTCTCGCCCCGGTGGAGGTCGTTGCCCGGGTGGGCGCCCGCGAAGACGGCCTCGACCCTCTCACCGGCCCGGTAGGTCTCCCGTGGCGGCAGCAGCACGTCCCCGAACTTCCGGAAGACGGGCGGCGTGTCCAGCACCACACCGGGCTGAAGGGAGAGCGCCTTGCCGGAGAGGTCCGGGGGCTCGGGCCCGAGCGGCAGGTCCGTGCCGTCGCGCAGGGAGGTGGCCAGTTCCGCGACGGTCTGCTGGAGCGCCGGGAGCTGCCAGCGGCCGAAGAGGGTGCTGCCGCCCTCGTACTGCTGCGCGTCGTACTCCTCGGGGGTGGTCAGGTAGTGGAAGTACGCGTTCGAGTACCCGGCGACGAGGACGTCGTCGAGGTCCGCGCCCATGATCCCGGCGACCGTCCGCCGCAGCCGCAGCCCCGCGCAGACGGTGACCTCGCCCGGGATGCCGATGAGGTGGAGGCCGCCGATGCGGACCAGCATCACCGGCACCCGCTCCTGCACCCACGGGTAGATCCGGTTCATCTCCCCGATGGGGACGAAGACGTCCTTCGGGGCCTGTGCCTGCTTCAGTTCGGGTGAGACCGTGTAGATCACGGAGTCGGAAATGGCGTCCCAGAAGGGGTTCTCCCCTTCCTCGAATCCGGGGAAGGCCGGACCGTCCTCCAGGCTGCCGGCCGCCATGGCGGCGCCGACGCAGGGCTTCGAGGTCCGGTGGGTGCGTCCGTCGCCGGTGAACTCGGGGCGGACCGTGACGTCGGAGAGGTCGACGTACACCAGCCGGGAGTCGACCGGACCGGTCAACCGGGTGCCGGGTTCGTGGAGTTGGGCCGCCGCGGCCTCGTACTGCCGCAGTCCGTTGGCGCGGGTGTGCGCGAAGTCCTCCGGTGTGGTGGGCGGCTTCAGATCCAGGTTGGGCGACATGTCGCCGCTGTTGGTCTGGGCGAACGCCGAGACGAACGCCGGGGAGCCGTCGGCCAGATAGTCGACCTCGTGGACCTCGCGCTCCCAGTGGTAGGCCGCGTACCCCTTGTTGTCCGCGCTGATGAGACGGTTGTCGCCGGACATGCTCGTACTGTGCACCGGGAACCAGTTGACGGCCCCGACGGTGCGCCCGGCCCGCTCCACCCGCAGCAGGGTGGTGTGCGTGTCCACGGCGTCCGGGAAGTGGTCGCGGTCGGCCTTGGGGTTGCGGTCGAAGGCGGACCGGGAGCGGTTGACGCTGGCCCCGGTCAACGTGCCGTGGCTGAGCACCAGTTCGGATGGTGCGAGGTCCTCGTGGGCCCGTTGCGCCGCCTCGAACAGGCCGTCCGCCACCGCCTCGAAGGTCTTGCGGTGGAAGCCGAACGTGGTCGTGTTGTACAGCAGATGGTGCGCGTAGCCCCCGGGACCGGCATGGGTGTGGGTGGCGGTGATGAGCACGTTCCGCGCGGTGTAGAGATCGCCGTACGCCTCGGCGAGCCGGCGCAGTACCGCCCGGTGCACGCTCTCGAAGATCATCGGCGAGTCGGCGACGATCAGCATCACCCGCCGGCCGCTCGCCTCGTCGGCCACGACGAAGGCGCGTGCCCGCAACCGGGTGTGCAGTCCCGCGGCCTGCTGGTCGAACCGGCCGTACCCCATCATCCCGACCTCGGCGACCTCACCGGTGGCGTCGGCCAGACCCCGGCCGACGAGAAAACCGGTGCCGGGGGCGGCGGTTGCCCGGTCGGGGGCCACGATGCGGGCACCCGCCAGGCCCAGGCCGGTGAGGGCTCCCGCCCGTAGGACGGTACGACGGCTGCGCACGGGACGACGTTCCGTGGACATCTGAGGCTCCTCCGGCTCGGTCGGTCCCCCCGGCGGGCAAAAGCTGAACAACGTTCAAGTTCTGCGTCCTCATTGGTACACCGCACGCCACAGCCCCCGCAAGAGGCGTGCCGAACCGCAGAACGGGCGTCAGTACATTCCGTCCAACTCCCCTGCCCGCACGACTCGTTGACGCTTCACCGGCCTGGTAATACGTTGCGAGAGCGCTCTCACACCCCCCACAGGGAGCAGCCCATGAATCCTGCATGGAGATCCCGCCGGTTCCGGCCCGCCGCGGTGCTCGCCCTCGCCCTGTGCGCGCTGCTGCCGCACACCGCGTCGGCCGACGGCGCGGTCACCACCCCCCGGGCCGCCGCGGCGACGATCTGCAACAAGTACTGCGACGGCCGCGACCCCGCCCTCTCCCCGGGAGACCGCGCACCCGTCACGGCGACCGTCCACTCCCGGTCGGTCGTCCTGCACTTCGACGACGCCGACGCGATGGGCTGGGCCTCCATCGGCAACGGCGACCCGGGCGACGAGGTATGGCTCGACCGCTCCTTCGACGGCGGCCGTACCTGGAGTTCGGGCAGCAGACTCGGCGCCACCGTCGTACCGTCGGGGCAGCGCGGATGGCGGACCTCGATGTACAACGTGGACGACTGGGGCGGCCACGGCGTCGGCGCGCTGCGGGCCTGCGGCAAGGCCGGTGACCGCCCCGAGATCGCCTGCACCGCCTGGGCGCGCACCACCTGGAACGCCGGCGACCGGCGCACCGCCGCGGCCACCGGGCTGATGACGTTCTACGACTACTCCACGGGCCTGTTCGCCACCACCGGCTGGTGGAACTCCGCGAACGCCCTCACGGCCCTGATCGACAACATCCGCGCCTCGGGCATGGGCAGTTACCGGTACGCCGTCGCCCGCACCTACGACCTGAACGTGAACGCGCGGGACGGGCAGTTCCGCAACGAGTACATCGACGACACGGGCTGGTGGGGGCTGGCCTGGGTGGCCGCCTACGACCTGACCGGCGACAGCCGCTATCTCGCCACCGCCCGCGCGGACGCCGACCACATGGCCGCGTACTGGGACTCCACCTGCGGCGGCGGGGTGTGGTGGAGCACCGCGCGCACCTACAAGAACGCGATCTCCAACTCCCTGTACATCCGGCTCAACGCCGCGCTCCACAACCGGATGCCGGGCGACCGGACCCATCTGGACCGGGCGCGGGCCGGCTGGTCCTGGTTCCGGGGCACGGGCATGGTCAACGGCTCGCACCTGGTCAACGACGGCATCGATCTCGGCACCTGCCGCAACAACGGCGACACGGTGTGGTCGTACAACCAGGGCGTCCTGCTCGGCGCCCTGACCGAGCTGTACCGGGCGACGGGCGACGGCGCCCTGCTCACCGACGCACGGCGGATCGCCGACGCCGCCACCACCACGCCCGCGCTCCACACGGCGGACGGCGTCCTGCGCGACCCGTGCGAGAACGGCGACTGCGGGGCGGACGGACCGTCGTTCAAGGGCGCGCACGTGCGAGGGCTGGGAGCACTCGACGCCGTGCTCCCGGACCACCCGTACACCGCCTACCTCCGGCGTCAGGCCGACCGCGCCCACGTGAGCGACCGCAACGCCCTCGACCAGTACGGGCTGCGCTGGTACGGGCCGGTCGACCGGGTGGACGCGGCGCGCCAGCAGAGCGCCGTCGATCTGTTCAACGCCGTGCCCTGACCCGTTGGCCGGAAACTCAGTCCAGGTCCGACAGGTCGAGCACGAACCGGTAGCGCACGTCGTTGTCCCGGAGCCGGGCCAGTGCCCGGTTCACCTGTGCGGAGGGGAGCAGTTCGATGTCGGCCGTGATGCCGTGCGCGGCGCAGAACTCCAGCATGGCGGCGGTGGCGGGGAGGCCGCCGCTGCCCGCCGACGTGAGCCTCTTGCGGCCGACGAGCAGGTCCATGGTCTCCACGGTGACGGGTCCGAGATGGCCGAGCGCGCTGAGGGTGCCGTCCAGGGCGACCAGCCGGAGGTAGGGGCCGAGGTCGTGCGGCGCGGAGATGGTGTCGATGACGACGTCGAACCGCTCGCGTGCCGCGCGCATCCGCTCCGGGTCCGTGGAGACGACGAGCTCGCGGGCGCCCAGGTCGCGGGCGTCCTTCGCCTTGTCGGCGGTGCGGCTGATGACGGACGTCTCCGCGCCCAGGGCGACGGCCATCTTGACCGCGAGGTGCCCCAGACCGCCGAGGCCCGCCACGGCCACCCTGCTGCCGGGGCCGACACCGAGGGAGCGGAGGGGCTCCCAGACGGTGATCCCGGCGCAGAGCAGGGGAGCCGCGGCGGCGGGGTCCAGGCCCGCCGGGAGCGGGTGGGCGAAGTCCTCCCGGACGACGTACTCACGGGAGAAGCCGCCGAGGGTCGTCGATCCGTCCCGCCGGTCGGCGCCGCCGTACGTCAGGGTCGGGAAGGCGTGGCAGTAGTTCTCCTGTCCCGCCCGGCACATCGGGCACTCCCCGCACGAGTCCACGATGTTCCCCACGGCGACGGGGTCGCCCACGGAGAAGCGGGTGACCTCGGGCCCCGTCTCCGTGACCACTCCCGTGAACTCGTGCCCCGGCACCAGGGGTTCGCCCGCCCCGGCGCCGTGCTGGTCGAGGGCGTGCAGATCGCTGTGGCAGACACCGCAGTAGTCGACGCGGACCGCCACGTCGTCGGGCCGCAGCGCCCGTCGCCGCAGGGACGTGCGACGAAGAGCGGCGGTCGTGCCGTCCGCCTGCCAACCGGTTGTGTACCGCATGCCGATCCCCTTAAACAGACTGTTCGGTCTATCCAACGTAACGGCGGGTCGCCGACAAAGGCAAACCGACTTGTCTGTTTGATAGCCTGCGGGCATGCCCGACCAGCCCCTCACCGCGCGCGGAGCGGCGACCTACCAGCGCATCCTCGAGGTAGCCACCCAGGAGTTCGCCGAGCACGGCATCGCCGGCGCGCGCATCGAGCGGATCGTGGCCGCCGCGCGGACCAACAAGGCCCAGCTCTACGCCTACTTCGGCAACAAGGAGCAGCTCTTCGACGCGATCTTCCGGGGCTCGCTGGACCGGATCACCGAGGTCGTGCCGATCGACGCCACCGACCTCGCGGACTGGGCCGTGCGCCTCTACGACGAGTACCTCCGGCGCCCCGACCTCATCCGGCTGGCCACCTGGGCGCGTCTGGAGCGCCGGCCGGTCGGCCATCTGGTCGCCGACCACGACAGCTTCGACGACCGCAAGCTGCGGGCCGTCGCCGAGGCGCAGGCCGCGGGGCTGGTGCGGCAGGGGGACCCGTTCGACCTGATGGCCATGGTCATCGCCATGTCCATGGCCTGGTCGCCGGTCAGCAACGTCTACGCGGCCCACGCCGACGAACCCGCCGACGCCCACGAGCAGCGGCGCGAACTGCTGCGCGAGAGCGTCCGCCGCGCCGTGGCGGTCGACTGAGGCCGGTCACCGCGGCGGGTGACCCCGGCGGGTGCCCGCGGTTCAGCGGGCCCGCAGCGCCGGGTGGTCGGCCACCACCGTGCAGGAGCCCGGGGCGATCTCCGTGAAGCCCGCGTCGCGGACCGTGGGCAGGCCGCTCGCGACCAGCGCGGGCCAGCGGGACGGGTCGGCGGTGCGGACCGCCAGCGGGAAGCCGGTGGCGTGCCACACGGCGCGGGCCTCGTCCGAGAGCTCCCACCAGGCCAGCTGGGCGCCGTGGCCCGCCTGCGCCATCGCCTTCCCGGCCGACATGCCGAGGTCGGGGTTGAGCCAGAGGGTGGGGACCGCGGGATCCACGGGCGGCGCGGGCTCCGGGTCGTCGAGGTCGGTGCCCGAGACCTGGAGGCGGGCCAGGTCCTTGGGCCAGCCGTCCAGGGGGACCGGCGGGAAGACCCGCACCTCCGCCGACTTGCCGGTGACCGTGAGGCCGGGAAGGGCCTCCGCGCGGCGCCACTCCGCGCCGCGCGCCCGGCGGACCACCTTGCGGATGCGGGCGTCCTGCCAGTCGCGCATCGCGCGGGCCCACTCGCCCTCGCCCACCGAGCGCTCGTCGGTCAGCATCAGCAGCACCGCGCGGGCCGCGGTCTCCAGGGCGTCCGTGCGGGCCGGGGGTGCCGCGCGCTCGATGCGGACCACCAGGGGCAGCACGAACTGGGGTGCCTCGTCGCGGGCGCCCGGGTCGGGGCGGAAGGGGCTGTCGGGGGCGGGTGTCGTCCGGTCGTCGCTCACGGGATCAGTGTGCCAAGCCGCACGACGGGTCCGTCAGCCGGAGCAGGACGTGCGCTCCGCCTCCCGCCATTCGCAGACCGGGCACAGAGTGATGCCCTTGTACGACTCCGGGTACTCCGTCGGCTCCTGGCACAGCACGCACCGCGCGTACGGCGGCCCGTCGGCCTTCGGCGGCCTGGACGCGTCGATCAGGCAGTAGTCGTTCTCGGTGTCGCTCATGCCTCCAGCGTAGGTCCGCCCGGCGGCTCAGCCCCGGCCGTTCGCCGCCGCGATCAGTTCGGACACCTTGACGAAGCGGTAGCCCTGGCGGCGCAGCTCCGGGACGATCGCGCGCACGGCCCGTTCCGTCGTCGGGGCCGCGCTGCGGGTGCAGTGCAGGACGACCACCGAGCCGGGGCGCACACCGTCCAGCACCTGCCGGGCCACCGCGTCCGCGTCCGTGGCGAACGCGTCGCCGCCCACCACGTCCCACTGCACGGCCGTCACCCCGGCCGGGGCCAGCGCCTTGAGCGCCTTACGGTCGTAACAGCCGCCGGGGAAGCGGAAGTACGGCATGGGCTCCCGGACACCCACCTTCCGGAACGCCGCGTACGCCCGTTCCACGTCCGCCCGCGCCCGGTCTGCGGGGACGGTCGGCAGGCCGTAGCAGTCGCCGGTGAACGCGTAGTGGCTGTAGGAGTGGTTGGCGACCTCGAAGAGCGGGTCCCGGCCGATGGAGCGGGCCTGGTCCGGGTACTCCTCGGCCCAGCGACCCGTCATGAACACCGTGGCCGGCACCTTCAGCGCGCGCAGGGTCCCGATCAGGCGGGGGTGGTCGAAGTGCTCGCCCGCCGCGGCCCTCGGACCCTGGTCGGCGGTCATGTCGGCGTCGAAGGTGAGGGCGACCGTCCGGTCGCCGGTGCGCGGACCGTTGTGGAAGACCGGGACCAGGCCCGCGGCTCCGGGGGCGAGGGTCGGCGGGGCCGCCTTCGCCGGGGACGCGGAGGGTGCGGGGCGGGGCGGCTGCCGGGCGGGCTGGGTGGTGGCGCATGCGGTGAGCGCGGTGGCCAGCACGCAGACGGCGGCCGTGCGGCGTACGAGAGTGATCACCGTACGACAATATGAGTGGGTATGTTGTGTACGTACCGTTGTGCGGCCCGGTCGGGCCGGGTGTCACCCGGGTGGGTGCCGGCCCCGGTGACCTCAGATGTCGCGCCGCTCCAGGGGCCGTGTCGCCGGGCCCTGGAGGACGTTGCCCTCCGGGTCGAAGCGGGAGCCGTGGCAGGGGCACTCCCAGGCGCGTTCGGCGGCGTTGAAGTCGACCAGACAGCCGAGATGGGTGCAGCGGGCCGAGACGGCGTGCAGCATGCCGTCGTCGTCGCGGTGGACCGCGACCCGGCCGCCCTCGGTCCGGACCACCGCGCCCTCGCCCGGCGGCAGGGCCTCCACCGGCGGCGCGGGCCGCAGCCGGTCGCCGACGAAGTGCTTGGCCACCTGAGCCTGATGCCTGAGGAACGCCGGCGCCTCGCGTACCGCGGAGGCCAGCCGGCGCGGGTCGTACAGCTCGCTCCAGGCGCACTCCCCACCCGTTATCTGCGCGGCGAGCAGCCGGCCCGCCATCATGCCGCCGCTCAGCCCCCAGCCGCCGAATCCGGTGGCGACATAGGTGTGCCGGGCGCCCGGGTGCAGCGGGCCGACGAGCGGCACGGTGTCGGTGGGGTCGTTGTCCTGGGTGGCCCAGAAGTGGGTGAGTTCCACGTCGGGGAAGTGCTCGCGGGCCCAGGCGGCCAGACGGTCGAAGCGGGCGCGGGTGTCGCCCGTGCCCGGCGTGAAGTGCTCGCCGGTCACCACGAGCAGGCGCCGGGTGCCGTCCTCGCCGTAGGGGGCCGTGCGGACCGAGCGGGTGTTCTCCTCCGGGGTGATGTACATGCCGTCGGGGTCCCGGTCGGCCGGGACCGGCCCGGCGACGACCAGTTCGCGGCGCGGGGAGAGGCGGGTGAACAGCAGCGCCCGGTCGAACACCGGGTAGTGGGTGGCGACCACGACGTCCCGGGCCGTCACCGTGGCCCCGGCCGTCGTCGACAGCCGGCACGGCGAGCCCTCCTCCAGGCCGACGACGGTGGTGTCCTCGTGGATGCGTCCGCCGTGCGCCACGATGTCGTCGGCGAGGGCCAGCAGGTACTTGCGGGGGTGGAACTGGACCTGGTCCGTCACCTCGACGGCGCCCGCGACGGGGAACGGCAGGCCGGTCTCCGTCACGAACGACGCCGGCAGGCCCGCCTCCCGCGCCGCCCGGGCCTCCGCGCGCAGCTCCTCGACCCGGTCCGCGTCCCGGACGAAGGTGTACGCGCTGCGGCGCTCCCATTCGCAGTCGATCCCGAGCTCCGCCACGACCCCGGCGGTGTGCTCGATCGCCTCGGACTGCGAACGGGCGTACATCCGCGCGCCCTCGCTGCCCCGGGTGCGGCGCAGCCGGTCGTAGACCAGTGTGTGCAGGGCGGTGACCTTGGCCGTGGTGTGCCCGGTGACCCCGGCCGCGACCCGCCCGGCCTCCAGCACCGCGACGCTCTTCCCGGCCCGTGTCAGCTCCCATGCCGTGCACAGGCCGGCGACGCCCGCGCCGATGACGGCCACGTCGACATCGAGGTCCCCGATGAGTGCGGGGTGTCGGCCGTCCGGCGCCGTCTGGAGCCAGTACGAGCCGCTGACCTGCTGGTTCTCCGTCATAGGGGGCCGAGTACCCCGGCGTGTCGAGTTCAGCGGCACGGCTGTGCCGTTGCGGGACGGCTGGTACGGGGCTAACGTACAACCAAATGGTTGTAGATGGGATCGAAGAGACCGACGGCACGGTGGACCGGCTGTTCCACGCCCTGGCCGACGCGACGCGGCGCGACATACTGCGCCGCTGTGTCCGGGGTGAGCTGTCCGTGTCACGTCTGGCCGCGGCGTACCCGATGAGCTTCGCCGCGGTGCAGAAACACGTCACGGTGCTGGAGCGGGCCGGTCTGGTCACCAAGGAGCGAAGCGGACGGGAGCAGCTCGTGCGCACCGATCCCGATGCGGTGGGCCGCGCGCGACGGGCCCTCGACGAACTGGAGTCGGCCTGGCGGGCCCGGGTGGACCGGATGTCCGGTCTGCTCACGGAGGACGACGGACGTCCCTCCGGTCCCGCCGGACCCGACCCCGACGGCAACACTGCGAAAGGACAGGACCGATGACTGTCACCAGCGTCGACAAGGACGTCGACCATCTCACCCTCACCCTCGTCGCCGACTTCACCGCCCCCGTGGAGCGGGTGTGGCAGCTGTGGGCCGACCCCCGGCTGCTGGAGCGCTGGTGGGGCCCGCCGAGCTACCCGGCGACCTTCGAGGAGCACGACCTGACCCCCGGCGGCGGCATGAAGTACTACATGACCGGCCCGGAGGGCGAGAAGTTCGGTGGCTGGTGGCGGGTCTCCTCGGTCGCGGCGCCCACCACCCTCGAGTTCACCGACGGCTTCTCCGACCAGGAGGGCAGGCCGAACCCCGAGATGCCGACCACCTCGGTACGGATGACGCTCACGGAGCACGACGGCGGTACGCGGATGGAGCTGCGTTCCGTGTTCGACACCCGGGAGCAGATGGAGCAGCTGGCCGAGATGGGCATGGTGGAGGGGATGAGCCAGGCCGTCGGCCAGATGGACGCCCTGCTGGCGGGCTGAGCCCGCGAGCCCGCGCCGGGGGCGGAGGGTGCCCACCCTCCGCCCCCGGCTGCCGGTGCGCTAGCCGCGCCAGGGTCCCGTCACGGCGAACGTCGTGCCGGGCGTGTAGCAGTTGAGGTACATGGTGGCGCCGTCCGGGGAGAAGCAGACCCCGGCGAACTCGCCCCACTCCGGTTCCTCGGCGGTGCCGATGTTCTGGCGTCCCCGGGCCAGCGCGTAGACCTCGCCGCGCCGGGTGACGCCGTAGACGTGCTGGGCGCCTCCGCCGTCCTCGCAGACCATCAGGCCGCCGGTGGGAGCGAGGCAGATGTTGTCCGGCGACTCACCGGGCAGCTGGACGTCGGTGTCCGGACCGAAGACGATCACCAGGGTGAGGCGCCGCCGGTCCGGGTCGTAGCGCCAGATCTGGCCGTGGTGGTCGGCCGCCGAACCCTCGGAGCTGCGGGCGTAGGACGAGACGAAGTAGACCGAGCGTCCGCCCCAGTAGCAGCCCTCCAGCTTCTGCGCGTGGGTGATGCCCTTCGGGCCGAAGTCCTGGAAGCGGATGGGGGTCCCGGCCGCCTGCGGGTCCGGTACGTCCACCCACTCGACGCCGTCGAAGGCGGCGCCGGTCTCCTGGATCGAGGACAGGTCGGGCACCCCGGGCACCCGCATCGCCTGGAGCCGGCCGCCCGCGCGCAGCGAACCGGTGCCGCCCAGCGGCTTCTCCGGCAGGAAGCGGTAGAAGAGGCCGAAGGGCCGGTCGAAGGCGTCCTCGGTCTCGTAGACCACGCCCCGCCTCGGGTCCACGGCGATCGCCTCGTGCTGGAAGCGGCCCATCGCGGTCAGCGGTACGGCGCCCGTGCGGCGCGGGTCGGCGCCGTCGACCTCGAAGATGTAGCCGTGGTCCTTGGTGTAGCCGTTGGTGCCGGCCTTGTCCTCGTTCTCCTCGCAGGTCAGCCAGGTGTTCCAGGGGGTCGGACCGCCCGCGCAGTTCACCGCCGTACCGGCGATCGCCACCCGCTCCGACAGCACCCGGCCGCGCGGGTCCAGGGTCAGCGCCGTACAGCCGCCCTTGCCCTCGGGGTCGTAGGTCAGGCCGTCGATCGCCGGGACGGGGACCCTGCCGTCGGCCCGGTTCTCGTGGTTGCGGACCAGATGGACGCGGCCGTGCCGGCCGGCGAGGGCCGCCATGCCGTCGTGGTTGGACGGGACCGGGCCCTCGCCGGACCGCAGCCGGTCGCCCTCGCGGGAGAGCACCGTGTAGCGGAAGCCCTTCGGCAGGTCGAGCAGTCCGTCGGGGTCGGGGACCAGGGGCCCGTAGCCGTTGTGGCCGAGGTTCTGCGCGGCGGCCGTGCCGGTGAAGAGTTCGGAGAGCGCGCCGGAGAAGGCGATGCCGATGCCGAGGCCGCCCGAGCGGGCGAGCATCTGACGTCGTGTCGCGGGGGAGCCGGTGGTGGACCCGGTTTCTGACATGGGGAAACCTTCCTGCTGGCGGACAGGAACTGTGACCCAGCCGTGTCTATCACCTGGTGCCCGTCCCGGGAACCACGCGCGTAGCACGTGTCACAGGTCGGGTACGCGGCCCCCGGCCTCCGGGCGCTCTTCCACCTCGTGGTCCGGCGTCGGCTGCTGGGCGGCCCGTTCGAGGAAGCGGAGCAGTTCGACGGGGAAGGGCAGGACGAGGGTGGAGTTCTTCTCGGCGGCGACGGCGACGATGGTCTGGAGCAGGCGGAG
>NZ_JBVIGS010000031.1:0-57881 GCF_055570675.1 Streptomyces sp. NPDC031111
ATCGCCGGGCTGTCGATCATCAGCTCCAGGCCCTGGTTCAGCTTCTCGCGGTTGGAGAGCAGGTCGTCCAGGTCGCTCTTGCCGATGATCGACCGTAGCGAGGTCTGGGCCATCTGGGAGACCGCGAACCGGTAGTCCTCCACCCGCACCACCGCGTCGGCCGCGTCCACGACCTTGAAGTAGACGACCGCGTCGACGCGCACGGTCACGTTGTCCCGGGTGATGCCCTCCTGGGCCGGGACCGGCATCGTGACGATCTGGAGGTTGACCTTCCGCAGCCGGTCCACGAGCGGAACGATCATGGTGAACCCGGGCTCGCGCACCTGCGGGCGGAGCCTGCCGAGCCGGAACACCACCCCGCGCTCGTACTGCTTGACGACCCGCGCCGCCGCCATCACGTAGACCGCTCCGGCGGACGCCAGCGTCACTCCCGCCGTCACCAGTTCCTCGACCATCACGGCCCCCAGGGTCCGAAGTGGCGCATCAGGTGATCCCGCGTCCGGTGCCGGCCGGCGCGTCCTGGTGTGTCCTTCGACGGTAGCCCCGCGCCCCTGACAAGGGCGAGCCCCCGCACGGCGGTTGCGTGCGGGGGCTCGTCGTGCTGCCGGCTGCGGTGAAACGTGTGGTGCCGCTGGTGCCGGCCGGGTCTAGTAGACGCTGACCCCGTAGGCGCTCAGGGCCTCGGTCACCGGCTGGAAGAAGGTCGTGCCGCCGGAGGAGCAGTTGCCGCTGCCGCCGGAGGTCAGACCGTACGCGGTGCCGTTGCTGCCGTAGAGCGCGCCGCCGGAGTCGCCGGGCTCGGCACAGACCGTGGTCTGGATGAGACCGGAGACGATGTCGCCGCCGCCGTAGTTCACGGTCGCGTTGAGCGCGGTCACACGGCCGCTGTGGGTGCCCGTGGTGGAGCCGTCACGGATGACGGTGGTGCCCACGCTCGGGGTGGCCGCGCGGGTGATGTCCACGCCGTTCGCGGTGCCGGGCCGGCTGACGGAACCGGTGTAGCGCACGATGCCGTAGTCGTTGCCCGGGAAGCTGGAGCCGGCGGTCGAGCCGATGGCCGTGGTGCGCGCGGAGTTGGAGTACCAGGTGCCCGCGCCGTCGGTGCAGTGACCGGCGGTCAGGAAGTACTCGGCGCCGCTGCTGCTGCGGACGTTGAAGCCCAGGGAGCAGCGCCAGCTGCTCGCGTAGATGGCGTCACCGCCCTGGATGAGCTTGCTGAACGTACCGGGGGTGCGCTTGACGGTGATCGCGTCGGCGTCGCTTCCGGCCTGCCGCTTGATCTTGTTGATCTCGGCCTGGGAAACGGTGCTGTCGACGGTGACGACCACCCGGTTGGTCTTGCTGTCGACGGCCCAGGCGGTGCCCGGGACGTCGGCCTTCAGCACCGAGCCGCTGACGCTCTTGAGCTCGGCGGAGCTGAAGGTTGTGGGGGTGTCGGACGCGTTCGCGTTGGGGACCGCGATCGCAGCGGCGGCCACGAGGCCGGTGGATACGGCGATCAGCCGAGTCCGTCTCGAGATGCCGCTGCGGGGGGTGGTGCGCTTGATCCTCACTTCTCGTTCCTCCACAAAGGAAGTAGGGGGCCCTCGTGGGGTTGTGGGGCCCGTGAGGCGCAGCCAGTGGCCCGTGTGCCCGGATTCCGAACACGCCGTGCCCCTGACAAGCGCTTGTGGGAAGCGAGTATTCGGCCGACCGACCGTTCGGCGCAAGGGTGCCTTTTGGACGTGGACCTTTGAACCTTCTATGAGATTTGGTCCCCGCCCGAGATGGCGTTACCAGTGGTCACACTCTCGGCACGATCGGTCGAACAGCCGCGCGGTGTCCGGAATTCGCCCCTCCGGATAGCCGGTGTCCGGGCGGGTCCCCGCCCCCGGGTCAGCAGGAGCAGCCGCAGTCGCACCCGTCGCAGCCGCCGTCCTCACCGCAGCAGTTGCAGCACTCGCAGCAGTTGCAGCAGTCGCCGCACCCGCTGCAATCGCAGTTCGTGCACGGCCCCTCCTTGGGCTCACGGCTCCAGGGGTCCTCGTAACTGCCGCAGCACAACTGGCAGGTACAGGCGAGTCCCAGCCACACGGCGCAGCCGGCGAGCAGCCCGCGCCGGTCGCGGCGCGGCGGCTCGGGAGGCAGGGGGGCGCCGGGGCCACCGGGGGTGCCGGGAGGCGCGTAGGGCCCGGTTCCGTGGGCACAGGAGACCGTACCGAAGGCGCGATGGACGGAGTTGGGCAGTTCATGGACGAGCAGCCGGTGCGCGAGACCGCCGTCGCGGAACTCCACCTCGCGCAGGGCGAGCCGGATGCCGTGCACCGCGTCGTCGGCGAGCCGGCGGGCCTCGTCGAGCGGGGTCCCGGTGGCGGTGAGCGGGTTCCAGGCGCCCGACGCGGCGTCGGCGTCCTTGTCCTCCACGGCGTCCAGCAGATGCGCGAGACGCCCGAAGAGGCGTCCGGCCTCCGCGAGCGGTGCGGCGTTGTGCGGCCGGCCGGCCAGTACCGCGGTGTGCGCGAAGGCCGCCGCGGTCGCGGTCTCGGTCGGCTCGGTGACGGTGAGAATCGGGGTGCCGGGCCCGGCGAGGGTCTCGATGCCCGTCTGCCGGTCCACGGCGTCGACGAGGACGGCGGTGTCGAACCCGACGTCCGAACCGGTCCGCGCGCCCGCCCGGTCCCAGCTCGCCGCGACCCGGCGCGCGGCGAGCGCCACCGGCCTGCGCGCCAGCAGCCCGTCGCCGTCGGCGACGTGGTCGCGCACCTTGGCGGAGGCGAGGACGAGGGAGACGGCCGCCGCGAGCCGCGCGCCCTCGCCGTGCGCGACGGACGCGGTGCGCATGCCGCGCAGCGGGCAGGGTCCCGCGGTGCGCCGTCCCGCGTCGGGCCGTTCGGCCTGAGCCTCCGTCAGGACGGATATGAGGAGCCCGTCGTAGTTGGTGACGATCCGCGCGAGCTGCCCGTGGTCCCCGCGCAACGCGAGGCACAGCCCGCACAAATGGGCCATCCACTGGGCGGTGAGCTTCTCCCCGAGCCGGTGCCGACACGGTCTGACCATTCCGAACACGACGTTCCCCCGTGCAGTTGTACGACGTTGAGCGGCGGCATCGTATCGGCCGCGCGTTCACCCGTACGCACCGTCCCTCACCCATACGCCGGGAAGAATCATATTTCACTCACAGTCAGCAGCCGTTTACACCAAGACCCTTGGGAAACACGGACTCTCGACGGATCTGCTGTGCACCAGTACCGTCACAAACCCCCCGCGCGGCGTCTATCCACTTGGCGCGCCATCCGCATCATGGACGACCATAGGGGTGCGGAAAGCAAGAAAGACCGCTGTGAGAGGAGGCGTCCATGGGATCGGTACGCAAGGCGAGTGCCTGGCTTGGCCTCGTCGACGACAACGAAGACGAGCGTTACTACGACGACGACTACTCCGACGGGAACGAGCCCGGCGAGGCCTGGGTCACCGATCCGCGGGTCAAGGTGGCCTCGGACGCCGCCGAGGAGAAGGGCCGCCGGATCGGCACGGTCACCCCGGACAGCTTCCGGGACGCCCGCGCCATCGGCGAGCTGTTCCGCGAGGGCGTTCCCGTCATCATGAACCTCACGGCCATGGACGCCGGTGACGCCAAGCGCGTCGTCGACTTCGCCGCGGGCCTGATCTTCGGTCTGCGCGGTTCCATCGAGCGGGTGTCCAACCGTGTGTTCCTGCTCAGCCCGGCCGACACCGAGGTCGTCAGCGGAGAGCCGGCCGCGCACCGGTCGGACGGCTTCTTCAACCAGAGCTGAGGCGGGGCCGCGTACCGGCCCCGCCTCCTCGGAGGCTCACCGGAAGGCGTCGAGCCCGGTGAGCGCCTTGCCCAGCACGAGCTGGTGCATCTCGACGGTGCCCTCGTAGGTGAGCACCGATTCCAAGTTGGTCGCGTGCCGCATCACGGGATATTCGAGCGAGATCCCGTTGGCACCGAGGATCGTCCGCGCCGTGCGGCAGATGTCGATGGCCTCGCGGACGTTGTTGAGCTTGCCGAAGCTGACCTGCTCGGGACGCAGGCGGCCGGCGTCCATGCGCCGCCCCAGATGATGGGCGAGCAGCATCCCCTTGTGCAGTTCGACCGCCATGTCGGCGAGCTTGGCCTGGGTCAGCTGGAACCCGCCGATGGGCCGGCCGAACTGCTCCCGCGACTTCGCGTAGTCGACCGCCGCCTCGAAACAGCTCCGCGCGGCGCCCATGGCGCCCCAGACGATCCCGTACCGGGCGTGCGAGAGACAGCTGAGCGGCCCCTTGAGCCCGGTCACCTCCGGCAGCACGGCGTCGGCGGGCAGCCGTACGTCGTCGAGGACCAGCTCGCTGGTGACGGAGGCGCGCAGCGACCACTTGTGCTTGATCTCGGGCGCCGAGAAGCCGGGAGCGTCGGTGGGCACGACGAAGCCGCGGATCCCGTCGTCGGTCCGTGCCCACACCACGGCCACCCCGGCCACGGAACCGTTGGTGATCCACATCTTGCGCCCGTTGAGCACCCAGTCCCCGCCGTCCCGCTTGGCGCGGGTGCCCATCGAGGCGGGGTCGGAGCCGTGGTCGGGCTCGGTGAGCCCGAAGCAGCCGATGACCTCGCCGGAGGCCATCCGGGGCAGCCACTGCCGCTTCTGCTCCTCGCTGCCGAACCGGTGGATGGCGTACATGGCGAGCGAGCCCTGCACGGAGACCAGGGACCGGATCCCGGAGTCGGCCGCCTCCAGCTCCAGACAGGCGAGCCCGTACTGCACGGCGCTCGCGCCCGCGCAGCCGTAGCCCTCGAGCGACATGCCGAGGGCGCCGATGCCGCCGAGTTCCCGCGCCAGTTCCCGGATCCCGGGCAGCTCGCCCTTCTCGTACCAGTCGGCGACGTACGGGAGCACGCGGTCGGCGGCCCAGGAGCGCACGGTGTCCCGGACGGCCAGGTCCTCCGGCGTCAGCAGGTCGTCGAGGCCGAGGGGGTCGGCGGGGTCGAAGGCGGGCGGCTTCGCGGACGCGGACATGGGTGACCCTCCGGAAACGGTAAAACTAGCAGTGCTAGTCACGGCTCTGGGCCGACGTTACGCGGCAGTCTCCCGCACGTCCACCCTGCCCGCACGGGCGACCGCGGCGGGGAGCGACCGCCTGCGGACGCCGATGGCGGCCCGCCCCCACGGGCGACGTCCACTGTCCGGTTGGCGGTGAACGGGTGGTGCGCGGGTGGGAGAGCAAAGCGGTCACACCGACACGCGGGACTCCACAGCTTCCCGAGGCGCGGGCACCTCCACGGCCGACGCCTCGCACTGCATCGTCCGCGGCAACCGCATCGCCATCACCGCCCCGAGCAATAGCAACCCCGCGCTCACCAGCAGGGTCACATGCAGCCCGTGCACGAACGCGTGCCGCGCGGCGTGACGCAGCGCGGCCCCGGCGGGGGCCCCGAGCCGGTCGGCCACCTCGTACGCCTCCCCCAGGGAGTGCGAGGCCGCCGAGGACGCCGCCGCCGGCACCCCGGGCACTCCGCCGAGGCCGGGCGCGTAGGCCGCGTTCATCACGCTGCCGAGGAGCGCGATCCCTATGCCGGCGCCCAGCTGGTAGGAGGTCTCGCCGATCGCGGCCGCCCCGCCGGCCTGGTCCGGCGGCGCCTCGCTGAGCATCGACTCGTACGCCCCGAACAGCGTGGTCTCCAGACCGAAGCCGAGCAGGACGAAACCGGTGAGCAGCAGCGGGGCGTTGTCCTGTCCGCCCATCGCGGTCAGGAGCACCACCGCGCCGGCCGTCAGACAGAAGCCGGCGCAGACCATGCGGCGCGGGCCGAACCGGCGCAGCATGCGGGCGCCCGCCAGGCCCGCCGCCATCGCCGCGACGGTCAGCGGCAGCAGCCGCAGCCCGGTCTCCAGCGGGGAGAGTCCGAGCACGAGCTGGAGGTACTGCGCCGCGATCAGTTCCAGGCCCACCAGGGCGAGCATCGCCAGCACGATGCAGCCCACCGACGTACTGAACGCCGGCCGGGCGAACATCCGCAGGTCGACCAGCGGATGCGCGCGGCGCCGCTGTCGGCGCGCGAAGGCGGCCAGCAGTCCGCCGCCGACGAGCAGCGGCAGTACGGTCCACACGCTGCCGGCGGTCTCCGCGCCGCCGAGCCGCTTCACGCCGAGGACCACCGCGAACAGTCCGGTGGCGGCCATCAGCGCGCCGACCACGTCCCAGGGGCCGTTGCCGTCGCCCTTCGACTCGGGCAGCAGGATCCGTCCGACCGGAAGGCTGACCAGCATCAACGGGATGTTGACCAGGAACACCGAGCCCCACCAGAAGTGCTCCAGCAGGAAGCCGCCGAGCAGCGGCCCGACCGCCGCGCCCACCGCGGCGACCGCGCTCCAGACGCCGATGGCCAGCGCCCGCTCGCGCCGGTCCGGGAAGACCTGGCGCAGGATCGACAGCGTCGCCGGCATGATCATCGCGCCGCCGACGCCGAGCAGCGCCCGCGCCGCGATCAGCACCTGGGCGTTGTCCGCGAGGGCCGCCATGCCGGAGGCGACGCCGAACAGGGCGTAGCCGAGCAGGAGCACGCGTCTGCGGCCGACCCGGTCGCCCAGGGTGCCGAACAGGATCAGCAGCGAGGCGCAGACCAAGGGATAGGCGTCGACGATCCAGAGCAGCTCCATCGCGCCGGGCCTGAGGTCCTCGGTGACGGCGGGGACGGCCACGTGCAGCACGGTGGCGTCGACGGCGACCAGCAGCAGGCTGACGCAGAGGACGACGAGCACCACCCAGCGGTTGGCACCGGCCCCGGCCGCCCGACGGCGCAGCGCGGCGGCGGCCGTGGTCGTCCCGGACATGTACGTACCTCCCAGATGTTCCCTCGCGATCGGCGGGCACACGGGGGTGGGGACTCCCCCGTGACTCGGCCGGGGAGGAGCGGTGGTCCCCGGCCCGCGCAACGAACGGCGAGTGACACGTCAGAGTACGCGAGTGGGAGCCGGGGTCGAGTGGCGGGCCTCTCACAGCTCCGTCCGATCGGTGTGGCGTACACCACTCCCCTCCCGGACGCACACTCCCCGGCGGGCGGGGCGGTTCCGTGCCGGGTCGATAATCGGCCGCGTGAACGATCTCGACGTGCGCGTCGCCCAGGCCCGCCCCGGAGCACTGCGCCGGGCCGCCCCGGCGCTCCTCGGGTACGCCGCCGTGCGCGCCCTGGGCCTGGTCGTCCTGGCCGTGTGGAGCGGGGCGCGGGGCAAGGACGCGTACACCTTGCTGACGGCCCGCTGGGACGCCCTCTGGTACACGAGGGTGGCCGAGCTGGGATACGGCTACGAGGTGCGGCTGCCCAACGGTGACGTGCACTCCAACCTGGCCTTCTTCCCGCTGCTGCCGTGGCTGGAGCGGCTGGCGGCGGCGGTGTCGCCGCTGTCGTACGCCGACGGGGGCTTCCTGGTCGGCGTGCTCGCCTCGCTCGCCGCGGCCTGGGGGATCTTCGCGGTGGCGGACCATGTGTACGGGCGCCGGGCGGGGGTGTGCGCCGTGCTGCTGTGGGCGGTGCTGCCGGTCGGGATCGTGCAGTCGATGGCGTACAGCGAGTCCCTGTTCACCGCGCTGGCCGCGTGGTCGCTGTACGCCGTGCTCACGGGGCGCTGGGTGACGGCGGGCGTCCTGGCGGGCCTGGCGGGGCTGACCCGGCCGGTGGGGCTGGCGGTGGTCGCGGCGGTGTGGGTGGCGGGCATCGCCTCCTTCGTGCGGGAACGGAGCACGGCGCCGGGGCAGGGCGCGCGGGACGCGGGACGCGCCGGCGCTCCCGCGGACGCCCGGCGCTTCCCGGCGCCGGAGGGCGCCCCCCGGGAGCCCGGTGCACCCGGCGCGCGCCTGCGCCGGGTGCTCGGCATGCTCCTCGCGCCCCTCGGAGCCGCCGGTTACGTTCTGTGGGTGGGGCACCGGACCGGGAAGGGCCCGCTGGGATATCTCGACGTGCAGGCCGGATGGCGGAACGGGTTCGACGGGGGTTACGCCTTCGCCCGCTTCGTCGCCGACAAGTTCACGTCCTTTCCGTCCGCCCTGGCGGGGCTCGGACTGATCGTCGGCGTCGGCCTCGTGGTGTGGCTGTACGTCGTCGGTGTACGGCAGCGCCAGCCGCTCCCGCTGCTGGTGTACTCGGGTGTCGTCACGGCCCTCGCCCTGTGCGCGTCGAGCTACTTCGGCTCGAAACCGCGGCTGCTGATGCCCGCCTTCCCCCTGCTGCTGCCCCTCGCCCTGGCCCTGTCCCGACTGCGTACGCGCAGGTCGGCGCAGGTCGTGGGGGTGGTCGCGGCGGCCTCGGCGGTGTACGGCGCCTTCTGGCTCAACGGCTCCGGACCGCCCTGACCCGCCCCGAACGGCCGATGAGCACCGAGGAAATTCCGGACCAGCCCCCGGTGAACGAATTCAAAAGCGCGATAAAACCGTCCTCCGGAATGATCAAAGGAATTGAAGTCCGCGGCATCCGGGGTTTGTGGATTCGCCGGTAATAAAGGCCCTCCTGAGAGGAATGCCACATCACATCGTCATCACAAAGAGCCTGATTGGACGGGGTTCCGCACTCACTCGCTGTAACGTCGATTGGGTGCGTACCGAACGGAAGCCCACCCGTCTGGACCGGGTGTTCGCGAGGCTGGATCGTGAGCCGGAACGACCGGCTCACATCGGCGTGCCGCGGATGAGCCGGCACCGGGTGGTGCTGTTCGGCGCCGCCCTGGCCTTCTATCTGGCGATCGTGTGGGCCGTGGTGATCACCTCCTGGCTGGTCCGGCTGGACTGGCAGGTGATGTTCTTCCGCCCCTACCAGCAGTGGTCCGAGCTCCACGCCTTCGTCGACTACTACGTGGTGCTCGGCCAGCGCGGCCCGACCGCCGTGATGGTCGCGGCCTGGCTGGGCTGGCGCTCCTGGCGGCAGCACACCCTGCGCCCGCTGCTGGCCCTCGGGGTCTCCCTGCTGCTGCTCAACGTCACCGTCGGCGCCGCCAAGTACGGCATGGGGCGCCTCGGACCCCACTACGCGACCGAGATCGGCTCGAACGAGATGTGGCTCGGCGGGGATATATTTCCCAGCGGCCACACCGCGAACGCGGTGGTGACGTGGGGGATCCTGGCCTATCTGGCCTCCACCCCGAGGGCGCGCCGCTGGCTGTCGGCCGTGTCCGCGGTGACCTCGCTCGGCGTGGGGCTGTCCACCGTCTACATCGGGACCCACTGGCTGAGCGATGTGATCCTTGGCTGGGTCGCGGGCCTGCTGATCCTGCTCGCGCTGCCCTGGTTCGAGCCGCTGATCGCCCGCGCGGAGGAGCGGATCTTCGACCTGCGCGCCCGCTGGCGGGCCCGTCGGGGGGCCGCGGCACCGGCGGCCGGTCCGGTGGGACGGCCCGTCATGCTCAAGCCGCTCACCGACCGCGCGGACCCGGCGCCCGAGCCGGTTCCGGCGGGCCGTCCGGCCTCCCGGTCGCCCGCCTATCTGGCACCCGGGCCGCACACGACCCGCGGGGAGCGCTCCCCGGTCACGCCGGGCGGCAGCCGCCGCCCGCCGCACTCGGAGCGCCACCCGCGCGGTACGACGTCGGCGACCCGTCCCTGAGCCGGCCCAGCGTCCGGTACGAACATCACGGCCCCGGTTCCGGCAGGGAACCGGGGCCGTCGCCGTGTCTCAGCCCTTCCAGGCCCGCGCCACCACACCGTCCTTCACCTCGAAGTTCAGCCGGCCCACGCGGTACTCCATGGTGATGATCGCCCCCGGCGGCAGGGCCCGCACGGTCGACCAGCCGCGCTCCCGCGCGAGGTGCTCGGCCCGGTCGGCCGCGAGGCCCACATAGGTGTCCGGGCTGTCGTGGGGTTCCCCCGAGGGGGTCGGAATGGGTGCCATACCGTCACGCTATGCCCTGGCCCGGGAGCGGGGAAGCCCGCGCCGGGAACACCGGTCCGTATCCCCCCGCGGTCACACTTCTGTCACAGGATCACGACAGACGTACAGGCCGGTGGCCTTCACCCGGATGGGCGGTTCGGTACGCCTTCCGCAGGCATTCGAACGTAATTCCCGCGTGTCACACCGCGGTCGTGATTATCCCCGGCGGAAAGTGCCGGAGGACGTACTTCCGAAGCCCCATTTCCTTACCGCCGCCGTGTGTCACCCCGCAGGCCGGTGCGCACAGAAAATACTCGTTTTCGCCACATGATCCACCACGTCCCCTGTCGGAGGCAGGGCAGGCGCGAGCATCATGGCGTGGGCCCGGAGGTACAGAGGCGCGGGCTCCGGCGGGCCCGGCGCGCGAGGAGCGAAGGGGCGAGCGATGGGGACGCAGACCGTTCAGACGGCGGCGGGACCGGCACCCAGTCGGCGGCGCGGGCAGGTGGTGATCGACTGGCTGACCACCACCGACCACAAGAAGATCGGCCACCTCTACCTGATCACGTCGTTCGTGTTCTTCCTGATCGCCGGTGTGATGGCCCTGCTGATGCGGGCCGAACTGGCCCGGCCGGGACTACAGCTCATCGACAACCAGCAGTTCAACCAGATGTTCACCATGCACGGCACGATCATGCTGCTGCTGTTCGCGACGCCCAGCTTCGCCGGGTTCGCCAACGAGCTGATGCCGCTCCAGATCGGGGCGCCCGACGTGGCCTTCCCGCGGCTGAACATGTTCTCGTACTGGCTGTTCCTGTTCGGCGGGCTGATCGTGCTCGGATCGCTGGTGGTCACCGGGGGCCCGGCGGCGTACGGCTGGTTCGCCTACGCGCCGCTGAACAGCCTGCGGTTCTCGCCCGGTCTTGGCCCGGACCTGTGGATCATGGGGCTGGCGCTGGCCGGCTTCGGCACCATCCTCGGCGCCGTCAACTTCATCGCCACCATCGTCGGGATGCGCGCCCCCGGGATGACGATGTTCCGGATGCCGCTGTTCACCTGGAACACGCTGTTCACCTCGATCCTGATCCTGATGGCGTTCCCGGTGCTCGCGGCGGCGCTGCTGGTGCTGGAGGCGGACCGGCGGTTCGGTTCCCAGGTCTTCGAGGCCGCGGGCGGCGGAGCGCTCCTGTGGCAGCACCTGTTCTGGTTCTTCGGCCATCCCGAGGTCTACATCATCGCGCTGCCGTTCTTCGGGATCGTCACGGAGATCATCCCGGTGTTCAGCCGCAAGCCGCTGTTCGGCTATCTGACGCTGGTGGGCGCGACGATGGCCATCACCGGGCTGTCGATGGTGGTGTGGGCGCACCACATGTTCGCCACCGGCGCGGTGCTGCTGCCGTTCTTCTCCTTCATGAGCTTCCTGATCGCGGTGCCGACGGGCGTGAAGTTCTTCAACTGGACCGGCACCATGATCAAGGGCTCGCTGTCGTTCGAGACGCCGATGCTGTGGGCGACGGGCTTCCTGGTGACGTTCCTGTTCGGCGGTCTGTCCGGGGTGATCCTGGCGTCGCCGCCGCTGGACTTCCACGTGACGGACTCGTACTTCGTCGTCGCCCACTTCCACTACGTGGTCTTCGGCACCGTCGTCTTCGCGGTCTTCGCGGGCTTCTACTTCTGGTGGCCCAAGTTCACCGGGAAGATGCTCGACGAACGGCTCGGCAAGATCCAGTTCTGGACGCTGTTCGTCGGCTTCCACATGACGTTCCTGGTGCAGCACTGGCTGGGCGCCGAGGGCATGCCCCGCCGCTACGCCGACTATCTGGCGGCGGACGGCTTCACCGCGCTGAACACCGTCTCGAGCATCGGCGCCTTCCTGCTCGGCATGTCCACGCTGCCCTTCCTCTACAACGTCTGGAAGACCGCCAAGTACGGCGAGAAGGTCGAGGTCGACGACCCCTGGGGGTTCGGCCGCTCCCTGGAGTGGGCGACCTCCTGCCCGCCGCCCCGGCACAACTTCACGACACTGCCCCGGGTCCGTTCGGAGTCGCCGGCGTTCGACCTGAACCATCCGGAGTACGCGGCGATGACGCCGCAGCCCGAGCCAAAGAGCGACCAAGCCGGTCATGAGCCACTCTGACCGCGTCGAGCAGCTCGACCGGCTCCAGCACCTCGAACTCGAAGCCGAGCAGCATCACATGGATCACCATGACGTCGAGGCTCGCGGCCCCGGTCCGCAGCAGGCAGCTGTCCGGGCTCTCCGCCTCCAGCGTCCCCGCGGTGGGTGAGATCCGCTCGGCGGCCTCCTCCACGGGCACCAGCAGGCGGATCACGGCGTGCGAGGCGTACACGCGCGTGGAGACACCCTGGGAGACATAGGCGGCCAGGTCCTCGGCGGGCGGCTCGCGCGGGACGAACCGCGGACCGTGCGGCGGCCTGGGGGTGATGCGGTCCGCGCGGAAGGTGCGCCAGTCCCCGCGGTCGAGGTCCCAGGCGACCAGGTACCAGCGGCGCTCGGAACACACCAGGCGGTGCGGCTCGACGGTGCGGCGGCTCTGCGCGCCGTCGTGCCCCCGGTACTCGAAGCGCAGCCGCTCGGCGTCCCGGCAGAGGTGGGCCAGTTCGGTGAGCACGGCCGGGTCGACCGCGTCCGCGCGGGGACCGCGCAGCATGGGCACGGTGAACGCGTTCAGGGCCCCCACGCGGCGGCGCAGCCGGTTCGGCAGCACCTGTTCCAGCTTGGCGAGGGCCCGTACGGAGGTCTCGCCGATGCCGTCGACGCCCTGCCCGGCGGCGGTGCGCAGCCCGACGGCGACGGCCACGGCCTCCTCGTCGTCCAGCAGCAGGGGCGGCAGTTCGGCGCCCGCGCCCAGCTGGTAGCCGCCGCCGGTGCCCGGGCTGGCGTTGACGGGGTAGCCGAGCTCGCGCAGCCGGTCCACGTCCCGGCGCACGGTGCGCGGGGAGACGCCGAGCCGTTCGGCGAGATCGGCGCCGGACCACTCGCGGTGGGCCTGGAGCAGGGACAGCAGACGCAGCAGGCGTGCCGAGGTCTCCAACATGGGGGCGAGTCTGCCAGCCGTCGCGGACAGGTACTGTCCTCAAGTGCGCGGCCTCAGGGCTCGTACGCCAGCCGCGGCACCTCGAAGCAGGTGTCGTTCATGTCGCCCTGCGACACCCAGCCCTCGCCGTCCCGCCAGCGGGCCACGGACAGACAGGTCCGGCCGGTCGTCGGTGGCTCGGGCGACTTCTCGAACGAGACGGGGAGCAGCAGGCCGCCCGCGGTGTAGTCCCGGGCGCGGTTCACGTACGCGTCGACGCACGCGCGCGTGATGCCCGTACCGGCGCAGGACTTCGCCGCGTCGGTGAACCAGCGGGCGGCGGCCCAGCCCTCCAGCTGCCACTGGGAACGCGTCCTCAGGTCCTCGGTGGCGTCCCGGAACTCGCGTACGGCCGCGTGGCCGGTGTCCTCGAAGTTGCGGCTGGAGCCGGTCGCCCACAGGGCGTTGCGGCAGCGCGGCGCGTCCTCGTAGTCCTCGGCGACGGTGGACGTCCAGTTCTGCACGTTGGTGACCTTGGCGGTGACCCGGGCGCCGACGTCGTCCATGGCCTGGCAGAGGAGGGCGTTGCCGTGGCCGTCGATGGCGTCGAAGACCAGGTCGGCGCCCTGCTGCTTCAGGTCGGCGGCCACCGCGCGGAAGTTGGGCAGCGCGAAGTCGACCTGTTCGGTGACCACCTTGTAGCCCTCGGCCTTCAGGCCCCGTTCCACGAGTCGGGCGTAGGCGGCGGACGCGGACTGGTTGTAGGAGACGACGGCGGCCGTGCGGGCGCCGTGCTCGCGCTTGAAGTAGCGGTAGACCTCGGTGCCGCCGTACAGCCTGCCGTCCCAGCCGGTTGTGCCGTTCCGGGGCGCCGCGCTGCCGTAGATGCCGTACAGGTGCGGGTAGGTGTCGTAGGCGGTGCCGATGGGCTGGCCGCCGATGTCGGGCACGCCCGCGCGGGAGACGCGGGAGGCGCCCGCGTAATCCAGGGCGGTGGTGGCGACCAGCGCGACGACCTTCTCCTCGTCGATCAGCCGGTGCACGCACTCGTTGTTGCCGACGCCGCTGCCGCCGTCGTCGCAGGTCCGCACCTCGACACGGCGCCCGTCCACGCCCCCGGCCGCGTTGAGCCGTTCGAACCATGCCTTCGCGCCGTCCCGGGGACCGGTGAAGGCGCCGCCGCCGACCGGGCTGGTGGCGCTGGTCACGATGCCGACGCGGATCGGTTCGCCGGTGTCCCGGGTGGGTGCGGGCGGGCGGTCCTCGCGCTCGAAGTCGCTCTCCGGCAGGCGGCTGCCGCATGCCGCGGTCAGGGCGAGCAGTAGGGCCGCGGCGAGCGCCTCAGCAGCCCGGGATGTCCGGTGTCGAGCCATCGCCGCTCAGTTGCACCAGCGCGCACAGGGACTTGACCGACACCTTCCAGGTGCCGTCGTCGTCGACGGCGACGCCGGAGGCGTCCGGGAGGGCGGTGGCGCCCTTGAGGGTCAGGGCGAACTTCACGTCGGCCTCCGTCGGTGAGGTGAACGAGACCTCGGTGACCTGCGCCTTCACCTGTCCGACGCGCTCGTCGCCGCTGAACGCCTCGAGCACCGGGCCCAGCAGTTCGCCGTTCTGCAAGAGGTTCTTCTTCTCGTCCAGGGTGGTCTGGGGGTCGAAGAACTTCTCCCAGTTCTGCCGGATCTCCCGCTCGGCCGCCTCCTGGTCCGCGGGCGCGCTGCCGGGTGCGCTCGTCGTGCGGTCCGCGGTCGCGGTGGGGGGCGGGCTGCCGCCGCCACCGTCGTCGTCGGTGCAGGCCGCGAGGCCCGGCGCGAGGAGCAGGATCAGGGCGGCGGTCAGCGCCGTGCCCCGTCCCGCCGCCCGTGGGCCGCGCCCCGTCCTCGCGTTCCCCCGCCTGAGGTCGCTGCCGAGAACCATCTGGCTCACCAATCGGGTGTCGGTCCGGACGGTGTGCGCCCGGTGCTTTCAGGGTCGGCTCGGACGGGGCATAGTGCAAGCCACGGGAGCACGTGGAGGAGAGGCGTCCAGGCACAGAGACCCGACGTGTGGGAGCGATGATGCGCACAGCCCGACGGTGGATCGCGCACCCCGTCCTCTGGGCCGGCTGGGCCGCGCTCGCCGCCGGCGCGGTGCTGTGCGTCCTCGGCTGGTACGGCGTCTCGGGCGAGCGTTACGCCGAGCGTCAGCTGCCCTACCTGGCCTCCTGCACCGTCCCCGGGGCCGCGCTGATCGTCGCCGGGTCGGTGCTGCTGGCCCACGGCCGGGGCTCGATCGCCGCCACGCGCGTGGAGGAGCTCTACGGCCTGCTGGTGGAGCCCGAGCCGGCCGACGGGGACGCGAACGGCCGGGCGGCCGGCTCGCCGCTCGCGGTGAGCGGCGAGATGCTGATGGTGCCGGGCGGGACGCTGTGGCACCGCGCGGACTGCCCACTGGTCGCGGGGAAGGCGGAGGCGGTTCCGGTGGACGGGAAGCTGATCGCGAGCGGTGAACTGGGGCCCTGCCCGATCTGTGAGCCCGCCGAAGAAGAAGCCGGCTGAAGCCCTCGCCGATGTCCTCCCTGACGTACGACCTCACGCTGGCCGGCCTGTCGGTGGGTGCCGCGGCGGCGCTCACCGGGATCGGCCTGATCGTGACGTACCGGGCGACGGGGGTGCTGAACTTCGCGCACGGTGCGATCGCGATGGTGTGCGCGTACGTGCTGCGCGGCTGCGTGGTCGACTGGGGCTGGCCGCTGTGGTGGGCCGCGGCGCTGACGCTGCTGGTGGTGGCGCCGGGGATCGGGGTGGTGCTGGAGCGGTTGGTGTTCCGGCCGCTGTCCGTGCGGGGCGGTGATCCGGCGCAGACGCTGGTGGCGTCCATCGGGGTGTTCGTGCTGCTGGTGGGCGGGGCGGCGCTGCTGTGGGGGCAGGGGGCGCGGGACGACGCGCCGGTGCTGGTGTCGGCGGAGCCGTGGGGGCAGCTGGCGGTGGTGGCGGTGCTGGCCGTCGGGGTCGCGGCGGTGATCCGCCGGACCCGGTTCGGGCGGGAGCTGCGGGCGGTCGTGGACGACCGGCGGCTGGCGGTGCTCGCCGGTGTGGACGCGGACCGGGTGGCGGCGGTGGGGTGGGCGTTCGGCTCGTTCACGGCCGGTCTGACCGGCGTGCTGCTGGCACCGTACGTGCGGCTGGACCCGTACGGGCTGCCGCTGCTCGTGATGGAGGTGGTGGCGGTCGCGGTCGCCGCGCGGATGCGCGGTCTGACGGTGGCGGTGGTCGTCGCGCTCGGCATCGGGGTGGCGCAGAGTCAGCTGACGCGGCTGCACCCGTCCGGGTGGGGCGAGCCGCTGCTCCAGGCGGTGGGCGCCAACCTCTTCGTGGTGGCGCTGCTGTTCGCCGCCCTGGTGCTGCCCGGCGTCGGCGCGCGCGACGCGCTCCCGCGCGCGGCCACCGCGCGGGTGCCGGCCCCGCCGGGCGCCTGGATCGTGGCCGGGGTGCTGTTCCTGCTGCCGCTGGGCTTCGCCGGGAGCGATCTGCACACGGCGGTGCAGGTGCCGGCGTTGGGGGTGGTGCTGCTGTCGCTGGTCGTGGTGACTGGGCGGGGCGGTCAGATCTCGCTGGGGCAGGCGGCGTACGCGGGTCTGGGCGCCCTCTTCACGGCGCTGCTGGCGGCCGGCCGCTTCCCCGGGCTCCCCCGGCTGCCCGAGCTGGCCGCGCTGGCGGTGGCGGTCGTTCTGGTCGCTCCGCTGGGCGTGCTGACCGGATGGCCGGCGATCGGCCGCCGGGGGCTGGCCCTTGCGCTGGCGACGTTCGCGGTGGGCGTCGGCGTGAGCCGCTTCGTCTTCGCCCAGCCGTACGCCACGTCCGGCCTGTCCCTGGGCCGTCCGGCGGGCTTCGACGGGGACCGCGCGTACTACGTCCTGGAACTGGTCCTGCTCGGCTGCGCGCTGCTGGCGGCACAGGCACTGCGCCGGGGCCGTACCGGCCGTGCCCTGGCGGCGATGCGGGACCACGAGTCGGGGGCGCGGGCGGCGGGCGTGCGCGTGCCGTCGCTGAAACTCCTCGCCTTCGTCTGCGGTGCCGCGCTGGCCGCGCTGGGCGGCGGCATGCTCGGCATGGGGCTGCGCGCCTTCGATCCGGCGGCGTACGACCCCGTGCGGGGCCTGCTGTGGTTCGCCGCGGTCGTGGTCCTGGGCGCCGACAGCACCCTGGGCGCCCTGCTGGCGGCGGCTCTCCTGGTCGGCCTGGACGCGGGCACGCGCGGGGGCGTCGCGGCGGCGGTGATCGGCGTCCTGGCCGTCCTGACGGGCCGCTTCCCGAACGGCCCCTACGAGGCCCTGCGCGAGGCGACACGCCGCCTGCACCCGACCCCGACCCCCCTGGCAGCCCGCGTACGCCGCCGCCTGCACGGCCCGACACCCGCCCCGGTACCCCTCTCGGTACCAACGGGAGCGACAGCGACGGGCGCTGTCCCGCAGCCGGACGAGCCGGGCAGACAACCCCCGACACCCCCAGCCGGACGCCGCACGCGCGACCGACCCACAGCGCAAGCCATCGAGCCCCCCGTACCGCCGACAGGAGCAACCACAACGGACGCCGGGCAGCCCGACGAGACGGGAAAGCAACCCCCGACGCCCCCGGTCGGACGCCGCACGACCGGCCGACCCGCAACGGAGGGCTTCGGAACCCCGGTACCGCCGACGGAAGCAACCGCGACGGACGCCGGCCCGCAGCCCGACGAGCGGGGAAAGCAGCCCCCGACGCCCCAGGCCGAACACCGCGCGGGCGGCCGACCCTCAGCGCAAGGCATCAGGCCCCCCGTACCGCCGGCGGGAGCGACCGCGACGGGCGTCGGACCGCAGAAGCAGCCCCCGGTGCCCTCCGCGGGGCGCCATACGGGCGGGCCGGCGGAGGGGCTCGGGGTGGTGCTCGCCGCGCGCGGGCTGTGTGTGCGGTACGGCGGGTTCACCGCGTTGGACGGGGTGGGGCTCGACCTGCCGGCCGGGCGCGTGGTCGCGGTCGTCGGGCCCAACGGGGCCGGGAAGAGCACCCTGTTCCACTGTCTGGCGGGAACCGTGCGCCCCGCGCGGGGGTCCGTCTCGCTCGCGGGACGCGACATCACGCGGCTGCCCGCGCACGCCCGTACCCGGCTCGGTGTCGCGCGGACGTTCCAGCAGCTGGCGGTCTTCCCGACGCTGACCGTCGCCGACAACGTGCGCGTCGGTGCCGAGCAGGGCCGGCTGCGCGACCCCCGCGCGGTGGAGCGGGCGCTGCGGCTCTTCGGGCTGGACGGGCCGGTACGGGCCCGGCCCGCCGCCGGGCTGCCCACCGGGACGCTGCGCCGGGTGGAGCTCGCACGGGCCCTCGCCGCCGCCCCGCGCGTGCTGCTGCTCGACGAACCCGCCGCCGGTCTCGACACCGCCGAGGTCGCCGCGCTGGCCCGGATCCTGAAGGCGCTGGCCGCCGACGGCACGGCGCTCCTCGTCGTCGAGCACGACCTCGACCTCGTCGCCGGCCTCGCCGACACGGTGCACGTGATGGCGGCGGGCCGGATCGTCGCCTCCGGACCGCCCGGAAGCGTGCTGGGCACCCTCGGGGAGGCGACCGCGCCGTGACCACCATCTCCCTGCGCCGGGCGCGCGTACGGTACGGCCCCCTGGAGGCCCTGCACGGCGTCACCCTCGCCGCACCCGGGCCCGGTCTGACCGTGCTCCTGGGCCGCAACGGGTCCGGCCGTACGACCGCCCTGAGCGCGCTGGCCGGTGCCGTGCCGCTGTCGGGCGGGGCGGTGGTGTGGGACGGCGAGGACGTGACGGCCGTACCGGCGTACGAGCGGGCGCGGCGCGGGCTGTGCCTGGTGCCGGAGCGGCGGGCCGTGTTCGGCTCCCTCACCGTGCGCGAGAACCTCGCCCTCACGGCTTCCGACCCCGCTCCCGCCCTCGACGCCTACCCCCAGCTGCGGCCGCTGCTGGAACGCCGGGCCGGCACGCTCTCCGGCGGCGAGCAGCGGATGCTGGCCCTGTGCCGGGCCTTGCGGGCACGCGCGCGCGTGGTGCTCGTCGACGAGCCCGCCCAGGGCATGTCGCCGGCGGTCGCGGCCCGTACGTACGAGCTGCTGACCGCGCTCGACGCGTGCGTCGTCGTCGCCGAGCAGCGACTGCCGCCCGCCCTGCGCGGCCGCCCCGCCCTCGTGTACGTACTGCGCCGGGGCGCGGTGGTGTTCGCCGGCGAGGCGGACGAACCCGGCCGGCCCTCCTTCACCCCGCGGCCGTAGGGCCCGTCCCGTCTTTTTGCCGTGAACAGCGACGAATTTCAGCCACCCACTTCATTCCCTGATTTCCGGATTTGTCGACCAGCCAGCAGCACGACGCCCCAGCCGTCCCACCTCCTCAACGGCAGTGACTTCGCGGCCAGTTGACGATGAATGACTGATTCCGCGCCAGGTGTGACCGTACGCGCTGGTTGGTTCGATTCCGTTCGCCTCGGGGCGTGACTCCCGCCACAGATCGCCCGTTGTCTTCTTCATGAGCCGGGGACCCACCCGGACCACGGGCCGGGAGCCACCCGGCCTCGCCACGCACCGCATCCCGAGGGAGCCACCCGTGCCGCGCATGCTCGACGTCAGCGACGAGGTACGCGCCGAGATCGGCGACGAAGAAGCGGACCGCCTGCTCGCCGGAGAGTCCGCCCCGGGCAGTTACGACTGCACCTCCTGCCGCACCCCGGGCGACCCGGAGCAGGAGCGCACCAGCACCGTCCTGTTCATCGGGGACGAGACCGCCGTGCTCGCCTTCGCCCACGCCACCTGCCTGCCCTCGCAGGTCGTCCAGGTCACCGAGCAGCAGCTCCAGGGCGCCGTGCGGGCCATCGGCGGCGACACCGGTGAACCGGCGCCCGCGAACGTCACGCCGGAGCAGGCCGTGCTCGGGGTGACCAGCGGACTGGTCCTGATCTCCGGGGAGTTGCACCCGGCGCTGGTCGTCGAGCCGACCGCGCCGGTCGCGCGGCCCGGTTCGCTCGGGGCGGGCGACGACTTCCTGCCGCTCCTCATCGAGCAGGGCTTCATGCCCCTGACCGAGCTGTCGGCCGTACCGCCGGTGCTGCACGGCTGGTCGGTGCTGCTCGCCGCGGGCCAGCTGCACGCCGTGCTCCAGCCGAACCCGAACGGCGGCCGCCCCGTGGCCTGGTGGCAGGCCCACCAGCCGCTCCAGGTCACCGACGGCTGGCGGTCGGCCGCCAACAAGCACCAGCAGGTGCTGATGTTCGCGGCCCCGGTCGGCTCGATCGGCCGGCAGCCGCGCGAGGACCTGCTGCGGGACGCGCTGGACAAGGCGGCGGCGAACGGGAAGCTGGTCGCCGCGGCACTCCCCCTCGCGGGACTCTGACCGGCCGACGGACGCGGCGCCGCCCGGCCCCCGGCGAAAGCCGCGAAAGGGCCGCATCCCTTGCGGCACGGGGTCGTTTGGACATACGTGCACGCATACGACGTTCCCCGCCGCCAGTCCCTCGCCTCGGTCCCCGCACCCGTACGCCCGGCGCAGGACTCCCGGAGCGGCCTCTCGGCCACGCCGATCTACGACGCCCTCTACACCGAGTACGTCAAGTCCTTCCGTTCGCTGCCGGGTGACCGCAGCGGCGAGGAGGAGCTGGGCTTCACGGCCTTCGGGAACATCCCGCACAGTACGGGCTCGTACGGCGGGCACAGTCCGGGCACGTTCGGCGCCTCCCTGGTGAGCGGGGCGTACGGCGGCGGCCGTCAGGGCGCCGGGCAGCAGCCGCAGTGGCAGCGGATCGGCACGGTGGGCCGGCCCGCGTCCGGGATGCACCACGTGCCGGCCGGGCTGCCACCGGCGCCGCGCAGGGGCGCCTGACCCCCGGCACGGCGAAGGGGCGGTCCCCACCGGGACCGCCCCTTCGTCGTGCAGCCGTCGGCTACTTCTTCTTGCCGCGCTTCTCACGCACCCGCACGGAGATGTGGATCGGCGTCCCCTCGAAGCCGAACTCCTCCCGCAGCCGGCGCTCGATGAACCGCCGGTAGCCCGCCTCGATGAAGCCGGAGGCGAACAGCACGAACCGCGGCGGCTTGGTGCCCGCCTGGGTGCCGAACAGGATGCGCGGCTGCTTGCCGCCCCGCACGGGGTGCGGGTGGGCGGCGACCAGCTCACCGAGGAAGGCGTTCAGCCTGCCCGTCGGAACGCGGGTCTCCCAGCCGTCCAGGGCCGTCTCGATCGCCGGGACCAGCTTCTCCATGTGCCGTCCGGTGCGCGCCGAGACGTTCACCCGCGGCGCCCACGCCACCTGGCCGAGCTCGGTCTCGATCTCCCGCTCCAGGTAGTAGCGGCGCTCCTCGTCGAGGGTGTCCCACTTGTTGTAGGCGAGGACGAGCGCACGGCCCGCCTCGACGGCCATGGTGACGATGCGCTGGTCCTGCACCGAGATCGAGTCCGCGGCGTCGATGAGGACGACGGCCACCTCGGCCTTCTCGACCGCGGCGGCGGTGCGCAGCGAGGCGTAGTAGTCGGCGCCCTGCTGGAGGTGGACGCGCTTGCGGATGCCCGCCGTGTCGACGAACTTCCAGGTCTTGCCGCCCAGTTCGATCATCTCGTCGACCGGGTCACGGGTGGTGCCGGCGAGTTCGTTGACCACGACCCGCTCCTCGCCCGCGACCTTGTTCAGCAGCGAGGACTTGCCGACGTTCGGACGGCCGATCAGGGCGACCCGGCGGGGGCCGCCGACGGCGGAGCCGAAGGTCTGCGCCGGGGCCTCCGGCAGCACCTCCAGAACCTGGTCCAGCATGTCGCCGGTGCCCCGGCCGTGCAGGGCGGAGACCGGGTACGGCTCGCCCAGGCCCAGGGACCACAGATAGGCCGCGTCGGCCTCGCCGCTCGGGCCGTCCACCTTGTTGGCGCACAGCACGACCGGCTTGCCGGCCTTGCGCAGCAGCCGGACGACGGCCTCGTCGGTGTCGGTCGCGCCGACCTTGGCGTCGACGACGAAGACGACCGCGTCGGCGGCCTCGATCGCGTACTCGGCCTGCGCGGCCACGGAGGCGTCGATGCCGAGGACGTCCTGCTCCCAGCCGCCGGTGTCGACGACCTTGAAGCGGCGGCCCGCCCACTCGGCCTCGTAGGTGACGCGGTCGCGGGTGACGCCCGGCTTGTCCTCGACGACCGCCTCACGGCGGCCGATGATGCGGTTCACCAGGGTCGACTTGCCGACATTGGGGCGGCCGACGACGGCGAGCACCGGCAGCGGACCGTGGCCCGCGGCCTCGATGGCGCCCTCGACGTCCTCGAGGTCGAAGCCCTCCTCCGCGGCGAGCTCCATGAACTCCGCGAACTCGGCATCGCCCAGCGCCCCGTGGTCGTGCTCGTGCGCACCCTCGTACGCGTCCGAGCCGTCGGGCTGGATGTGGTCGTTCATGAAGTCCGTACCTCGTCGTTCATCGTGGTGATCGGTGGAATGCCCCGTATGCGGGGCTGATCCACTACTCAGTGTCGCCTAGCGCCCGGTGAGACGCCTGGCGTTTTCCAGGTGCGTGGTGAGCTGCTTCTGGATGCGCTCGGTCGCCTCGTCCAGCGCCCTGCGCGTACGTCTGCCGCTGCCGTCGCCCGCGTCGAACGGGTCGCCGAAGACGACGTCCACGCGGGAGCGCAGCGGGGGCAGACCCTTTATCAACCGTCCGCGCCGCTCGGAACTTCCCAGGACGGCCACCGGCACGATCGGCGCGCCGCTGCGTACGGCGAAGTAGGCGAGCCCCGCGCGGAGGGAGGCGAAGTCGCCCTCGCCCCGTGTGCCCTCGGGGAAGATGCCGAGGACTCCGCCCTGCTCCAGCACGCCCAGCGCCCGGGAGATCGCCGTGCGGTCGGTGGTGTGCCGGTCCACCTTGAGCTGGCCGATGCCCGTCAGGAACGGGTCGAGCGGGCCGATGAACGCCTCCTTCTTGATCAGGAAGTGCGTCGGCCGGGGCGCCACACCCATGACCATGGGGCCGTCGATGTTGTGGGAGTGGTTCACGGCGAAGATCACCGGGCCGGCCGCGGGCACCCGCCAGGCGCCCAGCACGCGCGGCTTCCACAGCCCGTACATCAGTCCGACGCCGATGCGCCGCCCGACCTCGGCGCCCCGCACCGATGGGACGTCGGTCACTTCCCGGCCCGCTTCTCCTCGACGAGGGTGACGACGCACTCGATGACCTGCGGCAGGGTCAGCTCGGTGGTGTCCACCTCGACCGCGTCACCGGCCTTGGCCAGCGGGGAGGTCTTGCGGCTGGAGTCGTGGGCGTCCCGCTTGACCAGGGCCTCGCGGGTGGTGTGCAGGTCGGCGCCCTTGAGCTCACCGCTGCGGCGGGCGGCGCGGGCGTCCGGGGAGGCGGTGAGGAAGATCTTCAGGTCGGCGTCGGGCAGCACGGTGGTGCCGATGTCACGGCCCTCGACGACGATGCCGGTGACGGCGGAGGCGGCGATGGACCGCTGGAGCTCGGTGATCCGGGCCCGTACCTCGGGGACCGCGCTGACGGCGCTGACCTTGGAGGTGACGTCCTGCTCGCGGATCGGGCCGGACACGTCGGCGCCGTCGACGGTGATCGTCGGGTCCCGGGGGTCCGTACCGGAGACGATCTCCGGCTTCCCGGCGACGGCGGCGATCGCGGACGGGTCCTCTATGTCGATGCCGTTGGTCACCATCCACCAGGTGATCGCCCGGTACTGGGCGCCGGTGTCCAGGTAGCTCAGGCCGAGCTGCGCCGCCACGGCCTTCGACGTGCTCGACTTGCCCGTGCCGGAGGGGCCGTCGATGGCGACAATCACGGGCTGGGCGGCGCCGTTTTCCACAGGGGAACACCTTCCTGGTGCGGTGGAGTGGTGTGTGCGGGGCGCGGACACGCCCCGCACCAGATTACCGGCCCACCGGAACCCTTCCGACAAGCGGACGATCCGGCCTTCCGGGGGAGGGGCCACCCGCCCCGGCCCCCGGCCGTCACTGCCGGATCGCCCAGCCCCGCTCCCGCAGTCCCGCGGTGAGGACCGGCGCCGCCTTGGGCTCGACCATCAGCTGGATCAGACCGGCCTGCTGTCCGGTGGCGTGCTCGATGCGCACGTCCTCGATGTTGACCCCGGCACGCTCGGCGTCCGCGAAGATGCGGGCCAGCTGGCCGGGCTGGTCGTCGATGAGCACCGCCACGACCTCGTAGACGCGCGGCGCGGAGCCGTGCTTGCCGGGGACGCGGACCTGGCCCGCGTTGCCGCGGCGCAGCACGTCCTCGATGCCGGTGCTGCCCTCGCGGCGCTTGTCCTCGTCGGAGGACTGCAGCGCCCGCAGGGCCCGCACGGTCTCCTCCAGGTCGGCGGCCACGTCCGTGAGCAGGTCGGCGACCGGCCCGGGGTTCGCGGACAGGATGTCGATCCACATCCGGGGATCGGAGGCGGCGATCCGGGTCACGTCCCGGATGCCCTGCCCGCACAGCCGTACGGCGGCCTCCTCGGCGTGCTCCAGGCGCGCGGCGACCATGCTGGACACCAGGTGGGGCATGTGGGAGACGAGGGCCACGGCGCGGTCGTGGGCGTCGGCGTCCATGACGACCGGCACGGCACGGCAGTGGGAGACCAGCTCCAGGGCGAGGTTCAGCACCTCGGTGTCGGTGTCCCGGGTCGGGGTCAGCACCCAGGGGCGGCCCTCGAAGAGGTCACCGGTGGCCGCCAGCGGACCGGACCTCTCGCGGCCGGACATGGGGTGGGTGCCGATGTAGGACGCCAGGTCCAGCCCGCGCGCCTGGAGCTCGCGGCGCGGTCCGCCCTTGACGCTGGCCACGTCGATGTAGCCGCGTGCCACCCCGCGCCCCATCGCGTCGGCGAGCACCTCGGCCACATGGGCGGGCGGGGCGGCGACGATCGCCAGGTCGACGGGACCGTCGGGGGCCCGGTCCGTGCCGGCGCCGAGCGCGGCGGCCGTACGGGCCTGTTCCGGGTCGTGGTCGGCGAGGTGGACGACGACGCCCCGCTGGGACAGGGCGAGGGCGGCGGACGTGCCGATGAGTCCGGTGCCGATGACGAGTGCGGTTCTCACTGGGCGATGTCCTTGCGCAGGGCGGCCGCGGCACCGAGGTACACGTGCGCGATGTCGGCGCGGGGCCGGTCGGACTCGATGTGCGCGAGGACCCGTACGACACGGGGCATGGCGCCCTCGATGTCCAGTTCCTGGGCGCAGATCAGGGGGACGTCGACGATGCCGAGCTTGCGGGCGGCGGCGGCCGGGAAGTCGCTGTGCAGGTCGGGTGTCGCCGTGAACCAGAGGCTGATCAGGTCGTCGGTGTGCAGGTCGTTGCGCTCCAGGATCGCGGTGAGCAGCGCCCCGACCAGTTCCTCCATGTGACCGGCCTCGTCCCGCTCCAACTGGACGGCCCCCCGGACCGCGCGTACCGCCACGACGATGCTCCTTGCTGATGTGCCTGCCGGCTGTTCGGTCATCCAGCGTAGTCAGGCCGCCAGGACACGGTGCCGGGCGACCGCCGACTGAGACGGGTGATGTGCACGTTTCATGATGTTTCGTTGTGAGTTGCTTCTCCTTGGCCCACTTCAGTGCCAAGATGCAGAAACCGTGACCAGCCGCCCCACCCCTCCCCGGAGTGACGACATGACCCCTCGCGCGACGCGCCGCACGGTCCTCCTCGCGACAGGTGCGGCGGCACTGGCCGCGGGCTGCGGCGGAGACGGTGGTGAGGACAGCGGGGGCGACACCCCGCCGGACACCGCCGGGCAGGAGCTGACGTCGACCGCCGACGTCCCGGTGGGCGGGGGCACGATCCTCGCGGACGAGAAGATCGTGGTCACCCAGCCCGCGGAGGGCGACTTCAAGGCCTTCTCCGCGATCTGCACCCACCAGAACTGTGTGGTGGCCGATGTCGCGGACGGCACCATCAACTGCACCTGCCACGGCAGCCGGTTCAAGATCACCGACGGCTCGGTGGAGCGCGGCCCGGCGACCAGGCCGCTGCCCGAGGAGCCGATCACGGTCGAGGGAAATTCGATCCGCCGGGCGTGATCCCCCGCGTACGCTGCCGGGCATGCGCCCCGAGACCCTGGTCGGCGACCACACGATCTACGCCTGCGTGATGGGCTCACGCGCCTTCGGCCTGGCCACGGAGGGCAGCGACACCGACCGCCGGGGCGTCTTCCTCGCCCCCACTCCCCTGTTCTGGCGCTTCGACAAGCCGCCGACGCATGTCGAGGGCCCGGCCGAGGAGCAGTTCAGCTGGGAGCTGGAACGCTTCTGCCAACTGGCCCTGCGCGCCAACCCCAACATCCTGGAGTGCCTGCACTCCCCGCTGGTGGAGTACGCCGACGACACCGGCCGCGAGCTGTTGTCCCTGCGCGGGGCGTTCCTCTCCCGCCGGGTCCACGAGACGTTCACGAGGTACGCCCGCGGCCAGCGCCGCAAGCTGGAGGCCGACGTCCGCACGCACGGCGCCCCGCGCTGGAAGCACGCGATGCACCTGCTCCGCCTGCTCTCCAGTGCCCGCGACCTGCTCCGCACGGGCGCCCTCACGATCGACGTGGGCGAGGAGCGCGAGCCGCTGCTGGCGGTGAAGCGGGGCGAGGTCCCGTGGCCCGAGGTGGAGGCCCGGATGAACCACCTGGAGCAGCAGGCCGAGGAGGCCACCCACCACAGCCCGCTCCCGCCGGAACCGGACCGCCGACGCGTGGAGGACTTCCTCGTCCGCGTCCGCCACGCCTCGGCCCTCCGGGCAGGTTTCCGGGCAGGTTAGGGACGCGCGTCCCAGAGCGCTCCGAGGGCCAGCAGGTCCTCGCGGTACTCGATGCGGTCCGCCCACTCCGCCGGCCAGGCGTCCGCGCCCAGGTGGGCGCCGGCGAAGGCGCCCGCCAGGCAGGCGATGGAGTCGGAGTCGCCCGCGGTGCAGGCGGCGCGGCGCAGGGCGGTGAGGGGTTCGTCGACGAAGAGGAGGAAGCAGAGCAGGCCGGTCGCCAGGGCCTCCTCCGCGATCCAGCCCTCCCCGGTGGCCAGGCACGGGTCGGTCTCCGGGGAGACGGTGCGCACGGCCTCCTGGAGGCGTTCCAGGACGGCCAGGCACTCGCCCCAGCCCCGCGCGATGAAGTGCTCGGGGGTGGGGTCCTGGGCGCGGGTCCACAGGTCGCCCAGCCAGAACTCGTGGTAGCGGGTGCGGTTGTCGTAGGCGTAGGAGCGCAGGAGCCCGATCAGGCCGGTCGGCTCGGCGCCCTCCGCCAGCAGCCGTACGGCATGGGCGGTGAGGTCGGAGGCGGCGAGCGCGGTGGGATGTCCATGGGTGAGGGCCGACTGCAACTGGGCGGCGCCGGCGCGCTGTTCGTCGGTCAGGCCGGGGGCCAGACCGATGGGGGCGACGCGCATGTTGGCTCCGCAGCCCTTGGAGTGGACCTGGGAGGCGTCCTGCCAGGGCCGGTCCTCGCGGGCCAGCAGATGGCAGGCCTTGAGGCAGGTGTTGCCCGGGGCGCGGTTGTTCTCGGGCGAGCGGTACCACTCCACGAACTCCTCGCGCACCGGCCGCTCCAGCCGCTTCGGGGTGAGCAGGCCCCGGTCCATCGCCGTCCGCAGGCCCTTGCCCAGGGCCAGCGTCATCTGGGTGTCGTCGGTGACGATCGCCGGCCTGGGCAGGTCCATCTCCCGCCACGGTCCGAACTTGGCGAGAATCGACGGCACGTCGTTGAACTCGGTCGGGAAGCCCAGCGCGTCCCCCAGGGCGAGTCCCGTGAGCGTTCCTGTGGCGGCGCGCTTGGTGACGGTGGTCGTGGTCATGCGGGGCGTCCTTCCGGGGTCGGCCGGAGCAGCGGCGGGTGGAGGGTGGTGGCGGTGCCCGCGCGGTAGAGCGCGGCGGGTTTGCCCCGGCCCCCGGTGAGGCGCGCGGCGCCGGGGACGGCTTCGACGAAGCCCGGGGTGGCGAGCACCTTGCGGCGGAAGTTGGGCCGGTCGAGGGCGGTGCCCCACACGGTCTCGTAGACCTGCTGTAGCTCGCCGAGGGTGAACTCGGGCGGGCAGAAGGCGGTGGCGAGGCAGGTGTACTCGAACTTGGCGCCGACGCGTTCCCGCGCGTCGGCCAGGATCCGGCCGTGGTCGAAGGCGAGCTCCCGCGCGGAGTCGTACGGCGTCCAGCGGGCCTGGGCGGCGTCGCCGCCGCCGTGCGCCTCGGGGGCGTCGGGGAGCAGTGCGGCGAAGGCGACGGAGACGACGCGCATCCGCGGGTCCCGGTCGGGTTCGCTGTAGGTCCGCAGCTGCTCCAGATGCAGCCCGGACACGTCCGTCAGCCCGGTCTCCTCGCCCAGTTCGCGCCGCGCGGCGCTCTCCGCGGACTCGTCCGGCCGGAGGAAGCCGCCCGGCAGCGCCCACCTGCCGGCGTACGGCTCCTGGCCGCGCTCGACGAGCAGCACGTGCAGCGCGCCCGCGCGGAGGGTGAACACGGCGAGGTCGACGGTGACGGCGAAGGGTTCGAAGGCGTACTTGTCGTAGCCGTCCAAGACCCGCACCCCCTTTAATAGTCGCAGTGACTATTAAAGGGGGTGCGGGTCGGGCGCACAAGCCCTTAGAGGTCGACCTCCTGCATCAGCATGCCGACCTCGGTGTTGGACAGCCGCCGCAGCCAGCCCGACTTCTGGTCGCCCAGGGTGATCGGTCCGAAGGCGGTGCGCACCAGCTTGTCGACCGGGAAGCCGGCCTCCGCGAGCATGCGGCGCACGATGTGCTTGCGACCCTCGTGCAGGGTGACCTCGACGAGGTAGTTCTTGCCGGTCTGCTCCACGACCCGGAAGTGGTCCGCGCGGGCGTAGCCGTCCTCCAGCTGGATGCCGTCCTTGAGCCTCTTGCCCAGGTCGCGCGGGATCGGGCCCACGATGGCGGCGAGGTAGGTCTTCTTCACGCCGTACTTGGGGTGGGTCAGCCGGTGCGCCAGCTCGCCGTGGTTGGTGAGCAGGATGACGCCCTCGGTCTCGGTGTCGAGCCGGCCGACGTGGAAGAGCCTGGTCTCGCGGTTGGTGACGTAGTCACCGAGGCACTGGCGCCCCTCCGGGTCCTCCATGGTCGACACCACACCGGCGGGCTTGTTCAGCGAGAAGAACTGGTACGACTGCGTGGCGACGGTCAGGCCGTCGACCTTGACCTCGTCCTTCTCCGGGTCGACCCGCTTGCCCTGCTCGAGGACGATCTCGCCGTTGACCTCCACCCGGGCCTGCTCGATCAGCTCCTCGCAGGCACGCCGGGAGCCGTATCCCGCGCGGGCGAGCACCTTCTGGAGCCGCTCGCCCTCCTGCTCGGCGCCTGGGAAGGTCTTCGGGAGCTTCACGTCCTTCTTGCCCGCGTACCGGTCGCGGTTGCGCTCCTCCATCCGCGTCTCGTACTCACGCGAACGCCCCGGGGCGGTGCGTCCGCCCCGGCCGCCGCCCTTCTGGGACGACGGCTTGGCGGCGCCGCCACGGCCGGCCTTCGGGCCGTCCTTGGTGGCCCCGGGGCCCACGTCGTAGCGGCGCTCCTCGGGGCGGGGCTTGCGGGGGCGGCCCTGCCCCTGCTTCTGGTCCCTGTTGTTGCCGGCGCCGCGGTAATTACCGCGTCCGCCGCTCTTTCCGCTGCCGCTGCCGCTGCTTCGCATCAAAATTCCGTCGTTTTCGTCATGGGCATGTCCGTCGTGGGACCGTCGTCCGGGTCCGGAGCATCCGGATCGAACGACGGTACGCCTTCCTGTGTCTCGGCCTCGATCGCCTCCGCCTCCGGGAGGAAGGGCGCGAGCTCCGGGAGCTCGTCCAGACCGCGCAGGCCCATCCGCTCCAGGAAGTAGTTCGTCGTCGCGTACAGGATCGCACCTGTTTCGGGTTCCGTGCCCGCCTCCTCGATCAGACCGCGCTGGAGGAGGGTGCGCATCACGCCGTCGCAGTTGACTCCGCGTACGGCGGAGACCCTGCTGCGGCTGACCGGCTGCCGGTAGGCGACGACCGCGAGGGTCTCCAGGGCGGCCTGGGTGAGCCGCGCCTGCTGGCCGTCCAGGACGAAGCCCTCGACGGCCGCGGCGTACTCGGGCCGGGTGTAGAAGCGCCAGCCGCCCGCGACGAGCCGCAGCTCGAAGCCTCGGCCCTGGACGGTGTACTCGTCGGCCAGCTCGCGCAGCGCGTCCGCGACCTGGCGTCTGGGGCGCTCGAGGATCTTCGCCAGGTGCTCCTCGGTCGCGGGCTCGTCCACGACCATGAGGATCGCCTCCAGGGCGGGCCTGAGGTCGAGGTCCGCGACGGTGCGCGGCCCGGCGGGCGTCTCGGTCGTCTCCTCGCTCACGGCTTCCTCTCCTCCTCGGGCTGCTCCGGCGGCCGGTCGAACTCGTCGGTGACGGTGGGCGCGGCGTCCCCGTCCCCGCCGGTCCAGCGCACGGTCAGTTCGCCGAGCGCGGTCTCCTGGTCGAGGGCGACGGCCTTCTCGCGGTACAGCTCCAGCAGGGCGAGGAACCGTGCCACGACGGTCAGCGTGTCGTCGGTGTCCTCGACGAGCGCGCGGAAGCTCGCCTCGCCGAGTTCCTTGAGCCGGGCGACGACGATCCCGGCCTGTTCCTGCACGCTGACCAGCGGGGCGTGGATGTGGTCGACGTACACCTGCGGCTTGGGCTTGGGCTGCATCGCCTTGACGGCGAGCCGGGCGAAGCCCTCGGGGCCGATGCTGATGACGACCTCGGGCAGCAGCTCGGCGTGCTGCGGTTCCAGTCCCACGGTACGGGGGTAGCGCCGGGCCTCGTCGTCGAGGCGCCGGCTGAAGATCTCGGCGATCTGCTTGTACGCGCGGTACTGGAGCAGCCGCGCGAACAGCAGGTCCCGGGCCTCCAGGAGGGCGAGGTCGGCCTCGTCCTCCACCTCGGCGGCGGGCAGGAGCCGCGCGGCCTTGAGGTCGAGCAGTGTGGCCGCCACGACGAGGAACTCGGTCGTCTCGTCCAGGTCCCAGTCGGGCCCCAGGGCCCGGATGTACGCCATGAACTCGTCGGTCACCCTGGACAGCGCGACCTCGGTGACGTCCAGCTTGTGCTTCGAGATCAACTGAAGCAGCAGATCGAACGGCCCCTCGAAGTTCGCCAGCCGAACCTTGAACCGCCCGTCGTCGGCGGCTGCCGGTTCGCCGTCCCCGGCCGGCGGCTCAGGGGCACCGTCCGCGCCCGTCGCCCCGTCGCTATCCGGGGCCGCCGTCGGCACGGGCGGCTCGACGGTGGGCCCGGCGGCTGCCTCCCGCGCGGGCGCGGCGACCGTCGGGACGGGGAGTTCCACCCCGACGCCGACCTTCACCTCGGCCGACTCCAGCGGCACACCGGCCTCGGGGCCCGGCGGTTCGGCCCACACGGCCCGGGCCGCCCTCGCCCCATCCGTCGCGGGGACTCCGGCGGAAACAGCGTCACCCGGCTCCCCGGGCTCCCCGGTCCCGCCGTCGTCAGCCCCCGGCTCGACCGGCGAAGCAGCCGACGCAGGGAGCCCAGCGCCCGTCACGTCCTCGGCCATCCCGGGCGTAAGCCCAGCCTCCGGCTCCGACTCCCCAGCCCCGCCGTCCACGGCCGACGCAGGCAGCCCGGCGCCCGTCACGTCCTCGGCCATCCCGGGCGTGAGCCCAACCTCCGGCTCCGACTCCCCAGCCCCGCCGTCCACGGCCGACGCAGGCAGCCCGGCGCCCGTCGCTTCCTCGGGCGTCCCGGGCGCAGGTCCAGCCGCCGGGTCCGGCTCCCCGGGCCCGGTGATCCCGTCCTCCGGCGGCGTCGCCGTCGGGGGTGGCCCCGCGGGCGTCCGGGTGCCCGTGCGCTCCCCGGGCGCGGTACGCCCGGTGCCCGGGGCGTCCGGTGGCGTACCCGGGCCCCGGCCCAGTGTGCGGCGGCGCGGTGGCCGGGCGCCGGGGGTGGGTGCGTCGTTCGAGGTCATGGCCTCCGCAGGCTACCGCTACCGTCCACGGAGGCGTCGTACGAGGATGCTGGCGTCCCCGCGGCTCTCCAGGTCCGCGAGGACCACGGCGACCGCCTCGCGGACGATCCGGCCGCGGTCCACCGCCAGCCCGTGCTCGCCGCGCAGCACCAGGCGCGCGTGTTCGAGGTCCATCAGCTCCTCGGCGGACACGTACACGGTGATCTTCTCGTCGTGCCGCTCGCGCCCGCTGGGCCGCCGCGCCGACTGACGCCCCCGCTTGCGCGGGGCCGCGCCGGCGCCGTCCTGCGCCGCCTGACGCCGCCCGGAGCCCGCCGCGTCGCGGCTGCGGGACTCGCCGGCGTCGGCCGGCTCCGCGTCCGCCGCGACATGCTCCGCGCCCTCGCCGTCGCCGCCCTGCGCGGGCACCGACTGCGGCGCGTCCTCGGCGGCGGCCGCCGCCGCGTCGCCCTCCCCCGCGGGTGCGGGGACACGGGCGTCACCGTTGGCCTGGCGCCGGGGGGTCGACGCCTGGAGCGCCATCCCCCCTGTCGTACGGAAGAGTTCGTCGGCCCCGGGCAGACTCACTCGGCGTGACACCGGGCGAGCACCTCCCTGGCGAGCTGGCGGTAGGCGGCGGCACCGACGGAGTTGGACGCGTACGTGGTGATCGGCTCACCGGCGACCGTGGTCTCCGGGAAGCGGACGGTGCGCCCGATGACCGTGTGGTAGACGTGGTCGTCGAACGCCTCGACGACCCGCGCGAGCACCTCACGGCTGTGCACCGTGCGCGAGTCGTACATCGTGGCGAGGATGCCGTCGAGCTCCAGGTCGGGGTTGAGCCGCTCCTGGACCTTCTCGATGGTCTCGGTCAGCAGCGCCACACCGCGCAGCGCGAAGAACTCGCACTCCAGCGGCACGATCACCTTGTGCGCCGCGGTCAGCGCGTTGACCGTGAGCAGGCCGAGCGAGGGCTGGCAGTCGATCACGATGTAGTCGTAGTCGTCCATCAGCGGCTTCAGCGCCCGCTGGAGCGTGGACTCGCGCGCGACCTCGCTCACCAGCTGCACCTCGGCCGCCGACAGGTCGATGTTGCTGGGCAGCAGGTCCATGTTGGGGACCGCGGTCTTCAGCAGCACCTCGTCGGCCGCCATGCCCCGCTCCATGAGCAGGTTGTAGACGGTGAGGTCGAGCTCCATCGGGTTGACGCCGAGACCGACCGACAGCGCGCCCTGCGGGTCGAAGTCGACGAGCAGCACCCGGCGCCCGTACTCGGCGAGCGCGGCACCCAGGTTGATGGTCGACGTCGTCTTGCCGACGCCGCCCTTCTGGTTGCACATCGCGATGATCTTCGCGGGGCCGTGATCGGTCAGCGGACCCGGGATCGGGAAGTACGGCAGCGGGCGACCGGTCGGGCCGATGCGCTCACGGCGCTGCCGCGCCGCGTCGGGCGCGAGCGTGGCCGCGTACTCGGGATCGGGCTCGTACTCGGCGTCGGGGTCGTAGAAGTGCCCCTCGGGCAGTTCGTCGTAGTCGGCGAACTGGTTGTGGGGCGCGCCACTTCCGTCGCCGGCCATGGCGTTCACGTGATGGCCATCCATGCTTCGGTGTGCTGGGTGAGTCACCCCTGCTGTCTGGTGACCCTGGTGGGCTGCGAAGGTGCGCACTGCGACGGAGCCGACAGCAGCGAATCCCGCGGGCCCCTGGCCCGGTGCAGGCATTCCTGGTTGACCACCCCCGGGAGTAAATGTCGACTCATTCACAAGTCGTCTTACCTCCTTGGTGACCAGGAAACTTCTAGACAGGTCAGCGTGGCACCATGCCGACGACTGGCGACTCTATGGCGTGTCGGCCGTCCGCAGCAACACAATCCGCCGGACCCGGCCCGATGTGTCGGCAATGAAACATCCCTCTGTCAAGGGCGTACGGCCGTCGCACGGCAGGTTTCACCGGTGTGCGAATCGGTAGAAGGGTTACGTTCGAGGCGAGTTGTGCAGGAATCAGGAAGTGACCATACACACATCCGGCCGGACCTTGTCGGGCAAGGTCCGGCCGGGTACGTGACGTTGACGACCTGTGTTGACGTATCGCCTTTACGGACGGACGACTTGGTCGACTTACCGTCCTGGCGGCTCAGCCGAGCAGCGAGGCGAGCTCGACGTGCTCCAGCCCGTGCGCCTCGGCGACCTCCTTGTAAACGACCTTGCCGTCATGCGTGTTGAGCCCCTTGGCGAGCGCGGGGTCGCGGCGCAGCGCCTCCACCCAGCCGCGGTTGGCGAGTTCGACGATGTACGGCAGCGTGGCGTTGGTGAGCGCGTAGGTGGAGGTGTTGGGCACCGCGCCGGGCATGTTGGCGACGCAGTAGAAGACCGACTCGTGCACCTTGAAGGTCGGCTCGGCGTGCGTGGTCGGGTGGGAGTCCTCGAAGCAGCCGCCCTGGTCGATCGCGATGTCGACAAGGACACTTCCGGCCTTCATGCGCGAGACCAGCTCGTTGGTGACCAGCTTCGGCGCCTTGGCGCCGGGGACCAGCACCGCGCCGATCACGAGGTCGGCGTCCAGGCAGGCCTTCTCCAGCTCGAAGGCGTTGGAGACGACGGTCTGGATCTTCGTGCCGAAGACCTTGTCGGCCTCCTTGAGCTTGTTGATGTCCTTGTCGAGCAGGGTCACGTGGAAGCCCATGCCGATGGCGATCTGCGCGGCGTTCCAGCCGGAGACGCCGCCGCCGATGACGACGGCCTTGCCGGCCAGCACGCCGGGGACACCGCCGGGCAGCACACCGCGGCCGCCGTGGGCGCGCATCAGGTGGTAGGCGCCGACCTGGGTGGAGAGCCGGCCCGCGACTTCGGACATGGGCGCGAGCAGCGGCAGGGCACGGTTGGGGAGCTCGACCGTCTCGTAGGCGATCGCGGTGGTGCCGGACTCCAGGAGGGCGTCCGTGCACTCCTTGGACGCGGCCAGGTGCAGGTAGGTGAAGAGGGTCTGGTCCTTGCGGAGGCGGTGGTACTCCTCCGCGATGGGCTCCTTGACCTTGAGCAGCAGGTCGGCGGCGGCCCACACCTCGTCGGCGGTGTCCAGGATCTGGCCGCCGGCGGCGATGTACTCACCGTCCGGGATCGAGGAGCCGACGCCGGCTCCCCGCTCGATGACGACCTGGTGGCCGTGGCGCACCAGCTCGTGCACGCCGGCGGGGGTGATGGCCACCCGGAACTCGTTGTTCTTGACTTCGCGGGGGATGCCGACCTTCACGTCGATCACGGTCCTTGGCTCAGAGGGTATGGGGATATCACTACACATACCCGGGCACGCACGGGCACACCGGGAGAGACCGCAGGAGAAGGTGCGGCAGAGCCAGTCTAATGAAGGTGTTCCCGCTGTCTAGCCTTTCAATGCATCAATCTTCCGCAGAAGCGCTACGGATTTCGCAGGCGTTAGCACCGTGTTCCGGCTCGGATTCCTCGTCCGGGGCCTCTTCGGCCAGCATGCGCTCGGCCGTGCCCCGGTGCAGCCCGGCCGACGCGGGGTCCCCGAGGTGCTCGAAGGAGTCGGCGATCCGCAGGTGCAGCGCGGCCTGGAGCCGGGTGTCCTCGGCCCGGCGCGCCCACTCGACGGCCTCGCGGCAGGTGCGCAGCGAGTCCTCGATCCGTCCCGCGTACTCCTGCACCCGGGCCAGTTCGCTCAGCGCCCGCGCCTGGGCGGCCACGTCGCCGTTCCTGCGGTGTCCGGCGACCGCCGCGCGCCAGTTGCGCAGCGCCTCGCCGTAGCGTCCGGCGTAGGTGTGGGCGGCGCCGATACGGCCGTAGAGCCGGGCGGCGTCGGCGTGCTCGCCCCGGGCGAGGCGTTCGGTGAGGGCCCGGCCGAACCAGTCGGCGGCCCGGTCGTAGTCCCCGAGCTCCAGATGGGCGCCGCCCACGGATTCCATCGCGCGGCCGGTCGCGTACGGGTCGTTCGCCTCGCGTCCCGCGTCCAGCGCGGCCCGGTAGCGGCCCAGCGCGTCGGCCGTGCGTCCGGTGCGTGCGTCGAGGTCGCCGAGGTTCAGCAGGGCCGCCGCCCGTTCCCGGGGCAGGTTCCGGCGCTCGGCGACGTCGAGGACCAGGCCGTGGACGTCGTACAGGTCGCTCGCGGCGGCCTGGGTGCCGAAGTGCGCCACCATGGCCCGCACCAGCTGGGACATCAGGCGCCGGGCGAGGGTGTCCAGCTCCCCGTCGGCGACCGCGAGCCGCGCGGAGGCCAGCAGGGCGGGGCGGCGCACGCGCAGCCAGTCGGCGGCGGCCCGGGGGGCGGGGAAGCGCAGGGAGCGCGGCATGCCGAGGAGCTTCTCGCGCGCCAGGGGGCTGTCGGTCTCGGTGATCGCCCTGCACGACTGGAGCAGCCGTACGGTCCGCTCCAGCATCCGGGCCCGGGCCAGCTGGAGCTCGGCGGGCCGCTCATGGGTCTCGGCGAGGGCGCTCAGCAGCGGGTGCAGACAGCGGGGCACCTCGTACTGCGGCAGCGCGGAGCCCACGGGGTGCAGCAGTCCGTGGGCGACGAAGTCGTCCAGGGTGGTGCGGGCGGACTCCACCGAGCAGCCGGCGAGGGAGGCGGCGGTGTGCGGGTCGACGAGGCCGGCCGGGGCGAGGCAGAGCAGCCGCAGTGTGCGGGCGGCGGAGGCGGGCAGCGAGGCGTGCACGAGCCCGAGGACCCGGCTGACGACGGTGCCCTGGCCGGTGTCCGCGTGCAGCTGCTTGGCGAGGTCGGCGACGGCGGCCTGGGGCCGGGCGGCGAGCCAGCCTCCGGCCAGCACCAGGGCGGCGGGCTGGCCCTCGCACTGCTCGGCGAGCCGTTCGGCGGCCCGGGGGTCGACCGTGACGCGCACGGATCCGGTGAACCGGGAGAGCACCTCCACCGCGGACTTGGTGTCGAGTCCGCCGAGCGTGCAGGGACGGACGTCGGCGATGCCGGTCAGCGGCCCCGAGGAGACGGCGACGGCCAGGCAGTCCGGGTTGTCCGGCAGCAGCGCGTCGACCTGCTCCGCGTCGGCGGCGTCGTCCAGCAGGAGCAGCACCCGGCGGTCGGCGAGGGCGGCGCGCAGGGCCTCGCTGAGTTCGTCGTCGGCGGCCCCGGCCGGGGCGGGCGCCTCCAGCCCGTCGAGCAGTTCCCGCGCGGCGCGCCCGACGGGCACGCGGGTGCCGTCGGGTTCTCCCAGCCGGACGCGGAGCACGCCGTCGGGGTAACGGTCGGCGACCTGGCGCACGAGCTCCTCGGCGAGGGCCGTGCGGCCGGAGCCGGGCCGGCCGGCGATGAGCAGCACGCGCGCGCGAGGTGCCTTCCGGCCGGAGAGGGTGTCCAGTCCCGCGCGCTCGATGTCGGCGCGCAACTCCTTCAACTCCCTGGTACGGCCCAGGAATCGACCCTCGGGAGGAGCGTCCCGAAGGAGCCGCACACCGTCCGGGTCCACCGCCTGATCCGTCACGGGTCCCACTCCCGTCCCACCGCACGCGCAAACCCGCCGGGGCTCCGGACCGGGCGTTTTCCAGAGCCTAGTTCACGCTCTGCGACGTTCCGTGAGGAGCGCGGCACGGCCCCAGGACACCGCCCGATCGGATCAACCGATCGTAGGACCACCAAACGCCGGAGGGGCTGAATCTCAGCCCCTCCGGCGTTTGAGGAGCGGGGTCCGGGGCGGAGCCCCGGGTTCGGGACGGAAAGGGGCGGCGGGGGCGATCAAGGGCGCCCCCGTCGACGTCACGCCTCGAACGGCCGCGCAGGCCACGGCGCCTGAGCCGGACGCAGCGCGTCCAGGCCGTCCCCGGCCCGCGCGGCGACCAGCGAGAGGACGCCCACCACCAGACAGTTGTTGTGCAGCTCGCCGGCGAGCACGCCGCGCACCAGCTCCTCGACCGGAACCCGGCCCAGCTCCATGTCGGCCTCCTCGTCCTCGACTTCGAAGCGCTCGCCCTCGGCCTCGGACAGCCCCCGCGCCAGGAAGATCCGTACGGCCTCGTCGCAGCCGCCGGGCGTGGTGTAGACGTCGGTCAGCACCCGCCAGTCCTCCGCCTTGACGTGCGCCTCCTCGTACAGCTCGCGCTGGGCGGCGTGCAGCGGGTTCTCGCCGGGCACGTCGAGCAGACCGGCCGGGATCTCCCACAGCTTGTGCCGCACGGGGTGGCGGTACTGGCGCAGGACCAGGACCCGGTCGGCGTCGTCGAGGGCGAGGACGGCCACGGATCCGGGGTGGACCTGGTAGTCGCGGTGGACCACGGTTCCGTCGGGCATGACCACGTCGTCGGTGCGGACGGAGGTCTTGTTGCCCACGAACGGCGTCCCGGTCCCGCGGATCTCCCACTCTTCCGGAGTGTCCTTGATCGTCATGGCTGTCCTTCCCGACGTACGGCGGTCGTGCGCGTGCCGTGCGTGAACATGTGCAAAAAAGCGGCCGGGATGCGCACCTTTTGAAGGTTCGCACCCCGGCAACCGTACAACTGGGTGTGTTACTTCGAGATCTTCCGCTCGACCGCGGCCTTCACCAGGCCCGCGAAGAGCGGGTGCGGCCGGGTCGGGCGCGAGCGCAGCTCCGGGTGCGCCTGGGTCGCGACCAGGTACGGGTGGACCTCGCGCGGGTACTCGACGTACTCGACGAGCTTGCCGTCCGGGGAGGTGCCGGAGAAGACGATGCCCGCCTTCTTCTCCAGCTCCGCGCGGTAGGCGTTGTTCACCTCGTAGCGGTGCCGGTGCCGCTCCTCGACGTACTCCTTGCCGTCGTACACCTCGCGCACGATCGAGCCCTCGGCCAGCTTGGCCGGATACATGCCGAGCCGCATGGTGCCGCCCATGTCGCCCTCACCGGCGACGATGTCCATCTGCTCGGCCATGGTGGAGATGACCGGGTGGGCGGTGCCCGGGTCGAACTCGGTGGAGTTGGCGTCGGAGATGTCCGCGAGGCTGCGCGCGGCCTCGATCACGATGCACTGGAGGCCCAGGCACAGGCCCAGCAGCGGGATCCGGTTCTCGCGGGCGAACTTGATCGCGCCGACCTTGCCGAGCACACCGCGGTCGCCGAAGCCGCCGGGGATGCAGATGGCGTCGACGTCACCGAGCTGCGCCTGGGCGCCCGCCGGGGTCTTGCAGTCGTCGGAGGTGACCCACTTGATCTTCACCCGGGCCTTGTTGGCGAAGCCGCCCGCGCGCAGCGCCTCGGTGACCGAGAGATAGGCGTCGGGCAGGTCGATGTACTTGCCGACCAGCGCCATGACGATCTCGTGCTCGGGGTTGTGGACGCGGTCGAGCAGGTCGTCCCAGGTCGTCCAGTCCACGTCCCGGAACGGCAGGTCCAGCTTGCGGACGACATAGGCGTCCAGGCCCTCCGCGTGCACGACCTTGGGGATGTCGTAGATCGAGCGGGCGTCGGGACAGGCGACCACGGCGGCCTCGTCGACGTCGCACATCAGCGAGATCTTCCGCTTGATCGCGGTCGGCACCTCGCGGTCGCAGCGCAGCACGATCGCGTCCGGCTGGATACCGATGTTGCGCAGCGCCGCAACCGAGTGCTGGGTCGGCTTCGTCTTCAGCTCACCCGAGGGGCCGATGTACGGCAGGAGCGAGATGTGCACCACGAACACGTTGTCGCGGCCGACCTCGTGCCGGACCTGGCGGACGGTCTCCAGGAACGGCAGCGACTCGATGTCGCCGACCGTGCCGCCGACCTCCGTGATCACGACGTCGACCTCGTCGGTCGCCATGCGCCGGATGCGGTGCTTGATCTCGTTGGTGATGTGCGGGATGACCTGCACGGTGTCGCCCAGGTACTCGCCGCGCCGCTCCTTGGCGATGACGGTCGAGTACACCTGGCCTGTAGTGACGTTTGCGGAGCCGTCCAAGTCACGGTCAAGGAACCGCTCGTAGTGTCCGATGTCCAGGTCGGTCTCGGCGCCGTCGTTGGTGACGAAGACCTCACCGTGCTGGAAGGGGTTCATCGTGCCCGGATCGACGTTCAGATACGGGTCCAGCTTCTGCATCACGACGCGCAGACCCCGGGCCTTGAGCAGCATGCCCAGGCTGGAGGCGGTGAGCCCCTTGCCGAGCGAGGAGGCGACACCCCCGGTGACGAAGATGTGCTTGGTCGTCGAAGATTTGGGCGGCATGGCCAAGAGGGGGCTCCCGTGGTCGCGGCGTGTGAGTGCGGTTCCGGGGCTTTCTGGCCCACCGGTCCACGGGCTACCAGCGTATCAGCGCCGCGCGGGGATGGCTCCCGGCCACGCTCCGCACACGCGCCGCCACGCGTCCGTACCGCGCACAGAACCCTCACGCCGTGGTCACTCCTTCGGCGGAGCCGGGTTCTCCGGAGCGGCACACAGATCAACTTGGTGCGTCGTATCCTGCTCGGACACTCGCTGCCGAGCCCGGCCGGCCGAACGGCACCACCCCCCGCCCGTGACTGCCGGAACAACGTGAGCTCGTCAGTTCGTTGAACTTGGGTTGGCGCTTTGCGTTCACCGCTGAGCGACTGCTTTGCTTCACAGCTCAACGACGCATTTCAAAAACCCCTTGACCGCACTAGCGACAACCCCCTTGAGGGGTGACGTGGCCGTTCGACTGGAGTTGCACGTGGCCGGGCGCATCGAAGACTACGCACTCATCGGAGACATGCAGACCGCTGCCCTGGTCTGCCGGGACGGCACAGTCGACTGGCTGTGCCTGCCCCGCTTCGACTCGCACGCCATCTTCGCCGGCCTGCTGGGCACCGAGGAGCACGGCTTCTGGCGGCTGGGGCCCGCCCACGCCGCCGAGGCGGAGCCGCCCCGCGCCACCCGGCGCGGCTACCGCGGCGACTCGCTGATCCTGGAGTCGGAGTGGGACACCCCGCGCGGCACGGTCCGGGTGACGGATTTCATGCCCCCGCGCGACGGCGCCCCGCAGCTGATCAGGATCGTGGAGGGCGTCTCGGGCCGGGTGCCCATGCGCTCGGCGCTGCGGATGCGGTTCTCCTACGGCAGGATCGTCCCGTGGGTGCACCGGCACGAGGGCCGCACGGTCGCCGTCGCGGGCCCGGACTCCGTGTGGTTCGACACCCCCGTCGACACCTACGGGCAGGCGCTGACCACGTACGCGGACTTCACCGTCTCGCCGGGCGAGCGGATCGCGTTCACCGTCTCCTGGGAGCCCTCGCACAAGCAGCCGCCGCCGCTGCCGGAGCCGGAGCAGTCACTGGAGGCGACCGAGGAGTTCTGGCGCGAGTGGGTGGAGCACTGTACGTACCACGGCCCCTACCGCGAGGCCGTGATCCGCTCCCTGATCACGCTGAAGGCACTGACGTACGCCCCGACCGGCGGCATCGTGGCCGCGCCCACCACCTCCCTGCCGGAGGACATCGGCGGCGTCCGCAACTGGGACTACCGCTACACCTGGCTGCGGGACGCGGCGATCACCCTGTCGTCGCTGCTGCGCACCGGCTACCGCGAGGAGGCCCGCGCCTGGCGCGAGTGGCTGCTCCGCGCGGTGGCGGGCGACCCGGAGAACCTCCAGATCATGTACGGCATCGCCGGTGAGCGCGAGCTCGGCGAGGCGGAGCTGGACTGGCTGCCCGGCTACGAGAACTCCGCCCCGGTCCGGGTGGGCAACGGCGCCGCGCACCAGCTCCAGCTGGATGTGTACGGCGAGGTCACCGAGGCCCTGCACCTGGCCCACATGACCGGTCTGGCCCGCAACGACTACGCCTCACTGCTCCAGCTGAAGCTGATCCGCTACCTGGAGAAGCACTGGCAGGAGCCGGACGAGGGCATCTGGGAGGTGCGCGGCCCGCGCCGCCACTTCGTGCACTCCAAGGTGATGGCCTGGGTCGCCGTCGACCGCACCATCAAGCTCATCGAGTCCGGCGACGCCGACGGCCCGCTGGAGCAGTGGAAGCAGCTGCGCGACGACATCCACCGGGACGTGTGCGAGAAGGGCTACGACAAGGAACGCAACACCTTCACGCAGTCCTACGGCTCGAAGGAGCTGGACGCCTCACTGCTGCTGATCCCGCAGATGGGCTTCCTGCCGCCGGACGACAAGCGGGTGATCGGCACCATCGAGGCGATCCAGCGCGAGCTGTCCACGTCCGACGGCTTCATCCTGCGCTACCCCACGGAGGGGCAGCACGAGGGTGTCGACGGCCTGCCGGGCGACGAGGGCGCGTTCCTCGCCTGCTCGTTCTGGATGGCCGACGACCTGGCGATGATCGGCCGGGTCGACGAGGCCCGCAAGCTGTTCGAGAAGCTGCTGTCGCTGCGCAACGACCTCGGGCTGCTGGCGGAGGAATGGGACCCGCGGCTGAAGCGCCAGGTGGGCAACTTCCCGCAGGCGTTCAGTCATGTGCCGCTCATCGACACGGCGCTGCGCCTGACGGCCTCCGGGGCGTACGGGGGCTGAGCGCGGCTACCGGGGCGCGAGCGCCGTCAGGGTCCGCTCGCCAGCCGGGTCGCCCGCCGTGGCCGGGACCAGGGCGATCTCGTCCAGTCCGGCCACCGCGTAGGCGTCCGCGCGGGCCCGTACGGCTTCGGGGGTGCCGACCAGGCCGACCGTGGCCGCCGCCTCGGCCGGCAGGGCCCGCAGCAGGGTGTCCGCGTCGGCACCGTCGCGGGCCAGATCGACCGCCTCGCCGAAGCCCGCCGCCGCGAACATCTCGCGGTAGCCGGGCACGGTGAGATAGCCGACGACGCCGCGCAGGATCTGGGTGAGCGAGGCCGGGTCGGGGTCGACGGCGGCGGGCACCCAGGCGGCCAGCCTCGGCGGGGTGCGGCCGGCCCGTCCGGCCGCGTCGAGCATCTTGGCCCGCAGGAGGCGGACCTGCTCCGGGGAGACGACGTCGAGGAGCATCCGGTCGGCGTGCGCGGCGGCCGTGGCGATCGCGCGGTCGCCGAACGCGGCCACCGTGAGCGGTCCGCCGGGCGGCCGCTGCCGGCGCCGGAATCCGCTGCCGGGCACGACCGGCTCGCCCGGCCTCCCGTGCAGCAGGACCCGCAGCGCGGCGGCCGTCTCCTCCAGCACGGCCGCCGGACGGACCCGGGGCCGGCCGTGCACACCCTCGACGACCCGCTTGCTGGACGTGCCCAGCGCCACCCCCACCGGGCGTCCGGTGACCGCCGCCGTCGAGGCGGCTCCCCGGGCGAGGCTGTACGGGTCGCGCACCGACACCGCCATCGGACCGGCCGTCAGGGCGATCCTTCCGGTGGCCCGCCCGACGGCCGTGGCCAGCACGAACGCGTCCCACGTCGGCCCCTCGCCGAGCCACACCTCGTCGTACCCGAGCCGGTCGGCGACCGCTGCCACCCGCAGCGGCTCGTCGACGGGGCTGTCGTCCTCCCGTGCCGCGGCGACCACACTGATGTCCATGGCCGCAACCCCTACCCCCTCGCCGCCTCGCGAACCCCGGCTGTGCGGGCGACATCCGCGCAGGTAGCGTCCCTGACATGGACAGCGGATACGACACCCGGGGCGCCGGGATCACCGTGCGGCGGGCGCTGGAGCTGCCCGGGCTGCGCAGTGGACTGCCCGAGGTCGTGGCGGGCGCCGACCGGCTCCAGCGCACGGTGCGCTGGGTGCACGCCGGTGAGGTGCCCAACATCGCCTCGCTGCTGAAGGGCGGCGAGCTGCTGCTGACCACCGGGTACGGGCTCGGCACCCGCCCGGCCGACCAGCGGGCGTTCGTGCGCACGCTGGCCGAGCGCGGCATCGCGGCCCTCGTGGTGGAGCTGGGCACCCGCTTCACCCGGCTGCCGCCCGCCCTCGTCGACTCGGCCCGGGCGGCGGGGCTGCCGCTGGTCCAGCTGCACCGCGAGGTGCCGTTCGTGACGGTCACCGAGGAGATCCACACCGAGATCGTCAACGGTCACTACGCGCTGCTGCAACGCGCGGAGGAGATGCACCGGCGGTGCACCGAGGCGCTGCTGGGCGGCGGCGGGGTCCCACAGGTGCTGGAGATCCTCGCCGGGTTCACCGGCAATCCGGTGTTCCTGGAGACGACCGACGGCCGGCTGCTGTACGCGGCCGGCGAGGGACCCGAGGGCGCGGACCCGCTCCAGGTGTGGGAGGGACTGCGCGACCGGCACCAGGACGACCCCCCGGCCGGCTCGGCGCTGGTGGACGTGCCGGGCGGCGGCCCCGGCAGCGGCGGCGTACGGGCCCGTCTGGTGCTGTTGCCGGTGCGGAATCCGCCGGAGCCGGTGCACCGCATGGCGGCCGAGCGGGCGGCGGGTCTGCTCGCCGTGGTGCTGATGCAGGCCCGGCAGGAGGAGGAGCTGGCGGCGCGGGGGCGCGGGGACTTCCTCACCGACCTCGCGGAGGGCCGCGTCGGCGCGGCGGACGCGCCCGCGCAGGCGCGCGTGCTGGGCTTCAAGCCGGGCTCCGGCCCGCTGCTGCCGGTGGTGATGCGGCTCGGCGACGCCCTGTCCCCGCAGGGGGGAGGCTGGGCCGTGCTGGCCCGCGCGGTGGGCGAGGAACTGGCGTCCCTCGGGGCGCCGGTCCTGCTGGGCGTGCGGCCGGTCGAGGGGCGGGTGCCGCTGCTGCTGGGGCTGCGCGCCGAGGCGGAGCGGCCGGCGCTCGCGGACCGGGTGGCGGCGGCGCTGCGGGCGGGTGTGGAGCGTGCGGGCATGCTGCGGCCGGGCGGCAGGCCGCCGGTCGTGGTGGTCGGGCCGGCCGGCGACTGGGCGGCGGCCTCCACGGGCCTGCGGCACGCGGCGGAGACGGCGACGGCGGCGCAGGGCCTCCCGGACCGCCCCTGGTACGACGCCCGCCGGCTGGACATCGACCTGCTGCTGTGGCGGCTGCGCGACCACCCGGACCTGGCGGCCTTCGTGGACCGCGCGATCGGTCCGGTGCTGGACCACGACCTCCGCTCCAAGCCGTCGCTGCTGCCCACCCTGGAGACCTATCTGGCGCACGCGGGACGCAAGGCGGAGACGGCCCGCGAACTCCATCTGAACCGGCAGACGCTCTACAACAGGCTTGCCCGCATCGGTGAGTTGCTGGGCACCGACCTCGACGATCCGCACACCGTCCTCGCCCTGAGCCTGGCGCTCCGGGCCCGACGGCACGTGCCCTGAACGAGGGGCGGGCCACGTCAGAGCGGCCGGAGCTGCGTCAATTCGTCGTAGACGCTGAGCACTTGGGCGACCGTCTCGTCCTCCGTCGGCCAGCCGGCCGCCTGCCGCACGCCCCGCTCCTTGAGCAACTCCCGGCGGTGGGGATCGTCCAGCAGCCGTACGACGGCGTCGGCGAGGGCCCGCGCGTTGCCGTACGGGACGAGCTCGGCGGCGTCGCCGACGAGTTCGGGGATGCCGCCCACCTCGGTCGCGACGAGCGGCACGCGAGCGTGGAGGGCCTCCTGGGCGAGCGGGGAGCGTGACTCCCAGCGGCTCGGCAGCAGCGCGACATCGGCGGCGGCGAGCAGGTCGCGGATGTCGTCGCGCCGGCCGATGAGCCGGACCGGGAGCTCCTCGTCCTCGATCCTGCGCTGGAGTTCGCCGCGCAGCGGCCCCTCCCCGGCGATCACCACCAGGGGAACGGGGTCGAGGCGCCGCCAGGCGTGGGTGGCGTCCAGCAGGACGTCGTAGCCCCGGTGCCGTTCGAGGGAGCCGACGGCGATGAGCAACGGGCGTCCGATGGCGCCGAGTTCGGCCCGCACCTTGGGCCGCAGCAGGTCGGGGTCGTCCGGCACCGGGCAGGTGCGGGGCCCCGGGAGGGACACAGCGGCCAGCCGCGCGTCCCGCGCTCCCGCGCGGCGCGCCCGGTCGACGAGGGCGGAGGTCGTGCCGAGCACCACCGTGGCCGCCCTGACGACCCGCCGCTCCAGCACGCGCAGGAAGTGGGCGCGCGGCCCCTCGGCGTGCGCCCGGTCGTGCCAGGTGACGATGAGCGGGGTGCGCCGGCCTCCGAGGGCGAGCACGGTCCGGAAGGAGGCGTGCAGCCCGTGCGCGTGCACCAGGTCGGCGCCGGTGCAGGCGGCCCGCAGCGCGGCCACCGATGCCGGGTCGCTGCTGCGCGGCACGTGCACGTGGTCGGCGCCGGCGCCGGTGAAGTCGTAGGTGTGATCCGCCTCGACGGGGGCGCACACCGTGACCCGCACGCCCCTGGCGACGAGCCCCGCGGCCAGCGAGCGCACATGGGCGCTGCTCGCGGCGTTGCCACCGCCCAGCACCTGCACGGTGCGCAGCGGTGAGGGGCTGCTCACGGGGGTCACGTGGCCGGGCTCCTGGTTCGGTTCGTGCGTCACGAAGAACGTACAGAAGGATCGGGCGAGGGCCGGTACCGCGCGGATTCCTCCATGTACTCCGTCAAGGATGCCAGTACGTACGGCCGTTCCGGGAACGGCGGACGCGAGGGGTCGGGGCGACACGGGAGAGTGTTCACCCACACGGGTGACGGAGGGCTCGGCTCCGGAGCGGGCCCTCCGTCACGTTCCCCCGGCTACACGTCCGCCCGGGCCGTCGCCAGCAGTTCCTCCGCGTGCGCGCGGGCCGTCTCGGAGTCCTCCTGGCCGGCGAGCATGCGGGACAGTTCGCGGATGCGGTCCTCTCCTTCGAGCACCTTCACACCGGACCGGGTGACCGAGCCGTCGTTGGTCTTCTCGACCAGCAGCTGCCGGTCCGCGAACGCGGCCACCTGGGGCAGGTGGGTGACGACCACGACCTGCGCGCTCTTCGCCAGCTTCGCGAGCCGCCGGCCGATCTCCACCGCCGCCTTGCCGCCGACACCGGCGTCGACCTCGTCGAAGAGGTACGTCGGCACGGGATCCGTCCCCGCGAACACCACCTCCACGGCCAGCATCACGCGTGACAGCTCACCGCCCGACGCGCCCTTGGCGATGGGCCGGGGCGGCGCCCCGGGGTGCGGGGCGAGCAGCAGCTCGACCTCGTCCACGCCCGACGGCCCGTAGGCCACCGTGCGCCCGCCCACCTCGACGCCCTCCGGGTCCTCGGTCTGCCGGATGTCGAACGACACGCGGGCGTGCGGCATGGCGAGCGAGGCCAGCTCGGCGGTCACCGCCGCCGCGAACCGCTCCGCCGCCTCCGTCCGCGCGTCGGTCAGCTCCTGGGCCAGGGCGCCCAGTTCGGAACGGAGCGCGTCGCGTTCGGCGGTGAGTTCACCGATCCGCTCGTCGTCGCCGTCCAGTTCGGTCAGCCGCGCGGCGCCCTGCTCGGCCCACGCCAGCACCGACGCGACGTCCTCGCCGTATTTCCGGGTCAGCCCGGTGAGCGCGGCCCGCCGCTCCTCGACCGCCGCCAGCCGCAGCGGATCGGCGTCCAGGTCGTCGGCGTACCCCGCCAGCTCCCCGGCGACGTCCCGCAGCAGGATGCCGATCTCCCCGATCCGGTCGGACAGCGCGGCCAGCGCCGGATCGTGCGCCCGTACGGCCTCCAGGGCCCGCTGGGCGCCCACGACGAGCGTCCCGGCGTCGACGCCCTCGGGGTCCTCCGGGTTGCCCGCGAGGGCGGCGTGCGCGACCGCCGCGGCGGACGCCAGCGCCTCGGCGTGCCCGAGCCGCTCCGCCTCCTCCGCCAGCTCCACGTCCTCGCCCGCGCGGGGCTCCACGGCGGCGATCTCCTCGAGCCCGAAGCGCAGCATGTCGGCCTCCTGGGCCCGCTCACGCGCACGCGTGGTGATCTGTTCCAGCTCCGTGGTCACCGCCCGCAGCCGCTTGTACGCCTCGGCGTACTTGCCGAGCGGCACGGCGACCGCGTACCCGGCGTACCGGTCGAGCGCCTGCCGCTGCCGGGACAGCTTCAGCAGCCCCTGCTGGTCGGTCTGACCGTGCACCGCCACGAGGTCGTCGGCGAGCTCGGCGAGCAGCCCCACGGGCACGCTCCGCCCGCCCAGGTGCGCCCGTGACCGCCCCTCGGCGGAAACGGTCCGGCTGACCAGCAGTGTCCCGTCGTCGAGCTCGGCCCCGGCCTCCTCGGCGCGAACGACGGCCGCGGCGCCCTCGGGCACGGCGATCCGTCCCTCGACGACCGCGTTCCGCGCGCCGATCCGCACCAGGGCCGCATCCGCCCGTCCGCCCAGCAGCAGGCCCAGGCTGGTGACCACCATGGTCTTGCCCGCACCCGTCTCCCCGGTGACGGCGGTGAAGCCGGGCGACAACTCGACGACAGCGTCATCGATGACCCCGAGCGACCGTATCCGCATCTCCTCAAGCACGCACTAGACCTTACGAGGTCCGACCCAAGGAGTGCGACCGCCCCGCCCTTGTCACCCGGGCGAGTGGAAGCGCCCCCTCAGGGGCGCGGGGAACTGCGCGAGCAACCACATACCACCCGCACTCGCCAACGCTCCGAAACCACCCCATCGAGATGGCTAATGCGGCGCCCCACGCCACCCGGACACGGGCAAGGCAAATTTCGCGACCAACCGGTCGGTAAAAGAAGCATGGTGCAACCGAGCCAGTCGCACCGGCACAGCCCCCCGCCGCACCTCCACCCGCGCCCCGACCGGCAGCTCGACGGTCCGCCGCCCGTCGCACCACAGCACCCCCGGAGGGACGTGCGGCAGCATTTCCACCGCCAGCACCGAGTCCGGCGAGGTCACCAGCGGCTTGGCGAACAGCGCGTGCGCCGAGATCGGCACCATCAGCAGCGCCTCGACCTCCGGCCACACCACGGGCCCACCCGCGGAGAACGCGTACGCCGTCGAGCCCGTGGGCGTGGCGCACACGATCCCGTCGCAGCCGAAGCCGGTGACCGGCCGTCCGTCGATCTCCAGGACGACCTCCAGCATCCGCTCTGCGGACACCTTCTGCACGGCCGCCTCGTTCAGCGCCCAGTCGGTGTGCACGATGTCGCCGTTGCGGTGCACGACCACATCCACGGTCATGCGTTCCTCGACCTCGTACGCCCGGCTCACCACCCGGTCGACGACCTTGTCCAGGTCGTCCCGCTCGGCCTCGGCGAGGAACCCGACCCGCCCGAGGTTGACGCCCAGCATGGGCACCCCGGAGGCGCGGGCGAACTCGGCGCCCCGCAGCAGCGTGCCGTCACCACCGAGGACGATCAGCAGCTCGCAGTCGTCCAGGCACTGCGGCGTGGCCTCCTTGACGGTCTCCACGTCCTCCGGCAACGGCAGGTCGCGTGCCTCGTCCTCCAGGACCCGCACTCCGAGCCCGGACCGCAGCAGCCCCTTGACCACGAGCTCGGCGCTGCGAATGGCCGCGGGCCGCCCGGTGTGGGCCAGCAGGAAAACAGTACGCGCTCGGTTCTGTGTCAACGCGGCCCCTCCGCCACTGCACGGTCAACGTCGGCCGGGTCCAGTTCCGGAGCCCCGGCCCGCAGCCACAGAAAGTATTCGACATTCCCGGAGGGTCCGGGCAGCGGGCTTGCCGTCACGCCCTTCGCTCCGAGCCCCAGCTCCCAGGCCTTGGCGGCCACCCCCCGCACGGCCTCGGCGCGCAGCTGCGGGCTGCGGACGACTCCGCCGCTGCCCAGCCGTTCCTTGCCCACCTCGAACTGCGGTTTCACCATCATCACCAGGTCGGCGTCCGGCTTCACGCACCCCTTCAGGGCGGGCAGCACCAGCCCGAGCGGGATGAAGGACAGATCCCCCACGACAAGATCCACAGGCTCCCCATCGATCACCTCGAGCGTCAACTCGCGTACGTTCGTACGGTCCTTGACGGTGACGCGTTCATCGTTGCGGAGAGACCAGGCGAGTTGTCCGTATCCGACGTCCACGGCGACCACGTGCGCGGCCCCGGCACGCAGCAGTACGTCGGTGAAGCCACCGGTGGAGGCGCCGGCGTCGAGCGCCCGCCGTCCCTCGACGACCAGCCCCTGCGGCACGAACGCCTCGAGGGCGCCGGCCAGCTTGTGGCCGCCGCGCGAGACGTAGTCCGGGTCGCCCTCGTCGGCGGTGACGACGATCGCGGCGGCGGTCTCCACCTGCGTGGCGGGCTTGGTCGCGACCGTCTTGCCGACACTGACCCGGCCCGCGGCGATCAGCTGGCTGGCGTGCTCGCGCGAGCGCGCGAGCTTACGGCGGACCAGCTCCGCGTCGAGACGGCGGCGTGCGACTCCTGCCACGTTCGGTTCAGCTCCTGTGTTCGTCAGGCCGTGGGGGCGCCGGAGGACCCGGGCGGGCGTCGAGCGCGGTGAGCGCGTCGCGCAGCCCCCGATGTACATCCTCGTACACCTCGACATGGCCGTCCGTGGTGAGGTGGTCGGCGTCGGCCAGCCGCTCCACGTGGGCGTCCACCTCGGGGTTCCCGGTGGGGGTGCGCGGCACGTTCAGGGGCGCGGGGGCGGCGGGGTCGTCGCCCCGGGGCGGCGCCTGCTCGGGCCCCGCCTCGGGCACTGCGTCGTTCATGCCCCGACGCTACCGCGAACGGCTGCGGTACCGTCGTCCGCGATGGCCACGATCGAGGAGTGCCGTACCGCACTCGACAAGCTTTCGGACAGCATGCAGAGCGCCGAGGGGGACGTCCGCACGGCCGCGGCGATGGACCGTTCGGTCAGCTGCCACATCACCGACCTGGACGTGACCTTCGCCGGCCGGCTCCAGGGCGGCCGGATCGAGGTGCACGACACGTTCCCCGGCCCGCCGCGCGAGAGGGCGCAGATACGGCTCGCCATGACGGGCGACGACCTGGTGGCCCTGGTCGACGGCGAACTGCACTTCGCCCGCGCCTGGGGTTCCGGCCGGGTGCGGCTGGAGGCGGGGCTGCGCGACCTCTTCCACCTCAGGAAGCTTCTGTAGCGCCCACCTTCCGCGCGGTCCCCTGCGGGCGTGCTTTACGGGCCGCCGGCACCACCAGCGGGGTGCCCGTCTCGGGGTCGTCGATGACTTGGCAGCGCAGCCCGAAGACCTCCTCGACCAGCCCTGCGGTGACGATGTCCTTCGGCGCGCCCTGGGCGATGACCTTCCCTCCGCGCAGGGCGATGAGATGGGTGGCGTACCGGGCGGCGTGGTTGAGGTCGTGCAGGACGGCGACGAGGGTGCGCCCCTGCTCCTCGTGCAGGTCCGCGCAGAGGTCCAGTACGTCGATCTGGTGCTGGATGTCGAGGAAGGTGGTCGGCTCGTCGAGCAGCAGCAGCGGCGTCTGCTGGGCCAGCGCCATGGCGATCCACACGCGCTGCCGCTGACCGCCGGAGAGTTCGTCGACGTAGCGCTCCGCGAGCTCGGCGACACCGGTGCGGGCCATCGACTCCTGGACGACGCGCTCGTCCTCGGCCGACCACTGGCGCAGCAGGCCCTGGTGCGGGTACCGGCCGCGGCCCACCAGGTCGCCGACCGTGATGCCGTCGGGCGCGATCGACGACTGGGGCAGCAGGCCGAGGGTGCGGGCGACCTTCTTCGCCGGCATCGACTGGATGACCTGCCCGTCGAGCAGGACCCGCCCCTCGCTCGGCCTGAGCATCCGCGACAGGGCCCGCAGCAGGGTTGACTTGCCGCACGCGTTGGGCCCGACGATCACGGTGAAGGAGTTGTCCGGTATCTCCACCGACAGCTGTTCGGCGATGACCCGCTGGTCGTAGGCCAGGGTGACGTTCTCGGCGGACAGTCGGTTCACGGTGCTCCTTCGGTGGTTCGGCGCGCTGCTGGTGGTGCCGCCGTCGCTCATATCCGGCCCGCCCTGCGCTCGGTGACCAGCAGCCACAGCAGATAGACGCCGCCGAGCACGCCGGTGACCACGCCCACGGGCAACTGGTCGGCGCCGAAGGCCCGTTGCGAGATCCAGTCGGCGGTGACCAGGAGGGCGGCGCCCATGCACAGCGACGCCGCCAGGTTCGGACCGGGCGAACGGGTCAGACGCCGGGCGAGCTGCGGCGCCGTGAGCGCGACGAAGCTGACCGGTCCGGCGGCGGCGGTCGCCGACGCGGTGAGCAGGACGGCCGACAGCATCAGCAGCAGCCGCACCCGCTCCACCCGCACACCGAGGGCGTACGAGGCGTCGTCGCCCATCTCCATCATCCGGAGCGCGCGGGAATTGGCGAGAACCAGCGGTACGAGGACGGCGCACAGGGCGAGCAGCGGCCAGACCTGGTCCCAGTCCCGGCCGTCGAGGGATCCGGTCATCCAGACGACCGCGCGGGCCGCGTCGACGATGTCGGACTTGGTCAGCAGATAGCCGTTGACCGCCGTGACGACCGCCGAGACACCGATGCCGACCAGGACCAGCCGATAGCCGTGCACGCCCCGCTTCCAGGCGAGGACGTAGATGGCGAGCCCGGTGACCAGTCCGCCGGCGAGGGCGCCGACGGCGACCTGGTTGGCGGTGCCGGAGAACAGCACGATCACCGTGAGGGCTCCGGCCGTCGCGCCCTGTCCGAGGCCGAGCACGTCCGGGCTGCCCAGCGGATTGCGGGAGATGGACTGGAACAGCGCGCCGCCGAGCCCGAGCGAGGCGCCGACGAGCAGCCCGACGAGGACGCGGGGCAGCCGCAGCTCGGTGACGATGAACTCCTGGCCGGCGTCGCCCTCGCCGACGAGGGTCGCCAGCACGTCGCCGGCGGGGATCGGGAAGTCGCCGGTGCCGATCAGGACCACGCCGGCGGTCAGCGCCGTGAGCAGGAGCAGGACGACGACGGTGAGGGCGCGCACGTCCAGCCGGACCGAGAGGCCGCCGGGGGTCCGCACCGCGCGGTTGGTCTTCACAGCTGGGCCGTCCTCCGCCGTCGTACGAGAAAGATGAAGACCGGGCCGCCGAGGATCGCGGTGACGATGCCGACCTGGAGCTCGGCCGGCCGGGCCACGATCCGGCCGATGACATCGGCGCCGAGCAGCAGCACGGGCGACAGGACCGCCGCGTACGGCAGGATCCAGCGCAGATCGGGTCCGGTGAAGGAGCGCACGATGTGCGGCACCATCAGCCCCACGAAGACGATCGGCCCGCAGGCCGCGGTCGCGGCCCCGCACAGCACGGTCGCGGCGAGCATGGACAGCGCCCGGGTGCGGTTGAGGTTGGCGCCGAGCGCCTTGGCGGTGTCGTCGCCCATGGCCACGGCGTTGAGCGGCCGGGCGAGCGCCAGCGCCAGCAGGGAACCGGCGAGCAGGAACGGCAGCACCTGCGTGATGGTCGCATTGCTTCCCGAGGCCAGCGAGCCCACGGTCCAGAACCGCATCCGGCCGAGGGCGGCGTCGTCGAGGATCATGATGGCCTGGAGGTAGCCGAACAGCGCCGCGCTGATGGCCGTACCCGCGAGCGCCAGCCGGACCGGCGTCGCGCCCCGGCTGCCGCCGAGGAACCACACCAGCGCGCCGACGGCCGCCGCACCGAAGAAGGCGAACCACACATATCCGGACAGTGAGGTGACGCCGAAGAAGGTGATGGCGGTGACGACGGCGGCGGACGCGCCCGCGTTGATGCCGAGCAGCCCGGGGTCGGCCAGGGGGTTGCGGGTGAGGGCCTGGAGCACCGAGCCCGCCAGGCCGAGCGCGGCGCCGACGAGCAGTCCGAGGACGGTTCGTGACAGCCTGTCCGCCACGACGACGTCTCCGTACGTACCCGAGTCCTCGAACAGGCCGTGCCAGACCTGCTCCAGGGACAGCTCCTTCGCCCCGACCGCGATGCTCGCCAACGCGACGAGCACCAGGATCACGACGGAGAGGAGCAGCCCTAGGGCGCGTATCGCCCGGCGGTTCGGGGGCGCGGGGGCGGTCTCCGCGCGCTGTTCGGGGGGACTCTCGACCAACACGCAGTTAGGTTAGCCTACCCTCGCATTCGATCACGATGGCCGGGCCCCGGACGGCGGCGACCTGTCCCAGGTGACCCGAGGGCCCCTCACACTCCCAGCCGGGCCAGCGCCTTGCCGCCGTCCAGCCCGCACACGCCCTCCCCGGCCGCCGTCCACGCCGCCGCGCACAGAGCCCGCAGCCCGTCCAGCGCGCCACCGTCGCCCTCCAGCTCCAGCTGCTCGGCACCGGCCCTCGCCGTCCAGCCACCGCAGCGGAACCCGTCCCCGGCCCCGACGACCTCCGGCTGCCCCGTGAGCATCCCGCGCAGATCGGCGTCCACATAGGTCGGCCGGTGCCGCGGGGGCGCCGCCAGCAGCTGCGCGCCGTCCGTCACCCCGGTCAGCACCAGCAGCGAGTCGACCCCGCCGTTGAACGCGCCCTCGATGTCCGTGTCCAGCCGGTCCCCCACCACCAGCGGCCGCTCGGCGCCCGTCCGCAGGATCGTCTCCCGGTGCATCGGCGGCAGCGGCTTCCCCGCGACCTGCGGCTCGGCACCCGTGGCGATCCGTACGACCTCCACCGCCGCGCCGTTGCCCGGGGCGATGCCCCGCCCGCTGGGAATGGTCAGGTCGGTGTTGGAGGCGAACCACGGCAGCCCGCGCGCCACGGCGTACGACGCCTCAGCGAACCGCCCCCACGGCAGCTCGGGCCCGCCGTACCCCTGGACGACCGCCACCGGGTCGTCGTCCGCCGACTCCACCGGCACGAGCCCGCGCTCGCGCAACGCCACCCGCAGCCCCTCACCGCCGATCACCAGCACCCGGGAGCCCTGCGGCACCTGCTCGCCGATCAGCCGCGCCACGGCCTGCGCGGAGGTGATGACGTCAGTCGCCTCCGCCGGTATCCCCAGCTCGGTCAGATGAGCCGCCACGACGTCCGGAGTACGCAGGGCGTTGTTCGTCACATAGGCGAGACGCATCCCTCCCGCGCGGGCCGTGGCGAGCGATTCGACCGCGTGCACGATCGCGCCGCCACCCGCGTACACCACACCGTCGAGGTCGAGCAGCGCCGTGTCGTACGCCTCGCTCAGGGCCTGCCCACTGCCCTCGGGCCTCGTCCTGACGCTCCGGCTCATTCCGCATCGCTCCTCGTTCGACGGCTTTCCCCCGATCATCCCCCATGCCACCGGCACCCGTACGATGCCGGGATGAACACTGCAGGTCACTCGACGGCAAAGGCGCCCCGGGGCCTGGAACTCACCCCGTTCCGAGGCCTTCGTTACGACCCCGACCGGGTCGGCAGCCTGGCCGCCGTGACATCCCCGCCGTACGACGTCGTCGTCCGCCCTGACGGCCTGCACCACCTCCAGTCCGCCGACCCGTACAACATCGTCCGGCTGATCCTCCCCGAGGCCGACTCACCCGGGGCCCGCAACGCCCAGGCCGCCGACACGCTGCGCCGCTGGCGCGCCGAGGGCGTACTGACCGCCGACCCGGAGCCCTGCCTGTACGTCTACGAGCAGCGCGACGGCGACGGCATGGTGCAGCGCGGCATCATCGGCGCGCTGCGCGTCTCCGACCCCGACGAGCGGCTGGTACTGCCGCACGAGGACGTCATGCCGCACATCGTCGCCGACCGCGCGGACCTGATGCGGGCCACCTCCGCCAACCTCGAACCCCTGCTGCTCACCTACCGGGGAGACGGCTCGGCTGGGGCCACGGCCGACCTGATCGAGCGCATGGCCGAGCGGCGGCCCCTCCTGGCGACCACCACCGAGGACGGCTTCCACCACCGCCTGTGGTCCGTCACCGACGCCGCCGACCTCGCCGCGATCCAGCGCGAACTCGCCGGCCACCAGGCGCTCATCGCCGACGGCCACCACCGCTGGGCGACCTACCGCCGTCTCCGCGCGGAGCATCCCTCCCCCAGCCCCTGGGACCACGGCCTGGTGCTCCTCGTGGACACGGCCCGCTATCCCCTGCGCGTCCGCGCCATCCACCGACTCCTGCACGATCTGCCGGTCGCGGACGCCGTGGCCGCACTCGACGGCCTGTTCCGCGTCCGCCGCCTCGACGGAACCCCGCTGCCCGAGGCGATGGCCGCCCTGGCCGAGGCGGCCTCGACGGGCAACGCCTTCCTGCTCGCCGGCGACGGCGCCTTCCATCTCGTGGACCGACCGGACCCCGACCTGCTGGCCCGCACGATCCCGGTCGGCCGTCCGGTGGCCTGGCGCACCCTGGACGCGACGGTCCTGCACGCCACGCTCCTCGACCACGTCTGGCGCGTCCCCGACTCGCCCGCCCACATCGCGTACATCCACGACACGGCCGCCACGGTCGACAAGGCGGAGCGCGACGGCGGCACGGCCGTCCTGATGCACCCCGTGCACGAGGACGTCGTCCGCGACCTCGCCCGCCAGGGTGTCACGATGCCGCGCAAGTCGACGTCGTTCGGCCCGAAACCGGCCTCGGGCCTGGTCCTGCGCGCACTCGACCTGTGACGAAGGGGCGGGCCTCCGGAGAGACCCGCCCCTTCACATCCGTTCCGCGTCCCGGACGTCAGTCCTTGTCGTCGTCCTCGACGTCCGCGTCCGCGCCCGCTTCGTCGCCCTCGCCCTCGTCGAGGGCGTCCACGAACTCCACGCCGTCCAGCTCGGCCAGCCGGTCGGAGGCGTCGGTGCTGCCGTCCCGGTCGGCCTCCACCGCCTTGGCGAACCACTCGCGTGCCTCGCCGTTCCGGCCGGCGGCGAGCAGCGCGTCGGCGTAGGCGTAGCGCAGCCGCGCGGTCCAGGGCTGCACGGAGTTGGACGCCAGCTCGGAACTCTGCAACGTCACGATCGCCGCGTCCAGCTGGCCCATGTCACGCCGGGCACCGGCCGCGACGAGCCGCATCTCGACCTGGCCTGCCTTGTCCAGCTTCTGCACCTCGGGCGCACCGGCCATGTCCAGCGCCTTCTCCGGCCGGCCGAGGCCACGCTCGCAGTCGGCCATGAGGGGCCACAGCTCCACGGTCCCGGTCATCCGCCGCGCGGCCCGGAACTCGGCGAGCGCCTCGGCGTACTTCTGGTTGGCGTACGCGGCGAAGCCGGCGGCCTCCCGTACGGCGGCGACACGCGACGCCAGCCGCAGGGCCACCCTGGAGTAGCCGTACGCGCCCTCGGGGTCCTCGTCGATCAGCCGGGCGACCATCACCAGGTTCTTGGCGACGTCCTCGGCGAGCGTCTTGGGCAGGCTCTGCAGTTCCTGGCGTACGTCCTTGTCGATCTCCTCGCCCGTGACGTCCTCGGGGATCGGCAGCCGCTTGATCGGCTCACGGTCGCGGTCCCGCTCCTCGCGGAACCGGCCACCGCCGCCGTGCCGGTCGTCACGCCCACGGAACCCTCCGGGCCGCCCACCGCGGTCGTCGCGCCGGGGCCCACGTCCCCCACGGTCGTCCCGGCCACGGAATCCGCCGCGCTCACCGCGGTTGTCGTCCCGGCCGCGGAACCCACCGCGGTCGCCGCGGTCGCCCCGGTCGTCGCGGCGGAACGCGGGACGGTCATCGCGGCGGTCATCACGACGGTCATCGCGGCGGTCGTCGCGACGGAACGCGGGACGGTCGCCACCTCGGTCATCACGACGGTCATCGCGGCGGTCGTCGCGACGGAACGCGGGACGGTCGCCACCTCGGTCATCACGACGGTCGTCACGCCGGTCGTCACGACGGAAACCGCCCCGATCCCGGTCGTCACGACGCGGAGCACGGTCACGGTCGTCCCGACGCCCGTACCCACCACCACGGTTGTCGTCACGCCGGCTGTCGCGCCGGTCGTCCCGACGATCATCCCTCCGGTCGTCGCGGCGGTCATCACGACGGTCGTCACGACGGTCGTCGCGGCGGAACGAGGGGCGGTCACCACGGTCATCGCGGCGGAAGGACGGACGGCTGCCGCGGTCGTCGCGACGGAACGCGGGACGGTCACCACCTCGGTCATCACGACGGTCGTCACGCCGGTCGTCACGACGGAAACCGCCCCGATCCCGGTCGTCACGACGCGGAGCACGGTCACGGTCGTCCCGACGCCCGTACCCACCACCACGGTTGTCGTCACGGCGGAAGCCACCGCGCTGCCCGCGGTCGTCACCTCGACGGTCATCACGACGGTCGTCGCGGCGCTCATCTCGGCGGTCATCTCGGCGGAAGCCACCTCGATCGCGGTCGCCACCGCCTTCACGACGGCCCTGACCTGCGCGGTCGTTGTCGCGACGGAAACCGCCACGATCCCCGCGCTGGCCGCTCCGGCCACCACTGTCCCGTCGGCGCTGGTCGCGCTCCGGTCGGTCGTCGGGAGAGTTGGTGGACATGGGTGACTCCTGTCTTCGGTACCGCAAGCATAAATAAAAAAGGACCCCTGGCCCCAGCTGAACGCTGGAGACCAGGGGTCCCTTCCAAAGATTGTTCGGCGGCGTCCTACTCTCCCACAGGGTCCCCCCTGCAGTACCATCGGCGCTGTAAGGCTTAGCTTCCGGGTTCGGAATGTAACCGGGCG